>NZ_BNBT01000082.1 GCF_014656095.1 Streptomyces longispororuber
GCAGGACCCCGCCGCGCCGCGCATGCCGCTGCCGCCGGAGGGCACGCCGCTGCCACCGAGCACGCCGCCGAGTGCGCCGCCGACGGCCGGGGGCGGGCCGGGCGCCCTGCCGTCGGAGCAGGGGTACGGGGCGCAGCCGCTGCCGCCCGCCGGGCCGGGGCCGCAGGCGTCCGGGGGCGGGTACGGCTATCCGCAGGGGCCGATGCGGGGGCAGGCGCACGGCCAGGGCCAACCGATGCCCTCGGCGGGGTACGGCGAGGCGTATCCGCTGCCCGGACAGGGACAGCCGCTGCCGCCGACGGGCCAGGGCGCGCCGGGTGCCGCCGGGGGGTACGGCGAGCAGGTGCCGCCCGCCCAGCCCGCTCATCCTGCCCATTCCGCCCAGCCCGCTCATCCTGCCCATTCCGGGCGGCCGCAGTCGGGCGCGGGGCCGGTGCCGCCGGTGTCGGCCGCCGAGCACACGCAGGTGCTGCGGCCCATGGAGGCGGGGGCGCAGGCTCCGCAGGGGCCACAGGGCCCGTCCGGGGCGCAGGGGCAGCAGGGCGGTGGCCCGCAGGGGCACGGCGGCCACGGGCGCCACGCCGGGCCCGTCAGCCACGCCGGACCCACAAGTCACGGAAGCCACGCGGGCCCCGCTCATCACGCAAGTCACACAGGCCCCGAAAGCCACACAGGCCCCGAAAGCCACGGCAGCCACCTGAGCCCCGGAAGCCACGGCAGCCACCTGAGCCCCGGTAGCCACGCGGCACCGGGTGGGCACACCGCGCCCCAGGACGGCCCCGACGCGCAGGCCACCCAGTACATACCCCCGGTCGGGCCGGGCGCGCTGCCGCCCGAGATGCCCGCGGGGGACGCCACGCAGTTCCTGGGGCGGGCGGACGCCACGCAGTTCCTGGGCCGCGCCGCGGACGTCGTACCGGAGGAGGGCGCCTTCCCCGGGGACAACGCGCCCACCCAGTACATCGCCCCCGTCACCGACGGCGCCCCGCCCGCCGCGGGCCACGGCGAGCGGCAGCCGCCCGCCGAGTTCGACAGCCTCTTCCGGCGGGAGCCGGAGGGCGCCTCCTCCACCCAGCAGATGCCCCGGGTCGAGGCGCTGCCGCCCGAGCCCGCGCCGGAGCCCGAGCCGCGCCGCCGGGGCCGTACGCGGTCCAAGACGCCGCTGCTCGTCGCCGTCGGGGTCGCCATCGCCGTGGTCGGCGTCGGCGCGGGGGCGATGCTCGCCGGGGGCGGCGGGGACGCGAAGGCGGAGGACAAGCAGCCGACGGCCGTGAGCTCCTCGCAGGACGAGGACGACGGCGACGGGGACGGCAAGGACGACAAGGCCAAGCCGTCGCCGTCCGCCGACCCGGCCAAGAAGCAGGCGGTCGCCCTCGACAAGCTCCTCGCGGACAGCAACGACAGCCGCCAGTCGGTGATCGACGCGGTCCGCGACGTGGGCAGGTGCCAGAACCTGAGGCAGGCCGCGAGCGACCTGCGGGCCGCCGCGCGGCAGCGCAACGGCCTCGTCGGCCGGCTCGCCGATCTTGAGGTCGGCGAGCTGCCCGCGCACGGCCGGCTGACCACCGCCCTGAACCGCGCCTGGCGGGCGTCCGCGTCGGCCGACAACCACTACGCGGCGTGGGCCGGGCAGGTCGCGGGCAAGAAGGGCTGCCGCAAGGGCCACGCCCGCCCCACGCCGCAGCAGGCGGCGGGCAACCGGGCGAGCGGCGAGGCGACGCGGGCCAAGCAGCAGGCGGCGGCGCTGTGGAACGCGATCGCGGACAAGCACGGCCTGACCAAGCGCGTGCCGACGCAGCTCTGACGCAGCTCTGACGCAGCTCCGGAGCGCCCACGGCCGCCGGGCGCGAGCGCCCACGGCCGCCGGGAGCGCCTCAGCGCGCGGACTCCAGGGTCTTCTCCACGTCCACGAACGACTCGCGGGCCACGACGAGGCGGCCGTTGCGCACCACCTGGAAGGTGACGGCCGCGTTCACCAGGCGCGGGTACTCGCCCGCCGCGAGCATGTCCTCGAAGCGCCAGCTCAGCGTCGGCGTGAGCCCGCCGGTGTCCACGCGGAGCCCCTGGTTGAGGGCCTTGCGCAGGGCGCGGGGGGTCACCTCGCCGCCGTCGAGCGACTCCACGGCCTGCCGCAGGACGGTGTACGCGATCCACGTGGTCTGCACGCCCGCGTCGGCGGGGTCCACCCGGTTGTCGCCGAAGGCGTGCTTGCGGATGACGTCCCGCATCGGCCCCCACCGCTGGTCGCTCGCCGCCGGGTACCAGCCGGTGACGTACGCGCCCTCGTACGGCCCCTCGGCGCCGCCCGAGCGGTTGATCAGCGACTGGTCGACGCTGCCGAGCACGGAGGCGGTGCGCACGGCCGGGTGCGCGTCCCCGGTGCGCCGGAAGGAGTCGAAGAACGTGCCGGTGCGCTCGCCGAGCGCCGCCGCCACGCAGCCCTTCCGGTCGCCGCCCGCCGCGCGGTCCAGCGCCTGCTCGGCCTCCTCCGTGTAGTCCGAGGCGTCCTCGGGCGCCCGGATGTCGGCGGACGCCCTGCGGTGGCCCTGGGCGAGGCCGGAGTCGAGGAGCTTGGAGAGGTCGTCGCCGGCGACGGTGTCGGGCCGGACCAGCGAGACCCGGTCGCAGACCCCGGCGAGCTGCCGTCCGTTGCCCGCGATCAGCGCGGGCTGGCCGCCGTTGACCGGGTAGGACAGCGGGCTGGCGAACTCCTCGTCGGTGAGGCCGTAGCCGCCGATGTACGGGATGCCCGCGACTTCGAGCGGCGACATGAAGGCCCGGCCGTGCTGGCTGTACGAGCCGACGACGGCGGCCACCTTCCGCTTGACGGCCTCGCGGGCGCAGCCGGCCGCCTCCACCGGGTCGTTGCGGTCGTTGCAGGTGATGACCCGCAGCTCGTGCCCGTCGAGGCCGCCGTTGGCGTTGACCCAGCGGGCGAAGGCCTGGGCCATCGCGGGCATGCCGGGCTTGTTGGTGGCCCGGGTGCCGTCGGGTGCCCACGTCATGACGGTGACGGGGTCGTCCCCGGAACCCCCCGTGGTGCCGGGGACGACCCCGCAGCCGGCCGTCAGCGCCGCGGCCGCCGCCACCGCCGCCGCGGCACACGCCGCTCTGCGCGCTCGGGTCGCGGTCTCGGCGGGGCGGGGGAGGAAGACGCGTCGCAAGGCGGGCATGAACACGCACGATGGCGGTAGGGGACCAACCGTGGAGTGACGCTCTCTCAACGGATGGTGACGAACGCGTGAACGGGCAGGGCCCAGGAAGAGGGGAGGATGTGGGAACGTACGATCGATGACCGTGCAAGGTTCGGAGAACTCTTCCCGTCGCGGCCGTCGGTCAAGGACCATAGGCGCCATGCCAACGAACGACATGCCGTGGTGGCGCTGGCGCAGCAACGTGCGCTCGGCGCTGCACATGCTCTCGGACCCGGAGTTCCAGCGGGAGTGCTGGCTCGCCGGGCGCGAGGAGTACGGGGACGTGACGGACGCCGTGTACCGCCTTGTCGAGGACACGTGGCTGGACAACTGGTCCGCGGAGAAGTACGTCGGGACGATCTTCCGCGACCCGCAGGAGGCGGCCCTGGTCGACGCCGCCGTGCTCCGGGTCCTGCGCATCATGCACGAGGTCGGCCCGGACGCCGCCGTGTCCGCGTACCTGGCGCACCCGGGGTGGCCGGAGGCGGTGCGGGCGGCGCGGGACGCGCACGTGCGCCTGGCGGCGGGCGACGGGGAGGACCCGGACACGCCGCCGAAGTCGCTCGAGGTGCTGCGGATACTGACGCGGGCCGGGTGAGGCGGGTTGGCCGGTGCGGGTCGGGTGCCGTGGGCTGGGTGAGGCGGGTCGGCTGACGCGGGTCGGCTGAGGCGGTCTGGCTGACGCGGGCCGGTTGAGGCGGGCCGGTTGACGCCCGTGCGGCGGGCCGGGGGGCCGTAGGGCAGAGGTGCAGGCGCCGGGGGCCGGGGATTCGGAGGTCCGGGTCCGGGGCTCGGAGGTCCGGGGCTTGGAGGTCCGGGGCTTGAAGGTCCGGGGGCCGGGGTCCGTCCTGCGGGACGATTGCCCCCGGCCGCGTCCGCTATGGGAACCTTGGCCGCATGAACGAGCAGTCCGCCGCCCCCGCAGCCTCCGCCGAACAGTACGTCCTCACCCTCTCCTGCCCGGACAAACAGGGCATCGTGCACGCCGTGTCGAGCTACCTCTTCATGACCGGCTGCAACATCGAGGACAGTCAGCAGTTCGGCGACCACGACACCGGTCTGTTCTTCATGCGGGTCCACTTCTCCGCGGAGCCGCCGGTGACCCTGGACAAGCTGCGCGCGAGCTTCGCCGCCGTCGGGGACTCCTTCCACATGGACTGGCAGATCCACGGGGCGGAGGACCGCATGCGGATCGTCCTGATGGTGTCCAAGTTCGGCCACTGCCTGAACGACCTGCTGTTCCGCTCCCGGATCGGCGCCCTGCCGGTGGAGATCGCGGCCGTCGTCTCCAACCACACGGACTTCGCCGAGCTCTCCGCCTCGTACGGGATCCCCTTCCACCACATCCCGGTCACCAAGGACACCAAGGCCGAGGCGGAGGCGCGCCTGCTGGAGCTGGTGCGGGAGCAGGACGTCGAGCTCGTCGTGCTCGCCCGCTACATGCAGGTCCTCTCGGACGACCTGTGCAAGGAACTCAGCGGGCGGATCATCAACATCCACCACTCCTTCCTGCCGAGCTTCAAGGGCGCGCGGCCGTACCACCAGGCGCACGCGCGCGGCGTGAAGCTGATCGGTGCCACCGCGCACTACGTCACCGCCGACCTGGACGAGGGCCCCATCATCGAGCAGGAGGTCGAGCGGGTGGGGCACGAGGTGACGCCCGAGCAGTTGGTGGCGGTGGGGCGGGACGTCGAGTGCCAGGCGCTGGCGCGGGCCGTGAAGTGGCATGCGGAGCGTCGCATCCTGCTCAACGGGCACCGTACGGTCGTCTTCGCCTGACCCCAGGCACAGGCCGCGCCCCGCTGCCGCGGGGGCTTTCCCGCTTGGCTGCGTCTGCTGGGGCCGGGGGTGCGTTGTGGGCGGTGCCCTGCTGCCGTGGGGGCTTTCCCGCCCGCCCACCCGTGCTGCCCGGCTGCGTCTGCTGGGGCCCGGGGCGCGGGGCGCGCTGCGGGCGGCGCCCCCGCTGCCGCGACGGCGTTTCCCACCCGCCCACCCGTGCCACCCGGCTGCGCTTGCTGGGGCCGGGGGTGCGGGGCGCGTTAAGGGTGGTGCCCCCGCTGCCGCGGCGGCGTTTCCCACCCGCCCACCCGTGCCACCCGGCTGCGCTTGCGGGGCTCTGGCGCGGTGGCGCTGCGGGCGTGCCGCATGTGCCGCCGCTGCCGCGGCGGAGTTTCCCACCCGCCCACCCGTTACACCTGGCTTCGCCTGCGGGGCCTGGGGTGCGGGGCGCGTCGGGTGGCGCCCTTGTGTCGTGCTGTCGTGGCGGCGTCTCTGGTCCGCTCGCCTGCGGTGCCTGGCTGCGTCTGCGGGGCTGTGGCGCGTGGGGCTGCGGGTGTGCCGCATGTGCCGCCGCTGTCGCGGCGGGGTTTCCCACCCGCCCACCCGTTACACCTGGCTGCGCTTGCGGGACCTGGGGTGCGGGGCGCGTCGGGTGGTGCCCTTGTGCCGCTGCTGTCGTGGCGGGGTTTCCGGCCCGCTCACCCGTGACGCCTGGCTGCGCTGCCGGGGCTTGTGCGCGGGGCGTTGCGGGTGATGTCGCTTGTGCCGCTGCTGTCGCGGCGGGCTTTCCGACCCGCTCACCCGTGACGCCTGGCTCCGTCTGTTGGGTCTGGCGCGTGGCGCTGCGGGCGGTGCCCCGGCGTGCCGCCGCGGTTACGGCGGGGTTTCCCGCCCGCTCACCTGTGACACCTGGCTGCGATTGCGGGGCCTGGCGGCGGGGCGCGGCGGGTGGTGCCCTTTGCCGTTGCTGTCGCGGCGGCGTCTCTCCCGCCCGCACATTGGCTGCGGCCGCTGGGCTCTGGTGCGTGGCGCAGCGGGGTTTCCCCGCCTGGCCACCCGTGGTGCCGCGCTGCGGCGGTGCGCCCTGTTGGTGGGGGCGGGTGGGCGAGTGGGTCCGTCCTTCGGGTGTGGGTCCAGCCGTCCCGTGTTGCCGTTGTCGTGGTGGGGCGTCCCGTCCGCCCGTGGCACCGGGTTCTGGTGATGAGCCTTGCAGGTGGGGCTGCCCTTCAGCGTGGGGCGAGCCCTGCCTGTGTTGCCGTTGCTGCGGCGGGGCTTTCCGTGCGGTCCGCCCGTGACGTGTGGCTCTGGTGGTGAGCCCTGTGGGTGGGGGGGGCCGTTCCTCGGTGTGGTCGAGCCGCGCCCGTGTCGCCGCTGTCGCGGCTGGGTCTTCCGCCCGCCTGTGGCACTGGGCTCTGGTGTCGAGTTCTGTGGGTGGGGGCGGGTGGGTGGGTCTGCCCCTTCGGGTGTGGGTCGAGCCGTCCCGTGTCGCCGCTGTCACGGCTGTGCCTCCGCCTGCCCGTGGCGCCGGGCTCTGGTGTCGCGTCCTGCGGGTGGGGGCGGGCGGGTGGGACCGTCCTTCGGGTGTTGGGTGCGCCCTGCCCGTGTTGCCGTTGCGTCGGCAGGGCTTCCCCGTCCACCCGCCCGTGGCGCCGGGCTCTGGCCGTGAGCCCTGCGCGTGGCGGCAGGTGGCTGGCTCCGCCCCTTCGGGCAGGTGGGTCCAGCCGTCGGGTGGGACCGCCCCCTCGGGTGGGTCCAGCCCTCGGGTGAGCGGGCCCGACCCCGGGGCGGCGGGTGGGGGGCCGCCCCCCCCGGGTGGGGTGGACCCGGCCCCCGGGCGGGTGGTGCCCGGCCCTTGCGCGGTGGTGGAGGGCCGCCGCCCCTGGCGGGGGCGGGTCCGTTACAGGCGGCTCAGGGACGCTGCTGCGAAGAGGACGTCGCGGATCGCCTCGCGGTCGCCCACCTGGCCCGCGGCGGCCTCCTCGGGGGAGACGTGGCCCGCGGCCAGGCGGCAGAACTCCACTCCGTCCAGCGCGACGTGCGCCACCTCGCCGTCGGGGGAGCCGCTCGTGCCGGGCGCGTCCAGGGGGATGAGCCACTCGCCGCCCCCGGCCCCCTCGACCTCCAGGCGCAGGCTGCGCCCCGGCGGGCCCGCCGGGGCCCGTCCCGCCCGGCGCCGCTCGGCCAGTGTCGCGGGCAGCAGCCGCGCCGCCAGGTCGATCATGCGGTGCAGATGGCGGGGCGCGGGCGGCTCGTACGGGTAGTCGACGGCCTGCGCGATGTCCTCCGCGTGGATCCAGCACTCGAAGGCCCGCTCCAGCATCGAGTCGCGCAGCGGCAGCGCCGGGCCGGGGGCCGCGTCCCCGGGCGCGGTGGTCGTATCGGGCGGTACGCCGTACGGCACCGGGAGGCGGCCGGAGCCGCCGCCCGCGAACGACACCGTCCGGATCAGCTCGTGCGTCTGGTCCCGCCAGGGCTCCCGCACCGCCCGCGTGGGCGGGGCCTGCGCCGCCCGCCAGTACGCCTCCGTGCGCGCGGCCGGGCCGAGGCCCGGCGCGGCGTCCGCGCCCAGCGGGTCCTCCAGGCCGAGCGCGGTGGCGACCAGGCCGTCGACGGCGAGGAGGTGGGCGATGACCCCGGCGACGGTGGTCTTGCGGCTGACGGGGCGGTCGTCGTCGAACCACCGCAGCCGCACCGGCGCGTGCCACTCGACGTCCCCGATGTCCTTCAGGAGCGCGTCGAGCCGGGCGGTCTCCGCGTCGTACGGAGCGGCCCAGTCGGGCAGCGGGACGCGCGGCGGGCGCCGGCCGAGGCAGCTCGCCAGGACGCGGGTGCGCAGCCCGGGGTCGAGGTCGAGGCTCTCCTCGGGGTGCAGCAGCCCGACCGCGTCCCGCAGCCGCAGGGCCTCCTCGGCGCACGGCCCGCAGTCGCCGAGGTGCTCCTCGACGGCCGCCGCCTCCGCCGGGGAGCAGGCGGCCAGCGCCCAGGCGCCGAGCAGGGACTTCAGCACCGGGTGGTCGAGCACGAGCGGCTCGGGCGCGGTGGCGGGCAGCGGCGCGCCGGTGTCCTCCGCGGGCACGCGCGGCGCCGGTATGCGCGGGCGGCCCGTGCCGCCGCCGACGCCCTCGCCCCCGCGGTCGTACGGGTCGTACGGATCGGGCAGGCCCGGCCTGTTCACAGTGTTCTCCCGTAGCCGTGGGCGCCGTACGAGGGGCCGGAAGGACCCGAGGGGCCGGTGGGGTCGGCGGGGCTGCTGGTGTCGGGCGTGCCGTGGGCGTCCCGGGTGTCGTACGCCGTGGACAGGAGCTGGAGGCCGAGGCGGAGCCTGCGGCGGGCCTCGTCCTCGGTGACGCCGAGGTCGGCGGCGGTCTGGCGGTAGTCGCGCCGCTGGAAGTAGGCCAGCTCCAGGGCGGCGCGCAGCGGGGCGGGCATGGCCGTGACGATGTAGTCCGCGCGGGCGGCGGCGGAGGCGCGGCGGACCTTGCGCTCCAGCTCCTCGGGGGTGCCTGCGCCGCCGCGGGCGAGGGCGGCGGACTCGGTGCGGCGCAGCCGCTGGACGGCCTGCTGGTGGGCGAGCGTGGCGATCCAGGAGCGCAGCGGTCCCTGCTTGGGGTCGTACGCCTCGGGGTTCTCCCAGATGTGGGTGAACACGTCCCGGGTGATGCGGTCGGCCGCGGCGACGTCGCCCAGGACGCGGTGCGCCAGACTGTGCACGAGCGAGGCGAAGCGGTCGTACAGCTCGCCGAGCGCCGCGGCCTCCCCGTGCGCCAGTCGCTGCTGCATGCGGCGGTCCCACCGACGCGGTGCGTCCTTCGGCATGCGTCCCCCTCGTGCGCTCGCCGTGCTCGTCCCGTGCTCGTCTTCACCGTTGGTTCGAATGTAGTCGGCCGCACTGACAACGCACCGCTTTCCCCTCGCTTTCCGGCTCTTTGCCGCGATGCGGGGGCCCGGCGGGGCGGCGGATGATATTGGCCCGGTCGTCCGCAACGCCCCCTTTCCGGACGCGGGAGGGTCTGGTGTTTCATGGAACGTGGCTGAGGCGGCGGCGACGAGAGAGGCGGGGAGCCCGGTGGACGAGAGGCGTGGCGCGTGGCGCTGAAGGTGGCCGTCGGCGAACAGCGGGGCTGGGCCGTGCTGCGGGTGTCCGGCGAGATGGACCTGCTGACCTCACCGGTGCTGCGCCAGCGCGTGCACGAGGCGGTGGCGGAGGGCCGCCGCAGTGTGGTGCTCGACCTGTCCGAGGTGCTCTTCTGCGACTCCAGCGGCGTGGGCGTGCTGATAGCCACGCGCCGCCTGATGCGCTCCTGCCGCGGCCGGCTGCGGCTGATCCTGCCCGCCCAGGGGGCGGTTGACGGCTCGCACGTGAACCGGGTCCTCGCGGCGCTCGGCGTCCGCCGCCTGTTCGAGGTGTACCCGGACGCGGCGCGGGCGGTGGACGACGCGGCCGAGCCCCTTTCGGCGTAGCGGCGGGCGGCGAGTGGCGGGCGGCTGGCCTACCGTGCCGCTTCCGGGCCGCTTCCGGCGGGCGCGCGCGGGTAAGCGGAACCCCGTATACCTGTCAAGATCGGATTACTGGTACAACCATGGGCGAGCGGATGCCACCGTCGGCGTGCCCGCCGGGCCCGGAGCGCGTCCGTGACACTCCCTTGTCGCGGAATTCCCGCGGTCTTGGCACAAGCGTCGCTTTTCCGCCTCCCGGCGGGCGACGGCGTCGTACGCTCGCTGAACAGATACTGACGGACATCTGACGTGGCCGCGGCCAGGTCAGGCGTACCCCCATCCGCGTGAGAAGTGAGGCGGCCCGAACACCATGGACAGTGCCGAGTACGAGCGTAGGATCGCGGCCCGTTTCGCCACCTTCGACCAGGACGGCAACGGCTACATCTCCCGTGAGGACTTCAGCACGGCGGCCGCGGCGCTGCTCGCCGAGTTCGAGGTGCCCGCGCGGTCCGAGCAGGGCCAGGCCCTGTACGTCGGGGCGGAGGCGTTCTGGCAGGGCATGGCCGGGATCGCCGACCGGGACGGCGACCAGCGCATCACCCGGGACGAGTTCGTGGGCGGCGCCGTGAAGCGGCTGCGGGACAACCCCGCCGGGTTCGCGGAGATCGCGCGGCCGTTCCTGCACGCGGCCCTGTCCCTGGCGGACGGCGACGGGGACGGGGTGGCCCAGGGGGCCGAGGTCGAGCGGGCGCTGCGGGCGCTGGGCGTGGAGCGCGAGATCGCCTCCCTGGCCGCGCAGGCCCTGGGCCCGGTGACCGAGGACCAGGTCGTGTCGGCCTTCGCGTCGTACTTCACCGTCCCGGAGTAGGCGGACGCCGCCCGTCCGCGGCTTGTGTCTCCCGGTCCCGCCACTCCAGCGGGTCCGGGAGTCGTTCAGTCCGCGTACCGCTCCCGCAGCTCGTACTTGAGGACCTTGCGCAGCGTCTCGTTGCGGGGCAGCGCGTCCACCACCTCCAGTTGCTCGGGGAGCTTGTGCACGGACAGGCCCGCCCCGCGCAGGTACGCCGTCGCCTGGGGCAGGGTCAGGTCGGGGACGCCGGGGGCGCGTTCGACGACGGCGCAGACGCGTTCGCCGCGGGCGGGGTCGGGCAGGCCGACGACCGCGGCGTCGGCGACGGCGGGGTGGCCGTGCAGCAGGTCCTCGATCTCCTTGGCGGAGATGTTCTCGCCCTTGCGGATGATGAGGTCCTTGGCGCGGCCGGTGAGCACCAGGTGCCCGGAGTCCAGGACGTGCCCGAGGTCGCCGGTGCGCAGGAAGCCGTCCGCGTCGAAGGCCTCGCGGGTCGCCGCCGCGTCCAGGTAGCCCCGGCAGACGGCTTCGCCGCGCAGCCGTATCTCGCCGTCGGCGCCGGGCGGCAGCTCCGCGCCGGCGGCGTCGGTGACGCGGATCTCCATGCCGGCGGGCGGGCGCCCCTCCGTGGTGGCGAGGTGCTCGGGGGTGTCGTCCGGGGACCCCATCGTGATCATGGGTACCTCGGTCATGCCGTACCCGTGGGTCAGTTGGCAGCCCAGCTCGCGCACGACGGCGTGGTACAGCTCGGGCGGCTTGGGGGCGCCGCCACCCGCGAGGAGGCGCAGGGTGGGGATCAGCGGGCGGGCGGGGTCCTTGCGCTGCTCGGTGAGGAACATCGTGTAGAACGCCGTGGAGCCGCCCGCGACGGTCACGCCGTGCCGCCGGTAGCCGTCGAGCGCGTCGGGCAGCGCGAACCGCTCGAAGAGGACCGCGGGGAAGCCGCACAGGAGCAGCATCACCGTGTAGTCGGGTCCGGCGATGTGCGCGTAGGGGAACGCCATCGAACCGACGTCGCGGGGTGAGAGCCCGAGTGCGTGGGCGAGGCAGGCGCCGCCCGCGAGCAGCGAACGGTCGGTGTGCAGCACGCCCTTGGGCTCGGACGTCGTGCCCGAGGTCCAGTAGATCCAGCGCACGGCCGTGCCGTCGGCGGGCGGCGGGGGCAGCGTCCCGGGGTCGCCCTCGGGCAGCTCGTCGTACGCGGTCAGGACGGTGGGCGCGCCCAGGCGCCGGGCCATCGCGGTGTGGTCGAAGCCGCGCCACACCCCGGGTACGGCGAAGAACTCCGCCTTCGACGCGCGCAGGGCGAAGCCGACCTCGCGCTCGCGCAGGTAGGGGATCAGGGGCGACTGGACGGCGCCGAGCCGGGCCAGGGCGAAGGAGAGCACGGCGGTCTCGATGCGCGTGGGCAGTTGCCAGGCGACGACGGTGCCGGGCCGTACGCCGCGCGCGTACAGGCCCGCCGCGACGCGTTCGCAGCGGTCGCGCAGGCCGCCGAAGGTCAGGGTCCGGTCGTCGGCGGGGTCGTCGGCGGCCTGGATGAGGACCGGGGCGCCGGGGGTGAGCGCGGCGCGCCGGTCGAGCAGGTCCCACAGGGTGGCGCAGGCGGCGAGCGCGTGGGCGGTGTCGGTCACGGGTGCCTCCTCGGACGGCCGAGCGAGTGCCGGAGCGCGCCTAGCTGACGGTTCGTCAGGCAGCGGGCAGAGCGTAGGGCCGCGCGCCTTGCCGGTCCAGGGGCGCGGGGCTAGCCTGCGAACTGACGTACCGTCAGATACGGTACGCGCGCGCCCGAGTGACGCGCGCCGGACGCTGCACGACGGAAGGTGGCGCATGGGACTGCTGCGGAACGGCGGCGTCGGCGCCCCGGGCCCGGGGCGCGGCTGATGGACCTCGCGTACACCGAGGAGGAGGAGGCCTTCCGCGACGGGCTGCGGGAGTGGCTCGCCCGCGCCCTGCCGACGCTGCCCGCACCCCCCTCGCCGCACGACTGGCCGGGGCGGCGCGCGTACGACACCGCCTGGCAGCGGGCGCTGTACGACGCGGGCTACGGCGGCGTGCACTGGGAGGCGACGCCCACCCAGCGGCTGATCTTCCTGGAGGAGACCGAGGAGGCGGGCGCCCCCTACGTGGGGGCCAACTTCGTCGGCCTGCTGCACGCGGGGCCGACCATCGCCGCCGAGGGCACCCCGGAGCAGCGGGCGCGCTGGCTGCCGCCGATCCTGCGCGGCGACGAGGTGTGGTGCCAGGGCTTCAGCGAACCGGACGCCGGCTCCGACCTGGCGTCGCTGCGCACGCGCGCGTGGCGGGACGGCGACCACTACGTGGTGCGCGGCTCCAAGATCTGGACCTCGCACGCGGAGGTCGCCGACTGGTGCGAACTCCTCGTGCGCACCGACCCCGACGCCCCCAAGCACCGGGGCCTGACCTGGCTCGCCCTGCCGATGGCCGCGCCGGGCGTCACGGTACGGCCGCTGCGCACGCTCGCCGGGTCCACGGAGTTCGCCGAGGTGTTCCTCGACGAGGTGCGGGTGCCCGTCGACCACCGGGTCGGCGCCGAGGACGACGGCTGGCGCGTGACCCTGGTGACCCTGTCCTACGAGCGGGGCACCGCCTTCGCCGGAGAGGTGGTGGCCTGCCGCCGCGTGCTCGGCGACCTCGCCCGCGAGGCCCGCGCCGACGGCCGCTGGGACGACCCCGTGCTGCGCCGCCGACTCGGCCGCCTGAGCGCCGAGTTCGGCGCCCTGTGGCGGCTCGCGCAGTGGAACGCCAGCGAGGCCCAGCACACCGGCGGCGTCCCCGGGCCCGGCGCGTCCGTGTTCAAGCTGCGCTACTCCCACGCGCGCCAGGAGCTGTACGACGCCGCCGCCGACGTCCTCGGCGACGACGCCCTCGACCTCGGCAGGACCTGGACGCGGGAGCGCCTGTCGTCGCTGTCGTACACCATCGCCGCCGGCACCTCGCAGATCCAGCGCACCATCGTGGCCGAACGGCTCCTCGGGCTGCCGAAGGGGCGGTGAGGCGTGGACTTCCAACTGAGCGCCGACCAGCGCGCGTTGCGCGACGGGTTCCGGGAGATCCTGCGGGCCCGGTTCGGGCGGGACGCGCTGCGGGCCGCCGTGGACGCGCCCGGCCTGGACCGGGAGCTGTGGCGGGCCCTCGGGAAGGCCGGGTTCTTCGCGCTGTGCGTGCCCGAGGCGCGCGGCGGGCTCGGGCAGGGCGCGGCCGAGGCGGTGTTGGTGTTCGAGGAGGCGGGGCGGGCGCTGCTGCCCGGGCCGCTGGTCGCGACGTTCCTCGCCGCCGGTGACGTCGAGGGCGCCGCCACCGGCGAGACCGTCGTGACCGCCGTGTCCGGGACGCTCGTGCCCTGGCTCGCCGAGGCCGACGTGGTGCGCGGCGACGTCACCGCGGCCGAGCCCCTGCGCTCCGTGGACCCGCTCACCCCGCTGCACCGCGTCCCCGGCCGCCGGGAGGACGGCCCGGACGTCTCGCTGCTGCTCGCCGCCGAACAGCTCGGCTCCGCCTGCGCGTCCCGCGACGCCGCGGTCCGATACGCCGGTGAGCGCGAGCAGTTCGGGCAGCCCATCGGCGCGTTCCAGGCCGTCAAGCACCTCTGCGCCGAGCTGCTCGTCCGCACCGAGCCGGCCCGCGCCGCGGTGTACGCCGCCGCCGTCACCGGCGACCCGCGCGAGGCCGTCGCGGCCAAGCTCCTGGCCGACGACGCCGCCGTGCGCAACGCCCGCGACTGCCTCCAGGTGTACGGCGGCATGGGCTTCACCTGGGAGGCCGACGTGCACCTGCACCTCAAGCGGGCCTGGGTGCGCGCCCGGCTCGGCACGACGGCGGCGCGCGCGGAGGAGGAGCTGGCCGCCGCGCTGTGACGGCGCGGCCTTGAGGGGGCGGCGTGACAGTGGTTGAGGGGGTGTGGGGGGTTGGCGAGGTGTGCGTGGTTGGTGGTGTGTGCGGCACTTTGCGGGGCGGGCGTCGCCTTATGGGGCGTGCGTCGCTGGATGGGATGGCATCGTCACGCAGAGCTGACCATGAGTGTGATCGACGTGAGAAATGCCGAACGCCCGTGAGGCTACGGAACGTCGATACCGGGTTGTGTCCTTTGCGTGACTCGTCGCGACGCGGAGTCGGTGCCCGGCTCCGGTACCTTGTGTGAGATGCGAGTGGTCCTGAGGCCGAACCGTGCCGGAGCAGCCCCCGAGGGCCCTCCGTGCCTGGTAACGCCCGCCGCTCGCCGGACAGGACACGGCCGGGCGCCGACCTGTTCGACCCCCCGCGGCGCGCGTCGCACAGTATGCCGTACGCGTACTCCTTCGCGCTGGAATATGCCCGAAGCGCTTGTTGGGGTGACTGTACGTCAACCATGCTGGCTTCCGAGGGGCTCACGTTCCGTGACCCTGAGGAGTCGCGAGGCGATGTGTCCGCCGGTTCGGATGGTGTGAGCGGTGCAGGTGCTTCAAGTTCAGCTAGAAGTCGGGCCGGACCCCGCGGAAGTGGGCCGGGCACGCAGATGGGCGCGGTCGCGGCTCGCGGGGTCGGGCATAGCGGCCGACGAGCCCGTGGCCGAGACGCTGATCCTGCTGATCTCTGAGCTCGTCACCAACGCCGTGGTACACACCGGCTGTCCGGCCGTCCTGCGCATGCTGCTCCCCGGGGTGCCCGCGAGCGAGCCCGGCACCGTCCGCGTCGAGGTCGCCGACCGCAGCGCGCGGCCCCCGCGGCAGCGGCACGCGGAGCGGGACGAGACGAACGGCCGCGGCCTGGAGCTGGTGGACGGGCTCGCGGACCGGTGGGGCTGGCAGCACGAGGGGAGCGGCAAGCGGATCTGGTGCGAGGTGGACCGGTGTGAGGCGCCGCCCCCCGCCCGGGGGGCGGCGTTCCGGCACCCCGCCCACGAGGGTGTCGCGCTCGGGGTCCACTGACCCGGGACGCGGTGGGTCCGAACCCCCGCTGTCGGCGCTCCGCGCCTCGCTCTCGGACGCCGGACGGGCCGAACCGGCCGGTCCTCGCCGTCCCGTGCCGGCCGTGCCCCCCGTCATGTCGGCGCGTGCGCCGTGTTGTGCCCCTGTGCGCGGCCGTGCGCGGGCGGAGCAAAACCGGCATAGGGCATAAATTCCCGAGCGGGTGTTGACGTAGCGTGTCCGGCTGATCACGCTTGAGTGCAGCGATTCGCCGCGAGGGGACGCCGAGGGACGGTGGCGCCTGTGGCCCGGTCCTTGGCGAGGTGCGGGTCGCGATTCGGCGTCGCGCTCCTTCAGGGCACCAGGGGGGCGGGGCTCGTACGCCGGAGCGGATGGCGGCGCGCGGACACGCGACAGGGGCAGGCGCCGACGCGCCGCCACCCGAACTCCGAACGGGACCCGGGGGAAGGGGCCCGAGGCACAGAGGTCACTGGCTGAGAGGCCCGTGCATCAGAGGCCCACGACTCCGAAGGCCCACGACTCAGAGGACCGCGACCGGAGCCACCGGCGCGCCCGTCGCGCCCGTGACCGGCTCGGGCGTCGCGGCCAGCAGGAAGCTGTAGCGGGATTCTTCTCCACAGGCTGTGGACAACTCTTCGAGGTTCCAGTTCTGGCCCTGGAGCATGCCCATCTCCACCAGGTGCAGGGCGTGCACCGGCAGCCACAGGCCCTCGATCTCCGGCGGGAAGACCTCGAAGGTGAGCGTGTCGTTGGCGACCGCCGCGACGTCCCGCGCGTGGAACCACTCCGGCGTACGGTACGAGAGTCCCGGCGACGGATGGGCGTACGCGTCCCGGTCGCCCGCCAGGTACACCGCCATGTGGCCGGTGCGGACGAGGGCGACGTCCCCGGCGCGTACCGCCACCCGGCCGAACTCCTCGGCCCGGTCCAGGTCTTCGGGCGTGACCGCGTGGCCGCCCGGCAGCCTGTCCACGCCCCGCGCGCGGGCCACGTCGAGCAGGACGCCGCGCGTGAGGAGGTGCGGGACCTTGTCGATGCCGGCGAAGCGGGCACCCCGGTGGGCCGTCACGGTGTCGGCGGGGCGGCCGTTGTAGAGCAGGCCCGAGTGCGAGACGTGCGGCAGCGCGTCCCAGTGGGTGGCCGCCTGGAGCCCCATGACCACCGTGTCGTCGCTGGTGGCGACCGGGCCGGGGCCGAGGCGCCGGTTGACCTGCGTCATGGTGTGCAGCGGGTTGACCCGGCCCGGGATCAGGCCCGTCTGGACGCCGTCGTGGCGCAGCGGCAGCGCGAGCGGGACGCGGCGGCCGGTGCGCACGGTGGCGGCGGCCGCGCGCGCCACGCCGTCGGTGATCAGGTTCAGGGTGCCCAGCTCGTCGTCGGCGCCCCAGCGGCCCCAGTTGTTGACGCGCCGGGCGATCTCGTGAAACGCCGGCGGCATGGGCGGATGTGTGCCTGACGCCGACATGGGGCCTCCCCGGGGCTTGTGTCACCGCGACCGACGGGCCCTAAAATCTAACGGTCCGTCAGATACTGCGGGAGGGGGCCGGTGTGGGGAACTTCTTGGCAGGCGAGGTGGTGGCCGTGACGGGCGCGGGGCGCGGCATCGGCAGGGCCGTCGCGCTCGCCGCCGCGGCCGAGGGCGCCCGGGTCGTCGTCAACGACTACGGGGTGTCCGTCGCGGGCGCCGAGCCCACCAGCCGGGTGGCGCGGGCCGTGGCCGAGGAGATCGCGGCGGCGGGCGGCGAAGCCGTGGCCGTCGCCGACGACGTCTCCACCATGGCGGGCGGCCGGCGCGTCGTCGAGACGGCGCTGTCCGCGTACGGGCGGCTCGACGGGGCGGTGTGCGTCGCCGGGATCCTGCGGGAGCGGATGCTGTTCAACATGACCGAGGAGGAGTGGGACCCCGTCCTCGCCACCCACCTCAAGGGCACCTTCACCGTCTTCCGGGCCGCGTCCGCCGTGATGCGCGAGCAGCGCTCCGGCACCCTCGTCGGCTTCACCAGCGGCAGCCACCAGGGCTCCGTCTCGCAGGCCAACTACAGCGCCGCCAAGGGCGGGGTGATCTCGCTGGTGCGCAGCGCGGCGCTCGGCCTGCACAAGTACGGGGTGACCGCCAACGCGGTGGCGCCGGTGGCCCGGACCCGCATGTCCGCGCAGGTGCCCATGGAGCTCACGGAGATCGGCGAGCCCGAGGACGTCGCGGCGCTGGTGGTGTACCTGCTGAGCGACCGGGCGCGGCGGGAGCGGATCACCGGGCAGGTGTACACCGTCGCCGGACCCAAGATCGCCGTGTGGGCGCAGCCGCGCGAGCTGCGGGCCGCGTACGCCGACGGCGGCTGGACCCCGGAGCGGATCGCGGACGTGCTGCCCGGGACGGTGGGCAGCGACCCGATGCCCCTGCTCGCGCGGGTGGAGGCGGCGGCGAGGGCCGCGGCGGACGGGGCCCGCCCGAACGCGGGGCCCGCGCCGAGGGCGGCCGCCGACGCCCGGCCGGGTCCCGCGGGCCCCGGCGCCTAGGGCCCGCCGTGGACTTCGGACCCGGCCCCGAGGACGAGGCGTTCCGGGCGCGGGCGCGGGAGTGGCTGGCCGAGCACCTCACCGGCGCCTACGCGGCCGCCGCGGGGCACGGCGGACCCGGCGGCGAGCACGAGCGGATGGACGTACGCCGGGCCTGGGAGCGGGAGTTGGGGCGCGGCGGGTGGATCGGCATCGGGTGGGACACGGCGCCGGGCGCGTACGGGAACCGGACGGCGACGCTCACGCAGCAGGTCGTGTGGGCCGAGGAGTACGCGCGGCTGCGGGCGCCCGGACGGGTGGGCCACATCGGCGAGAAGCTGCTCGCGCCGACGCTCCTCGCGTACGGGACCCAGGAGCAGAAGGACGCGTTCCTGCCGCCCGTCGCGCGCGGGGAGGCCCTGTGGTGCCAGGGCTACAGCGAGCCGGGGGCGGGCTCCGACCTGGCCGGGGTGCGGACGGTCGCCGAGCGCGACGGGGACGCGTACCGGATCAGCGGCCAGAAGGTGTGGACGTCGCTCGCCCACGAGGCCGACTGGTGCTTCGTGCTCGCGCGCACCGGCCCGCCGGGGGCGCGGCGGCACGAGGGCCTGTCGTTCCTGCTCGTGCCGATGGACCAGCCGGGCCGGATCGAGGTGCGGCCGATCCGGCAGCTCACGGGCACGGCCGAGTTCAACGAGGTGTTCTTCGACGGGGCGCGCGCGGACGCCGCCCACGTCGTCGGCGGGGAGGGCGCCGGCTGGCGGGTCGCGATGGGGCTGCTGGGCTTCGAGCGGGGCGTGTCGACGCTCGCCCAGCAGATCGCCTTCGCCGCCGAGCTGGCGGACGTGGCCCGCCAGGCCGTGCGCGGCGGCGCCGCCGACGACCCGGTCGTCCGTACGGAACTGGCCGAGCTGTGGGCCGAGTTGCGGGTCATGCGGTGGAACGCGCTGCGCACCCTCGGCGGCGGCGACCCGGGCGCGCCCAGTGTGGCGAAGCTGCTGTGGGGCGGGTGGCACCAGCGGCTGGGGCGGCTCGCGGTGCGGGTGCGCGGGGCGCGCGGCGCGGCCGGGCCCGGCGACTGGTCCGCGGACGACCCCTACCGGCTCGACGCGGCCCAGCGGCTCTTCCTCTTCTCGCGCGCCGACACGATCTACGGCGGCTCGGACGAGATCCAGCGGAACATCATCGCCGAGCGGGTGCTCGGCCTGCCGAGAGAGGCCCGGGGGCCTCGGTGAGGGGTGCGCGATGGCCGGTGCGGGACGTGCGCGCGGACGGGGTGCGCGATGAGAGGGGTGGTGTTCGACGGGCGCGGCGCGGAGGTCGTCGACGACCTGGAGGTACGCGCGCCGGGGCCGGGCGAGGTGCTGGTGGCCGTGGCGGCGGCCGGGCTGTGCCACAGCGATCTGTCGGTGCTCGACGGGACGATCCCGTTCCCGGCGCCGGTGGTGCTCGGGCACGAGGGCGCGGGCGTGGTGGAGGCCGTGGGTCCCGGCGTCACGCACGTCGCCGCCGGTGACCACGTGGCCCTGTCGACGATCGCCAACTGCGGGGCGTGCGCGGAGTGCCACCGGGGGCGGCCCACCATGTGCCGCAAGGCGATCGGGGCGCCCCGGCAGCCGTTCACCCGGGGCGGCGACCCGCTGTACCAGTTCGCGGCGGTCTCCGCCTTCGCCGAGCGCACCCTCGTCC
Source organism: Streptomyces longispororuber (assembly GCF_014656095.1). Classification (GTDB taxonomy): domain Bacteria; phylum Actinomycetota; class Actinomycetes; order Streptomycetales; family Streptomycetaceae; genus Streptomyces; species Streptomyces longispororuber. The sequence goes on from NZ_BNBT01000082.1 coordinate 19,374, forward strand.
GCGCCGTCCAGGCCGTACGTGTCCCCAAGGAGATCCCGCTGACCTCGGCGGCCCTGATCGGCTGCGCGGTCGTCACCGGCGTCGGCGCCGTGCTGAACCGGGCGCGGGTCGCGTACGGGGACTCCGTCGTCGTGATCGGCGCCGGCGGCGTCGGGCTCAACGTGCTGCAGGGCGCGCGGCTCGCGGGGGCCCGGCCGGTCGTGGCCGTCGACGCGAACCCGGAGAAGGAGGCGGCGGCCCGGCGGTTCGGCGCGACGCACTTCCTGACGTCGGTGGCGGACGTCACCGGCGTCCTGCCCACCGGGGCGGACCACGCCTTCGAGTGCGTGGGCCGCGTCGACCTGGTCCGGCAGGCCGTGGACGTCCTGGACCGGCACGGCCAGGCGGTGCTCCTGGGGATGCCGGCCGCCGGGGCGGAGGCCTCGTTCGCCGTGTCCTCGCTGTTCCTGGACAAGTCGATCCTGGGCTGCCGGTACGGTGCCGGGCGCCCGCAGCGGGACTTCGCGCTGTACGCGGAGCTGTATCTGGCGGGGCGCCTGCTGCTGGACGAGCTGGTGACGCGGACGTACGAGGTGGGGGAGTTCGCGCGGGCACGGGCGGACGCGGAGGCGGGGCGGGTGGCGCGGGGGGTGGTGGTGTTCTGAGAGCCGGTTCCGAGGGCTGGGGGCGGAAACCGGGCCCGGGGCCGATGGCCGCGTCGCCGGGCCCCTCAGGGCGGGGGAGGGCGGCACGGCAGGGGCGGCGCGTGTGCGTGCGCCGCCCCGCTGCCACTGCTGGACCCCCGCTGTCGCTGCTGGACCCCCGGGTGTCACTGCGGGAGCCGTGTCCCCTTGCGCCGGGACGCCTTCTCGGTGTCCTTGGTGTGCCACCACTCGAAGAGGTGGGTGCGCACCAGGAGCGCGAGGTATTCCGCGGTCTCGTCGGTCAGGTCGCCGCTGACGAGACTCGCCTCCTGCCCCTGGTAATCGAGGGACACCCGCCACGATTCGCCCCGGGCGCGGACGTCGAGTGCCACGAGCAGCCGGGGCGAGACCTCCGGCACGCGCATTTCCCGTACGTCGATGGAGAAGCCGGGCCATTCCTGCTGCGCCCCGAGGAGCCGTTTGCCGAGTTCTTCCCGAACCCGTTCGGACGTGGCCATGGCTCACCTTTCTAGCATGCGGCCCTGGCGGTGCTCGCGGTGTATTCCACCGTGGCCGTGATGGTCCGTGTGCTGTGAAAGGGGTGGCCTTTTGGTGGTGGTGGCGGTGGTGACGGCGGCTTGGCGGTATTGGAGGGTCGGTTCCGGGCGGCTGGCGCGGACAGATGGGGAAGCGGGCCAGAAGCGGTCAGGGGCCGGGGTGGTCTGGGGGCCCGGGGGGTCTGGGGGAATTCGGAGGCGGGGTGTGAAGGGGGTGGCTTAGCGTCTGGCGCATGGGTTATCGCGAGGTCGTGTCCCGGCGGACGGCGACGTGGGCCGCTGTGGCGGTGGGGGCGCGGGCGCCGGTGGCCATGGCGCCGCTCGCGCTCGTCTTCCTCGTACGGGAGCGGGAGGGCGGCTACAGCCTGGGCGCGCTGCTCGCCGTCGCCTACGTGGTCGGAGAGGTGGTCGGCGCCCCGCTGCTCGCGATGCGGATGCGCGCCGAGCGGGCCCGCCCGCACCTCGCCGCCGGGCTCGCCGTGGGCGCCCTCGGCTACGCCGGCCTCGGCGCGCTGCCGCAGGCGCACACCGCCGTGCTCGCCGCGCTGGCCTTCCTCGCGGGCGCGGCCCCGGCCGCCGTGCCGGGCGGCCTGCGCGCGCTGCTCAACAGCCTCGTCCCCGAGCGGGCCGCGGCGCAGGCGCTGTCCGCCGAGTCCATGCTGGTGTTCGGCGTCTTCGCCGCCGGTCCCGCCGCCGTCACCGCGCTGGCGCTCGGGGTCGCGCCACGGGTGCCGCTGCTGCTCGCCGCCGCCGTGATGGCGGCCTCCGTCGCCGGGCTGTGGCTGCTGCCCGCGGGCTGGCAGGCCGACGAGTCCGACCGCGACGGCGAACCGATGCTGCGGATCATGGCCAGGGCCTGGCCGGTGTACGTGACCGGGGCGGCCGGGATGTCACTGCTCGCCCTGGCCGAACTCGTGCTGCCCGCGCTCCTCGAACAGCGCGGCCTGCCCGTCGGCCTGGCGGGACCGCTCCTCGCGGGGTTCGCGATCGGCTCGGCGGTGGGGGCGTTCGTGTACGGCCTGCGGGCCTGGCCGGGGCGGCTGCGGACGCAGAGCCTCGTGCTGATGCTGGCCGTCAACGGCTGCGTGGCGGCCGTCGCCGTGCTGCCGGGCACCGCGGCCCTCACGACCGGGCTCCTCTGCGCGGGCGTCCTCCAGGCGGGCGTCATGCTCTCGCGGAACCTGACCCTGCGGGAGGTGCTGCCGCCGAGCGTGCTGGCCGCCGGGTACTCGGTGATGTACGCGGCCGTCGGCGCGGGCTACGCGGTCACCGGGGCCCTGGCCGGGGGCCTGCTGAGGGTGGTGGCGCCGTCGACGGCGATCCTGGCCGGGGTGGGCCTGACCGTGGTGCTCACGCTGGTCGGGACCCTGACGGAGCTGCGGCCCGCGCGGCGCGTGCCCGTGCCCGTGCAGTACTCCGGCGGCCCGGACGCGGCTCCGGCCGGCCAAGGGCGGCCCTCCGGTGGCCTGGACGACGCGTCCCCGGGCGACGCCTCCCCGGCCGACGGTCCCCCCGCCCCGTCACCGGGCGCCGACCCCACCGGCCCCGCCCGCCACTCCTGAGGCCTCGGGCCCGTTCCCCGGCGGCCCGCCCGGCTCCGTACGCGGGCCCTGGGCGGAGCTGAACGTACGGCGGTAGGCCGTCGGGGTCACGCCCAGGGCGGCCTGGAGGTGCTGGCGCAGGGACTGGGCCGTGCCGAAGCCGGACTCGCGGGCGATCCGGTCCACGGACAGGGAGGTGGACTCCAGGAGGTGGCGGGCCCGCTCGACGCGCTGGCGGGTGAGCCACTGGCCGGGGCTGACGCCCACCTCCTCGCGGAAGCGGCGCGTGAAGGTGCGGACGGACAGCGCCTCCCGCTCGGCCAGGTCGCGCAGTCGCAGCGGCTCGTGCAGCCGGTCCAGGGCCCACGCCCGCGCGGCGGACGTCGTCGCGAGGCGCGGCTCCGGCACGGGCCGCAGGATGTACTGCGCCTGGCCGCCGTCGCGGTGCGGCGGGACCACGGTGGTGCGGGCGACCTCGTTGGCGACGGCGGCCCCGTGGTCGCGGCGCACCAGGTGCAGGCACAGGTCGAGGCCCGCCGCGACGCCGGCGGAGGTGAGCACGTCTCCGTCGTCGACGAACAGCACGTCCGCGTCGACCCGGACCTTCGGGAAGAGCCGCTGGAAGTGCTCCGCGTGCCACCAGTGCGTGGTCGCGGGGCGGCCGTCCAGGTGGCCCGCGGCGGCCAGGACGTAGGCGCCGGTGCAGATCGAGACGAGGCGGGTGCCCGGGCGTACGCGCGCGAGGGCGGCGGCGAGGTCGTCGGTCAGGCGGCCCTCCTCGTAGACCGGCCCCAGTTCGTAGGAGGCGGGCACCACGACCGTGTCGGCCGTGGCGAGCGCCTCGGGCCCGTGCTCGACGAGGATCTCGAAGTCGGCGTCCGTGCGGACCGGGCCCGGCGGGCGCACCGAGCAGGTCACGACCTCGTAGAAGCCCCGCCCCGCGGTGTCCTTGGCACGGCCGAAGATGCGCTGCGGGATGCCCAGTTCGAACGGGATGACACCGTCCATGATCAGGACGACGACCCGGTGCCGAGCGTCCACGGCCGGGCGGACCGAGGCCTCGGGGTTCGGGTCGTGGTCGCTCGCGCTGCCGTGGCGGTTGCTCGCTGGGCCGTCACGGTCGATCGCGCTGCCGTCGCGGCCGACCGCGCCGTGGTCCCGGCCCCGGGCGCTCCGACGCCGGGTGTCGTCCCGGTCGGCGGCGCTGCGGCCGGCGGTGGCGTTCCGGCCGGAAGCGTGGCGGCGGGCGGTGGCATCCCGGTCGGCGGCATTGCGGCGGGCGGTGTCGTCCCGGTCGGAAGCGTTGTGGCGGGCGGCTTTCCGGTCTGCGGCGGCCATGGCCCGATCCTAGCGAACGCTGTCCCTCGGGCCGCTCGATCACGGTGCCCCCCGGCCGGATGCTGGCTGACGTGACCCAGACAACCGAGACGTCCGTACGCGGGGACGGCGCGCGGCCCGGCTCCCGCCCGGCGCGCCGGGGGCCCCGGATCCACCGCGCCTGGCTCGTCGCCGCCGTCACCTTCGTGACGATCATCGGCGGCGCCGCCTTCGCCTCGCTCCCCGGGCTGCTCATCGACCCGCTGCACGACGAATTCGCCTGGTCCCGGGGCGAGATCGGGCTCGCCGTCTCCATCAACATGGCGCTGTACGGGCTCACCGCGCCGTTCGCCGCCGCGCTCATGGACCGCTTCGGCATCCGCAGGGTCGTCGTGTCCGCGCTCAGCCTGGTCGCGGCGGGCGCGCTGCTCAGCGTGTGGATGACCGCGAGCTGGCAGCTCATGCTCTACTGGGGCCTCCTGGTGGGCCTCGGCACCGGCTCCATGGCGCTCGCCTTCTCCGCGACCGTCACCAACCGCTGGTTCGTCGCGCGGCGCGGCCTGGTCACCGGCATCCTGACCGCGGCGGGCGCCTCCGGGCAGCTCGTCTTCCTGCCGCTGTGCGCGTGGATCGTGGACGAGCACGGGTGGCGGCCCGCGTCCGTGACGGTCGCCCTCGCGGCGCTCGCCGTGGTGCCGTTCGTGTGGCTGCTGCTGCGGGACCACCCGGCGGACGTCGGACTCGCCCCGTACGGCGGCGAGTTCACACCCAGGCCGGAACCGGCGCGGGGCGCCGCCGCGCGCGCCGTACGGGTGCTCCTCGACGCCGCGCGGACGGGGCCGTTCTGGCTGCTCGCGGGCTCGTTCGCGATCTGCGGGGCGTCGACGAACGGGCTGATCCGTACGCACTTCGTGCCGTCGGCGCACGACCACGGGATGCCGGTGACCGCCGCGGCCTCGCTGCTGGCCGTCATCGGGGTCTTCGACGTGGTGGGCACGATCGCCTCCGGCTGGCTCACGGACCGCTTCGAGGCGCGCCGCCTCCTCGCCGTCTACTACGCCCTGCGCGGCGTCTCCCTGCTCTTCCTGCCGATGCTGCTCGCGCCCGGTGTGCACGTACCGATGATCTTCTTCATCGTCTTCTACGGGCTCGACTGGGTGGCCACCGTGCCGCCCACGCTGGCCCTGTGCCGGGAGCACTACGGGGCGGACAGCGCCATCGTCTTCGGCTGGGTGCTGGCCTCGCACCAGGTCGGTGCGGCGGTGGTGGCGTTCCTGGGCGGGGTGGCCCGGGACGTCTTCGGCTCGTACGACGTGGTGTGGTACGCCTCCGGGGGCCTGTGCGCGGCGGCCGCGCTGATGGCGCTGGTGATCCGGCGCGGCGGCCGGGAGGCGGAACCGGCCGCCTGAACCCCGCGGTCGTGTCAGCCGCCGACGCCGAAGGAGCCGCGGTGGAAGAGCAGCGGGCGCGCCCCCTCGCGCGGGGCGTCCAGGGCCTCGACCCGGCCGACCACGATGAGGTGGTCGCCGCCCGTGTGCACGGCGTGGACGGCGCAGTCGATCCAGGCGATCGCTCCCGCGAGGCGCGGGGAGCCCGTGACGGGGGCCGCGTCGTGTTCGACCCCCGCGAACTTGTCCGCCCCGCTGACCGCGAAGGCGCGGCACAGCTCCGCCTGGTCCGCGCCGAGGACGTTCACGCAGAAGACGCCCGCGCGGGCGATGCGGGGCCACGTCGTGGACGCCCGGCCGACCATGAAGCAGACCAGCGGCGGGTCGAGGGAGAGGGACGAGAACGACTGGCAGGCGAAGCCCGCGGGGGCGCGGCCGGGGCCGCCCGGCGCGGTGACGACGGTGACGCCGGTGGCGAAGGTCCCGAGGACGCGGCGGAACACGGCCGGGTCCAGCGGGGCGCGCTCGTCCTCGCGGACGGCGCGCAGCCGGGGGCGGTGGCGGCCGTGGGCCCCCACGGGGGTGGGGCCCGCGGCGCCACCGGCATCTGCGGCGGCTCCGGGGGCGGGGCCCGGGGCGGGGGCGTGGGCCACCGGTGGCGCCGTGTCCGGGGCGCCGGACGACCGGAGGTAGCGGACCACGGTGGCGGCCATTGCGGCGTGTCCCATCACGCCTCCCATTAAAACTGACACCTCGTCAGATCGGAACCTGGCGGACTCTGCGGCTGTCGGTCGTGCGGGGCTCAACGGCCCTCGTACACCGGGGTGCGGCGTTCCACGAAGGCGGCCACGCCCTCCTGGGCGTCGCGGGTCGTCATGGTGATCTCCTGGGCGGCCGCCTCGGCGGCCAGGGCGGTGGCGCGGTCGCCGTCCAGGGAGGCGTTGACGAGCTGCTTGGTGAGGGCGAGGGCCCGGGTGGGCCCGGTGGCGAGGCGTTCCGCCCAGGCGCGGGCGGTCTTCTCCAGGTCGGCGTCCGGGACCACGCGGTTGACAAGCCCGAGGCGGGCGGCGTCGGCGGCGGGGAGGGCGTCGCCGAAGAACATCAGCTCCTTGGCGCGCTGCGGGCCGACGAGGCGGGGCAGCAGGTAGGCCCCGGCGCCGTCCGGGACGAGGCCGCGGCGGACGAACACCTCGACGAACGCGGCCGACTCCGCGGCGAGCACCAGGTCGCAGGCGAGGGCGAGGTGGGCGCCGAGGCCGGCGGCGGTGCCGTGCACGGCGGCGAGTACGGGTTTCTCGCAGTCCAGGACGGCGGTGACGAGGCGCTGCGCGCCGCGGCGGATGGTACGGGCCACGTCCCCCGCCACGCGCTCGCCCGCGGCGGGCGTGGCGGGCGTGGCGCGCAGGTCCGCGCCGGCGCAGAAGGCGGGGCCGGTGGCGGTGAGGACGACGACCCGGGTGGCCGGGTCGGCGGAGGCCTCGTCGAACAGCGCGATGAGGTGGTCGCGGTGGGCGGGGGCCAGGGCGTTCCTGGCCTCCGGCCTGGCGAGGGTGATCCAGGTGACGTGGTGGGTGGTGGTGTGCTGGATGGGTGTGGCCATGGGCGTGGGCATGGGGTGTCCGTCCGTGGGTGGGTGAATGGTGGGTGGGCCCTCGCGGGGTGCGCCCCAGTCCCGCCCCTTTCCCGAAACCATGGGGCTCCGCCCCCTGGACCCCCGACCTCATCGGCGCTCCGCGCCTCGTCCTCAAACGCCGGACGGGCTGAAACCCCCGGCGGTGCGGGTCGGGGGCGGCGTGCAGGCCGTGAGGTGAGGTCGGGGCCGGGTGGGGAGGTGTGGTGGCACGGGTGGGCGGGTGGGTGGAAATCCGCCGCGAAGCGGTGGCACAAATCGAGGACGGTGTGAAAGCCGCCAGGTCGGGGCCGGGTGGGGAAGTGTGGTGGCACGGGTGGGCGGGTGGGTGAGGATCCGCCGCGGAGCGGCGGTGCAGGTCGGGGGCGGTGTGCAAGCCGCGAGGTCGGGGCCGGGCTGCCCGGTGGGGCTGTACGGGTGGGCGGGTGGGTGAGGGTCCGGCGCGGAGCGGCGGGGTGTGGGGCGGGGGCGGCGTGCGAGCCGCCAGGTCGGGGCCGGGCCATCAGGTGCGGTGGTACGGGTGGGCGGGTGGGAAAGCACGACGGCGACGGCGGGGCAGCGCTCCGCGCCGGGGCCCGGCGGGCGAAGCGGGGGCGGTACGGGTGGGCGGGTGGGTGAGGATCCGCCGCGGAGCGGCGGTGCAGGTCGGGGATGGCGTGCAAGCCGCAAGGTCGGGGCCGGGCTGCCCGGTGGGGCCGTGCGGGTGGGCGGGTGGGCAGGGCAGGCAGGGCAGGCAGGGCAGGGCCGCAGCCTCAAGCGCAGCGCACCAACGCGTCCAAGGCCGCCACGCCCTGGCCCAGCACCACCAGCGGATTGATCTCCAGCTCGGCCAACGCCCCACCCAGCTCCAGAGCCATCCGCTGCACCCGCAGCACCACCTCCACCAGCGCGTCCAGGTCCCCCGGCGGAGCCCCCCGTACGCCGTCCAGAAGCGGCCGCCCCCGTAGTTCGTCGAGCATCGCCCGGGCCTGGTCCTCGCCGAACGGTGGCACGCGGACGGAGACGTCGTGGAGGACCTCCACGAGCACCCCGCCGAGCCCCACCGTCACCGTGGGGCCGAAGAGCGGGTCCTGGCTGACGCCGACCACCATCTCGACGCCGCGCTCCACCATCTGGCAGACCAGGACGCCGTCCAGGTCGACGTCCTCGTAGCGGGCGATGTCGGTGAGGTCGCGGTAGGCGTCGCGGACCTGGCTGGCGGAGGTGAGGCCGATCTTGACCAGGCCGAGGTCGGTCTTGTGGGCTATGCGGGCGCCGGAGGCCTTCATGACGACGGGGTAGCCGACCTGCCCGGCGGCGCGGACGGCGGCCGCCGCGCTGGTGACGAGCTGCTCGCGCGGTACGCGGATGCCGTACGCCCGCAGGAGCTGCTTCGCGGCGTGCTCGCTGAGCTGGTGGCCGGGCCGCAGCAGGGCCTGGGCCTTGCGGAAGGAGGGCGAGGGGGTGCGCGGCGCCTCGTCGAAGGGCGAGCGGTAGGAGGCGGTGAAGCGGTGGTGGGCGAGGTAGGCGCGGACGGCGGTGACGCAGTTGGCGAAGGTGCGGAAGGTGGCGACGCGGGAGGAGCCGAGGAGGGTCGTGCGGTAGGCGTCCTCCGTGCCGACCGGGGAGCCCCAGATGACGCAGACCAGCTTGTCCGTGTCCTCGGCCGCCGCGACCAGGTCCCGTACGAGCTTGTCGCTCAGCGGCGGGAACGGGCCCGTGACGGGGCAGACCAGGACGCCGATCTCCGGGTCGGCGAGGAGCGCGTCGATGATCTTCCGGCCGCGCCCGTCGCCGACGGGGTGGCCGCCGTTGTCGACGGGGTTGGAGACGTTCAGGTCGTGCGGGATCCACTGGTGGAGCTCCGCCTGCTTCGCCTCCGACAGGCGCGGCAGGCGCAGGCCCGCGGCGGCCGCCAGGTCGGCGAAGTGCGCGCCGGTGCCGCCGGAGATGCAGTGGACGGCGACGCCGTCGGCGCGCGGCGGCCGGGCCCGCGCCAGCAGGGCGGCGGTGTCCTGGAGTTCGTCGAGCCCGTCGACGCGGATCACGCCGTACTGGCGCATCGCCGCGTCCACGACCGTGTCGGCGCCGGTCAGCTTGCCGGTGTGGGAGGCGGCCGTACGGGCGCCGGTCTCGGTGCGGCCGACCTTGACGGCGACCACGGGGACGCCGCGCCGGGCGGCCCGGTCGGCGGCGAGGAGGAAGGCGCGGCCGTCCTTCAGGCCCTCGACGTAGGCGGCGACGCAGCCGACCTCCGGCTGCTCGGCGAAGTACGCGAGGAAGTCGGCGGTCTCCAGGTCGGCCTCGTTGCCGGTGGGCGCCCAGTGGGAGAGGCGGATGCCCAGCTCCTGGAGGGCGTAGAGGGGGCGGCCCTGGTGGCCGGACTGGGTGAGCAGGGCGATGGCGGGCCCTTGGAGGTCCGCGCGGAACTCCTGGAAGGCGTTGAGGTTGGTGTTGGGGCCGAGCAGGCGCAGCCCCGTGCCGCGGACGGCGGCGGCAAGACGGTCCTGCGCGGCGGCGCCGGCCGCGCCGGTCTCGGCGAAGCCGGAGGCGAAGACCACCGCGAACCGCGCCTTGGCGGCGGCGAGTTCCTCGACCACGGGCAGCGGGTCGCCCACCAGGACGGCGGCGACGTCCACCGGCTCGGGCAGCTCCGCCACCGACCGGACGCAGGGGACGCCGAGGACGGCCGGGCGGGTGGGGTGCACCGGGTACAGCCGGGCGCCGACGCGCGCGGCCCAGGCGGCGAGTTGGCGGGTGACGCCGGAGTTGGGCCGCCCCTCGGCGTCCGACGCGCCGACGACGGCGACGGTCTCGGGCCGGAAGAAGCGGTCCAGGTCGGGTACGTCGGCGTGCAGCGGGCGGCCGCTCACGTCCAGGTCGCCCGCGGCGGCGGCGCGGCCGTGGACGGTGGCGGAGGGGAGGTTGCCGCAGGCCACGGCGCGTGCGCGGCGGGGGTCGGGGGTGAAGGTGCCGTAGGTCGATCCAAGCATCGGTCCGCCCGCTCCTGTGTGACAGTGACGACGGTGGCGACGGTGGGGCGAGGGCGCGCGGAGGGCCGCCCGGCCCGTGTGTCCCAGAATTGACGCTTAGTCAGATTACTGAACTGACGGCCCGTCAGGAATGGGGCGGGCGGCAAAGTCCGGTGGGCGGTGGGCCGGAGCCGGCGGGCGGCGGCCCGGGCCCGATGGGCGGCGGACCCGGCCTGACGGGCGGTGGGCCGAGCCCGGTGGGCGTGCACGCACCGCGGTGGGCGTGCGCGTACCGCTGTGGGCGTGCGCGTACCGCCGTTGGGCGCGCGTACCGCGGTGGGCGGCGGGCGCGGCCCGGGGAGGAGGGCGGCGCGGCTCCGTCCGGCGGCGCGACGTCGTCCGGTGGGGCGTGTGGGGCGGCCGCGGCGGACCGTGCGCCCCGCCCTCCACGGAACCTCACGATCCGCCCCCTGCCAAGGGCGCCTCGGCACAGTGGCCGGTTACGTACGGGCGGCGCGGCCCATGGAGGCGGCGGGGACTGCGAGGGCGGCGCGGCCCGCGGAGGCGGCGGAGGCCGGGAGGCCGGGGCCTCGGGCTACGCCTTCGACCGGGCCACCGCCCGGGCGATCCGGCCCGCGTCCAGGCGCAGCTCCCGCAGGGTCCCGCTGATCGGGTTGGTGAAGCCCGTGAAGTACAGGCCCGGGGCCTCGGGCGCGGTGCGGGCGCCGTGGACGCGGGGGCGGCCGCGGGCGTCGAGGACGCCGAGGTGGCCGAGGAGGGGTTCCAGGGCGCGGCGGTAGCCGGTGGCGGCGATGACCGCGTCGGGGCCGACGCGGCTGCCGTCGGCCAGCACCACCTTGCCGTCCTCGAAGGCCTCGACGGCGGCCACGGGCTCGACCCGCCCCGCGCGCACCGCGTCGATCAGGCCGACGTCCTGCACCGGGATGGCGCCCTCGCGGACGCGCGAGTACAGGCCGGTGGCGGGGCGCGGCAGCCCGTGCGCGGACAGGTCGGGCACGCTGACGCGGGCCAGCACGCGCCCGAGCCGGTCGACCACGGGGACCGGCAGCCTGCGGCACAGGATCGCGGAGCGCTGCGCGGGCCACCCGGCGGTGGAGCGGCGCACGATGTGCGGGGCGGTGCGCACGGCGAGCCGTACGCGGGCGGCGCCGCCCTCGACCAGGTCGACGGCGATCTCGGCCCCGGTGTTGCCGACGCCGACCACGAGGACGTCCTTGCCCGCGTACGGGCCGGGCGCGCGGTAGGAGGAGGCGTGGATCAGCTCGCCGGGGTAGGAGTCGGCGCCCGGCCAGTCCGGCAGGTGGGGGGTGTGGTTGTAGCCGGTGGCGACCACCACCGCGCGGCCCGCCAGCGCACGGCCGCCGGTGGCGCGCAGGAGCCAGCCCGCGCCGTCCGGGGCGCGCTCCAGGCGGGTCACCTCCACGCCCGTGACGACGTCCAGGTCGTGGTGCTCGGCGTACTTCTCCAGGTACCTGACCACGTTGTCGCGCGCCACCCAGCGGCCGAACGAGCGCGGCATCGCCAGGCCCGGCAGCGCGGACAGGCGGCGGGTGGTGTGCAGGTGGAGGCGGTCGTAGTGGCCGCGCCAGGAGGCGCCGACGTGGTCGGACCGCTCCAGGACGACGGCGCGTACGCCGCGGCCGCGCAGGGCGGCGGCGACGGAGAGGCCACCGGGGCCGGCGCCGATGACGTACACCGGACGGGCCGGTCCTCGCCGGTCCGGGTGGGGCCGGTCGGTGCTGGTGAGCGGGGAATGCGAGTCGGCCATGACGGGAGGGTAACCACGCCGTCACTTGATGGGTGACGGTCAAGTCCGAAACCGGTTGCGAATTGATCACGTACGACGGACCCTTGCGCGCCCGGTGAGCGGTGCGCTCAACTGACGGTGCGTCAGTTAGCGGTGCGCGCCCCCGCCGACCGGGGAAGGCCGCCCCACCGCCGAACAGGGAAGGCACCCCATGGACACCGTCCGGCACAGCGGCACCGCGCGGCTCCCCGTTCCCCGTGGCGGCCCCGGCCCGGGGCGGCCGGGGCGTCGCCGCCGCCCGCGGCAGAAGGGCCGGTTCGCGCGGGGCGCGGGGTCCGTCGGCGCGGCGGCGGTGCGCCGGTGACCGCCCCGGGGCCGCGCTTCGACCTGCCCGAGACCGACGCCTTCACCCGGCCCTACTGGGACGCCGCCGCCGCGGGGCACCTGCTGGTCCGCCGGTGCCGCGCCGCGGGGTGCGGGCGCGCGCACCACTACCCGCGCGAGTTCTGCCCGTACTGCTGGAGCGAGGACGTCGCCTGGGAGCGGGCGAGCGGGCACGGGACCCTCTACACGTGGTCCGTCGTGCACCGCAACGACCTGCCCCCGTTCGGCGCGCGCGTGCCGTACGTCGCGGCGGTCGTGGACCTGGCGGAGGGTCCGCGGGTGATGACCGAGGTGGTGGGGTGCGACGGCGCCGCGCTGCGGGTGGGGATGCCGGTGACGGTGGCGTTCCGGGAGGCGGTGGAGGGTGTGGTGGTGCCGGTGTTCCGGCCGCGTGGCGCGGGGGAGGAGGGGCGGTAGGGGGCCTCGCCGTCCGGCTTTCACCGCCTTCGCCGTTCGGCTTCCGCCGCCTTCGTCGTCCGGCTTCCGTCGCCTTCGCTCCCCGGCTTTCGCCGCTTCCGTCGTCCGGCTTTCGCCGCTTCCGCCACCCGGCTTTCACCGCCTTCGTCGTCCGGCTTCCGCCGCCTTCGCCGTCCGGCCTTCACCGCCTTCGCCGTCCGCCCTTCACCGCTTCCGTCGTCCGGCTTCCACCGCCTTCGCCGTCCGGCCTTCACCGCCTCCGCCGCTGCCGCCGCCCCGCCCTCCCCACCGTCCGGGCCGGGCGGTCGGGGCGGCGTGGGCGGTGAGAGCATGCCGCATGACCACGACCCCGGGCGCCCGCTGGCACCTGACCGCCGACCCCGCCGAGTTCCTGGACCGCGCGCGGCCCTTCCTGCACGCCGAGCCCGCCCTGAACACGGCGCTGCTCACCGTCGCCGACACCCTGCGGACGCGCGGCCCGCACGTGTACGGGGGCGGGGACCCGCTGCTCGGCTGGCTGGAGGAGCGGGGCGGCCGGGTGCGCGGGGCGTTCCTGCGGACGCCGCCGCACCGGGTCGCGGTCAGCCCCCTGGCCCCCGGCGACGGCCCCTGCGGCCCGGATGCCCTCGACGCCCTCGACGCCCTGGCCGGGGAGCTGGCCGACCGGTCGCCCGAGCTGCCCGGCGTGATGTCCGACCGGGCCACCGCCACGGCCTTCGCGGACGCCTGGCGGCGGCGCACCGGGGCGGCCGCGACGGAGAACCTGCGCCAGCGCCTGTACCGGCTGGGCGAGCTGACCCCGCCCGAGCCCGCCCCGCCCGGCGCCGCCCGGGTCGCCACCGCCGCGGACCGGGAGCTGCTCGTCCGCTGGCACCAGGCCTTCCTGGCGGACCTCGGCCAGGAGCGCCTGACGGACCCCGGGGAGTGGGCCGACGCCCGGCTCGCGTACGGCGGCGTGACGCTGTGGGAGGCCCCCGACGGCACGCCCGTGTCCATGGCGGGCGCCACCCGCCTCATCGCGGGCCAGATCCGCGTCGCGCCCGTCTACACCCCGCCCGAGCACCGGGCCCGGGGCCACGCGGCCGCCGTCACCGCCGAGGTCAGCCGGGCGGCGCTCGCCGCGGGCGCGCGGGAGGTGCTGCTCTTCACCGACCTCGCCAACCCCACCAGTAACGGCCTGTACCGGCGCATCGGCTACCGGCCCGTACGCGACTACGCCCAGTTCACCTTCACTCCGGGGCGATGACGCCGGGGAGACCGGCGCCGGGAAGTCCGGTCCCGGGGAGACCGGCTCCCGGGAGACCGGCGCCGGGGAGTCGGGCGCCGGGGAGTCCGGCGCCGGGGGAGGTGACCGGCTTCACGTACCGGTGGCACGGCACCCGGATCGGGCCGCTGTCGCTGGCGGCCAGGTACTCGAACAGGCCCTCGTCGCGCCAGCCGTTGCGCTCGTAGAAGCGGCGGGCGCGGGCGTTGCCGTCGACCACCGCGAGCCAGGCCCGGCGGTGCCCCTTGGCGGCGACCACGCGCTCGGCCTCGGCGAGCAGCGCGGGCGCGACGCCCGTGCCGCGGTGGTCGGCGGCCACGTAGACCTGTTCGACCTCGTCGTCGACGACCATCACGAAGCCCGCGATCCGTCCGGCCACGACCGCGACCACCGTGTCGTCGACGCGGCGCGGGGCGCGCAGCGCGAACGACTCCGGGGTGCGGACCGCGAGCAGGGCGGCCGGGACGTGCCCGAGGTGGCCGTCGCTCCAGCCGGCGTGCCAGATCCGCGCGACGGCCGCGGCGTCCTCGGGACGCGCCGGGCGCAGCTCGACCCCGGGCCGCCCGGACCCCTCGGGCCCCTCGCGCCGCCCGGACCGTCCGGGTACCTCTCCCGTCGCGCCTTCCCCTTCGGTCACGGCCACAGCAACTCCCTCGCCCATCCCCCCTGTTGTTCCGTTGCCCGGTACCTGAGGCGGACGTGCCGCCGTCGGGCGTCCCCCTGGAAGAACTCCACCTCATCGGGGGCCAGTACGTACAGCGTCCAGCTCGGCGCGTCGGCGTCCGGTTGCGCCGCCGCCCGGTCCCAGGCGGCGTCCGAGGCCCGCGTCAACTCCTCGTACGATCGCAGGACTTCGCTCTGCCGCCCGACGAGGGCGGCGGCGAGCGCCCCGGTCGTCCGCGCGTGCAGGTCCGCGAGCGCCTCGGGGTGCGGGGCGGTGGCGACCGGGCCGCGCAGCCGGATCTGGCGGGCCCGGGCGGGCCAGTAGAAGTGCAGCGCCGCGTACGGCCGGGCGGCGAGCTGGCGGCCCTTGCGGCTGGTCGCGTGCGAGGCGAAGTGCCAGCCCTCGGCGTCGGCGCCGTGCAGCATGACGGTGCGCGCGTCGGGCAGGCCCGCCTCGTCCGTCGTCGCCAGGGTCATCGTGTGCGGCTCGGGCTGACCGGCCGCCACGGCGTCGGCGAACCAGCCGTGGAACAGCTCCACGGGTGTCCGCGGCGCGGTGGCGGGGTCGAAGGACGGGAGCTCGGTGTCCCAGACCTTCTGGGCTCTGAGCAGGGCGGGGAACGGGTCCGTGGTCATGGCCCGATTCTTCCCGCCCACCGCCGTGCCCGTCCCCGATCCGCCCGGCTCGCCCCTCGAACACAGGACCCGCCGCCGCCCCCGTCTCCGGCCCGTCCGGCTCGCCCTCGCACGACGGACGGGCCGGAGCCGGGCGCGCGGGGGCGCATGGTCAGTCGCGGGCCAGGACCAGCGTGCCCGACGAGCAGAACCAGCCGCCCGTGCCCGACGCCACCGCCAGGCGGGGCAGGGTGCCGTCGCGCCGGTGGACCTGGCGGCCCTCGCCCGCCCGGCCGCGGAGCTGGCGTACCGCCTCCACGACCAGGAACAGGCCCCGCATCCCCGGGTGCTGCGCGGAGAGGCCGCCGCCGTCGGTGTTGGTCGGCAGGTCCCCGTCCCGCAGCAGCCGCCCCCGCTCCACGAACGCCCCGCCCTCGCCCTTCGCGCAGAAGCCGAGGTCCTCCAGCGTCACCAGCGTCATGTACGTGAAGGCGTCGTAGATCTGTGCGAGGTCGATCTCGGCCGGGCGCACCCCGGCGCGTTCGAAGGCGAGGCGTCCGCTGACGGCCGCGGGGGACACGGTGAAGTCCTCCCAGGCGGACATCGCGGAGTGCGAGACGTGCTCACCGGAGCCGAGCACCCACACCGGCGGCTGCGCGCACTCGCGCACCAGCTCCTCGGCCACGAGCAGGACCGCGCAGCCGCCGTCGGAGCGCAGGCAGCAGTGCAGGCGCGTGAACGGGTCCGCGATCACCGGGCCGCCGAGGACGTCGTCCACGGTGATCGGGTTGCGGAACAGCGCCTCGGGGTTCGCCGCCGCGTTGGCCCGGGCCTGCACGGCCACGGCCGCGAGCTGCTCCAGCGTGGTGCCGTAGGCGTGCATGTGGCGCCGGGCCGCCATCGCGTACTTGGCGATCAGCGTATGGCCGTACGGGGCCTCGAACTGGAGCGGGCCGCGTGCCCCGAAGGACAGGTCGCCCGTGCGGCGCCCGGCCCTGACGTCGGCCCGCGCGGTGGAGCCGTAGACGAGGAGCACGGCGTTCGCCCGCCCGGCCGCGACGGCGTCGGCCGCGTGCGCCGCCATCACCTCCCAGGCGGCGCCCCCCACCGAGGTGGAGTCCACCCAGCGCGGGCGCAGCCCCAGGTACTCCGCCACCTCCACGGGCGCCAGCGTCCCGAGGCCCGCCGAGGCGAGCCCGTCCACGGCGTCCCGGCCGAGCCCGGCGTCGGCGAGCGCCCGCCGGGCGGCCTGGGCGTGCAGGGCGTAGGGCGTGACGCCGTCGACACGGCCGCAGTCGGCGAGGGCGACACCGACGACGGCCACCTTCCTGCTTCCGGCGCGCACGAGGCTCGGCATGTTTCTGACGGTACATCAGATGGCTGCCGTACGGGACGTGTCGCAACCCTGGGCAACCGTCCGGCGCGGTCCTAGCATGGCGGCCCGCCGTCATGGGTGACGGTGTGTCAGATATGTGTCTGTCCGCCCGGGAGGAGACCGCCGATGGACGCCGCCTGCACCGTGGAGCAGGACGAGATCCGCCGCGCCGTGCGCGAGGTCGTCGCCAAGCGCTGCACCACCGGTGACGTCAGGTCCGCCGTGCGGGCGCCCGCCGGGTACGACACGGCCCTGTGGAACGTCCTCGCCGGACGGCTCGGCCTGCCCGGGCTCGCGCTGCCCGAGGCGTACGGCGGCGTCGGGTGCGGCCCGGTGGAACTGGCCCTGGCGAGCGAGGAGCTGGGGCGCGCCCTGGCGCCCTCGCCGCTGTTCGCGACCGCCGTGCTCACCGCGCCCCTGCTGCTGCGCCTCGGCACGCCGGAGCAACGCGCCGCGCTGCTGCCCCGCGTCGCCGCCGGGGACCTGACCGCGGCCCTGGCCCTGGCCGCCGCCGCGCCGGCCACCGCGTTCGGCCTCACCGGCGGCAACGGC
>NZ_BNBT01000083.1 GCF_014656095.1 Streptomyces longispororuber
TTTCCTCCGGGCGCTTCCCTTCGGTATTTCGTGTTTCCGACTCTATCAGATCTTTCCGGCTTCCCGGTCCGTTCCGATTTCCTCGGTGCCTTTCGGGGCTTCGCTTTCGCGTTTCCCTTTCCGGCGGTTCCGACTTTATCAGAAGTTCTGAGTCGGAATTTCCGCTCCGGTCGGGGTGGCCTCCGGCACGTTGCCGTGCGCGTCGGTTCCCCCGCTGGCGGAGCCGTAAACGTACTGGAGCGGGGCGCCCCGATGCAAATCGAGGCGCCCCGCTCCAGGACAGGCGACGTCAGACCAGGTCGGAGGGGCTCAGACCTCGACGACGACGGGCAGGATCATCGGGCGGCGGCGGTAGTTGTCCGAAACCCACTTGCCCAGCGTCCGGCGGATGAGCTGCTGGAGCTGGTGGGGCTCGACGACACCGTCCTGGGCCGACCTCTCCAGGACCTCCTGGATCTTCGGGACGACTCCGACGAAGGCCCCGTCCTCGATGCCCGAGCCGCGGGCCTGGATGTGCGGGCCCCCGGTGATCTTGCCGGTCGTCGAGTCGACCACGACGAAGACCGAGATGATGCCCTCTTCGCCGAGGATGCGGCGGTCCTTGAGCGCCGGCTCGGTGACGTCGCCGACCGAGAGGCCGTCCACGTACACATAGCCCGCCTGGACCTTGCCGACGATCTTGGCCTTGCCCTCGACGAGGTCGACGACGACGCCGTCCTCGGCGATCACGATGCGGTCGTGCGGGACGCCGGTGAGGGCGCCGAGCTCGGCGTTGGCGCGCAGGTGGCGCCATTCGCCGTGGACCGGCATCAGGTTCTTGGGCTTGCAGATGTTGTAGAAGTACAGCAGCTCCCCGGCCGACGCGTGGCCGGAGACGTGCACCTTCGCGTTGCCCTTGTGGACGACGTTCGCGCCCCAGCGGGTCAGGCCGTTGATCACGCGGTAGACCGCGTTCTCGTTGCCCGGGATGAGCGACGACGCCAGGATCACCGTGTCACCCGACACGATGCGGATCTGGTGGTCGCGGTTGGCCATCCGGGACAGGGCCGCCATCGGCTCGCCCTGGGAGCCGGTGCAGACGAGGACGACCTCGTGGTCCGGCAGGTCGTCGAGCGTCTTGACGTCCACGACGAGGCCCGGCGGCACCCGCAGATAGCCGAGGTCGCGGGCGATGCCCATGTTCCGGACCATCGAGCGGCCGACGAAGGCGACCCGGCGGCCGTACTCGTGGGCGGCGTCCAGGATCTGCTGGATGCGGTGCACGTGGCTGGCGAAGCTCGCCACGATGATGCGCTTGCGGGCGCCCGCGAAGACCTGCCGCAGGACGTTCGAGATGTCGCGCTCGGGCGGGACGAAGCCCGGGACCTCGGCGTTCGTGGAGTCCGAGAGGAGAAGGTCGATGCCTTCCTCGCTCAGCCGCGCGAACGCGTGCAGGTCGGTCAGGCGCCGGTCCAGCGGAAGCTGGTCCATCTTGAAGTCGCCGGTGTGCACGACCATGCCCGCGGGCGTGCGGATGGCGACCGCGAGGGCGTCCGGGATGGAGTGGTTGACCGCGACGAACTCGCAGTCGAAGGGGCCGAGGCGCTCCCGGTCGCCCTCGGCGACCTCGAGCGTGTAGGGCCGGATGCGGTGCTCCTGGAGCTTCGCCTCGATCAGCGCGAGGGTCAGCTTGGAACCGATCAGGGGGATGTCCGGCTTCTCCCGCAGGAGGAAGGGGACACCACCGATGTGGTCCTCGTGGCCGTGCGTGAGCACGATGCCCTCGATGTCGTCGAGGCGGTCCCGGATGGACGTGAAGTCCGGCAGGATCAGGTCGATTCCGGGCTGCTCCTCCTCGGGGAAGAGCACTCCGCAGTCGACGATCAGCAGGCGTCCGTCGTACTCGAAGACCGTCATGTTCCGGCCGATCTCGCCGAGGCCACCGAGCGGGGTGACCCGCAGGCCGCCCTTGGGGAGCTTCGGCGGGGCGCCGAGTTCAGGATGCGGATGACTCAAAAGACTCTCCTCACCACGCGCGCCACGTGCCTCGGGGCACGTGGCGCGCGTGACGTTCGTGCAGTAGCAGTTGTTGTGTGCGGGCGCGGGGCCCGCGGCTTGGTGCGTATTGAGTTGTGAAGTCCGTGGTCAGAGCTGTACCCCGCCGGCCGCAAGATCGATCTTGAGCTGGGCGGTCTCCTCGGCGGAGAGCTCGACGAGCGGCAGGCGCAGCGGCCCCGCGGGCCGGCCCTGGAGCGTGAGCGCGGCCTTGGTCGTGATCACACCCTGCGTGCGGAACATGCCCGTGAACACCGGCAGCAGCTTCTGGTGGATCTCCGTGGCCTTCTGCACGTCGCCGTTGAGGTACGCCTCCAGCATCGCGCGCAGCTCGGGCGTGACCACGTGGCTGACGACGGAGACGAAGCCGCACGCGCCGACCGAGAGCAGCGGCAGGTTGAGCATGTCGTCGCCGGAGTACCAGGCGAGGCCGGAGCGGGCGATGGCCCAGCTCGCGCGGCCGAGGTCGCCCTTGGCGTCCTTGTTGGCGACGATACGCGGGTGCTCGGCCAGGCGCACGATCGTCTCGGTGTTGATCGGTACGCCGCTGCGGCCCGGGATGTCGTACAGCATCACCGGCAGGTCGGTGGCGTCGGCGATCGCCGTGAAGTGCCGGTGCAGGCCTTCCTGCGGCGGCTTGTTGTAGTACGGCGTGACGGTGAGCAGGCCGTGGGCGCCGGCCGCCTGGGCGGCGCGGGCGAGCTCGACGCTGTGGCGGGTGTCGTTCGTCCCGACGCCGGCGACGACGTGGGCGCGGTCGCCGACCGCTTCCAGGACGGCACGTACGAGCTCGGTTTTCTCCGCGTCGCCGGTGGTCGGGGACTCGCCGGTGGTGCCGTTGACGATCAGGCCGTCGTTGCCTGCGTCCACCAGGTGGGCGGCGAGCCGCTGCGCGCCGTCGAGGTCGAGTGCGCCGTCCGCCGTGAAGGGCGTGACCATGGCGGTGAGGACCCGCCCGAAGGGGGTCTGCGGAGTCGAGGTCGGAGCCATGGGTAACACGCTACTCGCTGCTCAGCGCGGGGTCGCCCCTCGGGGCGGGTGGGAGGTTGGTGCTCAGGGAGCCCGGCACTGCCTGCTCGGGGGTTCAAGCAGTGCCGGGTCCGTTTGATCAGGCTAGATGAACTTCTAGAAATGCCGCAATACGGACACTTCTGTCGACTCATTCGCACATATGAGCCGCGCGGAGCCGGGTGTCCCCCCGCTCGGACGGGGAAGGCGCAGCGTGGGCCGACGTCGGCCGGCGGCCGTCCGGCGTCCCCTCAAGACACTCTCCCCTCATGCTCCCCTCGTGACAATCTTCGGCGAACTTGCCAAAACCGGGCACCCTTTCGCCGTTTCGAGCGTCTGTATGGGCAAGAGAGTTCCGTTCGAGACTTGTGAGGAGAAGCGCGCCCCATGTTCCGTCGGCGAGAGCCCGTTCCGTTCGCCTTCATCGCCGAAGCCGAGAAGTTCCGCAGCAACGTCACTCCCCCACCCCGTGAGCGTGCCACCGCCGGTCAGCTCGTGGGCCGGGCCCTCATCGGACTCACCGTGGTCGCCGGGCTCGTGGGCTCCGTGATCCTCGGCATGCCCGCCATGTCCGCCGACCAGTCGCCGGCCAGGACCCAGCACTCCGAGGCCTACGACGGCCGCTGACGGCCCTTGACGGCCGCTGTCGACGACTGACGGCCGACCCGTGGGCCCTCGCGCGGTCCGCCGACGACCGCGCGCCCCGGACGGGCGCCGGGGGGACTCCCCCGGCCCGTCCCCCGGGCCCCGGCCCCTCTCCGGTCCCCCGGTCCACCCTCTTGGGCCCCGCCAAGGCCCCCCTTGGGCCCCCAACGCTGGTGGCAGGGGGCACGGCTCGATAGCCTCACCGGGCACACCCCGTGCGTGGAGTGAGTGAGGACCAGCCGTGCCCCTGCCTTTCCTGACCGCGGACCGCGCTTTCGACGACGCGGTGGAGGACGCCGCGCTCCCGTTCCACGACCGCGACCGCTGGCGGAGGCCGTACCGCCCGGGCCCCTGGCGCGTCGCCGCCGCCGCGCTGCTGCTGCTCCTCGCCTCGTACGTCCTCGTCGCCGCCGTGGTCATCGCGTTCGCCGGGGCCCTGCCGGGTGCCGGTCTCTGCGTCTGCCTGGCCGCGCTCGTCATCGGCGCCGCGCTGCGGCTGCTGCGGGTCGGCACCTGGGTGAGCGCCCGCGGGCTGCGCCGCGTGTCCTTCCTGCGTACGCAGACCGTGCCGTGGGCCCGGGTCGCCTCCGTGCGCACGGCCCAGCAGCCCGTGCGGTGGCTCGGTCTTCCGCGCACGGTGCAGGGGCAGGCGCTGATGCTCGTACGCCACGACCGGCCCGCCGGTGAGGGGGCGACGCTGCTCACCGACCGCGGCGCGGACTTCCTCGCGCGCCGCACGGCCTTCGACCGGGCCGCCGACGCCATCGAGGTGTGGGCCGACGAGTACCGGCCCACGGCCTGACACCGGGCGGGCGGGACGCCCGGCCCGTCCGGCTCAGACGCCGAGCGGCCTGCCCTCGTGCAGGGCGATGGCCCGCTGCATGGCCTTGCGGGCCCGGGGGGTGTCCCGGGCGTCGTGGTAGGCGATGGCGAGGCGGAACCAGCAGCGCCAGTCGTCGGGGGTGTCCTCCGTCTCGGCCTTGCGCCGGGCGAAGACCTCGTCGGCGGACTCGCGGTCGATGCGCCCGCTGGGCGTGCGCTTCAGCTCGTCGACGGGCAGCCCGCCCTCCGCTTCGAGTTCGGCCGCGAGCCGGTTGGCGCGCTGGACGAAGCGGGTGTTCTGCCACAGGAACCACAGGCCGATGACCGGCAGGATCAGCACCGCGACCCCGAAGGCCACGGTGAGGGCGGTGCCGTGCTGTATGAGAAGCACGCCACGGCTGCCGACCAGGACGAAGTAGACGACGAGGACGGCGGCCGTGACGGCGTAGGTGATCTTTGCGCGCATGAGTCGGTCCCCGGGTCAGCCGAGGTCGAGGAAGTGTTCCAGCCCGAAGGTCAGGCCCGGGGTCTCCACCACGCGGCGGGCGCCGAGCAGGATGCCCGGCATGAAGCTGCTGTGGTGGAGCGAGTCGTGGCGGACCGTGAGCGTCTCGCCCTCGCCGCCGAGCAGCACCTCCTGGTGGGCGAGGAGGCCCCGCAGCCGTACCGCGTGCACCGGGACCCCGTCGACGTCCGCGCCGCGGGCCCCCTCCAGGGCGGTCTCCGTGGCGTCCGGCTGCGGGGCGCTGCCCGCGCGCTCGCGGGCGGCGGCGATGAGCTGGGCGGTGCGCGTGGCGGTGCCGCTCGGGGCGTCGGCCTTGTTCGGGTGGTGCAGCTCGACGACCTCGACCGACTCGAAGTACGGGGCGGCGATCTGCGCGAACTTCATGGTGAGGACCGCGCCGATGGAGAAGTTCGGCGCGATGAGCACGCCGGTCCCCGGGGACGCCTCCAGCCAGGTCCGCAGTTGCGCGAGGCGCTCCTCGGTCCACCCCGTCGTACCGACCACGGCGTGGATGCCGTGCCGGACGCAGAAGTCGAGGTTGCCCATCACCGAGCCGGGCGTGGTCAGCTCGACCGCGACCTGGGCGCCGGCCTCGGCCAGCGTCTCCAGCTCGTCGCCGCGGCCGAGCGTGGCGACCAGTTCCATGTCCTCGGCGGCCTCGACGGCTCGGACCGCCTCGGAGCCGATGCGGCCCTTGGCGCCGATGACCGCCACGCGCAACTTGCTCATCTGCCTGTTTCCTAACGCGAGTTCGCGGGTTCGCGAATGGTGAGTCGTACGGGACCCGGGTCCGGCGAACCGGGGACCTAGGCCACCGCTTCGTGCAGGCGGGCGGCCTGCTTGTCCTTCAGCGGGCCTATCGCCGAGAGCGACGGGCGCTGTCCCAGG
Organism: Streptomyces longispororuber; assembly: GCF_014656095.1. Classification (GTDB taxonomy): domain Bacteria; phylum Actinomycetota; class Actinomycetes; order Streptomycetales; family Streptomycetaceae; genus Streptomyces; species Streptomyces longispororuber. The sequence continues at coordinate 5,903 of NZ_BNBT01000083.1, forward strand.
ATGTCGCGGGCGACCGCGCGCACCTCGTCGGGGGTGACCGCCGAGATCTGCGCGAGCATGTCGTCGACCGACATCTGCTCGCCCCAGCACAGCTCGCTCTTGCCGATGCGGTTCATGATCGCGCCGGTGTCCTCGAGGCCGAGGACCGTGGAGCCCGCGAGCTGGCCGACGGCGCGCCTGATCTCGTCGTCCGTCAGGCCGTTCTCGGCGACGTGGTCGAGCTCGTCCCGGCAGATCTTGAGCACGTCGTGGACCTGGCTGGGGCGGCAGCCCGCGTACACGCCGAACAGGCCGGTGTCGGCGAACGCCGAGGTGTACGAGTACACGCTGTAGGCCAGGCCGCGCTTTTCGCGGACCTCCTGGAACAGGCGCGAGGACATGCCGCCGCCGAGCGCGGTGTTCAGCACGCCCATGGCCCAGCGGCGGTCGTCGGTGCGGGCCAGGCCCGGCATGCCGAGGATGACGTGGGCCTGCTCGGTCCTGCGGTCGACGACCTCGACGTGGCCCGCGGTGCGCAGGCGGCGGGCGCCGGCGCGCGGGGCGACGGGGGTGGCGTCGGTGCGCGTGAGGGCGCCCGCCTTCTCGAACGCGGCGCGGACCTGGCGGACCACCTTCTGGTGGTCCACGTTGCCCGCGGCGGCGACGACCAGGTGCGTGGGGTCGTAGTGCCGCTTGTAGAAGCGCCGGATGCGGTCCGCGGTCAGGGCGTTGATCGTGTCGACGGTGCCGAGGACGGGGCGGCCGAGGGGGGTGTCGCCGAGCATCGTGTGCGCGAACAGGTCGTGCACGCAGTCGCCCGGGTCGTCCTCCGTCATCGCGATCTCCTCGAGGATGACGCCGCGCTCGGCGTCGACGTCCTCCTGGCGGATCAGCGAGCCGGTCAGCATGTCGCAGACCACGTCGATGGCGAGCGGCAGGTCCGTGTCGAGCACGCGCGCGTAGTAGCACGTGTACTCCTTGGCCGTGAAGGCGTTCATCTCGCCGCCGACGGCGTCGATCGCGGAGGAGATGTCCAGGGCGCTGCGCTTCCCGGTGCCCTTGAAGAGCAGGTGCTCCAGGTAGTGCGTGGCGCCGTTCAGGGACGGCGTCTCGTCGCGCGAGCCCACGTGGGCCCAGATGCCGAAGGTGGCCGAGCGGACCGAAGGGAGGGTCTCGGTGACGACGCGCAGGCCCCCGGGGAGGGTGGTCTTGCGGACGGTGCCGATGCCGTTGGCGCCCTTGATCAGGGTTTGGGTACGGGCGACGGCCCGCGCCTCCGAGGAGGTGCGGGCCGTCGCCTTGGAGCTACGGGACGTCACTTGTCGGTGTCGTCCTTCGCCTCGGCCGCGTCCTCGGCGCCGTCCTCGCCCTCGATCACGGGGATCAGGGAGAGCTTGCCGCGCGAGTCGATCTCGGCGATCTCGACCTGGACCTTCTGGCCCACGCCGAGGACGTCCTCGACGTTCTCCACGCGCTTGCCGCCGGCGAGCTTGCGGATCTGCGAGATGTGCAGCAGGCCGTCCTTGCCCGGGAGCAGGGAGACGAACGCGCCGAAGGTCGTCGTCTTCACGACGGTGCCCAGGTAGCGCTCGCCGACCTCCGGCATGGTCGGGTTGGCGATGCCGTTGATCGTGGCGCGGGCGGCCTCGGCGGCCGGGCCGTCGGCGGCACCGATGTAGATGGTGCCGTCGTCCTCGATCGTGATGTCGGCGCCGGTGTCCTCCTGGATCTGGTTGATCATCTTGCCCTTCGGGCCGATGACCTCACCGATCTTGTCCACCGGGATCTTGACGGTGATGATCCGCGGCGCGTTCGGGGACATCTCGTCCGGAACGTCGATCGCCTCCATCATCACGTCGAGGATGTGCAGGCGGGCGTCGCGGGCCTGCTTCAGGGCCGCGGCGAGGACGGAGGCCGGGATGCCGTCCAGCTTGGTGTCGAGCTGGAGGGCGGTCACGAACTCCTTGGTGCCGGCGACCTTGAAGTCCATGTCGCCGAAGGCGTCCTCCGCACCGAGGATGTCGGTGAGGGTGACGTAGTGCGTCTCGCCCTCGATCTCCTGGGAGATCAGGCCCATGGCGATGCCGGCGACGGGGGCCTTCAGCGGCACACCGGCGTTCAGCAGCGACATGGTGGAGGCGCAGACGGAGCCCATGGACGTCGAGCCGTTGGACCCGAGGGCCTCGGAGACCTGACGGATCGCGTACGGGAACTCCTCGCGCGTCGGCAGGACGGGCACGAGGGCGCGCTCGGCGAGGGCGCCGTGGCCGATCTCGCGGCGCTTCGGGGAACCGACGCGGCCGGTCTCGCCGGTGGAGTACGGCGGGAAGTTGTAGTTGTGCATGTAGCGCTTGCGCGTCACCGGGGACAGCGTGTCGAGCTGCTGCTCCATGCGGAGCATGTTCAGCGTCGTCACACCCAGGATCTGCGTCTCCCCGCGCTCGAACAGGGCGGAGCCGTGCACGCGCGGGATGGCCTCGACCTCGGCGGCCAGGGTGCGGATGTCGGTGACACCGCGGCCGTCGATGCGCTTCTTCTCCTTGATGACGCGCTCACGGACCAGGGACTTGGTCAGCGAGCGGTACGCGGCGGAGATCTCCTTCTCGCGGCCCTCGAACTCGGGGAGCAGCTTCTCGCCGGCCAGCGCCTTGACGCGGTCCAGCTCGGCCTCGCGCTCCTGCTTGCCCGCGATGGTCAGCGCCTGCGCCAGCTCCGTCTTGACGGCGGCGGTCAGGGCCTCCAGGACGTCGTCCTCGTAGTCGAGGAAGATCGGGAACTCGCCGACGGGCTTGGCGGCCTTGGCGGCGAGGTCCGCCTGGGCCTTGCACAGGACCTTGATGAAGGGCTTCGCGGCCTCGAGACCGGCGGCGACGACCTCCTCGGTGGGGGCCTCGGCACCGCCCTTGACCAGCTCGATGGTCTTCTCGGTGGCCTCGGCCTCGACCATCATGATCGCGACGTCGCCGTCCTCGAGGACGCGACCGGCGACGACCATGTCGAAGACGGCGTCCTCGAGCTCGGTGTGCGTCGGGAACGCGACCCACTGGCCCTTGATGAGGGCCACGCGGGTGCCGCCGATCGGGCCCGAGAAGGGCAGGCCGGCGAGCTGCGTGGAGCAGGAGGCGGCGTTGATGGCGACCACGTCGTAGAGGTGGTCGGGGTTGAGCGCCATGATCGTCTCGACGACCTGGATCTCGTTGCGCAGGCCCTTCTTGAAGGACGGGCGCAGCGGGCGGTCGATGAGGCGGCAGGTGAGGATCGCGTCCTCGCTGGGCCGGCCCTCACGGCGGAAGAAGGAGCCGGGGATCTTGCCGGCCGCGTACATCCGCTCCTCGACGTCGACCGTCAGGGGGAAGAAGTCGAGCTGGTCCTTGGGCTTCTTGGAGGCGGTGGTGGCCGACAGCACCATGGTGTCGTCGTCCAGGTACGCCACGGCGGAGCCGGCGGCCTGCCGGGCGAGGCGGCCGGTCTCGAAGCGGATGGTGCGGGTGCCGAAGGAGCCGTTGTCGATGACGGCCTCGGCGTAGTGGGTCTCGTTCTCCACCAGCGGTTTCTCCATTACGTATCGTCTTTTCACCCCGTGGCCCGTGTGGCCCGGGGTCCACCCCTGCCCGTGTGGCGGGGGCGGTGCGGAGAAGCGCGCCGTGGGTGCGGGCCGGTCTTCGATCGAAGCCCCCGGGGGACTCGCGTCCTCCGGAAGCCACTACCGAGGACCGGCGACGGCGGGGTGCGCCTCTCCTTCGGTTCCTCTATGCGGTTGTGCTCTGCTCCGTGCGGCGGTGCGGTGGTGCTGTGTGCTCCGCCGCGCCGCGGTGGTGCTCCGGTCCCGCGCGGTCGCGGCCTGCGCGGTCGCGTCGCGCGCGGTGCCTTCCGTTTTTCCGGACGGTCCGGAGGCCACCGCGACTGTGTCGGATGTCACCAGACTACAAAGCCACGGCGACACCGCGCACGTACGGCAAAGGGAGCGGCCCCCTTCGAGTGCTTCGAGTGGGAACCGCTCCCTTCACGGCGACTTACTTGGCGCCCGCCGCACCGCGGCGGATGCCGAGGCGCTCGACCAGGGCACGGAAGCGCTGGATGTCCTTCTTGGCCAGGTACTGCAGCAGGCGGCGGCGCTGACCGACCAGGATCAGCAGACCACGACGGGAGTGGTGGTCGTGCTTGTGCGTCTTCAGGTGCTCGGTCAGGTCCGAGATGCGGCGCGAGAGCAGCGCGACCTGGACCTCGGGGGAGCCGGTGTCGCCCTCCTTGGTACCGAACTCGGCCATGATCTGCTTCTTCGTAGCGGCGTCGAGCGACACGCGTACTCCTCAATGATGTCTACGTTCGCCTCCGAGTGCCCCTGGTCTTCTTCTCAGGGGTGCTTCCGGGACTCGGGAGGCATGGGGTCCACCTCGGGGAGGTGGGTGTCCACCTTGCGTGGTGGGTGTCCACCTCGGGGAGGTGGGATCCACCGGTGACGGTGGAGTGCCGCGTGCCGCGTGGCGCGATCCGTCGGCCGAGTGGCCTGAGGGTGCGCGCAGACATGCGGGCGTTACACAGCGTACCAGCCCGCAGGTGGGGGCTTTCCGGTGCCGGGTGGGGGCGGGGGCGGGGGCTGGCTCTGGGGTGCGTTGTCGCAGGTCATGGGGGTGGGGGTGGCGCGGTCCGGGCCGTGCGGCCTGGTCCGGGGGGCGCGCCCACCGGCCGGGGGGCGTGGCCGGTCGGGTCACGCCCCCTCGATGCCCAGGGCGCCGTAGGCCGCGCCCTCCCCGGCCCCCTCGCGTGCGGCGCGCAGCTCCTTCGGGGCGATGAACACCCGGCCGCCCTCGACGACGACGTCGGCCCGCCCCGGCTCCACGGGCCCGACGGTGTCCGGCACGCTGAACAGCAGGAACGGGCGCTCCTTGCCGGTTTCCGGGTCCAGGCTCACCACGGCGTCCGGGTCGACGCCGTTGCCGCTGCCGCGGAAGGCGAGGAGCTTGCCGCCGCTGACCTCCAGGGGGTACATCGTGCCGCGCCCCTGGGAGGGGAACTTCCGGACGGCCCTGCCGGTCGTGAGGTCGAAGGAGACGATCTCGTTCGCGTCGGCCCCCTTCCGCTCGGTCGCGAGGTAGAGCTGGTCACGGCCCACCGCGATGGAGGGGCACGTCTCCACGGCGCCGAACAGCGGCGCGAGGCAGTCCTCCACGTACCGGCCTTCCGGCATGCCGACGGTCGCCCGGTACGCGCCCCGGTCGTCGAGGGCGATCAGGTCGGCCACCGCGCCGTCGTCGCCGTCCCCGGCGGCGACGGCGATGACGGCGGGCTCGGACGAGACGAGGTACACGTTCCGGGTCCCGCGGTCGACCTTGTAGGTCCACACCGGGTCACCCGTGCGCGGGTCCACCTTCTGCACGCGGTACGTGCGGTCGTCGCCGTCCCCGCACCGGCGCAGGGCGAGCAGCGCGCGCCCGCCCGCGAAGCCGGCGTCCCCGCAGGCCGAGGCGGAGGCGCTCGCCCACATCCGCTTGCCGTCCGCCATGTCGTACGCGACGGAGCCCTCGCCCCAGGCGACGGTGACCGCGCCGCGGGTCATGGTCACGTTGGTGTTCGGCGCGAAGGCCGTCCTGGCCTCGGGGAGCCGGGCCTGCCAGAGCTTCTTGCCGGTGTCGAGGTCCACGAAGACGAGCCGGTCGCAGGTGGCGGGGGGCTCGGGGCGGGCGGGCTTGCGCTTCTTGTCCTCGCGCTTTTCCTTGCCCTTTCCCTTGCCCTTCTTGCTCTTGTCGCCCTTCTTGCCCTTCCCGTCCTTCTTGTCGCCGTCCTTCTCGCCCTTCCCGGCGCCCTTGTCGTCCTTCTTCTTGTCGCCGTCCTTCTTGTCCTTCTTGTCCTGGGACTTCCCGGGCTTCTTGCCGTCGCCCTCGCCGTCCCCGTCGTCCTCCGCGCGCTCCTGGACGAGTACCGCCGTACGTCCGTCCGCAGTGACGTGGCGGGTCGTGTCGCAGATGGGGCCGCCCAGGTCGGTGGACCAGGCTTGCTCGGACGTGCCGAACGTGAAGCCCTTGAGCTGGTCGCCCACGCCACGGACGAGGGTCTTGTCCGTGGCCCAGGTGCCGGGCGCGGGCACGGAGGCGTCGGCTCCGCGGCGCTTGCCGAACTCCTTCTCCCGGTAGTCGACGATCAGACGGCCCGCGGGCGAGCGCGGGAGGTCCTCGACGGTGTCCCTGATGTCGTCCGGCGCCTGCTGGACGGCCTTGGCGTCCTGCGCGTCCGCCTCGTCGTCGGTCGCCGACCAGAGCATCCAGCCGCCGGTGCACAGGACGAGGGCGAGCAGGCCCGCCGTACCGGCGAGCAGGCGTGTGCGGCGCTGTCTGCGTGCGCTGTCCTCGGCCAGGACGGACTGGGTGAACTGGGAACGGGGCGGGCCCTGGCTCACGCTGGAAGCCTTTCTCCGATGGAGCGAGTGTCCGATGAAAACGGGTGGCCGGATCATAGGCCGCTCCACGTCGGCCGTTTCGCGCCGAGGGCCGGGCCGGGCGCAGCGGGGAGCCGGGGAACGCGGCCGCCCGGGCCGCGGGCGCCCCGCCGTGGCGGGGGGGGCGCTCAGCTCGTCAGCGCGCGTACGGAGGCGTACACGTCGAAGACGGCGAGCGTCAGGGGCAGCAGGGTCAGCAGGACGAAGCCCTCGGCGATCTCCAGGAAGCGCCCCCAGAAGGGGGTCACCCCGCGGCGTGCCGTGATGAGCCCGATGGCGGCGCACAGGGCCGCGCCCGCCCCGATCGCGGCGGTGAGCCAGATCGTGCGCAGGTCGAGCGCCGCGGTGTCACCCGTCAGGGCGTCCCGCACGAGGGCGTCCGGCGGGTGCAGGGCCAGGCCGACGCCCAGCAGCACCAGGCAGGCAAGGCCCGCCGCGAGGCAGGCGGCGACCTGGGCCGTGTAGCGGAAGAGCTGGGCGCGCATGAGCATCGCGACACCGGTGGCCAGGGCCAGCAGCCGGGCCCACACGTCGGCGGAGGAGCCGAGGACCACCACGGCGGCGACGGCCACCAGGGCGCAGCCGCCGACGAGGCCGATGAGCAGCTCGTGCCCGCGGCGGGCCTGGGCGGCGATGCGTTCGGCGTCGACCGGGGGCTGGGGGGCGGGGTCCGGGTCGGGGTCGTACGTGCGGCGGGCGGCGTGCGGCGGGTCGTAGCCGATGGGCAGCCGCGCGAAGCGCATGGACAGGCCCGGCAGGAAGGCGAGCGCGCCGACGGCGAGCGGCGCGCACAGGGCGGCGGTCCCGGTCGGGGTCAGGTCCCGCAGCGCCGCCACGAACGTCGCGAGCAGTCCGACGGCCCCGGCGGCCACGAAGGCCACGAACGGCCCGTCGCCGTGCGGCGAGACCAGGACGAGCACCACGGCGGCGATCAGCACGGCGGCGCAGGCCAGCAGGAACTGGAGCTTGCCGATCCCCTGGCCGTCGGCCGGTGGCAGCAGGCCGGAGCCCGCCACGGCCACGTTCGGCAGGGCGCCCAGGCCGAGCGCGACGGCCCCCGCGCGGTCGTCGTAGACGCGCCCCCGTACGCAGGCGAAGGCGAGGAGCACCAGGCCCGCGACGGCGGCGAGGATGCCGGGGAGGCCGTGGGTGTCGTGCCGGGGCGCCGCGCTCCAGGCGGTGAAGGCGAGGAGGACCGGCAGCACGGCGCCGCCGGTGAGGCCCGCGACGCGGGTCAGGTCGGCGTTCCACAGCGTGCGGTCGCGGGTCACCGCGGAGGCAATGGCGTCGGACACGTCGTCGAAGACGGCGGGGGGCAGCGAGGCGGCGAAGGGCCGCAGGGTGAGGAGTTCGCCGTCGAGGATGCGCTGGGCGGCGAAGGTGCGGGCGCTGTCGAGGACGGCGCCGTCGCGGCGGACGAGGTGGTAGCCGACCGGGGCGCCCTCGGCGGGGCTCTGGCGCGCCAGGCGCAGGATCTCCGGGTAGAGGTCGGCGACCGGGACGTCGTCGGGCAGGGCCACGTCGATGCGGCTGTCGGGGGCGACGATGGTGACGCGGCAGAACCCGAGTCCCGCCCCGTCGGCGGCGGGCCCCGGGGCCCCGGCGCCGGTCGGCCCGGCACCGGCCCGTCCGGTTCCGGCCGCTCCGGCACCGGCCTGTCCCGCTCCGGTCTGTCCGGTTCCGGTCGCCCCGGCCGAGGCCGTCATGCTCACCTGCTGCTCCCCCTCAGTCCCTCGCGGCCCTGGACGCCATCGCCGTACCGGCCGTCCCGCCCACCGTGCCGCACCCCATGAGAGGGCGCGCGCCGATCTCCCGCGTCTGGCCGGTTCTCGCGCCCCGGCCGTGTCACATGACGTGAATTGCCCCTGTCCGGCGGCCGAATTCACATCTGCTCACGCGCACGAACGGCACCTTACCGCTCCTGCGGCGGCCCGTGGGTCAGTAGGATCGCGCGGTGGGCCGCGGCCTCCCGCGTCGGTGCCGGTGGTCGGAACACGTCGATCCAGCAAGGGAACTGATGCCGCGTGAGTCACCTCGTCGTCAAGCGCCCGCCTCGTGTTCTGCCATCCGGTGTGCCCTCGGACGAGATCGTCCTGCAGCCCCCGCCCGAACTGCCGCGGGGGCAGCAGGAGGGCGTGCTGATGCAGCTCCTGCCCATGCTGGGCATGGGCGGCTCCGTGGTGTTCTTCTTCATGCCCAATTCGCATCCGTTCATGAGGATCATGGGCATGGTGATGGTGGCGTCGACGGTGGCCATGTCCGTCGCGATGTTCATCCGCTACCGCCGGGGCACACAGGGGCAGTTGGCCGATCTGCGCCGCGACTACCTCCGCTACCTGCAGCAGACCCGGCGCTCGGCCCTCGCCGCGGCGAAGGCGCAGCGCGACGCCCAGTACTACCTTCACCCGTCCCCCGACCAGCTCTGGGCCCTGGTCGCCGAGGGCAGCCGCGTCTGGGAGCGGCGCACGGGTGACGAGGACTTCGGGCAGGTGCGCGTCGGCCTCGGGCCGCAGGCGCTCGCCACGCCGCTCGTGCCCCCGGAGACCGCGCCGGTGGACGACCTGGAACCGCTCACGGCGGGCGCGATGCAGCGCTTCCTGGCCGTCCACGGCACGGTCGAGGACCTGCCCATGGCCGTGTCGCTGCGCGCCTTCTACCACGTGACGGTCAACGGCGAGGCCGAGGCGGTACGGGCCGGCACGCGGGCCCTCGTCGCCTCGCTCGCCTCCCTGCACTCCCCCGCGGACCTGGTGATCGCGGTCGCGGCGGGCCCGGAGACCGCCCCGCGGTGGGAGTGGGCCAAGTGGCTCCCGCACTGCCAGGCGCGGGGCGCCGCGGACGGGGCGGGCAGCCGCCGGCTGATCACCACCGACCCGGCGGAGCTCGACGTGCTGCTCTCCGCCCGGCTGCGGGGCCGGCCCCGCTTCCACCCCGGCTCCACCCCGCTGCCGGACGAGCCGCACGTCGTCGTCGTCCTCGACGGCCTGTCCCTGCCGCCGGAGTCCGTCCTGGCCACCGCCGAGGGGCTGCAGGGCGTGACCGTCGTCGAGGTGCTGCCGGGCGAGCCGGGCGACGCCCGCGGCGGGCTCTGCCTCGTCGTCCGGCCGGCGTCGCTGCGGATCGAGTCGGGGCACGGCCTGGTGTACGAGGGCACGCCCGACCTGCTGTCGTACGAGGCGGCCGAGGCCCTGGCGCGGCAGTTGGCGCCGCTGCGGATCGCCTCGGGCGGCGACGACGACCAACCCCTGCTCGCCAACCTGGAGTTCACCGACCTGCTCGGCCTCGGGGACGCCGACTCGGTGGACCCGCGGCGGACGTGGCGGCCGCGCGCCCAGGCGGAGCGGCTGCGCGTGCCGATCGGCGTCGGCGAGGACGGCCGCCCCGTGATGCTCGACCTCAAGGAGGCGGCGCAGGACGGCATGGGCCCGCACGGCCTGTGCGTGGGCGCGACGGGCTCGGGCAAGTCGGAACTGCTGCGCACCCTCGTCCTCGGCCTCGCCGTGACCCACTCCTCCGAGACGCTGAACTTCGTCCTCGCCGACTTCAAGGGCGGCGCGACCTTCGCGGGCATGGCGCACCTCCCCCACGTCGCCGCGGTCATCACCAACCTGGCGGACGACCTGACGCTGGTGGACCGCATGGGCGACTCCATCCGCGGCGAGCTCAACCGCCGCCAGGAGCTGCTGCGCGACGCGGGCAACTACGCGAACATCCACGACTACGAGAAGGCGCGGGCGGCCGGCGCGCCCCTCCAGCCCGTGCCCTCGCTGGTCCTCGTGATCGACGAGTTCAGCGAACTCCTCACCGCCAAACCGGACTTCATCGACATGTTCGTGCAGATCGGCCGCATCGGCCGGTCGCTCGGCGTGCACCTGCTGCTCGCCTCGCAGCGCCTGGAGGAGGGGCGCCTGCGCGGCCTGGAGACGTACCTCTCCTACCGTGTCGGCCTGCGCACGTTCTCCGCCGCCGAGTCGCGCGCCGCGCTCGGCGTGCCGGACGCCTACCACCTGCCGAACGTCCCCGGCTCCGGCTATCTGAAGTTCGGCACGGACGAGATGGTGCGCTTCAAGGCGGCGTACGTCTCCGGGGTGTACCGCTCCGGCTCCGCGCGGGCGGCGGCGGGCGGGCCGCTGCCGGTGGACCGGCGCCCGGTGCTGTTCACGGCCGCCGAGGTGCCGGTCAGGTACGCCCCGGCGGTGCCGCGCCCCGAGCCGCGGCCGGACGCCGGGCCGGGCCCGGACGACGCGCTCGCCGACACCGTGCTCGACGTCGTCGTACGCCGCCTGGAGGCGCAGGGGCCGGCCGCGCACCAGGTGTGGCTGCCGCCGCTGGACAGCCCGCCGCCGCTGGACGCGCTGCTCCCGGGGCTCGCGGCCGTGCCGGGGCGGGGGCTCACCGCGCCCGGCCGGGAGCGCGCGGGCGGCCTCGTCGTCCCGCTGGGTCTGGTCGACAAGCCGTACGAGCAGCGGCGTGACGAGCTGTGGTGCGACTTCTCCGGCGCGGCGGGCCATATGCAGATCCTGGGCGGTCCGCAGTCCGGCAAGTCGACGCTGCTGCGCACGCTCGTCGCGTCGTTCGCGCTCACCCACACGCCGCACGAGGTCCAGTTCTACGGGCTCGACTTCGGCGGCGGCGGCATGGCGGCGCTCACGGGCCTCCCCCACGTCGGCGGGGTCGCGTCGCGCCTGGACCCGGAGCGGGTGCGGCGCACGGTCGCCGAGGTGTACGGGGTGCTGACCCGGCGCGAGGAGTACTTCCGGGCCGCGGACATCGCCTCGATCGCCGACTTCCGGGCGCGCCGGGCGCGCGGCGACATCTCCGTGGCCGAGCAGCCGTGGGGCGACGTCTTCCTGGTCATCGACGGCTGGGCCGCCTTCCGCACCGAGTACGAGGCCCTGGAGCCGGCCGTCCTCGACCTGGCCGCCCGCGGCCTCGGCTACGGCATCCACCTGGTCCTCGCCGCGTCGCGCGCGATGGAGGTCCGCGCGAACCTCAAGGACCACCTCATGAACCGCCTCGAACTGCGGCTCGGCGACACCATGGACTCCGAGCTCGACCGCAAGGTCGCCGCGAACGTGCCCGCCGGCGTGCCGGGCCGCGGCCAGACCCCGCAGCGGCAGCACTTCATGGCCGCCGTCCCGCGCATCGACGACATCACCTCCGACGCGGACCTCGCCGAGGCCACCAGGGCGCTCGCCGCCGAGGTGGCCCGCCACTGGACGGCGCCCGGCGCCCCGCGGGTCCGGCTGCTGCCGCGCGAGCTGCCCGCGGAGCAGTTGCCGCCGGGGCACGCGTTCCCGGACCGCGGCGTGTCCTTCGCCCTCGACGAGGACAACCTCGAACCGGTCTTCGTGGACTTCGAGCAGGACCCGTTCTTCCTCGTCTTCGGCGAGAGCGAGTCGGGCAAGTCGAACGTGCTGCGGCTGCTCGTCCAGCGCCTCACCGAGCGCTACAGCGGCGACGTCTGCAAGCTCTTCGTCGTCGACAACCGCCGCTCGCTCCTCGACGCCGCCCCCGCCTCGCACCTCGCCGAGTACGTGCCCATGTCCAGCGCCATGGACCACCACGTGCAGGCCCTGGCCGACCTGATGCGCCGCCGCACGCCCTCGCCCGACGTCACCGCCCGCCAGCTCCGCGAGCGCAGTTGGTGGCAGGGCCCGACGGTGTACGTGGTCGTCGACGACTACGACCTGGTGTCGACCTCCAGCGGCAACCCGCTGGCCCCGCTCACCGAACTGCTGCCGTTTGCGCGGGACGTGGGCGTGCGCTTCATCATCGCCCGGTCCAGCGCGGGCGCGGGCCGGGCCGCGTACGAGCCGTTCCTGCAGCGCGTCAAGGAGCTGGGCGCGCAGGGCCTGCTGCTCGCCGGGGACCCCGCCGAGGGTGACCTCCTGGGCGGCGTGCGGCCGCGGCCGATGCCGCCGGGGCGCGGCGTCTACGTGTCCCGGAAGCGTGGAAAGCCGTTGGTCCAGACGGGGTTGGTCCCCGTTGACAAGTAGTCTGAGCGCACAGTCCGTCCATACGCCGGGGTACGCCGGACACGCCGGAAAGGAACCGCTGCACCATGGCCGAGGCACAGAACGAGGCACCACAGCAGGGCCAGGAGTCGGAGCAGGACGTCAAGGCGCGCAAGGAGCGGGAGAAGAACGAGCTCTACGCCATCGACATCTCCGACGTCGAGTGGCACAGCGCCCCCGGCACCGAGACGCACGAGGAGCGCGTCGAGATCGCGTACCTGCCCCACGGCGCCGTGGCCATGCGCTCGTCCCTCGAACCCGAGACCGTACTGCGCTACACCGAGGCGGAGTGGCGCGCCTTCGTCCTGGGCGCGCGGGACGGCGAGTTCGACCTGGAGCCGTCGACGCGGAACGGGGGCATCCCCGCACCCGCGGAGGGCGGGGCAGCGGCGGAGTAGGCCTGGCGGCGACCGCTTCGGCCGGCTCCGCTCCGAGACGGTCGACGGCCGCGCGCTGACGTACACGTACGACGAGCTGGGCCGCCGCACGGGCCGCACCACGCCCTCCGGGGCGACGAGCACATGGACGTACGACGCGGCGGGCCGCCGGGCGCGCCTGACCACGTCGGGCCGCACGATCGACTTCGCGTACGACGCGGTGGGCCGCGAACTGGGCCGCGACGTAGGGGGGTTCGCGGCGTTCACCAACGCCTTCGACGCGCTCGGCCGCCTCACCGGCCAGACGGTCGCCGCGCGGGACGGCCGCGCGATCCAGCACCGCGCCTACTCCTACCGCGCGGACGGCCACCTCATCGGCGTCGACGACCACCTCGACGGCGCCCGCCGCTTCGACCTGGACCCGGCGGGCCGGGTCACCGCGGTGCACGCGGCGAACTGGACGGAGACGTACGCCTACGACGAGGCGGGCAACCAGACGACGGCGGACTGGCCCGCCACCCACCCCGGCCACGAGGCGACCGGCCCCCGCGCCTACACGGGCACGGCCCTCACCCGCGCGGGCGCCGTCCGCTACGAACACGACGCGCTGGGCCGCGTCACCCTGCGCCGGAAGACCCGCCTGTCACGCAAGCCCGACACCTGGCGCCACACCTGGGACGCGGAGGACCGCCTCACCTCGACGACCACCCCCGACGGCACGGTCTGGCACTACACGTACGACCCCTTGGGCCGCCGCACGGCCAAGCTCCGCCTGTCCCCCGACGGCACGACGGTGACGGAACGGACCGTCTTCACATGGGACGGCACGACCCTGTGCGAACAGACCACGACGGCGCCCGACCACCTGCCGAACCCGGTCACACTGACGTGGGACCACGCCGGATTGCGCCCGATAGCCCAGACGGAACGCATCGTGCCGCGGGAAGCACCTGTGGCAGGCGGGGAGACCGGCCCCGATGTGCACGCCGGGCCCGCCTGGGCCCACGGCACTGCCGGCCCGCCTCCTGAGGCTTCCGACCTTGCCTCGGCTTCTGAGGCTTCCCGGACCGAGGTCGACTCCCGCTTCTTCGCGATCGTCACGGACCTGGTGGGCACCCCGAGCGAGCTGGTGGACGAACGGGGCGAGATCGCGTGGCGCACGCGGAGCACACTGTGGGGGACGACGGCGTGGACGGCGGACAGCACGACGTACACGCCGCTGCGCTTTCCGGGACAGTACTTCGACCCGGAGACGGGGCTGCATTACAACTACTTCCGGCATTACGACCCGGAGACGGCTCGATATCTCACCATCGACCCTCTGGGACTGCAGCCGGCCCCGAACCCCACTACGTACATCCACAACCCTCACATACGGATCGACCCCCTTGGTCTCGCCCCCAGCAAGTGTCCGGACATCGATCCAGTCGCCCGAGAGATCGCGCGACATGCGAGCGAGGAGGCGCTTCGACCGGACGGCGATGGAACTCATTACGTCAGAGGCGTCCACCCCAACGCCCTTGACGTCTACGTGGACGGCGTCATCAATGAAGATGTCCCCGGTCTGGACATCCGCTACAACCTGCGCCACGGTCGCGTCGGATACTGGGACCCGGACAAGGAGGCGGTAGTGATTGAGGACGGGGAGGGCGGCACGGTCTTCACACCGAGAGGAGGGAAGGATTGGTTCGACAACGTCCTGGAATGAGTCAACGACGAAGGAGATGTACATGACTTCCACGTCACTGGATCGAGATTCCCTCAAGGCTCTCTTCCAGGCAGCGCACCAGGTACTCGAGCTCCCGGAAGGCCAGCTTCCGGAAGGCACGTGGACTCCCGAAGACCGATCCTTGATGATCAGCACCATGCGTCGGCTACGGAAGCGTATCGACCACGCGACCGCAGTGAAGTTCACCGTGGACCAGAAGCTCGAACCCCTGGAGGTCTCAGAGATTGCCCAGTCCGACTCGACGAACGAGGTCGAGGTCAGCATCTCCCCACGATCCGCAACCGCGTGGACCCAACTCCTCAATCTCCCGGTCTCGAGAATGAGCCCCCGCGAGCTTCATCTCCGCACCGGATACGAAATGGAAGAACTAAGAGCAGCCATCCACAAGTTTTCACGACTCCGAGACGACTGATGTGCGCGCCTCCACGGCTCTCGCCCCCCGTCGCGAAGCGAAGCCTTACTGCTTGTCTTCCGAAGCGGAGCTCCCCCAAGCAGCACGACGGGGTGGGCATCTCCCGCGCATGCCCACCCCGCTGTGCCCCGTCGGCTTCCGGCCTCACTGAAAGTAGCTGGCCCCCTTCAGGTCGCCGCCGCGGTAGTCACCGCCCGCCTGGCCGACCTTCTGGCCGATCTGCATGAGCGCCTGGTGGATCGCCTCGGCGTGCTGGTCCCACTCCTTCTGCTTCAGGACGTACGCCTGGTGGGCCTCGCCCTCCCAGCCCTCGGCGACCCGGGCCACCGCCTTCTTGATGTCGGCCAGGTCGGCCTCCAACTGCTTCGCCTGGATGCCGAGCTCCGTGGTGATCGCGTCAAGACCGCCGTACTTGACGGCGAGCTCGTCGAAGTGAACGTTTGCCATGCGTGCCTCGTCTCTGGGTGGTTACGGCCGGACTCAGTAGCTGCTGATGGCCGAGTGCTTGCCGCCGTACTGCACATCGATGCTGTTCATGCTCGCGCGGACCTCGTCCTCGAGCCGGTCCTTGTCCTTGCGGTTGGCGCTGATGCCGTCCAGGAAGTCGACGAGGATGCGGCCGATGGCCTGCATGTGCTGGTTGATCTCCGTCTGCTTCTTGTCGAAGGCGTGCGCGCCGATACCGCGCCAGTTCGCCTCCATCGTGTCCAGCGTTCCCTGCAGGCGCCTGAGCTGCTTCTGGACGGAGTCGTACTTGTCGACGATCTCCTTCTCCAGCAGCGCGACTTCCTGGTCATTGAGCTTCCGGCCGTCGGCCATGAGCGGGCTCTCCCTACGTGAGCTGTTGGGCTTTCCTTGAGGCGCGGCGACGCCAGTCGTACCTGAGCTGCTCAGGCGTTGCGCCGCTTCCGCACGAGCGCGAAGGCCGCGCCGCCGATCACCGCGGCGGCGGCGACGGAGCCCGCGACGATCCACACCGGACTGCCGTCGTCCTCCTCGGACCGCGCGCTCGACACGACGGCGGCCGGCTTACTGTCCCCGGCGTCCTTCGGGGGTTGCGACGCGGGTGCCGAGGGCTCCTTCTTCGAGGAACCCGAGGAACCGGAGGCCGCTGAGCCGACGCCGGGCGTCTTCTTGTTGGTGATGGGGTCGAGGTCCGGGGGGCCTGGGTTTCCCCTGTTCTTCAAGAGGTGCCACGAAGGGCGGACCAGTCCGTAGCCGAGGTAGTCACTGGGCTCGTCCTTCGGCCAACTCCGACCCGCAGTTTCGATCAGCACGCGCAGGACTTGGTTGGCGGTCCAGTCGGGGTGCTTGGACCAGATGAGAGCGGCTGAGGCTGAGGCGAGGGCAGTGGCGGCACTGGTGCCGCTACCACCATCACAGTAGGAGCGGAAGGTCGCGTCACACCATTGCGGAATATCCAGTCCCGGCGCGGCCAGATCCACGAACTTGCCGAACTCAGAGAACTTACCGACCTTACCTGACTTGTCCGCGGCGGAGATTCCGACAGCGCTTGGGTATGCAGCGGGATATCCGATGAAGTTTTTCTTTTCTGCTTCATTTCCAACACTGGCGAACAACAGCTTCCCTTTGGAAAATGCATACTTCACGGCATCTTCCTCGTCTGGGTACATCACATCAGAACTGATGGACATGCTGATAATGTGCGCCTTGCTGTCTGCGGCAGCCCGGATGGCTTCGGCGCTGTCGCTCTCCCTGTTGTTGTTCGCACCTTTGAGGCTGGTGCGCACCGCAACCACCTCGACACCCGGCGCGAGGCCTTTGAGGCCGCCCCCCTTGCCGGAACCCGCAATCAACTCCGCCATCGTGGTTCCGTGCCCGTTGTAGTCATCCAAGGCATCACCCCTCATGCCCGTGACGTCCTTACCGGCGTGCACACGTCCTTCGAGTGACGGGGTCTCGGAGACGCCGCTGTCCACAACCGCGACTGTGATGCCCTCGCCGGTGCTGACCTTCCACATGGCTTCGGCCCGCATGGCGTCCAAGTACCACTGTTTCGACGGAACGTCGTCAGCAATCGCTGCTGGCGCCTGCCCGAAAAACAGAAGAGCAAGCGCGCCAGCCACCGAACCCGTGGAGACGATACGGCGCCGCCTCATACCCGCTCGCAACGCAGCTCCTCCGCCGTTTCCGCCAAACCTCGACTCCACGCCTAGCACGTCCTTACTCGCCATTAGTCGATCACCGGCGGAACTTGACGCCGCCCATTCGGCAGATGGGTCTCTTCGTCCTCAAGAAGGTAGTCAGGCCGCTGTGTAGTTTCGTCTTCGTCCTTGGACCGCCGGTGACCGCCCGCAGAACCACGTACCAGACCGGTGCCGCCCGGGGTGAATCCATTCCGGTAGCCCCTGGCCGTGCCTGTGCGCCCAGTGGGAGTTCCCACCACACCGTCAGAGTTGCGCCCAGCGTGACGCGGCCCCGCGCCCGAACCGATGGGGGTGGCCCCCACAATCCCACGCGGTCCTGGGCCACCTCCAGTGCGCGAGTTACCGACGCCTTCCGCGCCGATCGCCGGACCACGCGGCGTCCTGGGTCCGACCAGCCCGGCTGTGGGGCCCGGTGCGGGCCTGCCGCCGACTACACCATCGGCACGTGGGGTCCCAGTGATGCCCGGAACTCCAGAACGCGGGCTTGGCACGTCCCGTGGTTGTGACGTACTCCCCGGCATACCGCGTCCCGCCGGCGCCTGCACAGGCGTAATCGGAACGTTGCCCCCTCGCCCGGGGGCCACAGGAACGGTACGGGCTACCGGCTCCGAGGGGCTTCGCCCGGACCGTCCGGTTGGCTCTCCCGCTCCTGGCCGCCCCTGCACAGGCAGCGGCGGCTTCTCGCCTGCACCAGGACGGTATGCCCGGCCGGGCGGGCCGCCTAGCGGCTTGACAGGGTTACCCCCCGGAAGAGGAAGCGGGCCTCCCGGCGTATTCGTTGGACCAGGCCCAGAGGGCGACGAACTCGGCGATGGCCCAGCAGGCTGCGGCGGCAACGGATCAATACTGTCGATCTTCGTACCCACTGGATCCGCGCCAGCAGGCCGGTCCAGCGGAGTGATCGGGGCGCGGAGATCCTCGGGCGAAGTGAAGGGGCGATCTGGCCCCCCGTGTGTCGGGGGCGGTGGGTCGGCTGGTTCGTGTGGCACCGACGAAGGAGGGCCACCGGCGATGGTGGGCACCGCCCGCGGCACGCTACGAGCATCACCGGGACCACCAGCCTGCGGCCGCGGCACCCCCACATCCGGCATAGCCGAGAACGTGGGCGGCTCCTGTGTCGCCATCTCGTGCTGCGACACCCGGTAGAACGACGCCAACCTGTTCATCTGGTTGATCGCCTCTTGTCGGTGCTTCTCTGCCTTGACCGCGGCCTGGTACTCCTCGTTGCCGTCCACCCTCTTCGGGGTGGGGATGTCCTCCACCGCCTTGGGATCGGTGCGGGTGTCCCGCGGCGGCATGGAGCTGCGTACGGAGGCGAGGCCCGCACCGGCCGACGCGATCTGGGCGCCGGCGACGTCGGCGAAGTCGGAAAGCTGATGTGTCTCCTTCACCAGCTTCTTGCCCCACTTGCGGAACGCCCGCCCGGCCTCGCCCTCCCAGTCCACCCGGTCGATGTGATCGCCGAGCTCGGCGGCCGCCGTCGCGATGGCGTCCCGCGCCTTCTTGAGCGCCTCGCCCGCGCTCTCCAGATCGGCTGGATTCGCGTGCTCGACCAGGTCGATCATGTCGTTGAGCCTGTGACCTTCGAAGCTCACGCCTACCACCCCGGTTCGAACTGCTCGCTGCCGCGGCCGTTGCCTGCGTCGGCCTTGCCACCACGCTGCGGAACAGCGAGTGCCTGCTCACGACCGACCGAAGTCTGAATCGCCCAGAAGCGCTGCCGCAGGTCGTCCTCCAGGTTGTCGAAGCCGACGTCCGCGCCGTGGACGGCGATGCTCATGGCCTCGATCTGGTCGCCGAGCATCTTGGAGAGCGAGGTGAGCCGCTCGTGCACCTGGTCGTACTGCGCGTACAGGCCGTCGGCCTCGGGGAAGGGGGCGCCCGCGCCGCTGAAGGAGGCTCGGGCGACCTTTTGGCGGCCGACCCTCGACGAGCCGCCGTCCGAGCCCTCGAACTCGGTGAGCAGCGTGTCGATGCGCCGCCGGAACCTCTTCAACGCCTCTAAGCCACGCTTGAGATCAGCGCCTGCCGGTGGCGCCGAACTTCTGTATCCGTCCTCAAGCACGAAGCCCCTCCCCGTCCCCCCGCTCGCCTGCACAAGCGAACACGCGACGGCATCGGGCCCCGGCGGGCCTCCGTACCGGTCGCGCTCACACCGTCGTCACTCTAGCCACACAGGGAGTGACATCCAACTAGCCTTTGCGACACGGCAGTTGCAAACTGGCCACCGTGGGATGCGTACCGACGCCGACGCGTGGATGTCGATCAACGCCCAGCTCGCGCCGTCGGACGCCGGGACCGGCCGAAGCTCGGGCACCGGGCCGCTCCGCGCCTTCCCACCGTCTGCGACTGCACTGCCATGGAAGTCGCGGAGGCAACGTCGACGCCGACCGGGTCACTCCTGCGTGCGAAGCACACTGCCGTAACAGCCGGGGCGCGGGCAGCGTGTCCGCTACTCAGGCGTCTGAGTAGCCATACTCAGTTTCCCGACGCGCGGCGACAACGAGGCTCGCGGCGCCGCGCCGACCTGGCCCTCATTGGCTGGATGCGGCTCAGGTGGCTGATTCCCCGCGGGAGAGCGTGCGTGCCTGGCTCGGCGTGAGCGGGCACGGTCACGGGGCTGTTCCGTCGGGTGAGTCGTACCGCGACCCGCTCGCCCAGCGTACGTAACCAGTCAACCAAGCACACGGACTCGGCCTCGATGGCGTCGGACAGCTCATGGCTCCGCACACCTCCGAAAGAGTTGGGTCGTTGAGCCGGAAGCGAGTGGGAAGTGGGCCGGGAGACGGCCATCGGCAGCTAGGTGCTGAGGGGACGGGGGAAAGCGGGCCTATGGCGTGGGACGAGTGGGAGCAGCTCAAGGCGCGGGCGACCGAGGGCCGTTCGGCGCACATGCGGCTGAACCAGGCCGACACCGACGCGGGTGCTCCGGGGGCGGCCCCGGGCTCGTACGGTGAGTTGAAGGTGCACAACGACGATCTCTCGAAGGTCGGCGAGCGGGCGTTCCAGTTGTACGACCGGCTCTGGAACAAGGCGCGTGTCGCGATTCCCAGCAGCGACCGCGCCGCGGGGGACCTCACGAGCCAGGGCTTCGCCCTCGGGGGCGGCCTGCAGCACGTGGCGAACCGCTGGGAGGAGCAGCTCCGGTCCCTCATGGACGCCTGTGCGCACATCTCGAACCACATGCGTGTCACGAAGAAGCTGCACCAGGGCGACGAGCACTTCATCCAGCGGAAGATGAGCAGCATCGACGTCCTGGACGCCGGCTTCGACGACCGGGTGGGCGAACCCGGGAAGCGGAACCCGGTGTACGGCCCGCAGCCGGGTGAGCGGAAGGACTCCTGATGGATTACGACGCCCTGCGCTCGGCCAGTTTCACGCTGCTCGACGACGCCGTGTCCGACTGGTCGTTGCTGGTGGACCATTTGGAGCGCCTGGAGCGCGACGCCGGGGTCGGCCTGCGGGGCGCGGCGAACCGGGCGAACTGGGCCGGTGTCAACGCCACCGTCTCGCGGGAGTTCATCGGCAAGACGGCCGGGGAGTTCAAGGACGCCCACGCGCAGGCGAAGTCCGTCCACCGGATCCTCAGCGACACGCGCGACGAGCTGAAGCGCCACCACCGTCGCCTCGAGGAGGCCGTCGAGCGGGGCCTGGAGAAGAACCTGACCGTCACCGCCACGGGTGGCGGCGGCTTCACCGTCAGCATGAACGTCCACCCGGACCGCGCGGGGAAGGGCAACTCCGTTCCGGAGCACGGTGAGCGTGACGTGGCCGCCCTGCGGGACGAGGTCCAGCGCATCCTCGACGAGGCGACGGAGAGCGACAGCACCGGAGCAATGTGCTCAGGGCGATCGCCGATCAGAGCAGGTACGGGTTCTCTGCGGTCACGTACAAGGATCGGGACAGCGCGGTCGCGGCGGTGGAGAAGGCGGACGAGCTGTCGAAGCTGGCCGGGAAGGATCCGGGGGACCTGACGGCCAGGGAGTTCGACAGGCTGAATTCCGGGTTGAAGGAGTACGCGAAGGACCCGCTGTTCGCGGACCGCTTCGCCTCGCGGCTCGGCGCGAAGGGGACCTTGGAGTTCTGGTCCGGGATCAATGAACCCGGGGCCAATCCGGATCTGGGGGATGCGCGGCGCGAACGGTTCGACGATCTGCAGAAGCATCTGGGCCTCACGTTGGCCACGGCCAGCCGGAGCGATTCCGCGGGCATGGCCGACTGGAAACGGCAGATCATCGACCAGGGGGGCCAGCCTGTGCGGACGCCCAGTGGTCCGCTCGGATTCCAGGTCATGAGCAATCTGATGCGGTGGGGTGACTATGACGACGAATTCCTTCGGCGGTATGGGTCGTCGCTCATGGACACCGAGAAGAAGATGACGAGCGGTGGTACGCACGGAGCGTGGCGGCACACTCCCAACTCCCCCTACCTCAACCGCACGGGCAGCGACCCGGGGTGGGATCCGCTGGCCGGTTATCTGAAGGGCCTGTCCAACAGCCCGGACGCGGCGACGAGCTTCTTCAACGACTCGTTCACCTCGAAGCCCGACGGGGACGACCGGTCGCTGTCGAACTTCCACTACCTCTTCGAGGAACGGGACTGGCCGGTCGAGCGGACGGACGACGGCGAAACCAGCATCACGGGCCGCAACAACTTGGCCCTGGCCCTGGAGGCCGCCACGACCGGGCACCCTGCCGGGGAATTTCCCACTGCGGACACACCGGCCCATGATCCCGGGCAGTCCGAGCTGGCGCAGAACATCGTTGCATCGATTTCGGAAAAACCTGAGCGCTTGACCGACCACGGCTTCATGGCCGACAGCTTCGGAAAGATCGCGTCCGAATACATGCCCGATATTCACAGGGCCCTGCATCCCGGCGAGGCGAATGAAGAGCGACTTTTCCCCGTCGCCGGAACTGCTGCATCACTCGGCGAGCACGACACTACTCGCTTCTTGTACACCCTGGGCCGAAACCCAGAGGGATATGTCGCCGTCAATCTGGGACAGCACGGCTACACCACAAGCCTGATGGAATACCACTTCCGCCACCCGGAAGCGTACATTACTGACTCTTCGTTCTCCACGGGGGAGAACCTCAAGAAAGGAATCGAAGGTGTTGCCTCTGTCGCCGGCGAGATCGAAGGAATCATCGGCGGCGGTCGGGCGTACGAGAGCGAGCTGGAGGCAGGGGGAAGAGACCAGAGCTACAACACCACCCTGGAACACGTGAAAACGTGGGGTGGAACAGCCGTCGGAATCGGTGTCGGCCTGGGAACCACGCCCTTCGCCGGTCCCGGTGGAATTGTTGCCGGCGGGGTGGCCGGGACGGCTGCGGACGAGATCATTGACACCATCATCAAAGGGTCCATGAGAGATGGGGCTGGTGACGTGATCTACCGTAACGGGGAGGATATGCAGGGAACCAAGGAATCCACGTACAAACTCGTCGAGGAAGCAGCACGAAAGGCAGGAGAAGCCGCCGGCCGTCCGTCGCCGCACATCGTCTCGGCTGCGGCAGCCGCGGCCGAGTCGGGCTTTGATCACGCCAAGACAAATATTGCGGATGCTTTCGAGGGGCAGGGCACGCCGAGGCAACTGGAGAGAGAGGACTGAGGGTTGTTCACCACTCGACAGAAGTTCATCGTTCCAGGAGCGGTGCTAGCCGGGGTCTCGGTTTTCCTGGTTGTGGCGTGCTTGATGGACGTTCCTCCATTCGAGAACTCTGCACACTCGGGCAACATTGAGACCGCCGATATCTGCGAGTCACTCGGCAGCCAAGTCGAGGCAGCCAAGGATCTGAGATCACTTCTCCCAGAAGCAGCCACGTACTCATTTCAGGAGACACCGGGGACACGCGCGGATTCCAGCAGAGGGACCTACACCTCCGCCTGCTTCGCCAGAAGTGAGAACAGGATACTGATGAGCGCCCGCACCGAAATGATGCGTGCCGAGCCACCGAGAGGATGGGCCAAGGCTGAGGTTTTCGATGGGCAGCAGAACAGCGACGAATACCATAGCTTTCCGGCTGGAGACAAAGGTCTCGTCTCCCCCACACAGGCGGCTGTTTTCGTGCCATGCCTGGCGGACGGCAAGGTTCCTGGCGGGGAGTACAACCTCAGTGTGATCGTCCAGCTCAAACAAGCAGTGGAGAGCAGCGAAGATGAAGCGCGGAAGAAGCTGACCGAACTGACCGTCCGGGCTGCGAAGTTCGCACATCAGGACGCAGGGTGCGGCCTTCCCTCCCGTTTGCCCGCGCAGCCGTGACCTACTGAAGTCAAGGGGTAGTCGGTTGACGCCCCTATCGGGCACCAGAACCACGCTGGTGCGCCATGGGCGAGCCTCGCTGCGCCCGAGCACTCAGCACGGTGACGAAGTACGGCGCCCTCACCTCACCCCCCAGCCTTCGGGCTGCGTCGGCGCGCGTCCCTTGTCGCCACCCCCACCCCGCCCAGCCCCGCCACCACAACCACCGTCCCCACCGCCACGTACGCCGCGATGCGTGCCGTGCGTTCCGTCGGGGTTTCGCCCACGTGGAGTTCCGCCGCCGTGGGGGCCTTCGCTCGGGTGAGGCCCTCTCGGGGGGTGGGTCGTTCGATCGGGTGGTTGTCTTCCGTGAGGGCGCGGACCGGGTCGACCACGCCCCAGCCGACCAGGCGGTCGTGGCCCGCGATGGAGCGTTCCGCTGTCTGCTGGATCTGGGCGGTGACCTGGCGCGGCGTCCACCGGGGGTGCTTGGCCTTGATGAGGGCCGCGAGGCCGGCGACGTACGGGGCGGCGAAGCTGGTGCCGTTGTCGGCGCAGTGCCCGCCGCCGGGCACCGTGGAGATCATGTCGACGCCGGGGGCGGCGACGTCCACGAAGTCGCCGGACTGGGAGAAGGGGGCGCGTTCGTTGTTGCGGTCGGAGGCGGCGACCGCCAGGACGCCCTCGTAGGAGGCGGGGTAGGTCGGTTTGACGTTGCCGCCCAGGCCGTCGTTGCCCGCGGAGGCGACGATCACGGTGTGGCGCGCCAGGGCCCTGCGCACCGCCTGCTCGAGCTGGGGGGCCGGGCGCACCGCGTCCGCCGTGTCCTGGGAGATGTTGATGACCTGCGCCCCCTGGGCCACCGCGTAGTCGATGGACTTGGCGAGGGTGTCGGTCGTGCCGTGGCCCTCCGCGTCGTTCTGCTGGACGGGGATGATCGTCGCGTCGGGGGCGAGGCCCACGAACCCGGTGCCCTTGGCCGGGCGGGCCGCGATGATGCCCGCCACGCGGGTGCCGTGGCCGACGGTGTCCGTGGTCCCGTTCGGCTTGCCCCGGTCGATCTTGTTGCCGTTGTCGTCCTTGAGGTCCCGGGGCAGGAAGTTGCGGCCGCGTGACACGTCCACGGCCCGCTTGAGCTGCGGGTTCTTGACGTCCACCCCGGTGTCGATCACCGCCACGCGTACGCCCTTGCCCGTGGACTGGCGCCAGAGCTCGTCGAGGAGGACACGCTGGAGCGCCCAGGGGCGGCCGGCGTACTTCTTGGACGGGAAGGTGCACTGGTCCGTGGCCGAGGGCTCCGCGGCGGCGGGGGCGGCCGTCGCCGCCGTGACGGCCAGGGCCGCGAACGAGACCGCGACCGCGGCCGGGACCGTGGCTCTCCGAGGCCGGGAGGAAGCTTCGTAGGTCATCGCGGGCTCCTTACGAGCCTTGCGGCTGGCGTGCCGCCGCCGTCGACAGCCGGGGGCCGGTGGGCAGGAACGTGGACCAGTCCGCGGGCACCCGGCCGACCTCCGCGTCCCCGTACCCGAGGCGGGTCTGGGCCTGCTGGGCCTCCTGTTGCTGCTGTTTGCGCTGCTCGGCGGAGGTGCCGATCCCCGCGTCGCGCGTCGCGCTGTCGCTGTTGGACTGCATCGCGTACCGCAGGCCGGTGTCGGTCACCAGGAAGAGGCCGCCGGACGAGGTGTCCGTACCGGTGAACTGGCGGTAGAGCTGGCCCGATCCGGGCGTGACGTAGGCGCTGGAGGAGCCGGTGGGCAGCGGCGCGGGGAAGTCCTCGCCCGCCCAGGTGCTGAGCGTGGTCCTGCCGTTGTCGGGGTCCACGTGGCGCAGGACGTTGCAGACGGTGTTGCGGCTGCCGCGCCCGGTGGAGGCCTCGTTGGCCGGCTTCGGGGTCTCGCTCGGCCACCGGTACTCCGCCCCGAACCGCTCGGCGGCGGGGCTGAAGGCGCCGGAGCTGATGTTGCGGGCGATGCCGTTCTGCCCCAGGTCGACCAGGTCCCTGCTGGCGAGCAGCAGGTGGGCGGTGAAGTCGGACACCGGCGCGACGCGGCCGGGCAGGACCACGTAGTGCCGCATGCGGTCCCCGTCGCGGGCGCGCAGGACCATGCCCACCTTGTTCACCGCGGGGTCCTTGAGGCTCCGCACGTGCGCGTCGCTGCCGGGGACGCCGTCCACCTTCGGGAAGCGGACGCGGTCGCCGCGGTGCAGCGTCGACAGCCACTCCCGGGACACCCGCTGCGGCTCGCTGCCGGACCTGACCAGGGTGCGCAGCAGGTGCTCGTCCGTGGCGGACACGCGGTACGCGCGGCCGTGCGCGTCGACGACGTAGCGGGTCCTGTCGGGGCCGACGACGTACAGCAGCTCGCCGCCGCGCAGGCGTTCGCGGCCGTCGGTGCGGTCCTGCTCGCGCTCCGCGAGGACGAACGCGGCCTTCTGGATGGACCGGCCGCCCTGGACGGGCCGCTCGCACACCGCCCACCGCTTGGCGGAGGCGGCCTCGTCCGCGGAGGGGAGGCGGTCGGGGGCGTAGGGAATGCCGATGGTGGCGCCGTGCGGGATCTTCCCGTTGTCGAGGACGGACTCGTCGACCTTGATGACGTCGCCCTTGTCGGCGTCGAGCAGGAGCTTCGCCGAGGCCATGTTGAGGACCGGGTGCAGTTGGCGCTCGCCGTCGGTCTTCAGCACGACGTACCGGGTGGTGGACTTGCTCGCGATGATCACGTGCTCCTTCGGCTCGTCCCAGCCGGGCTTGGCCGCCGGTCTGAGCATGCCCCAGGCCCCGAAGACCGCGAGGACGACCACGCCCACGACGACTCCGGGCAGCACCGCGCGCAGTGGGCGCGGCGCGCCTTCCTCCGAGCCCACGGGCGCCGACTGGAGGAAGGCCGCGAGCGTACGGCGCTTCGCGAAGGTGTAGGCGTTGAGTTCGTCGCGCCGCGATGCCATGGGCGTCCGTGTCCCCCCTTGTCGACGCGGGGGCCGGTGTCCCCGCCGCTCCGTTGTCAGACCGAGCCCCTACTATGCCTGTTGTGTAGTCACGCGTGTGGGGTGGGTGAGGTCCGGGGCCCTCAAGAGGCGTCCCGGACAGGGCAATTCGGGAGATACACGGGGTGGGGATGATGGCTTCCGCGGTACGCGCACGGGTACGGAGGCGGACCGGACCCGCGACGGGGAGTTCCGCCGACGCCGGCGGGCCGGACGCGCGGCGGCCCGGCGGGGGCGCCGGGGCGGGCGTGTCCCCCCGTCTGCGCGGCGGCGCGGCCCAGATGGGGCCGTTCCGTCTGCAACGGATCGTCCTCCTTGAGGTCGCCGCCGCTCTCCTGCTGGTCGGCTGGGTGGTGGGCCCGCTGGCCCTGGTCCCCGCCGCCGTCGTCGCGGCGGGGCTCGTGCTGCTCGCCGCCGGCCGCCGCCACGGCCGCTCGCTGCCCGAACTGTGGTGCGCGCGACGGGGGTTACGCGCCCGTTCGCGGTACGCGGCCACGCGCCCGGCCCCGCCGGGGACGGACCCCGCCTTCGCCCCGGCCCTGGAGTGCGACCCCTCGCTGCGGACGTACACCCACCGCGGGCGTGACCGGCGCGAGGTCGGGATGGTGGGCGACGGCACGTTCCTGACCGTCGTCCTCCAGGTCGAGGCGGACGGGGCCGCGGTGCGGTTCGAGCGCGGCAGACAGTTCCTGCCCCTGGGTCTCGTCCGGGACGCGCTGGAGGTCGACGGCATCCGCCTGGAGTCCGCGCAGGTGGTGCTGCACACGCAGCCCGCCCCCGCGCTGCACCTGCCGCAGCAGTCCGTGGCCGTCAGCAACTACGCGCCGCTGCAGGCGCGGACGGGTGCGCCGTCCGTGCGCATCACCTGGGTCGCCCTGAAGCTCGACCCCGCGCTGTGCCCGGAGGCCGTGGCGGCGCGCGGGGGCGGTCTGGCGGGGGCCCAGAAGTGCGCGGTGCGCGTGGCGGACCAGTTGGCGAGCCGGCTGCGCGGCACGGGGTTCCGGGCCACGGTCCTGTCCGAGGAGGAGCTGGCGGCCGCCCTCGCCACGTCGGCGTGCGCCAACCCGCTGGTGACGGCCCAGTCCGGACGCGCCGAACCACCGGAGCGGCGTACGGAGGAGACCGTCCGCGCGTGGCGCTGCGACAACCGGCGGCACACCACCTACTGGGTGCGGCGCTGGCCCCGGTTGGCGGACACCGGGGCACCGGCGCTCACCCGGCTCGTCGCCCTGCTCACCGCGGTGCCCACGCTCGCCACCACGTTCAGCCTGACGCTGCGGCCGGGCCAGGGGCGGGAGGTGTCGCTGTGCGGCCACGTCCGGGTGACCGGCCGGGGCGACACGGAACTCGCGGCCGCGCGGTCCGCGTTGGAACAGGGGTCCCGGCAGGCCGGGGTCGGCCTCCTCCGGCTCGACCGCGAGCAGCTTCCCGGGATGCTCGCCACCCTGCCGCTCGGAGGTGCGCGCTCATGACCACGGTGCCCCCGCCTGCCACTCCTGCCTCCGCCGGCCCGCCCGCGGCGCCGCCCCCTCCGGTGCCACCGGCCGCCGGCGGCCGGGCGCGCGGCGGGTTCGGGCTGCTCGGGCCGCGCCACGGACGGCACACGCTCGGCGCGGAGGAGATCGACGAACTCGCCCTGCCCATCGGCGACGACGGCGTCGTCATCGGCGTCGACGCGCAGGAGCAGCCCGCCGTCCTCGGCGTCAATCGGCCCACCGCGCACGACGTCCTCCTCATCGGCGGTCTCTGGACGGCGCAGGTGATCGCCCTCCGGGCCGCAGCCACGGGGGCACGGGTGGCTGTGGAGACCGGACGCCCGCAGTTCTGGGGGCAGTTGGTGCAGGCCCTCGGGGTGGGGCCGAGCGGGATGGCGGTGCACGACGTGGGGCGGGTGCCTCCCCAGGGCGCCTCGGCGGGGAGCCCGGTCCTCGTGGTGCGGGACTGCGGGATGCGGCCGCCCCGGGGGCGGGTGGTGTCCGGACCGTGGCAGGCGGTGCTCACCCTCCTGCCGTACGTGAGCCCTGTCGCGCCCCGCCTCATCCGGCAGGCGCGGCTCGTCGGCGTGCAGCGGATCTCCCCCGACGAGGCCACGCAGGTGGGCCGGGTCCTCGGGCTGTCGCCGCACGAGGTCGAGTCCCTGCCGACGCTGGCGGACGGGGTGACGCTGTGGTGCGGCGAGCGCGACCGGCAGTACGTGGCGACGCGGGCCACCGACGCCGAGAACGGACTGCTGGGGCCCGCGCGGCGTATGGATTGAGGGGGTTGCGTGCGGCTGGGGTGCGTGAGGTGGAGTGGGTGAGGTGGGGTGGGGTGAGTGGGGTGGGTTTGGTCCGTGGGATGGGCGAGGTGAGGGCGGTGCGTGAGGTGGGCTTGGAAGGCCGGCGGGTGAGGTGGGCTTGGTGTGTGCGGTGAGTGAGGTGGGCTTGATGAGGGCGGTGGGTGGGAGGGCATGAGGTGGGGGCGGTCTGTGAGATGTGCTCGGTGGGGGCTGCGGGCGGGGTGAGCGTGGTGGTTCAGCTCGTTTGCCGTTCGGTGACCGGTTTGTTCCGCGTCGGGGGAATCGTTGGCCGTCCTTGAGTGAGAGGTGGTCCGGAGGGTGCCGGTCGCGGGGCGGACTGGCCTGCCGTGCTCATGCTTTTGGTGATTAGGCTGGGACGGGGCGCGACGTCAGAACCACGAGTGGGGCGTGCGCGTCCCGCACACGGGGAGAGCCAGGCGGATCGGACGACAGGAACGGTCGCCCCCCACCACGGCACGAGCGTGCTCGAGCACACCAGGAGGCATTGTGAACAGCGATCGGGACGAGATCCGCGGCGGCTGGGACACACCCGTCGACGATCAGTCCGACGCGGAGTCCGCTGCCGAGACCACGGGCGAGTTCACCATCGACTACGCCCCGCCCGCCTGGTACACGCAGAACGCCTCCGGGAGCACCGGCGAGACGCCGTCGTCGCCCCCGGTGTCCACGCCGGCGCCACTCGACGCCACCGATGAGCCCGACGAGCCCGTTCCGTCCGCTACTTCCGGCTCCGGCTTCGGCTCCGACTCCGGCTCGTCGGAAGGTGCCGTGTCCGGTGACGGTGGTGCGGGCGAGGCACCGGCAGCGGGTGCCGAAGGTGCTGACGCTCCCCTCGGTGTCGTGCCCAAGCTCCCCGTGGGCAGCGGTTTCCAGCCGGACTGGGCGGTGCCGCCGCCTCCCACCGGGCAGCCGCTGATCCCCGCCGCCCCCGCCGCTCCCCCGGCCGCCGCTGCTCCCCCCGCCTCCCCGGCTCCTCCCGCCTCCGCCGGTGCCGCGGACTGGAGCGGGGCGCTCGCCGGGCCCGCGGGTGATGTGGAGAGCGGCGCCACCATGCGGTTCTCCGCTGCCGCGCTGAAGCGGGAGATGGCCGGGCTCGACGCGGACGCGCGTACGGCCGGGGACGAGGGCACGGCCGAGGCTGCTGCGGCGGAGGCTCGGGCGGAGGCCGGAGCCGAGACGGAGCCCGGGGCCGGTACCGGGGACAAGTCCCAGAGCGCGAACGAGGCCTCGACCGCGGCCGGGACCGAAGCCGAGGCTGTGGCCGCGGTCGAGCCGGAGGGTGGTGAGGCGGCCGGTTCCGGAAGGGCGGGGGCCGATGGCGCCGACGACGCCGTGAAGGCCGACACCCCCGCCTCCGGAGTCGCACGTGAGGACGCCGGTGCGGCAGGTGAGGCCGGTTCCGCGGCGGATGCCGGTGGTCCGGTGGCCGAGGCGGGCCTCGCCACGTCCGCTCCCGATACCGACGCTCCGGCCGCCACTGACGCGGAGGCTCCCCAGGCCGGGCCCGCGGCCGCCGCCGCATCCGTACGGGGCGAGTCCGTACTGGCGGACTCCGCGCAGGGCGAGCCCGCGCAGACCGGCCCCGAGCGGACCGGCCCCGAGCAGACCGGCCCCAAGCAGACCGACCCCGCGCGGACCGGCCCCGCCCAGGCCGAGCCCGCCCAGGCCGAGCCCGTGCAGACCGAGCCCGTGCAGACCGGCTCCGCACCGGGAACCCCTGCCCAGGAACCCCCCGCCCCGGGCGACTCCGCGCAGAGCGCCACCCCACCCGCGTGGACGCCGCCGCCCGCGCCGCAGGGCGGGCTGCCGCCACTGCCGCCCGCGTTCCAGCCCGCCGCGCCGACGGCC
>NZ_BNBT01000084.1 GCF_014656095.1 Streptomyces longispororuber
ACCACCTGCGCCGCCTGGCCCACGCCGAGAACGGCACCGGCACCTTCCCGGGCGCCTGGACCGCGCCGCTCCACCCGCCCCTCGAACGGGCCGAGGCGGCCGAGGCCGCGGTCCCGCTGTGGCGGCGGTTCGCGCCCGGCTCGCCGCACCTGCCGATCGCGCTGCGCACCGCCCTCGGCTGCGCCCTCGCCGGGTACGCGGCGCTCGCGCTCGGCGTCGGCCGCCCCTACTGGGCGCTGGTCACCGCCGCGTCCCTGTACCAGGCCAACCTGACGCTGACCTGGAGCCGCGGCGTGCAGCGCGTCGTCGGCAACGTCCTGGGCGTGGCCGCCTTCGCCGCGCTCGCGCCGCTCGCGCACCTCAACCACGCCGCGCTCATCGGCTGCGGCCTGCTCTGCGCCTTCGGCGCCGAGGCCCTGATCTCCCGCAACTACTGGCTGGGCAGCGTCTGCGTGACGCCGATGGCCCTGCTCGTCACCGAGTTCGGACGGTTCCAGGACCCCGGGGCGCTGATCGCCGACCGCGTCGTGGACACGCTGATCGGCGCGCTGTGCGGCCTGGCCGCGGCCGTCGCCGTCACCAACCGGCGGGCCGCCGACCACATCGAGCACGCCCTCGCCGCCGCCGAGCGCGCCCGCGCCCACGCCGAACGGGCCCTGTCGGGGCCCGCCCCCGAGCTGTCCCGCGCCCGCCGCCGCCTCACCGCGAGCCTCGTCGCGCTGCGCGCCGCCCACGACACCGCGGCCGGCGAGTGGTGGCAGCGCGAGCTGCCCGGCCGCCGGGTGGCCGACGCCGAGCAGGCCGGACACCGTACGCTCGCGGCTACGGTACGCGGCGGGACGCGGACCGCCGAGGGCGCGCGGCCCTGACGCCGCCCAGGGGCACACCGGTGTCAGCACACCGGTGTCAGCAACCGGTGACGGCACACCGGTACGAGCACGAGGAGTGGGCGCGGGGATGACCAGTGGGTACGGCCGCGGGGCGACGGGCGACACGATGGCCGCGGTGGTCCGGCAGTGGCAGCAGGTGCACCCCGGCGTGGACACCGCGCCGATGGAGATCATCGGCCGCATCAACCGCTGCGCCGCGCTCCTCCAGCAGGCCGAGGACGCCCCGCTGCGCCGGGCGGGCCTGACCCGCCCCGAGTTCGACCTCCTGGGCGCCCTGCGCCGCACCGGCCACGAGCTGACCCCCGGGGAGCTGGCCCGCGAGACCTTCTCCTCGGGCGCGGCCGTCACCAAGCGCCTCAAGCAGTTGCAGGAGCGCGCCCTGATCGACCGCCGCCCCGACACCCGTGACCGCCGCGTCACCCACGTGCGCCTCACCGACGCGGGCCGCGACCTCGTCGACGCGATCCTGCCCGCGCAACTCGCGTACGAAACGACGGTCCTCGCCGGGCTCGCCGACGACGGGCGGCAGCACCTGGGCGCGCTCCTCGGCGAGCTGCTCGGCCAGTTGGAGGGGCGGCTCGGCGCCCCGCGCGGGTGACGGCCGCTACGGGCGGTACCGCAGCGGATGGTCCTCCGGCACCTCCACCACCGCGATGCGGACCCCGTCCGGGTCCGCGATCCACATCTCGACCAGGCCCCACGGCTCCTTGACGGGCGGCCTGAGGATCTCGACGCCGCGCGCGGCCAGCTCCTTGTGCGCGGCGGCCGCGTCCGCGACCTGCAGCCAGAGCTGGAGCGCGGGCGAGGGCGGCTCGGCCGAGCGCCCGGACACCTCCAGGAAGCCGCCGCCGAGGAAGTAGACCGTGCCCCGCTCCGGGCCCGTGCCGAACTCCCGGTACACGGCGAGACCGAGGTCCGTGCCGTAGAACTGCCGGGAGCGCTCGGGGTCCGTGGGCCGCAGGAGGACTCTGCTGCTGAGTACGTGCACCATGCGGCCGCACCTTAGTGCCCGCGAGCGCCGGGTTACGCTCGGCGGTGCGCGCGGGGCGGGAGTTCCGCGCGCGACGGCACCGCAGCACCGCAGCACCGGCAGATCGGAGACACGCGCCCATGGCCACCGCCCCGCACCCCCGCACGCACGACGACCTCACCTTCCGCGACGCCGTGGCGGCCGACGTGGAGGCGCTGGTGGCCCTCGTCGAGTCGGCGTACCGCGGGGACGCCAGCCGCGCCGGGTGGACCACGGAGGCGGACATCCTGGACGGTCAGCGCACCGACCCCGAGGGTGTGGCCGCGGTCGTCGCCGCGCCGGACAGCAAGCTGCTCGTCGTCGAGCGCGAGGGCCGGATCGTCGCCTGCTGCCACCTCGAACACCGCGGCGACCACGCCTACTTCGGGATGTTCGCCGTCAGCCCGGCCCTCCAGGGCGCGGGGCTCGGCAAGCTGATCATGGCGGAGGCGGAGCGGACCGCGCACGCCGCCTGGGGCGCCCGGGAGATGCACATGACCGTCATCTCCGTACGGTCCGAGCTCATCGCCTGGTACGAGCGGCGCGGCTACCGCCGTACGGGACGGACGAGCCCCTTCCCGTACGGCGACGAGCGGTTCGGCATCCCGCGCCGCGACGACCTGGAGTTCGAGCTCCTGGTCAAGGAGATCGGCTGACGCCGGGGCCCCAGGGCCGGGCGGGCGCGGTGCCGCGCCGGTCCCTCCGGGCCCGGCCGGGCTGCGCGCTCAGGCGGTGAAGCGGCCGGTCCGTTTGATGTCCGGGTAGTCCGTCGTCGCCCCGTCGAGCTGGAGGGCGCGCACCAGGCGCAGGTCGTCCTGGGTGTTCACGACCCAGCCGATGATCCGCAGCCCGGCCGCGCGCGCGTGCTCCACGGTCTCCAGCGTCAGCCGGCGGATGTTCAGGACGAGCGTGGTGGCGCCGACGGCCGTGGCGCGCCGCACAACCTCGGGCCCGTAGCGGCTGGCCACGAGCGCGGTCCGCACCCCGGGGACGAGCCGGGTGACCTCGGCGATCGCCTCGTCGTGGAAGGACAGCACCTCCACCCGGCCGACCAGGTCCCGCGCGCGCAGGACGTCGGCGAGGGCGCGGGCGGCGGCCACGTCCTTGATCTCGGCCTGGAGCGGGGCCCGCACCGCGTCCAGGACCTCCTCGAAGACGGGGACGCGCTCGCCCTTGCCCGCGTCGAGCTCCCGCAGCTCCGCCAGCGTCTTCTCGGCGATCAAACCGGTGCCGTCGGTGGTGCGGCCCACGTCGGCGTCGTGCATGACGACGAGGGTGCCGTCCTTGCTGAGGTGCAGGTCGAGTTCGATGACGTCCAGGCCCGCGGCCTGCGCGGCGACGAACGACCGCAGGGTGTTCTCGGGTTCGACGCCCATGACACCGCGATGCCCGATGGTGAGGAAGTTCAAGATCGACTCGCTTCCGTCGACGGCGGCTCGGCTCCGCGCGGAGCGCCGGCTGAAGCCCACGCGGCAGGCCGCAGCCTAATCGTCCGCCTCCACGAGGGAACCGTTCCCGCGCGGCGGAGGGGAGTCGTCCGCTCTGGTGCCCACGATGCCCAGGAGCAGCCCGGTGATGACGGCGGCGACGAGAACGGCGCGAGTGCTCAACGGTTCTGCGCTCCCTGCGGCGGGGACGGCTGACCCCGCCCGTCCTACCGCCGCGGGCCGCCCGACCGCGAGCGGCCTCACCCGTGCGTGGGCGCGTCGATCCGTGGTTGACCCGCGCGCCCGCGGGCGCGGTGTGCCTGCCGCCGCGCCTCGGCCTGCGCCTTGGCCTCCATCGCGTACATGTCCACGTACTCCTGGCCGGAGAGCTCCAGGATCGCGTACATGATCTCGTCCGTGGCGGCCCGCAGCGCGGCCCGCTGGTCCTCCATGCCCGCGTACTTGGAGAAGTCGAGCGGCCTGCCGAAGCGCAGGGTGATCGGCACGACGCTCGGCACCCGGCGGCCCGCGGGCTGCGCCTCGAAGGTGCCGATGATCGCGCACGGGACGACGGGCGCCCCGGAGCGCAGCGCCATGGCCGCGACACCGACCTTGCCCTTGTACAGCCGTCCGTCGTGCGAGCGCGTGCCCTCCGGGAAGATGCCGAGGACGCCGCCCCGGCCGAGCACGCCGAGTCCCGCCTCGACCGCTGCCCGCCCAGCGCCGTTGCCCGACCGGTCCACCGGGATCGCGCCGATGCCCCGGAAGAACGCCGCGGCGAGGCGTCCCCTGAGGCCCCGCTGCGTGAAGTACTCGATCTTCGCGAGGAAGCTGATGCGCCGCCGCAGCGTCACGCCCAGCAGGAACTGGTCGCAGAACGACTGGTGGTTCCCCGCCACGATGACCGGCCCCTGCTCCGGGACGTTGCCAAGACCCTCGACCCGCGGCCGGAACACCCACCGCAGCAGCGGTATCAGGACGACGCACCTGAACACGGCATAGAACATTCCGCTGTCCCCTCCTCGAATGCCCCCGCGCCGGGGCACGCTAGTCGCCTTTCGGGACGGGTGGGAGAAGGGGAATCGGGCCACGGGCGGACGGGGTTCCCGCACGGCTGAAAAACGCGGACGCGGGCCCGGAGCGAACCATTGCCGGGGTGAAATGTTGGGAGTCGTAGCGCTTGTATACGAGGTGTGGGCACCGGCTCTGAGCTGGGGTAACGGGAGGTGCATCAGAGGTTGCGGGGCCAGGGGAAGCGTTTTCTGCGAGGTGGCGATCGGGGGCACGGTGCAAGGTGTCCGGTCGCCTTCCCTTTTCCTCCCTCCCGCTTTCCCGGCGGAAAGTCCGGCTCCGGAGACGGGTCGCGGTGGCCGGAGTTCTGGCCTTTCCGGGCGGGTATGTCGGAGCCCCGTTCAGGTGGCCGCCGCGGCTGGTGCGGTGCGGCACGGGGCGAGGTGGGCAGGTGCCGCGTACGGGCATCGCGGTCGGGCGCCGCGTACGGGCGGCATGTACGGCGGCCGCGTACGGGCGGCGTGTACGGAGGCCGCGTCGGGGCAGACTCCCCGTGGGCTGATCGACAGGAAAAACAGCGGTCCAACAGGTCTCGGGCAGGAGGATTTCCCGGATCTCCTCTTGTGGCGGAGAACCTCACGCACATACGGTGTCCATACGCGAGGTTCTCCCGTGGAGGATGAGATATGACGGAAATTCTTGTGCAGACGGCGGACGGCCCCGAGGCTTCCCGTGCCGGGCGTGTGGTGGACCACCCGGCCTGGCCGGTGCTCAAGGGTGCCGTCGAGCAGATCCGGCCCTGGCAGTCCAAGGACGGGTCCATCGACTTCGAGCGCGAGGGCGCGCCGTCGCCGGCCGACGTCGAGCGGGCGGTGGCGCGGGTGGCCGCCGCGGTCGAGGAGCTCGCCCCCCTGCTCCCGCACGACGACGCCTACCTGAAGGCGCTGGTGGCGGACCTGCACAAATGGGTCGCGGGCGGCTTCCGCACCCCGGACTTCCTCGACTCGCTGCTCGCCTTCCAGCCGGCGGCCCGGCGCGAGGACGGCCTCCAGCACCTCGTCGTCTTCCCGATGTACACGCAGAACGGCAACCCCGACCGGAACTTCGAAGCGGTCGTCCTGCGCATGGTGTGGCCCGAGTGGCTCGCCGATCTTGAGCGCACGCGCTACGACAACCCGCTGTTCTGCGGCATCACCTTCGAGGACTTCACCGCCGGGTACGACACGAACTCCGCCGTGCTCTTCCCCGAGACGATCGCCGTCCGCGAGGCCCCCGAGCGCTTCACGTGGGGCGGCATCTTCTGCGACCGCGAGGCCGCGCGCTTCCGCCGCGTCACCGAGGCCGCCGTGGACATCCTCGGCATGGACCTGCCCGCCGACATCCGCGCGATGGTCGACGACCAGGCCCGCTGCCAGGAGGCGTTCGTGCTGTGGGACATGGTCCACGACCGCACCCACAGCCACGGGGACCTGCCCTTCGACCCCTTCATGATCAAGCAGCGGCAGCCGTTCTGGATGTACGGCCTGGAGGAGCTGCGCTGCGACCTCACCGCCTTCAAGGAGGCCGTGAAGCTGGAGGCCGAGGGCGTGCCCCAGGCCCGTGACGTGCAGTACGCCGTGCTCTTCGACCGGATGTTCCGCTTCCCGGTCACCGGTGAGCGCGTGCGCAACTACGACGGCCTCGGCGGCCAGTTGCTCTTCGCGTACCTGCACAAGCACGACGTGGTCCGCTGGACCGACAACAAGCTGCGGATCGACTGGGAGCGTGCACCGCAGGTCACCAACCAGCTCTGCGCCGAGATCGAGCAGCTCTACCGCGACGGCATCGACCGGCCTAAGCTCGTGCACTGGTTCGCCGGTTACGAGCTCGTCTCGACGTACCTCGCCCCGCACCCCGGTTCGACCTGGGCCAAGGGCCCCGAGGCCCTGGACACGTCGCTGCCGCCGCGCAAGCTGGTCGACGAGGTGCTTCCCGACGAGTTTCCGCTCAGCATGTTCTATGAGGCGCTCTCCAAGAAGCTCAAGCACGTGATCGCCTCCACCAAGGGGATCACCGCGGAGTCCGGCGCCGAGACGGTTGCCGCGTGAGCGGCCGCACCAAGGAGGCGAGGACCATGTCCGCACTGGACGGAGCCGTGATCGCGGTGGCGGGGGCCGCAGGCCCCGCCGGGCGGGCCACCCTGCTGCGCCTGGCGGAGGCGGGGGCGACGGTCGTCGCCTCCGACGCCGACGCCGCGCGCCTCGCGGAGGCCGTGGACGCGGCGCGGTACGCGCACGGCGGCGCCACGGTCACCGGCGACACGGTCGACCTGCTCGACCTGGACGCGACCCGCGCCTGGGCCGACCGCACGGAGAAGGAGTTCGGGCGCGTCGACGGCCTGGTGCACCTCGTCGGCGGCTGGCGCGGCAGCGCCAACTTCGCCGCGACCGACCTCGGCGACTGGGACGTCCTCGAGAAGCTCCTGATCCGTACGGTGCAGCACACGTCCCTCGCCTTCCACGACGGCCTCCAGCGCGGCGGCAATGGCCGCTACCTGCTGATCAGCGCCGCGGGCGCGAGCAAGCCGACGGCGGGCAACGCCGCCTACGCGGCCGCCAAGTCCGCCGCCGAGGCCTGGACGCTGGCGCTCGCCGACGCCTTCCGCAAGGAGGGGGGCGAGGCGGGACCGCGCGCCGCGGCTGCCATCCTGATCGTGAAGGCGCTGGTCCACGACGCGATGCGCGCGGAGCGGCCGAGCGCGAAGTTCGCGGGCTTCACCGACGTCAAGGAGCTGGCCGACGCCATCGCCGGAGTCTGGGAGCGGCCCGCATCGGAAGTGAACGGAAACCGCCTGTGGCTGACCGAGCAGCCGTGAACCCACCGAAGACCGACGCCAGGCGTCACCACGACCCCGGCGTCCGCGGCTTCGCGAGCGACAACTACGCGGGCGCGCACCCCGAGATCCTCGCCGCGCTCGCCCTCGCCAACGGCGGCCACCAGGTCGCCTACGGCGAGGACGTGTACACGGACCACCTCCAGCAGGTCGTCCGCGGCCACTTCGGCGCGGACGCCGAGGCGTTCCCCGTCTTCAACGGCACCGGCGCGAACGTCGTCGCCCTGCAGGCGGTGACCGACCGCTGGGGCGCGGTGATCTGTGCCGAGAGCGCGCACATCAACGTCGAC
Source organism: Streptomyces longispororuber (assembly GCF_014656095.1). Classification (GTDB taxonomy): domain Bacteria; phylum Actinomycetota; class Actinomycetes; order Streptomycetales; family Streptomycetaceae; genus Streptomyces; species Streptomyces longispororuber. The sequence goes on from NZ_BNBT01000084.1 coordinate 7,500, forward strand.
GAGTGCGGCGCCCCCGAGCGCGTGGGCGGCCTGAAGCTGCTCACCGTGCCCACGCCCGACGGGAAGCTCACCCCCGAGCTGATCGACCGTCAGGCCTTCGGCTGGGACGACGAGCACCGCGCCATGCCGCAGGTCGTCTCGCTCGCCCAGAACACCGAGCTGGGCACCGTGTACACCGTGGACGAGATACGCGCCGTCGTCGACCACGCCCACGGGCTCGGCATGGTGGTGCACCTCGACGGCGCGCGCCTGGCCAACGCGGCCGCCTCGCTCGACGTGCCGATGCGGACCCTGACGAACGCCGCCGGCGTCGACATCCTCTCGCTCGGCGGTACCAAGAACGGGGCGCTGTTCGGTGAGGCCGTCGTCGTCCTGAACCGCGACGCCGTGCGCCACATGAAGCACCTGCGCAAGCTGTCCATGCAGCTCGCCTCGAAGATGCGCTTCGTGTCGGTGCAGTTCGAGGCGCTGCTCGCCAAGGACCTGTGGCTGCGCAACGCCCGCCACGCCAACGAGATGGCCCAGCGCCTCGCCGAGGGCGTCCGCGCGGTGCACGGCGTGGAGATCCTCTACCCGGTCCAGGCCAACGCGGTCTTCGCGCGGCTGCCGCACGACGTCAGCGAGCGCCTCCAGAAGCGCTTCCGCTTCTACTTCTGGGACGAGGCGGCGGGCGACGTCCGGTGGATGTGCTCCTTCGACACCACCGAGGACGACGTCGACGCCTTCGTGGCCGCGCTGAAGGAAGAGATGGCCCGCTAGGACCGTCCCCTGCCGCACCACTGGAGATGCATAGCTATGCGGCCGACCGGAAAGTCATTGACCTTCGGTCGGCCGCTTCCTTATGCTCCCCGCTCATGCGACTGATCCAGAAGACCGCGGACCTCTCCGCCTACCTCGCCGCCGACGAAGCGGTCGACCACGCCCATCCCCGCGTACGGGAGACGGCGACGCGCCTCGCGCGCGGCGCCGACGACGCGTACGCCTATGCCGAAGCCGCATACACATACGTCCGCGACACCATCCCGCACTCCGCGGACGCCGGGGACCTGCGCGTCACCTGGCGCGCCTCCGACGTCCTGGAGCAGCGCACGGGCATCTGTCACGCCAAGGCCATCGCGCTGGCGGCGCTGCTGCGCGCCGAGGGCGTCCCCACCGCGCTCTGCTACCAGCGCCTGCGCCACGACGACGGCAGCGGCTTCGTCCTGCACGGCCTCGTCGCCGTCCGCTTCCACGGCGCCTGGCACCGGCAGGACCCCCGCGGCAACAAGCCCGGCGTGGACGCGCGGTTCTCCCTCGACGGCGAGCGCCTGGCGTTCCCCGTCGACACCGGGGCCGGTGAGACCGACTACCCGGAGCTGTTCGCGGCCCCGCACCCGGCCGTACTGCGGGTCCTGAAGGAGTCGCGCGACCGCCCGGAGCTGTGGAAGGCGCTGCCGGAGGGGCTGCCTCAGGGGTGACGCGGGGCCTGTTCGGCGCGCGTCGGGCCGGGCGCCCGTGCACACGCCCGAGTCCAGCATGGTGAACTAGCTGGTCCTCTATGCTGTACTCCTGGCACCTCTCCCCGTACGCGACCCAAGGCAGATGCAGATCATGACGCTCACGCTCACCGTGTCCGACGAGGTCCGCGCGCTCGCGCCCGGCTTCACCCACCTCGCCGTCGAGGCGTACGACCTCGTCAACGGCCCCAGCACCGAGGGCTCGGCCGCCCTGCTCGACGACGCGGCGCGGCGGCTGGCCGCCCGCCTCGACGGCCGCGCCCCGCACGAGGACCCGCACATGGTGGACTGGCGCGCCGCGTACACGGCCTTCGGCGCCAAGCCCTCACGCACCCGCAACTCCGCCGAGGCGCTGGCCAGGAGGGCGCTGTCCGACGCCGGACTGCCCCGGATCAACACCCTCGTCGACCTCTACAACGCGATCAGCGTGGCCCATCTGATCCCCGTGGGCGGCGAGGACCTGGACCGCGTCCAGGGCGGCATGCGGCTCGTCCGCGCCACGGGGGACGAGGACTTCGTGACCATGGCCGGGGGAGAGCCGGCCGTCGAGCACCCCGACGCCGGCGAGGTCGTCTGGTGCGACGGCGAGGGCGTCACCTGCCGCCGCTGGAACTGGCGGCAGGGCCCGCGCACCCGGCTCACCGAGGAGACCGTGAACGCGGTCTTCCTGCTTGAGGGGATGGGGCCGCACGCGGGCCTCGAAGCGGCGGCCGGGGAGCTCGTCGAACTCCTGGAGAAATTCAGTCCCGGCGCGCGCGTCACCGTCCACGACCTGGCGGGTTAGCGGGCCCCGCAGCGGCGCCCGCGCGTCCGTGGCTCTCGCGGCACTGCGTCCGGGTCTACGCGTGCGCGTCCTGGAGTCCGGGGATACGGAACCGGCGCCCCGGCGCCCGGTCGGCGGGGCGGGGTCCCGCGTCCGGTCAGCGGGCCTCGGCCGCGCGGACCTCGGCCGCCGTCGGGGCCGTGCCGCCGAGGTGCGCGGGCAGCCACCAGGTGTCGTCCGGGCCCTTGGGGCGGCCCGGGTAGGCGCGCTGGGCGGCCTCCAGGAGCTCCTGGCAGCGCTCGCGCAGCCGCCGCGTGATCGCGCCCGCGTACTGGTCCTTCGGAGCCTCCACGCGCTCGCCGACCCGGATGGTGACCGGCAGGTGCTGGCGCTTGAAGTTCCGGGGCCGGCCCTTCGTCCAGATCCGCTGCGTGCCCCACACCGCCATCGGTACGAGCGGGACCCCCGCCTCCTGCGCCAGGCGCGCGGCACCCGTCTTGAACGCCTTCAGCGTGAACGACGGCGAGATGGTCGCCTCGGGGAAGACGCCGATGATCTCGCCCGCGCGCAGCGAGTCCAGGGCGTGGGCGTACGCCTGCTCGCCCTGCTTGCGGTCCACGGGGATGTGCTTCATGCCGCGCATCAGCGGGCCGGAGATCTTGTGGCGGAACACCGATTCCTTCGCCATGAAGCGCACCAGGCGCTTCTGCGGCAGCGCCGCCAGGCCGTTGAAGACGAAGTCCAGGTAGCTGATGTGGTTGCTGACGAGGACCGCGCCGCCCGTGCGCGGGATGTTCTCGGAACCCTTGCAGTCGATCTTCAGGTCCAGTGCCTTGAAGAAGGTCTGTGCGATGCCGACGACCGGTCGGTACACGAGTTCTGCCATGGGTGGGGAGGCCCTTCATCACTGCCGGCGGAGAGGGCCGCCGGCAGGAAACCAAGTTACGGAGCCGTAGGTCTACGGCTCCGCAGATCGTGCCCCACAAACGAGCCGCTGACCAGCGTTGGTTCCCACAGAGCGGGAGATTCTCGTCACGTAGGAATCTTTGGGCATGAACGCATGCTGAGGGGAAGACGAAGGGGATGCCCTGAAGGGGGGGGCGGAGCGCACCCCGGCGGACGGCGGAGGAAGGCGGGAGACACGGGTGACGGCAGTGGGCGGACACAGGACCGGGCGACGGCTCGGCGCGGGGGACCTGGGCTCACCGCTCGGCGAGCGGGCCACGCTCGTGCAGTTCTCCAGCGCCTTCTGCCAGCCCTGCCGCGCCACCCGCAGAATCCTGGCCGACGTCGCCGCCATGGTTCCCGGGGTGGCCCACGTGGAGATCGACGCCGAGGGCGCCCTGGGCCTCGTCCGCGACCTCAGGGTCGAGAAGACCCCGACCGTCCTGGTCCTGGACCGCGAAGGGCGTGTGGTGCGCCGTGCCGTAGGGCAGCCGCGCAAGGCCGACGTCATCGCCGCGCTGGGGGAGGCCGTATGAGGCGGGGCCACCGGAAGCGGACGCCCCGGCTCGACGGCACTCCGGGGCGCGCCGAGCGGCCGAGGACGGTCAGCGGCGGACCGGCGCACGCCGCCTCGCCGTCAGCCCTCGGCGGCGCACCGGGCCCCGGCGGGCGGCGGCGCGGCCCCGCCCGTGACGGAGCGTCCCGCCGGGGCGGGCGCAGAAGTGATCTTTCCCGCGCTCCCGAGGCCTTGACCGTACGGGTCCGGTGTCGACAGCCTGCTGCCATGCCCCCGGAGCTTTTCCTTCACGAGCGCGTCCACGTGGACCTCGCCCGTCATGCCAGTGCGCGCTGTCGGTCCCGCTGAGCAGCCGCGGACCCGCACGTACCTCCAGCAGAAGGACAGCTCCATGACGGCCACACCCGGCCTCAGCACCCCCCGGACCGCCACACCCGACCTGCTGCGCTCCGTCTTCCGGCGGCACGCGGCCGGCGTCGCCGTGATCACCGCGCGGGGCACCGGCCCCGTCGGCTTCACCGCCACCTCGCTCACCTCGGTCTCCGCCGAGCCGCCGATGATCTCGTTCGGCATCGGCACCGGCGCCTCCAGTTGGCCCGCCGTGTCCCGGGCCGAGCACGTCGGTGTGCACGTACTCGGTGAGCACCAGGAGGAGCTCGCCGCGACGTTCGCGCGCAGCGGGGCCGACCGGTTCGCCGCGCCCACGCGCTGGTTCGAGGGGCCCGAGGGCGTGCCGGTGCTCGACGGGGTCCTCGCCTGGATGGTGTGCCGCGTCGTGGCCCGGGTGCCCGCGGGGGACCACCGCCTGGTGCTCGCGGAGGCGGTCGTCGGGGACCCGTCGGGGGCGGGCCGTCCGCTGCTGTACCACGAGGGACGCTTCAACGCGCTGCGTGACTGAGAGTTCCCGATGACGCGTGGTGCGCGTGATTACGGAGCGTTGCGAAGGTCACAGTTCAAAGCGCTTGCTCAGCGGGAATGCACTCGGTGTACTCATGAGTAATATTCCGGTGGGAGCGGGGGCCGCCCCGACCGGGATCCGCCGCTTCAGGCGCCTATGCTGCCTGCAACAAGGCAGTACCGCAGCCAAGGCAGCAGCCCAGTAATGACGATGCAGTAGGAGAGCCGGCGTGAGCTTGAGGATCGTTGTCTGTGTGAAGTACGTGCCCGACGCCACCGGCGACCGGCACTTCGCCGAGGACCTGACCGTCGACCGCGACGACGTGGACGGCCTGCTCTCGGAGCTCGACGAGTACGCGGTCGAGCAGGCCCTGCAGATCAAGGAGGCGGCGGACGACGACGCCGAGATCACGGTCCTGACCGTCGGCCCCGAGGACGCCAAGGACGCGCTGCGCAAGGCCCTTTCCATGGGCGCCGACAAGGCCGTGCACGTGGAGGACGACGACCTGCACGGCACGGACGTCATGGGTACGTCGCTGGTGCTCGCCAAGGCCATCGAGAAGACCGGGTACGACCTCGTCATCGCCGGCATGGCCTCCACGGACGGCACCATGGGTGTGCTGCCCGCGATCCTCGCCGAGCGCCTGGGCGTCCCGCAGGTCACGCTGCTCTCCGAGGTCTCCGTCGAGGACGGCACGGTCAAGGGCCGCCGTGACGGCGACTCGGCCTCGGAGCAGTTGGAGGCCTCCCTGCCGGCCGTCGTGTCCGTCACGGACCAGTCCGGCGAGGCGCGTTACCCGTCGTTCAAGGGCATCATGGCCGCCAAGAAGAAGCCGGTCGAGTCCCTGGACCTGGACGACCTGGACATCGAGGCCGAGGAAGTCGGCCTGGAGGGCGCCTGGACGAAGGTCGACTCCGCCACCGAGCGTCCCGCGCGCACCGCGGGCACGATCGTCAAGGACGAGGGCGAGGGCGGCAAGCAGCTCGCGGAGTTCCTCGCGGGGCAGAAGTTCATCTGAGCTTCGGTCATCACCTCAACCGCACGCCCGATTCTTCGTACTCGCAGGAGATAGAAGTCCCATGGCTGAAGTTCTCGTCTACGTCGACCACGTCGACGGAGCCGTCCGCAAGCCCACCCTGGAGCTGCTGACCCTCGCCCGCCGCGTCGGCGAGCCCGTCGCCGTCGCGCTCGGCGCCGGTGCCGCCGACACCGCCGCCACGCTCGCCGAGCACGGTGCGGTCAAGGTCCTCACCGCCGACGCCCCCGAGTTCGCCGACTACCTGGTCGTGCCGAAGGTGGACGCGCTGCAGGCCGCGTACGAGGCCGTGTCCCCGGCCGCCGTGCTCGTGCCGTCGTCCGCCGAGGGCAAGGAGATCGCGGCCCGCCTCGCGGTGCGCATCAAGTCCGGCATCATCACCGACGCCGTCGACCTGGAGGCCGGCGACGAGGGCCCGGTGGCCACGCAGTCCGTGTTCGCCGCCGCGTTCACCACCAAGTCCCGCATCACCCGGGGCACCCCGGTCATCACCGTGAAGCCGAACTCGGCGCCGGTGGAGGCCGCCCCGGCCGCGGGCGCGGTCGAGGCCCTGTCCGTGTCCTTCTCCGAGCAGGCCACCGGCACCAAGGTCACCTCCCGCACGCCGCGCGAGTCGACCGGGCGCCCGGAGCTGACCGAGGCCGCGATCGTCGTCTCCGGCGGCCGCGGTGTCAACGGCGCGGAGAACTTCGCGGTCATCGAGGCGCTCGCCGACTCGCTGGGCGCCGCCGTGGGCGCCTCGCGCGCCGCGGTGGACGCCGGCTGGTACCCGCACTCCAACCAGGTCGGCCAGACCGGCAAGTCCGTCTCGCCGCAGCTCTACATCGCCTCGGGCATCTCCGGCGCGATCCAGCACCGCGCCGGCATGCAGACGTCGAAGACCATCGTGGCCATCAACAAGGACGCCGAGGCCCCGATCTTCGACCTGGTCGACTACGGCGTGGTCGGCGACCTCTTCGAGGTCGTCCCGCAGCTCACCGAAGAGGTCAAGTCCCGCAAGGGCTGAGCCCCTCGGCAGCACGAGGCCCCCGTCTCCGCGCGCGGCGGAGCCGGGGGCCTCGTCGTGTCCCCGGGGCGGCACGGGCTCACAGCGTGAGGCTCGCCTGCACCGGCAGGTGGTCGCTCGGGAACTGCCCGTCCAGGGAGAAGGTGTTGATCGCCGCCGCGTGCACGCGCGCGCCCGGCGACACCAGGATCCAGTCGATGCGGTCGCCGTCCGGCACGAGCGGCTTGTAGCCGTGGAACGTGGCGTACTGCTTGCTCCGCTCGTCGGCCGCGTCCCAGGTGTCCACCAGGCCCGCGGCCAGCATCGTGTCGTAGACGGTGTTGCGGTGGGCCGCGACGTTGAAGTCACCGGTGACGATCTTCGGCAGGGTGCGGTCGAGGGCCGAGAGCCGGTCGGAGATCAGGTGCGCGGCCCGCGTGCGCGCGTACTGGCTGTGGTTGTCCAGATGGGTGTTGAGCACGTACAGCTCGCGCTCCGTGCGCCGGTCGCGGAAGCGGACCCAGGTGACCATGCGGATGGAGCCGCCGCCCCAGGTGTTGGAGCCGATCACCTCCGGGGTGTCGGAGAGCCAGAAGTGCTCGTACGCGACGGGGGTGAGCCGGCGGGTGTCGAAGTAGACGGCCATGAACTCGTCGCGGCTGCCGCCCGCGCGGCCGGTGCCGATCCAGGCGTAGTGCGGTCCGAGGTCCTCGGCGATGTCCCGCACCTGGTGGTAGAGCCCCTCCTGCGTGCCGACGACGTGCGGCCGCGCGCGCCGCAGGAGCTCACGCGTGACCGGCCGGCGCTCCGGCCAGGAGTTCGGCGGGGTGTCGCTCGCGTAGCGCAGGTTGAAGGACATGACCTCCAGGCGGCGGCCGGGCCGCTCCACCGCGCGCGCGGGCGAGGCGGCGAACGCCGTGGCGAGCAGCGGGACCGTGACGGCCGTCGCGGTGGCCACGGCGGTGCGCAGGCCGGAGCGGCGGGTCACGGGGATGTCGGTGGGCACGCGGTCTCCTTCGGTGCGTCGTGGTGCGGCTGGGACGGACACGGGCGGCACGGGCGGGCTCCGGCGGCGCGCGCCGGGCCCACCGGAGTGTGCGGGCACCATCTGAGGCGCGTGTGAACGCCCGGGGTCCGGCACGCGAGAAGGTGTTGACCAGGGGGAAGGTCCCTGGATAACTTCACCATACGGATTCCTGATTCCATTGAGCGGAATAATTCGGGATTCATTCGCTGACCTGGGTTCACACGCGTCCCCGCCATGGAACACCGCGGGCGCGGCACGCCGCACGACGAACCCGACGAACCACGACGAAAGTGGAGGGTGCACGGATGGCGCAGCAGGAAAAGGTGGCGACCAGTCTCGCGGGCTCCGTCGGCGAGCGCATCAGCGCCTCGCTCGCGCCGGTCGACGAGGAGCTCGCGCGCCGCTACCCGGGAGACCCCGGCACCCGCCAGCCCGTCCACACCGTGTACGTCCCCGGCGAGCAGTTCGCCGCCGACACCATCCGCTCCTGGGGCGACCGGGCGCTCGCCGCGCTCGACGAGCACGCCCCGGACGCCGCCTCCTTCGCCGCCGTGCTCGGGCTCGCCGACGACCTCGCGGAGCCGGTGTACGCGCGCGTACGGGCCAAGCTGGAGCGCGAGCCCGTGGAAGACCTCCGCGTCGACTTCGAGGACGGCTACGGCGGCCGCACGGACGCCGAGGAGGACGCCCACGCGGCGCGCGCCGCCCGCCTGGTCGCCGACGCGTACGCGCACGGCACCGCCGCGCCGTACATGGGCATCCGCATGAAGTGCATGGAGGCCGCCGTCCGCGACCGGGGCATCCGTACGCTCGACGTCTTCCTGTCCGGCCTCATGGAGGCGGGCGGCCTGCCCGACGGGCTCGTCCTGACGCTGCCGAAGGTGACGTACCCGCAGCAGGTCACCGCGATGGCGCGGCTCCTGGAGGAGTTCGAGAAGGCCCGCGGGCTCGCCCCGGGGCGCATCGGCTTCGAGATCCAGATCGAGACCAGCCAGTCCATCCTCGCCGCCGACGGCACCGCCACCGTCGCCCGCATGATCGACGCCGCCGAGGGCCGCGCCACCGGCCTGCACTACGGCACCTTCGACTACAGCGCCTGCCTCGGCGTCTCCGCCGCCCACCAGGCCAGCGACCACCCGGCCGCCGACCACGCCAAGGCCGTCATGCAGGTCGCGGCGGCGGGCACCGGCGTGCGCGTCTCCGACGGCTCCACCAACGTGCTGCCCGTCGGCCCCACGGCGAAGGTCCACGACGCCTGGCGGCTGCACCACGGCCTCACCCGGCGCGCCCTGGCCCGCGCCTACTACCAGGGCTGGGACATGCACCCGGGCCACCTGCCCACGCGCTACGCCGCCGTCTTCGCCTTCTACCGCGAGGGCTTCGCGCAGGCCGCCGCCCGCCTGGCCGCGTACGCCAACCGGACCGGCGGCGACATCGCCGACGAGCCCGCCACCGCCAAGGCCCTGGCCGGGTACCTGCTGCGCGGCCTGGACTGCGGCGCCCTCGACACCGCGGAGGTCACCCGGCTCACGGGGCTCACGCTCGCCGGGCTCCAGGCGTACGCGGGGCCCCGCCGGGGCGGTCTCACCCCGTCGGGGCAGTAGCGGCCACCCGGGTGGCGGCGGTGTCCGCTCCCGCCGTCCGGGCGTCCCCGGCGCCGGTGGCGGCCCTGTCCGGTGGGCCGAGACAGGGCGGGCCCCGCGCGCGGCCCGCCCCGCCCCTCTCACCGCGCCGGAGGCAGCTCCCCCGAGCCCCGGGTGATCAGCCGCGTCGGCAGCTCCACCCGCTCGGGCGGGCCGGAGGCGCCGTCCAACTGGCGGAAGAGCCGCTCGGCGGCCGTCCGGCCGAGCTGGGCCGCGTCCTGGGCGACGACCGTGACGCCCGGCGACAGCAGGTCGGCCAGCTCGATGTCGTCGAAGCCGACCAGGGCCACCGGGCGGGGCCGGCCCGCGAGGACGCGGACGACGGTGACCGTCACGCGGTTGTTGCCGGTGAAGATCGCGGTGACCGGGTCGGGCCCCGCCAGCATCGCCTCGGCGGCGCGGGCGACCCGCTCGGGGTGCGTCGGGCCGAGCGAGACCCAGGCCTCGTCGACCTCGATGCCGGCGTCCGCCATGGCCGCGCGGTAGCCCCGCAGGCGCTCTATGGCGGTGTGGATGCGCGGCTGGTCGCCGATGAAGCCGATGCGGCGGTGGCCGTGCGCGATGAGGTGCGCGACGCCGTCCCGCGCGCCCCCGAAGCTGTCGGTGAGCACCACGTCGGCGTCGATGTGCCCCGGTGGCCGGTCCACGAACACCGTGGCGACGCCCGCGGCGATCTCCGGCTCCAGATAGCGGTGGTCGTCGCCCGCCGGGATGACCACGAGGCCGTCGACGCGCCGCGCGCACAGCGCGAGCACCAGCTCCTGCTCGCGCTCCGGGTCCTCGGCGCTGGAGCCGTTGATGAGCAGGGCCCCGTGGGCCCGCGCCACCTCCTCGACCGCGCGGCTCAGCGGGCCGTAGAACGGGTCGGCGAGGTCCTCCAGGACGAGGCCGATGCTCGCCGTGCGGCCCTTGCGCAGCACCCGCGCGCTGTCGTTGCGCCGGAAGCCGAGCGCGTCGATCGCCTCCTGCACACGCCGCTCGGTGTCGGGCGTCACCCCCGGCTCGCCGTTCACCACGCGCGAGACCGTCTTGAGCCCCACGCCCGCCCGCGCGGCGACGTCCTTCATGGTCGGGCGGTTGCCGTACCGGCTCCTGCGGTCACCGGGGTCCGCGGGGTCGTCCTGGGGGCGTCGCCGGGAGACGGGGGTGCGGGCGGTCTCTGCCACGGTGCGCTGTCCTGTCTGTCGTCCTTCGGGTCCGCTGGAGGCGCGCCGCGCGGAGCCGGTCCGGCCCGGCCGCGCGCGTGGCCTCCACGCCGTGCGGCCCCAGTCTGCGCAGTGAACGCGGGTCGGTACAGGGAAGTTCACGTTTCCACCGTGCAGGGGCTCACCTGGCGTCCACTATGTATACGGGGGTGGGGAGGCGTGGTACTCGGCCGGGGGTCGGCACGGGCGCCGGCCCGCGCGTACGGCGGCGGCGCGACCAGGGTCCGCGTGCACGGGGCCGGCACGGCCGCGGTCCGCGTGGGCACGGTACGCGCACCGCGCGGGCGGGCCCGCCGCGAGGTGGCGGGCATAGAGCCTGGACAACGTTGTCAGATGCGCGAGACACTGTCCCCCGAACTCTCCGGCCTGCCCTTCCACCAGGAGATCTGACAGTGATGCCCACGGACCTCGTCGCCGCACTCGACATCGGCGGTACCAAGATCGCCGGAGCCCTGGTGGACGACCGCGGCCGGATCCTCCTGCGCGCCCAGCGGCCGACGCCCGCGCGCGAGGACGGCGACACCGTGATGCGGGCGGTCGAGGACGTGCTCGGCGAGCTGGAGCGCGGCGAGGCCTGGGGCCGGGCACGCGCGGTCGGCATCGGCAGCGCGGGCCCCGTGGACGCGTCGGCGGGCACGGTCAGCCCGGTCAACGTCCCCGGCTGGCGCGGCTACCCCCTGGTGGAGCGGGTGCGTGCCGCCACCGACGGCCTGCCCGTGGAGCTGGTGGGCGACGGCGTGGCGATGACGGCCGCCGAGCACTGGCAGGGCGCCGCCCGCGGGCACGACAACGCGCTGTGCATGGTGGTCTCCACCGGCGTCGGCGGCGGCCTCGTCCTCAACGGCTCGCTGCACCCCGGGCCCACCGGCAACGCCGGTCACATCGGCCACATCAGCGTCGACCTGGACGGCGACCCCTGCCCCTGCGGCGCGCGCGGCTGCGTCGAGCGGATCGCGAGCGGCCCGAACATCGCCCGCCGCGCCCTGGAGGCGGGCTGGCGGCCCGGCCCCGACGGCGACACCTCGCCGGCGGCCGGTGCCCGGGCGGCCCGCGCGGGCGACCCGCTCGCCACGGCGTCCTTCGACCGGGCCGCCCAGGCCCTCGCGGCGGGCATCGCGGCCACCGCCACGCTCGTCGAGATCGACATCGCGGTGATCGGCGGGGGCGTGGCGATGGCCGGGGACGTCCTGTTCGCCCCGCTGCGCCGGGCCCTGCGGGAGTACGCCACGCTGTCCTTCGTCCGTCGGCTGACCGTCGCCCCGGCCCTCACGGGCACGGACGCGGGCCTGGTGGGCGCGGCGGCGGCCGCGCTGCGGGCCTTCCCGGACCCGGCGGCGGCGCGGCTGCGGTCGGCCGTGCGCGGCTGAGGCGGATGCGCGGCTGAGGCGGGTGTGCGGCGCGGCCTGTCGGGCGGCGCGGCGGGGCGGTCGCGGTTGCGTGGGCGTCAGGCGGGCACCGGGCTGCTGCCGGGCTGTCGCCGCGTAGGTTTCCGGCGGGTGGCGCGAGGGCCACTGCTGTGTGCGCCGAGCGTGTCCCGGCCGGCCCCGACGGCCCCCTGCCCGCCACGGATCTCTGAGGTTTCCGGCGACACCGCGCGCAGGTCGGGGCCGATGAGCGGGGCCGCCGCCATGATCGACCCATGGACAAGCGCGGACGGCACCCGGTGCCGGTCATGGGGCGGACGGCGCCCACCCGCCCGGACGCCTCGCGAAGCGTCGGCGGACATCCGCTGTCCCGCCGCGGCGTGCTGCGCGGCACGGCTCTCGGCGCCGGGGCGGTCACGCTCCCCGCCCTGCTCGCGGCCTGCGGCCGGGGCCCCGGCGGCGACCGGAACCACGTGACCGTGGGGTCCAACGCGTCGGACGCGGTGCCGAGGAAGGCCTTCGCGGCCACCTTCGCCGCGTACGAGGACAACAGCGGCAAGCGCGTCGAGGTCAACACCACCGAGCACAACGAGTTCCAGCAGAACATCACGCGCTATCTGCTCGGATCGCCCGACGACGTCTTCATGTGGTTCGCCGGCTACCGCATGCGGTACTTCGCCGAGAAGGGCCTCCTGGCCGAGACGGGCGACCTCTGGAAGGGCTTCGAGGGCTTCTCACCGGCCGTCAAGGACCAGTCCACGCACGAGGGCAGGCAGTACTTCGTGCCGTACTACTACTATCCGTGGGCGGTCTTCCACCGGAGGAGCCTCTTCGAGGAGCGCGGGTACGAGCAGGCTGCGTACTGGGACGCTTTCATCGCGCTCGCCAGGACGATGCACCGGGACGGCACTCCGGTCGCCTTCTGCGACAAGGACGGCTGGCCCGCGATGGGCACCTTCGACTACATCGACCTGCGGCTCAACGGATACGACTTCCACCGGCGGCTGATGGCGGGCGAGGAGGCCTGGACCGACCGCAGGGTCAGAGGGGTCTTCGACCTGTGGCGCGAACTCGTGCCGTACTACCAGAAGGGCGCCCTCGGCCGGACGTGGGAGGAGGCGGGCCAGGGGCTCCAGCGCCGGAGAACCGGCATGGCCGTCTTCGGCATGCCGCACCCGGGCCAGCAGTTCCCGCCCGAGGAGCGCGACGACATCGACTTCTTCCCCTTCCCCGAGATCGACCCGCGGTACGGCCGGGACGCCGTGGAAGCCCCCATCGACGGGTTCCTCGTACCGAAGAAGGCGCGCAACCCCGAGGGCGCCATGGACCTGCTGCGCTGGCTCGGCACCGCCGAGGCCGAGGAGCTCTACCTCCGGGGCGACCCGAACACCGTCGCCGTCAACGACCGGGCCGACACCGGTGCCTACAGCCCGCTCCAGAGGAAGTGCGCCGACCTGGTCGCCCGGGCCGGGCAGATCTCGCAGTTCCTGGACCGCGACACCCGCCCCGACTTCGCCCAGACCGTCATGATCAAGGCCTTGCAGGACTTCATCAACGACCCCAAGGACGTCGACGGACTGTGCCACCGCATCGAGCGGCAGAGGGCGGACATCTTCTCCGACTCCGTGAGCTGAGCGATCCGGCTCCGTGAGCTGAGCGATCCGACTCCGTGAGGTGAGCGAAATCCGACTCCGTGAGGGGGGTGGGCAGGTGAGAGAAAGGGGCGCACCCGTGTCGCAGCGCATCGCGGGCACCGCGCGTAGTGCCGGACGGCGCCCGGTGCGGCGCTTCAGGCGCCGCGACGTCGCCGTCGTCGGCGCCCTTCTGGGCATGGCCGTCCTGCTGGACGTCGTCGTCGTGTGGGGACCCGCGCTGGCCTCGGTCGGCCTGTCCTTCACGTCCTGGGACGGGCTCGGGGACATCCGCTGGGTGGGCGGTGACAACTACGCGAACCTGGTCCGGGACCATCCGGCGTTCTGGCCCGCCGTCCGCCACAATCTGCTCTGGGTCGCCTTCCTCGGGCTCGTCGCGACGCCTTTCGGGCTCCTCCTCGCGGTCCTCGTCGACCGGGGCGTCCGCTTCAGCCGCTTCTACCAGTCCGTGCTCTACCTGCCCGTCGTGCTGTCGCTCGCCGTCGTCGGATTCATGGCGCAGCTCCTGCTCGGCACCGACCAGGGCGTCGTCAACACGGTCATCGGCGACGGGCGGGACCCCGTGGACTGGCTCGGCGACCCCCGCGTCAACCTGTGGATGATGATGCTGGCCGCGAGCTGGCGGCACACCGGCTACGTGATGATCCTGTACCTGGCCGGGCTGAAGTCCGTCGACCCCACCCTGAAGGAAGCCGCAGCCCTCGACGGCGCGAGCGAACGCCAGACGTTCTTCCACGTCACCCTGCCCGCGCTGCGCCCCGTCAACGTCGTCGTGGGCGTGATCACCGTCATCGAGGCACTGCGCGCCTTCGACATCGTGTACGCGGTGAACAAGGGCCGCAACGGCCTGGAACTGCTCTCCGTCCTCATCACCGACAACATCATCGGCGAGGCCTCCCGCATCGGGTTCGGCTCGGCCATCGCGGTCGTCCTGCTCGGCTTCTCACTGGTGTTCGTCGTCACGTTCCTGGCCCACGAGTGGAGAGGAGCGCACGACACATGACCCCGGAACCGCAGTCCTCCGTCCCGGCCGGCGCCCCGGCGCCGAGCCCCGCGCGCCCCGGGCGCGAGCGGCACCCGCGCCGGGGACGGTACGGCGCGCGCCGGGGACGGCACGGCACACGCCGGGGGCAGTACGGCGTGCACCTCTTCCTCGCGGCGGTGTCCCTGGTGTTCGCGGCCCCGCTGCTGCTCGCCGTCCACGCCAGCCTGCGCCCGTACGAGGAGACCGCGCGGCACGGCTACCTCTCCTGGCCGAAGAAGCTGTCCTTCGCCTACTACCACGAGGCCTACACGTCCTCCGGCATGGGCAGGCACTTCCTCAACACGCTGGTCATCGCCGTGCCCGCGGTGGTCGTCACGCTGTTCCTCGCGGCCTTCGTCGCCTTCGCGGTCGCCCGGCTGCGCCTCCGCGGCGGCCTCGCCCTCCTGATGTTCTTCACGGCGGGCAACCTGCTGCCGCCGCAGGTCCTGGTGACCCCGCTCTACGTCCTGTTCCTGCGCATCGACCTGCCCTGGTGGATGTCCGACTCGATGTCCCTCTACGACTCGTACTGGGCGGTCGTCGTCGTCAACATCGGCTTCCAGCTCGGGTTCTGCGTCTTCGTGCTGGCCCAGTTCATGCGCACGCTGCCCCAGGACATCCTCGAAGCCGCCGTGGTCGACGGGGCCGGTGTGTGGACGCGGTTCTGGCGCATCACCCTGCCGCTCTGCCGCCCCGCGCTCGCGGCCCTGGCCACCCTTGAGTTCACCTGGATCTACAACGACTTCCTCTGGGCCCTCGTCTTCCTCTCGGACCCCGACAAGCTCCCCGTCACGTCCGCCCTCAACAACCTCCGTGGCCAGTTCTTCACCGATCACAACTTGCTCGCGGCGGGCTCCATCCTGGTGGCCCTGCCCACGATCCTGGTCTTCCTGCTCCTGCAGCGGCACTTCGTCGCGGGGCTGACGCTGGGGGCCGGCAAGGGGTGAGCAGCAGCCGAACCCTGTCAGCACCCCGTGCGGCGCGCCTGGTTCTCCCGCCATTCGCGGCCGATCGATCGCATCAGGGCCGGGTACACCCCCAGGTAGCGGAAGGGCTTGATGCCGAGCATGTACAGGGAGCCGAGGCGGCCGTTGGGCTTCACCAGCACGGCCATCTGGCCGCGGTAGCCGCCGTTGCCGTCGGGGACCCAGCCTATGTGCATCACTCCGTGCATGGTCTTGTTGGCGTACTCGGCGGCCCATTCGTCATGGGTCTGGTAGACCGAGGTGAAGGGCGCCGCTCGCAGGTCCGGCCCCTGCGGCCCCTCGCGCAGATCGTCCGGGAGCCGGTCCCGCAGCGACATCACCCGGCCGCCGACGCCCGCGTCAGGCTTGTCCCAGCCGAGCAGCGCGCCGAGCTTCCAGCGCACGGCGAAGAGGAAGCGGCCGACGGGGTTGCCACCGTCGGGACCGCCCTCGCCGTCGGCCATCTGCTGCACCAGGTGGTGCAGATCGTCCGGGCCGCCAGGTGTCGGCAGCACCCACAGGTCCTCCAGCCGGAAGTCGTCGGCGATGTCGTGGATCCGCCAGGGGCGGGACGTGTGGTGGGCCGGGGGGAGGCGTAGATCGCTCATGACGGCTCCTGCCTATACGGTGTCGTATAGATCGAGCATAGACCTGCTTATACGGCGCCGTATACTCGGGTGAGGGTATGTGAGGGGAGACACGACATGGGCGCGATCCGCACGCCTCGCGTCAGGTGGATCGAGGAGGGGCTGCGGGCGCTCGCCGCCGGCGGGCCCGAGGCGGTCCGGGTCGAGGCCCTCGCCCAGGCGCTCGGCGTCAGCAAGGGCGGCTTCTACGGCTACTTCCGCAACCGCGCGGCCCTGCTGGAGGAGATGCTCGACGCCTGGGAGCGCGGGGTGACCGAGGACGTCATCGAACGGATCGACCGCGCCGGCGGGGACGCCCGGGAGCGGCTGGGCCGTCTCTTCGACTACGTGGGATCGGTCGAGACGCCCGTGACCAGTGCGGGGGTCGAGCTCGCGATCCGCGACTGGGCCCGGCGCGACGAGTCCGTCGCGCAGCGCCTGCGCCGGGCCGACAACCGGCGCATGGACTACCTGCGCGAGCTCTACGGGGCCTTCTGCGCCGACGAGGACGATGTCGAGGCCCGCTGCCTGATCACCTTCTCGCTGCGCGTCGGCGACCACCTCATCGCGGCGGACAACGGCCCGCGCAGCCGCACGGAAGTCCTGGCCGCCGTCAGGCACCGGCTGCTGAGCTAGGCGGTTTCCCGCGGAGGGTCGTGACGACCGCGCCCCCACCCGGACGAGTGGGGGCGCGGTCGCGAGCGGGTCAGCTTGCCTGCCGGCCCCTGCCGCGTCGTCCTCCCGACTTGTCGGCCCAGACCTCGGCGGCGGCCAGGTCGACCTCGTCCTGCGACAGGCCGGCCTCCACTGTGATCAGGCCCCGCGTGCCATCCGGGAACGTCGTCTCGCGCATCTCCACGCCCAAGCGTGCGGGTCCGCATTCGCCAGACACATCAACCATCACAACCCTCCCATCCATGGCACACCAGGCCTACCACGGAGCAACCTCCACAGACGGGACCCACGCCGCCGCGTGTCGGCACCCCACGCCCACCCGAGTAGCGCGCGCCCCCTGCCGCGGACGTACGGCCCGACGGGTACGCGCCCCGTCACCCAGGCTGCCGCCGTGGTGGACCGGCCGCCCATGGTCATCGCCCGGCCTGGTTCCGGTCAGGATGGCGGGGTGGCCAGGACGGCCTTGGCGGCCAGCCGGAGATTCCTGATCATGGGATTCGCGTCGCCCTTGCGGCTCACCAGGACGACCTGGCTGGGGGGAGCGCCCTCGATCGGGAGGGTGACGAGGTCGGTCCGCAGTGAGCTGCGCCGATCGCCGACCGGGAGGACGGCGATCGCCCTGCCGCCCGCGACGAGTTCGAGCTTGTCCTCGTAGCTCTCGATCGGCGGCACGCCGGCCCCGAGGATGCGGTAGGAAGCCCAGTCCGCGGTCTCGAACGCGCACGGCGCCGCCTCTTCACCGGCCAGTTCGTCCGCGGTCACCGACGCGCGGTCGGCCCAGCGGTGGCCGCGGGGGACCACGAGCATCCGGGGCTCCTCGTACAGCGGGGTCGTGGACACGTGGTCGGCGGCGAACGGCAACGGGGCCCGCGCGACCAGGGCGTCGACGCGCCCGTCGGACAGCGCGCCGACGTCGCGGCAGCTCAGATGCCGGGTGGCGATCTCGGCGGCCGGGTGACGGTGGCGCAGTTCCCGTACGACGGCGGTGATGACCAGGTCTTCGACGTAGCCGATGGTGAGGCGTTCGGTCCCGGCGTGTTCGCGCACGGCCAGTTCGGCCTGGCGGGCGGCTTGCAGCAGGGCTTGGGCCCGGGGGAGGAACGTCTGGCCGGCCGGGGTGAGCCGGGTGCCCTGGGGGGTGCGGTCCAGCAGTCGTGTGCCGAGGTACCTCTCGAGCCGTTGGATCTGGCGGCTCAGCGCCGGCTGGGCCACGCGCAGGTCGGCGGCGGCCCGGCCGAAGTGCTGGTGCGCCGCGACCACGGTGAAGTAGCGCACCAGCCGCAGGTCCAGGTCCCGTCCGAGGTCATTCACCCTTGCAGCGTACGCGTCATGCCGTAGCGGAATGACCGGTTGCCGAAGGGGTCTTGGACGGCCATGCCCGCCGGGGCCTTGACTGAAGGAGCAACGTTTCTCTGGGAGAGCGGTAGGCGCGATGAAGGCGATCCAGTTCCACGAGGCGGGCGGGCCGGAAGTACTGCGGTACGACGAGGTGCCGGTCCCCGCGATCGGCCCGGGCGAGGTACTCGTCCGGGTGTACGCGGCGGGCGTCAACCCACCGGACCGGTACCTGCGTGAGGGGATGAAGGTCATGCCGGCCGAGATGAGGCCGGTGCTGACGTTCCCCCTCATCCCCGGGACGGACATGTCGGGCGTGGTCCAGGCGGTCGCTCCGGACGTGTCCGGGTTCGCCGTCGGTGACGAGGTCTTCGGCATGCTGCGGTTCCCGGGATTCGACGGCCGGACGTACGCCGAGTACGTGGCCGCGCCGGCTTCCGACCTGGCTCACAAGCCGACCGGTATCGACCACGTCGAGGCGGCCGGTGCGCCGATGGCCCTGCTGACGGCCTGGCAGTACCTGGTCGACCTCGGCCACGACGTGCCGTCTCCCTTCACCGGACGGGTGCACCAGCCGGTGCCGATCACGCCGGGGATGACCGTGCTGGTCAACGGGGCCGCTGGTGGAGTGGGTCACTTCGCGGTGCAACTGGCGAAATGGAAGGGGGCGCACGTCATCGCGGTGGCCTCGAACCGGCACGAACGGTTCCTGCGCGAACTGGGCGCCGACGAGTTCATCGACTACACCACGACACGGGCCGCGGACGTGGTCAGCGGCGTCGACCTGGTGATCGACACCGTCGGCGGCCCGGACAGCTCACGCTTCCTGACCGTGCTCAAGCGCGGAGGCACCATGCTTCCGGTGTTCTTCGCCCAGTACGACCCGGAAGAGACGGCACGTCTGGACATCACCGTCTCGAACACCCAGGTACGTTCCCACGGCCCGCAACTCGCCGAGATCGGGCGCCTCTTCGACGAGGGCGCACTCAAGGTCGGGGTGGACAGCACCTACCCGCTGTCCGAAGCGGTCAGCGCACACACGCGAGCCGCGCAGGGCCACATCCAAGGCAAGATTGTGCTGACCGTGGCCTCCGGCCCCACGGCTGTTGCGTACACGGAGCTGCCGTACCGTCAGATGGCGCGCCACAATGGTGAGTTATGACATCTGGCGAGGACGGGGACCGCAGGGCACTGCGGATCACGCTGGTGGGTGGCGCCGCGGGCGACAGCGACGTCAGGGCGCTGAAGAAGTGGCTGGAGCGGGAGCTCGCCCTGGAGACGTGGGCCGAGCAGGAGAAGCTCCGTATCGAGCTGCGGGCGGACAGGGCGGACAGGGCGGACGGCGCGGATGAGCGCGGCCGTCCGATGGGGGCCGGCCTCGAAATCCTGGTCGTGCTGCTCACCGCCGTGAGCCAGCCCTTCTTCAACGACGTGTACGACAAGGTCAAGAGCGGCGTCCAGGCGTGGCGGGAGAACCGCCGCTCCGTGGAGAGCGGTGACCCGCCCGAGCACCGCATCGAACCGGTCGCGCCCCCCGGTTCCGCCGGACCCCCCGGTTCCGCCGGGCCCCCCGAGGCGACCGACCCGGACGACGACGCGGCCGACAGGGAGTAACCCCGTGGAGCGCTACGACCCGAGGGGGAGGGTGAACCGGGCGCTGCTCGTGGGAGTCTCCGCGTACGAGTACCAGGCGGGCGAGGTCGAGGGCGGGGTGCTCGGCGACCTCGAAGCCGTGGAGAAGAACCTGCCGCTGCTGCGGGACGCCCTGTACGCGGGCGGGATCTTCAACGAAGGGGCCGCCGAAGGGAGCGACGAGGACGAGGTCGTCATGTGCCGGCCCGGCGGCACCGAGGACCTCACCGAAGCCCTGGTGGCCGCGGCCGGGGCCGCCACCGGGCTGCTGCTGTTCTACTTCGCCGGGCACGGCGCCGTCCCGTCGGGCGGCGAGGAGCTCTGGCTGCAGATGCCGAAGGCGCGCACGATCCCGGGAAGCGCCGACGTGTTCCCGGGCGCGACGCGCCTCACGGAGGTCCTGGCCATCCTCGCCAACACCCGGGCCCAGCGCGTGGTCGTCGTCCTGGACTGCTGCTTCGCGGGCAACGGCGCCCGCGTCCTGGAGGCGCTGGAGTACCGGGCCAGGCGGAAGTTCTCGCTGCTGATGAGCGTGCAGGCCGGGCACAGGATCGACGCGGGTGACGACGCCACCCCCACGCCCTTCACCGAGGCCCTCGCCCGGGCGCTGCGTGAGGGCACCGGCGGGCACGGCGGCGACCTGACCCTGGAGGAGCTCGGGCACCTCCTGCGCGAGGAGTTCGCGGAGCGCGGGCTGCTGACCCTGCGCGCGGAGCCCTGGGTTCCGCAGCTCCGCCGGGGCGACGACGGCGTGGACGTGGTCCTCGCCTCCCGGGGCGGCACCTCACCCCACCTGCCGAGCGGCTGGCTCACCTGGGAGCCGTCACCACCGCCTTGGCACCGGAATGCGAAGGTCCGCCGCGCCGCCGTCACCCTCGTCATGGCCGCCCTGCTCGGTACGGCCGGATACCTCGCCGCCGACCGGTCCGGCGAACAGGGCCCCTGCGTCGCCCCCCAGGAGCTGCGCCTCCTCACCGATCCCGACCTGGAGAGCACCGTCAGGGACGCCGCCCACGCCTATCTGACCTCGGAGGCCAACGAGACGGCGGACGGCTGCCCGCGCGCCCTGGTCACCGTCTACGCGGCACGCGCCGCCGACGCCGTCACGGCCTTCCGCGACCGTACGCACGCCTGGCAGAAGCCACCGGGGAACATCACCGAGCGCGGGGGAGCGGACGGGGCCGACGCGACCCCGCGCCCCGAACCCGCCCTGGACCCCCAGCGCGACGTCGGCGCCCAGCCCGACATCTGGATCCCGGCGAGCGGCGCGGACGTCGAGCGGGCCGAGCGGACCGGCGCGGCCGGCGGGTCGGCCGCCGTCGCGGAGCTCGGCAAGCCGTCCGCGCCCCTCGCCCGTTCGCCGATGGTCCTGGCCGTGCCCCGGGGCAGGGGCGAGCCCGCGGGGGAGGAGCGCAAGGGGGAGCTCGGCCGCCTCGTCGAGGCGTTCCGGCAGCGGCTGCCCGGGGGTGAAGTGGCGCGTACGGACCCCGAGTCGGCGGACTCCGGGCTGCTCACCACCGCCGCCCTGTACGCCTCGCGGAAGTCCACCGCGGTCGAGCGCTCCCTGGCCCGGCCGGGCCCGCCGGCGCGTACAGGGCAGGAGCTGTTGTGCGAGCTGCGGCAGGACCGGCAGGCCGACGCCCGTACCGCGGCGCTCGTCCCGGAGTACCTGCTGCGGGCCGGGGTGGACTGCGCGGCCCGTACCCGCCGGCCGCGCGTCGCCGCCTACCCGAGCGACGTGCCGGGACTCGCCCCGGTCTTCGTCAAGGTGACCTGGGACAACGCCGAGGGGGCCAAGGCGGCGCGGGACGACGCCGTCCACGACTTCCGGCGCTGGCTCGCCGGGAGCGAGGGGCAGCGGGTGTTCCGCGGGGACGGCTTCTGGCCCGCGCGGGGCGAGGCGGCGGCCGTGGCGAGCCCGCCGGGGACCGGCGGGGGCACGCTCGGCACCCCCGACCCGGCGCCCGCGACCGCGCGGGCCGACCGCATGGACGAGGCCCTGACCGCCTACCGCCGGGCCACCGGCCCGGGGCGGGTGCTGTTCCTGCTGGACAGCTCGGGCTCGATGAGCGACCTGTGGGAGGGCACCGGGGGCGCCCCCGCCCTGGTCGAGCAGTCCCTGCCCGGGCTCGGCGCGCAGGACGAGTACGGCATCTGGGCGGTGGCCTCGCCGGACGGCGCGCCCCGCCCGTACCGCGCCCTGCTGCCCCTCGGCCGTCGGCCGTCGGCCGCCGCCCAACGGGTGCTCGACAAGGCCGAGGTCATGGACGCGCAGGCCGACCCGTACGCGGCGCTGGGCGCCGCCCTGGACGACCTGGACCGCCGGGGCAAGGGCGCCGACGACCGCCCCCAGTTGATCGTCTTCCTCACCGACGACGAGGACAACGGCCGCGAGGGCGCGCGCGGCACCCTCGACGACGTCCTCGTGTCCGCCGAAGCCAAGGGGGTCCCGGTGCTCATGGTGTCCTTCACCGGCGGCGGCTGCGACCGGGGCACCCCGGACCGGCGCATCGCCGACGCGAGCGGCGGGTCCTGCCTGGACGCCTCGGACGACCTGGCGGCGGGGCTGCGCGACGAGGTCGCCCGCACCGGCCAGGGCGACGCCCCCGCGGCCGCGCCCGAAGGAGGCGACGGAGCATGACCCACCTGTCCCGGCACCGCCCCGGCCGCTGCACGGCCGCGGCCCTGGCGCTGCTCCTGGCCGCGTCGGCCTGCACGGGAGGCGGCGGCGACGGGCGGGCCGACGACGTCTCCGACGGCGCGGCCGACGGCGGCACCATCGTGATCGCCAGCGGCCGCGACGTCACCGGCCGCGGCGGCGTGCGCCAGCAGCTCGTCGACGCCTGGAACGAGCAGCAGCGCCGCAGGAACAGCGGCTACACGGCGCGCCTCGTGGAGCTGCCGGGCACCGCCGACCAGCAGCGCAGCCAGTTGCTCGGCGCGCTCCAGTCGGGCAGCTCCGCCTACGACGTCGTCAACCTGGACGTGACCTGGGTGCCGGAGTTCGCCGCCGCGAAGGCCGTGCGCGAGCTCGATCCCCGGCTCGTGGACGGCGACGTCGTCCCGTCGGTGGCCGCGACGGCCCGCTGGAAGGGCGCGGTGTACGCGGTGCCCTTCAACAGCGACGTGGGGGTGCTCTACTACCGCAAGGACTACGTGCGCGCGGCCGGGGTCCGGCAGTCCGACGGCGCCGCCCGGGCGAAGGACTGGGACGATTTCAAGGGCCTGATCGAGACCGTCGACAAGGCGGAGGAGGACGACCTGCTCCCGGCCGCGTACGAGAAGGGCTGGACCACTCAGCTCGACGCGTACGAGGGCCTGACCGTCAACGGCGTCGAGGCCTTCGCCTCCGCCGGCGCGGGGGTCGCCGACCTCGTGGACGGCAAGGGCGCCTATGACGGTACGGTGTCCCAACTGGAGGAGGGGCTCGCGGAGTTGCGGTCCCGCGCGGCCGGCGCCTACACCTTCGACGGCGTCCAGGACTCCGACGAGGCCCGCTCCCTGGCCGACTTCACCTCCGGCCGCACGGCGTTCCTGCGCCACTGGCCCTACGCGTACGGCACCCTCCACCAGATCCTCCCGAAGGGTGCCCTGGGCGTGACGGCGCTGCCGGGCAAGGCGGTGCTCGGCGGCCAGAACCTCGCCGTGGCCCGCACCTCCCGGCACCGGAAGGCCATCCTCGACGACCTGGTCGCGTACCTCACCGGCAAGGAGAGCGAACGCTGCCTGCTGGAGGCGGGGTTCGCGGCCACGCGCGCGTCGGCGTACACCAAGGACCCGCCCATGCTGTGCACCGTGGCGCGGCCCTCTCCCTCCGGCGGGCCGTCCGGTTCGGGCGAGGCCGCCGACCAGATGCCCCGGGAGCCGGACGGCCGGCCGGAGTACGCCGCCCCCGTGCTGCTGCCCGCGCTGAAGGCGGCGGTCCAACGCCCCCGCACCCAGCTCTACGGGGTGTTCACCCAGGTCTTCAGCGCCGAACTGCACAAGCTGTTCGGGGACAACCCGCGGAGCGTGGGCGAGGTGGCGAAGCGCCTGGACGAGACGCTGCGCAGAGCGCTGCCCGAGCGCGACTGAGGCGGGCCCGGGAGCACATCGACCGCCGTCCGCCTCCGCCGGGCCCCGGGCGACCGCCGCTGCCACCGCTTCCGGCCGCGCCCGCCCCGTCTGCCAGACTGCTGAGGTGATGATCAGATGCGCGCGCGAGCAGGACTTCCCCGGCCTTCTCGGCCTGGCGGCCGAGGTCGAGCACTGGTTCGGCCCGATGGTGGGGGTCCCCGCCTTCCACGAGGCGGTGGAGGAGCACATCCGCCGGTCCACGGCGCTCATCGCCGTCTCGGGGCCGGACGTCGTCGGCGGCCTGCTGTTCGGCAGTGAGCCGCCGGTCCACCACGTCGACTGGCTCGTCGTCTCGCAGCGGGCGCGCGGGACGGGCGTCGGCCGCGCGCTCCTCGCGGACGCGGTCGACAGGTTCGTGCGGGGCCCGGGCACCATCGAGGTCGTCACCTTCGGCGCCGACCACCCCGGCGCCGTCACCAGCGGTGCCCGCGTCTTCTACGAGCGCCTGGGCTTCACCCCGGCCGAGGCCGCGGCCCCGGGCCCCGAAGGCGGTTCACGGCAGGTCTACCGCCGGGCCGTCGCCTGAGACGGGCGCCGCGGCCCCTGCCGGCTGCCGCGCGTCGGCGCCCTGGGACGGCTGCTTGAAGACCTCGTACACCGCCAGGTAGTTGTGGTCGCCGTACCCCTGGGCGACCGCGCGTTCGGCGACCTCCTGCATCAGGCGCGGCAGGTCGGTGTGGACGCCCTGCTCCGCGCTGGTGCGGGTGATGTGTTCCAGGGCGTTCACGTTCATCACCAGCGTGCCGAGGTCGCCGGGGTAGTGGGCGCTGTCCATGGCGGGCGCGTACTGGGCGAGCATCGGCCGCAGGACGCCGGGCACGAACCAGTCGAGCGCGAGCCGCGAGAAGTCCGCCGCGGACACCCCCGCCGAGCCCACCAGGGCCGAGGCGTGCAGGAAGCCGTTGGCGGTCGCGTACATCAGGTGCAGCAGCGCCGTGTTGTGGAGCACCGCGAGGGTCGCGTCCTCGCCGAGGTGGCGGGGGTCGCCCAGGCCCGCCAGCGTGTCCCGGTGCTCCTCGAACACGGTGCGGTCGCCGCTGTACAGGAAGACCGCGTCCGGCCGCCCGACGAGCTGCGGCGGCACCATGACGGCGCCGTCGAGATAGGCCAGGCCGCGAGCGGCGGCCCAGTCCACCGCCGCGCGCGCCTCCCGCGGCGTACCGGAGTTGAGGTTCACCAGGGTCCGGCCCGCGAGGGCGTCCCCCGCCGGGTCGAAGACCTCGTACATGGTGTCGTAGGTGTTGAGGCACATCAGGGTGACCGGGCTCGCGGCGAGTGCGTCCGCCACGCTCCCGGCGAGCCGGGCGCCTCGGGCGACCAGGTCCGCGGCGCGCTCCGGGGTGCGGTTCCAGACGGTCGTGGGGTGGCCCTTGGCCAGGAGGGTCTCGGCGAGGGCGAGGCCCATGGGGCCCAGGCCGACGACGGTGACGGGCGCTGCGGGGCGTGCGTCCGCGGCGGAGACCGCCGCTGATTCTTGGTTCGTCATGCGCCTTAGACTGCTCTCTCACATCGGTGTGAGAGTCAATCGGTGCGGGAGTCGACGGGACGTGGTGGTGATCACATGCGCATGGGCGAGTTCTCCCGGCGGACCGGCGTGAGCCAGCGGCTGCTGCGCTACTACGAGGAGCAGGGGCTGCTCGCCCCCGCGCGGCGGCCCAGCGGGTACCGCGAGTACACGGAGGAGGACGTGACCACCGTGCGCGGCATCCGCGTGCTGCTGGCCGCCGGGCTCAACACCGCCACCATCGCCGAACTCCTGCCCTGCATGGTCGACGACGGCGGGACGCTCGCGCCCGCCTGCTCGGGCATGCTGCCGGACCTCGCCAGGGAGCGGGACCGCATCGACGAGGCCGTCGCCGGGCTCCTCGCCGCCCGCGCGCGCCTGGACGAGATCATCGACGCGACGGTGCCGGAGGCGCTCGCGGAGCCGGGCACCTGTCACGCCGCGCCCGTGTCGAGCGCTCCGTGACGTGAGTGGCTCATTTCGCGTGGGGGGCGGGGGTGTGCCACGGTGGGTGGACAGCCCGGAGTGCCGGGTGGGACGTCCGCAGTCGTAGGGAGAGGAGCCCGCATGTCCTCGAAGCGCCGCCGCAAGAAGAAGGCCCGCCGCAAGCACGGGGCCAACCACGGGAAGCGGCCGCAGTCCTGACGACCACGGCCGGGGCGGCCCGGACCGGTGTCCGGGCCGCCCCGGCCATGGCGCACGTCCCCCGCGCGGCGCCCCTCTGCCGGGCCGGCCTGCGACCGGGGTTCCGCCTCCACCCCGTCCGCACCCGCCGTGTTCCGGACACGGCGTGCCGCCGACACGCTCCATGGACACGTGCCACCGCGGCGCACGCAGCACCACGGAGGTCCGGTATCGGCCAGGGCCCGTCAGGCCCCGCGCCGGACTCCCGGGCCCTGGCGCCCCAGCGCCTCGTCGACCGTGGCCACCGGCGCCAGCGTCGCCCGCAGGCCGGTGATGCTCATCATGTGCAGCGCCATGCGGTTGGTGCACACCACCCGCAGTCGCGCGCCGCGTGCCGTCACACGGCGCCACGCCCGCATGAGCAGGGTCAGGCAGGAGCAGTCGATGAACGTCGCGTACGTCAGATCGATCACGACGGTACGGGCGTCGCCGGAGGTCACCGGGTCGAGGACGGGGGCCGCCCGCTGGTGACCCACGAGGTCGATCTCGCCGCGCAGTTCCACCACGACGCCGTCCCCGCACTCGTACACCCGAGGCGGTGAGTCGGGAGCCGCGAGCGCCACGTCGCGGAGCTCTTCCTGATGCACTAGTCCCCCCAGGGCAGGGCCCGGGCCGGTTCACGACCGGGGCGGTGCGGTGAAGCAACCGGATGAGGAGGTCACCAGGGGCCGGGGTGCCTGACGGATCACGCTAGCGGGCGGGGGCCCGTTATGCCGTGCGGGAACGATTCACGGGAGGGTGCTGCCACTCTTTGGGGCGAAGTTGCCGCAAGGGACTTGACAGGATATGGCGCCTTTTGGTCTGGCGGCGGCCGTGCTCGGCGGCGGCTGGTTTCCGTGGCACCGTTTGGCGGGCAAGCCACTGGGGGTCAACAGAAGAGGGGGAAACGTGATCGTCTGGATCAATGGGGCATCCGGTGCGGGCAAGGCCACCGCCGCGCGGGAACTGGTCGAACTGATCCCGAACAGCACGCTGTTCGACCCCGAGGTCATCGGTGACGCCCTGCCGGATCTGCTGCCCGCCAAGCACCTCGCCGAGGTGGGCGACTACCAGGACCTGCCGATCTGGCGGCGCCTCGTGGTCGACACGGCGGCCGGGCTGCTCGCGGAGCTCGGCGGGGTCCTGGTGGTGCCGATGACACTGCTGCGGCAGGAGTACCGCGACGAGATCTTCGGCGGCCTCGCCTCACGCAGGATAGCGATACGCCACATCCTGCTCGCTCCGGACGAAACGATCCTGCGCGCACGCGTGGCCGCACGCGACGCGCCCCCGGACCCGCGCGACGGCGAACCCCGCGTGCCCGCCTGGCCGTTCGACCCCATCGAGCCCTACCACGCCGCGCTCGCCTCCTGGCTGGGCGCCGACACCCACCGCGTCGACACCACCTCCCTCACCCCGTACGAGACGGCCGAGCGCATCGCGGAGGCCGTGCGCACCGGCGCCGCCCCCGCCTGCGACATCGTGCAGACCCCCGAGCCCACCGCGGAGACGCTCGCCGCGGGCGTGCTGCTCTTCGACGAGCAGGACCGGGTGCTCCTGGTCGACCCGACGTACAAGCCCGGCTGGGAGTTCCCCGGCGGTGTCGTCGAACGGGGTGAGGCGCCCGCGCGCGCCGGGGTGCGCGAGGTCGCCGAGGAGACCGGCATCCACCTCACCGGAACCCCCCGGCTCCTGGTCGCCGACTGGGAGCCGCCCCGGCCGCCCGGGTACGGCGGCATGCGCCTGCTCTTCGACGGCGGCGTCCTCCACGGCGCCGACGCGCGGCGCCTCCTGCTGCCCGGCCCCGAACTGCGCGAGTGGCGCTTCGTCACCGAGGAGGAGGCGGCCCGGCTGCTGCCGCCGATGCGCTACGTGCGGCTGCGCTGGGCGCTGCGGGCGCGGCAGCGGGGCGCGCCGCTGTACCTGGAGGCGGGCGAGCCGGTCGGCTCCTAGGCGGTCGCGTACCGCACGGCCGCCGCGCGCAGCGCCGTCGCCGCGTCCGCGCGGACCGGGTCGCCGTGACCGAAGCACGCCGTGTCCGTCTCCAGCGCCGCGAGCCGCCGGAACGACGCTACGGCCTGCTCCTTGTCCTGGTTGAACACGCCGAGGAGCACCCCCGTCTCCGGTGTGTGCGCGACGGCGTCGCCGGTGAACAGGACGCCGTGCTCCGGCAGGTGCAGGCCGATGCTGCCCCGCGTGTGCCCCGGCGCGCCGACGACGTGCGCGCCCCCGCCGAAGGGCAGTACGTCGCCGTCCGTGACCTCCTGGAGCTCGGCGGCGTACACGTGCTGCTCCGTGGGGGTCGGCACGGCCTGCGTCACCGTCTCGAAGAGCGGCACCTCCCAGTCCTCCAGCACCGCGGCGGGGCCCGGCACCTCGCCGCGCACCATGGGCGCGTCGAGGTGGTGGGCGAACACGGTGGCACCGGTCAGCTCCGCGAACTCGCCCGCGCCGCCCGAGTGGTCGCCGTGGAAGTGCGTGAGCACGACGCGCCGTACGTCACCGGGGCGCAGCCCGAGCTGCGTGACCGCGTCCACCAGGGCGGGTCCGGAGCCGGGCGGTCCGGCGTCGACGAGGGTCAGCTCGTCGCCGTCGCGCCACAGATACGCCTGGCCGACGGGGAAGCGGAAGAGGTGCAGACGGGGCCGGAGTTCGACGATCTCTATCGGGTTCATGCGGTGACCGTACGAACCTGATCGGCCGGGAGGCGAGGGTGCTTCGCCGGGGGCGTACGGGTTCTGCCCGCGGCAGAGGCGGCCATCGGGCGGGGGGCCCGCCC
>NZ_BNBT01000085.1 GCF_014656095.1 Streptomyces longispororuber
CGGGCGGGGCCGGCGGGCGCGTCGGACGGGGCCGCCGTCGCGGCGCCCGGCGCGAACCCGACCGTGGCGGCGAGGGCGACGCCGAGCGGCAGGGCGAGGGTGAGACGTCTGGTGCGGGAGGAACCTGACGTGCGGGAGGGACCTGACGTGCGGAAGGAGTGCAGATGAGCCATGGGGTCTCCACATCATCCGGATACGGAACTGCCCGAACACTGCGGGTGCTCGGGCAGACGCATGAGGGGTAATGCCAGGTGCATGACTGGGTGTGCAGGGGTGAAGCTATCCCCAGGACTCCCGGGCCAGCAATGACTTCGTGAAGAAAGCGGGGAAAGCGGCCTTTCGAGCCGCTCCTGGCGCGCCGCCGCGACGTTGAACAGCGGACGGAACCAACATCAACCCCCTGTCGGATCACGTCCCCTGGGCTTAGCATCACCAACCGCGGCCCACGTGATCCGCGTCACGTCAGGCACCTCGCGGCGCGGCGCCACGCGTCACGCCGCGGCACGCACAGAGAGCATGTACGCAGCGCATGGACCGCACCGCTTCCGACCT
Organism: Streptomyces longispororuber; assembly: GCF_014656095.1. Lineage (GTDB taxonomy): Bacteria > Actinomycetota > Actinomycetes > Streptomycetales > Streptomycetaceae > Streptomyces > Streptomyces longispororuber. The sequence continues at coordinate 553 of NZ_BNBT01000085.1, forward strand.
GTCCACCCCCGCCGACCCCGCACCGGCCGCCGCCACGGCCCCGACTGCCACCCCGGCGCCGGCCGACGCCACCCCACCCGACCCGACCGTCCCCACCGCCCCCGCACCACGAGGAGACTCCGTGGCCCCCGACGCACCGCCGCCACCGAAGGACGGCGCAGAACCCGTGCCCCCGGCCCCCTCCGCGCAGGAGTACGTCGCGGTGCAGCAGAGCCCGGAGTTCGCCGAACTGCGGGCCGCTCACCGCTCGTTCGCGTTCCCGCTCACGGTCGCGTTCATCGCCTGGTACCTCGGCTACGTCCTGCTGTCGAACTACGCCGGCGGCTTCATGGGCACCAAGCTGTTCGGCAACATCAACGTCGCGTTCGTGCTCGGCCTGGCCCAGTTCCTCACCACCTTCCTCATCGCCTGGTGGTACGCGCGCCACGCCGCCGCCAAGCTCGACCCGCGGGCCGAGGCCATCAAGTCCCGGATGGAGGGCGGCGCATGAACACCCCGGCCCTCGCCGACACCCACGCCACCGTGCTCGCCGCCAACGAGGCGAGCGAGCACCGGCCGCTGATCATCACGCTGTTCGCGGTCTTCGTCGTCGCCACCCTCGTCATCACCGTGTGGGCCGGCCGCCAGACCAAGAGCGCCGCCGACTTCTACGCCGGCGGACGCCAGTTCACCGGCTTCCAGAACGGCCTCGCCGTCTCCGGCGACTACATGTCCGCCGCGTCCTTCCTCGGCATCGCCGGCGCCATCGCCCTCTTCGGCTACGACGGCTTCCTGTACTCCATCGGCTTCCTGGTCGCCTGGCTGGTGGCGCTGCTCCTCGTCGCCGAACCGCTGCGCAACTCCGGCCGCTACACCATGGGCGACGTCCTCGCCTTCCGGATGCGCCAGCGCCCCGTGCGCACCGCCGCGGGCACCTCCACCATCGTCGTGTCGATCTTCTACCTGCTCGCGCAGATGGCGGGCGCGGGCGTCCTCGTCTCGCTGCTCCTCGGCATCACCAGCGACGGCGGCAAGGTCGCCATCGTCGCGCTCGTCGGCGTCCTGATGATCGTGTACGTCACCATCGGCGGCATGAAGGGCACCACCTGGGTGCAGATGGTCAAGGCCGTCCTGCTCATCGCGGGCGCGCTGCTCCTCACCTTCCTGGTGCTGCTGAAGTTCGACTTCAACATCTCCGACCTGCTCGGCGCGGCCGCCGAGAAGAGCGGCAAGGGCACGCCGTTCCTGGAGCCCGGCCTCAAGTACGGCGCCACCGCCACGTCCAAGCTGGACTTCATCTCCCTCGGCATCGCCCTGGTGCTCGGCACCGCGGGCCTGCCGCACATCCTCATCCGCTTCTACACGGTGCCCACGGCCAAGGCCGCGCGGAAGTCCGTGAACTGGGCCATCGGCATCATCGGCGCCTTCTACCTGATGACGATCGCCCTCGGCTTCGGCGCCGCCGCGCTCATCTCCCCCAAGGAGATCACCGACTCCAACCCCGCGGGCAACACCGCCGCGCCCCTGCTCGCGCTCCATCTGGGCGGCCTCGACTCCAACTGGGGCGCGATCCTGCTCGCCACGATCTCCGCCGTCGCCTTCGCCACGATCCTCGCCGTCGTCGCGGGCCTCACCCTCGCCTCGTCCTCGTCGTTCGCGCACGACATCTACGCGAACGTCATCAAGCGGGGCAAGGCCAGCGAGAAGGAGGAGGTCCGCGCCGCCCGCTGGGCCACCGTGTTCATCGGCATCGTCTCCATCGCCCTCGGCGCGCTCGCCCGCGACCTGAACGTGGCCGGCCTGGTCGCCCTCGCCTTCGCCGTCGCCGCGTCCGCGAACCTGCCGACCATCCTCTACAGCCTGTTCTGGAAGCGGTTCACCACCCAGGGCGCGCTGTGGTCCATCTACGGAGGCCTCACCACGGCCGTCGTCCTCGTCCTGTTCTCCCCGGTGGTCTCCGGCAACGAGAAGACCTCCATGTTCAAGGGCGTCGACTTCCACTGGTTCCCACTGGAGAACCCCGGCCTCATCTCCATCCCGGTAGGCTTCCTGCTCGGCTGGCTCGGCACGCTGCTCTCCAAGGAGGAACCGGACAAGGAGAAGTACGCCCAGCTCGAGGTGCGCTCCCTGACGGGCACCGGGGCCCACTGACCCCACCCGTACCGCGCGGCCGCGTCGTAGGGATCTACGACGCGGCCGTGTCCGTCCTGTGGAAATGGTCTCTGTCGGTGTCAGTGGCGTCACGTAGGCTCAGGAGTCGAAGGGGCGTACGACGCGACGCACCACCGATCCGGACCGGGGAGGGGGCCCACGTGCTCATCGACACGTACGGCCGCGTGGCCACCGATCTGCGGGTTTCACTGACCGACCGGTGCAACCTGCGGTGTACGTACTGCATGCCGGAGGAAGGCCTGCAGTGGCTGGCCAAACCCGACCTGCTCACCGACGACGAGATCGTCCGCCTCGTCCGGATCGCCGTCACCCGCCTCGGCGTCGAGGAGGTCCGCTTCACCGGCGGCGAGCCGCTGCTCCGCCCCGGCCTGGTCTCCATCATCGAGCGCTGCGCCGCCCTGGAGCCGCGCCCCCGGCTGTCCCTGACGACGAACGGCATCGGCCTCAAGCGCACCGCGCGGGCCCTCAAGGACGCGGGCCTGGACCGGGTCAACGTCTCGCTTGACACCCTGCGCCCGGACGTCTTCAAGACCCTCACCCGCAGGGACCGCCACCGCGACGTCCTCGAAGGCCTCGAAGCGGCCCGCGCGGCGGGCCTCACCCCGGTGAAGGTCAACACGGTCCTGATGCCGGGGCTCAACGACGACGAGGCCCCGGACCTGCTCGCCTGGGCCGTCGAGAACGACTACGAACTGCGCTTCATCGAGCAGATGCCCCTGGACGCCCAGCACGGCTGGAAGCGCGAGGGCATGATCACCGCCGGTGACATCCTCGCCTCGCTGCGCACCCGCTTCGACCTCACCGCCGAGGGCACCGACGAGCGCGGCTCCGCGCCCGCCGAGCGCTGGCTGGTCGACGGCGGCCCGCACCGCGTCGGCGTGATCGCCTCCGTCACCCGGCCCTTCTGCTCGGCCTGCGACCGGACCCGGCTCACCGCCGACGGCCAGGTCCGCACCTGCCTGTTCGCCACGGAGGAGACCGACCTGCGCGCGGCCCTGCGCGCCGAGGGCGACGCCGCCGCCACGGACGACGAAATCGCCCGCATCTGGAAGCGCGCGATGTGGGGCAAGAAGGCGGGATCCGGTCTGGACGACCCGGCCTTCCTCCAGCCCGCCCGCCCGATGTCGGCGATCGGCGGCTGAGGCGCGGCGCGGCTCAGGAGCCCTGCGCGGCGTCCCACGCGTCGAGCGTGACGACGTCCTTGAGGAATCCCCGCACCCCCAGGAACTGGGACAGGTGCTCGCGGTGCTCCTCGCAGGCCAGCCAGGTCTTGCGCCGCTCCGGGGTGTGCAGCTTCGGATTGTTCCAGGCCAGCACCCACACGGCGGCCGCGCGACAGCCCTTGGCGGAGCAGACGGGGGTTTCGTCGGTCACGTCTTCATCCCAAACACGGCGACGCCGAGCAGCCACGGGGGGAGCTGCCCGGCGTCGGTCTGTCGCTCCGACGGGGGATGCGGAGCGCGTACGAAGTATGTCACGGGTCACCGGCCACCCGGCACCGGAACTCCATGATTGATCTGAGCTTTTCTTGAGCTTGGCGGAACGTCGTCGGTCAGCCCTGGTCCCGCGACGGTGCCGTCGGCCGCTCGCGGAACACGCCGGAGGGGTCCTCCGGGGCCGGTTCCGCGCTCCGCTCGTGCGGCGGCGCGGCGGCCAGCGCGGGCCGCGACGGTGCCGGTACGAACGTCGACGGCAGCGAGGGAGCGTTCTCACGGCCCGCGTTGGCGATCACCACCGCGACGTACGGCAGGAGCACGCCGAGCACCAGCGCGACGAGCGCGACGTGCCGTTCCACGTTCCAGAGCACCGCCGCGGCAATGACCGAAACCGTGCGCACGGACATCGAGATCACATACCGCCGCTGCCGTCCCCGCACGTCGTCCGCGAGGCCCTGCCTGGCCCCTGTGATCCGGAAGACCTGGGCGCCGTTCTGCTTCCGCATCACTCTCCACCGCCTGCCCGTCCATGCCAGGCCCTCCCCGGCCTGGACCCTTCCCCACGGTACGCCGCACCTGCGCAGTCGCGTAGACCGGGTCCGGCCTCGCGCCGCCCCTGCCGGTGCGTCGCGTCACGTAGGGGCCCGCCCGACATGCGCCGTACGGCGGATGGGCCGAAACTGATCGTAATGCTCATGTCGGGCCGTCTGAGGAGGCAGCTATGGGCTGGTTGTGGGCGATCATCGTGGGCTTCGTGCTGGGTCTGCTCGCCAAGGCGATCCTGCCGGGCAAGCAGCACAGTCCACTGTGGCTGACGACCGTGTTCGGCATCATCGGCGGCGTGATCGGCAACTCGCTCGCCGCCGGGTTCGGAATCGACGAGACCAAGGGCATCGACTGGGGCCGGCACGCGTTGCAGCTCGCCGCGGCCGTGGTCGTCGTGGCCATCGGCGACATGCTGTACACGGCGGTCAAGGGGAAGAAACAAGTCCGCAGGACGTGAGCCGTCCGTCGTCACACGGGTGTCCCGAGCCAGGAGTGTCCCGGCGGACACAGGCTTCCTGACACACGGGTTCCCCTGACACGCAGGCGCCCCTGCCCTACGGGTGCCCCCGACACACGGGTGAGGGGCCGGTCCTCCGGGACCGGCCCCTCATGCGCGTGGGCCTCGTGCGCGCGGCAGGGCCCGGGTCAGCCGGTGACCTCCACCGCGGCCAGGTTCTTCTTGCCGCGGCGCAGCACCAGCCACCGCCCGTGCAGCAGGTCCTCGCGGGCCGGGACGGCGTCCTCGGCGGTGACCTTGGCGTTGTTCACGTAGGCGCCGCCCTCCTTGACCGTGCGCCGGGCGGCCGACTTGCTCGCCACCAGGCCGACCTCGGCGAACAGGTCCACGACCGGGCCGGGCTCGGCCACCTGGACGCGCGGCAGCTCACCGAGCGCCGCGGCCAGCGTCGCCGCGTCCAGGTCGGCCAGCTCGCCCTGGCCGAACAGCGCCTTCGACGCGGCGATCACGGCCGCGCACTGGTCGGCGCCGTGCACCAGGGTCGTCAGCTCCTCGGCGAGCGCGCGCTGCGCTGCCCGCGCCTGCGGGCGCTCCTCGGTCTGCCGCTCCAGCTCCTCCAGCTCCTCGCGCGACTTGAACGAGAGGATGCGCAGGTAGCGGGTGACGTCCCGGTCGTCCACGTTCAACCAGAACTGGTAGAACGCGTACGGCGTGGTCATCTCCGGATCCAGCCAGACGGCGCCGCCCTCGGTCTTGCCGAACTTGGTGCCGTCCGCCTTGGTCATCAGCGGCGTGGCGACGGCGTGCACCGTCGCCTCCGGCTCCAGGCGGTGGATCAGGTCGATGCCCGCCGTGAGGTTGCCCCACTGGTCGGAGCCGCCGGTCTGGAGCACGCAGCCGTGGCGCCGGTACAGCTCCAGGAAGTCCATGCCCTGCAGGAGCTGGTAGCTGAACTCGGTGTAGCTGATGCCCTCCTGCGACTCCAGGCGGCGGGCCACGGACTCCTTGGTGAGCATCTTGTTCACCCGGAAGTGCTTGCCGATGTCCCGCAGGAACTCGATCGCGGTCATGCCCGCGGTCCAGTCCAGGTTGTTCACCATCACCGCGGCGTTCTCGCCCTCGAAGGACAGGAACGGCTCGATCTGCGACCGCAGCCGGGTCACCCAGTTCGCGACCGTCTCCGGGTCGTTCAGGGTCCGCTCGGCCGTCGGCCGCGGGTCGCCGATCTGGCCGGTGGCGCCGCCCACCAGGGCCAGCGGGCGGTGGCCCGCCTGCTGGAGGCGGCGCACGGTCAGGACCTGCACCAGGTGCCCGACGTGCAGGCTGGCCGCGGTCGGGTCGAAGCCGCAATAGAACGTGACGGGACCGTCCGCGAGCGCCTTGCGCAGTGCTTCTTCGTCGGTGGACTGGGAGAAGAGCCCCCGCCACTTCAGCTCGTCGACGATGTCCGTCACGGTCTCGTGTCTCCTTGGGAATGATGTCGGCCGGCGGCCGGGCACCGACAGCGGCGCTGCCGGTCCGCCGTGCACCGACCAGGTGCAGTGTCCGAGGTTATACGCCCCGGCTGACCGAACTCATATTGAAATCCGGCACCCGCAGCGCGGGCATGGCCGCCCGGGTGAAGTAGTCGCCCCACTCGCGCGGCAGCGTCGCCTCCGTGCGGCCCGCCTCGGTGGCCCGCGCCAGCAGGTCCACGGGCGACTCGTTGAACCGGAAGTTGTTCACCTCGCCGACCACCTCGCCGTTCTCCACCAGGTACACGCCGTCCCTGGTCAACCCCGTGAGCAGCAGCGTCGCCGGGTCGACCTCGCGGATGTACCACAGGCAGGTCAGCAGCAGGCCCCGCCCGGTGGCCGCGACCATCTCGTCCAGGGAGCGGCCGGAGCCGCCCTCCAGGATCAGGTTGTCGATCGCCGGGGCCACCGGCAGGCCGGTCAGGGCGGCGCTGTGCCGGGTCGTGATCAGGCGCTTCAGCTCGCCGTCGCGCATCCAGTCGGTGGGCCCGAGCGGAAGGCCGTTGTCGAAGGCCGAGGCGTCGTCGCCCGAGGCGTGCGCCAGCACGAACGGCGCCGCCTCCAGGCCCGGCTCCATCGGGTCGCTGCGCAGCGTCAGCGGCAGCTCGGTGAGCCGCTCCCCGACGCGGGTGCCGCCGCCCGGCTTGGAGAAGACCGTACGGCCCTCCGCCGCGTCCCGGGCCGCCGACGACCAGAGCTGGTAGATCAGCAGGTCCGCGACCGCGGTCGGCGGCAGCAGCGTCTCGTACCGCCCCGCGGGCAGGTCCACGCGCCGCTGGGCCCAGGCCAGGCGCCGGGCGAGGTCCTCGTCGAGCGCGCCCGGGTCCACGTCCTTGAAGTCCCGCGTCGCGCGCCCCGCCCACGCCGAGCGGGTGCGGTCGGGGGACTTCGCGTTCAGCTCCAGCGTGCCGGTCGGCTGGTCGTGGCGCAGCCGCAGCCCCGTCGACGTGCCCAGATAGCTGGTGGTCAGCTCGTGGTTGGCGAAGCCGTACAGCTCCCGGCCGCCCGCGCGGGCACGGGCGAAGGACTCGCCGAGGGCGGGCGCGAAGTCCGCGAACACCGCCGAGGACGTCTCGGCGGGCGCGTCCGTGAAGTCCGGCGCGGCCGGGGCGCCCGTCACCAGGGGCTGGGCGTCCTCGGCGGGCCCGGCCGCGCGGGCGGCGGCCTCGGCGGCCCGCACCAGCGGCTCCAGGTCGTCGGCGGTGACCGCCGAGCGGGACACCACGCCCGACGCGGTGCCCCGCGACCCCTCGACGGTGGCGATCACCGTGAGGGTGCGGCCCCGGGTGACGCCGTTGGTGGTCAGCGCGTTGCCCGCCCAGCGCAGGTTCGCCGTGGACCGCTCGTCGGCGATCACCACGCAGCCGTCGGCGGTGGACAGCTCCAGGGCCCGCTCGACGATCTCGTGCGGCTTGGTCGTACCGTTCGTCCGCGCGCTCATCGCCCGGCCTCCTGCGTCGTGTTGAGGATGGTGACGCCCTGGAAGAGGGCGGAGGGGCAGCCGTGGGAGACCGCGGCGACCTGGCCGGGCTGGGCCTTGCCGCAGTTGAAGGCACCGCCCAGGACGTACGTCTCCGGGCCGCCGACGGCCTTCATCGACCCCCAGAAGTCGGTGGTGGTGGCCTGGTAGGCGACGTCGCGGAGCTGCCCGGCGAGCCGCCCGTTCTCGATCCGGTAGAAGCGCTGGCCGGTGAACTGGAAGTTGTACCGCTGCATGTCGATGGACCAGGACCGGTCGCCCACGACGTAGATGCCCCGCTCGACCCCGCCGATCAGGTCCTCGGTGGAGGAGCCCGCCGGGTCCGGCAGCAGCGAGACGTTCGCCATGCGCTGCACCGGCACGTGCGCCGGGGAGTCGGCGTACGCGCAGCCGTTGGAGCGCTCGAAGCCGGTGAGCTTCGCGATGCGCCGGTCCAGTTGGTAGCCGACCAGGGTGCCGTCCTTCACCAGGTCCCAGGACTGCGCGGCCACGCCCTCGTCGTCGTACCCGATCGTCGCCAGGCCGTGCTCGGCCGTCCGGTCACCGGTGACGTTCATCAGCGACGAGCCGTACGCGAGCTTGCCGAGCTGGTCGAAGGTCGCGAACGACGTGCCCGCGTACGCCGCCTCGTAGCCGAGGGCGCGGTCGAGCTCCGTGGCGTGGCCGACGGACTCGTGGATCGTCAGCCACAGGTTCGAGGGGTCGACCACCAGGTCGTACCGGCCCGGCTCGACGCTCGGGGCGCGCATCTTCTCGGCCAACTGCTCCGGCAGCCGCGCCAGCTCGGCCTCCCAGTCCCAGCCCGTGCCGGTCAGGTACTCCCAGCCGCGGCCGACCGGCGGCGCGATGGTCCGCATCGAGTCGAACTCGCCGCTCGCCTCGTCCACGGCGTGCGCCGTGAGCTGCGGGTGCAGCCGCACGCGCTGCTGCGTGGTGACCGTGCCCGCGGTGTCGGCGTAGAACTTGTTCTCGTGCACGGTGAGCAGCGAGGCGTCCACGTGCGCGACCCCGTCGGCGGCCAGGAGCCGGCCGCTCCACTCCGCGAGCAGCCCCGTCTTCTCCTCGTCCGGCACCGAGAACGGGTCGATCTCGTACGACGACACCCACGTCTTGTCCGCGTGCACCGGCTCGTCCGCCAGCTCGACCCGCTCATCGGATCCGGCCGCCTTGATGACCTGCGCCGACAGCTTCGCCATCGCCACCGCCTGGGACGCGACCCGCGCCGCCGCGTCCATCGTCAGGTCCACGCCGGAGGCGAACCCCCAGGCGCCGCCGTGCACGACCCGCACCGCGTACCCCAGGTCCGTGGTGTCCAGGGACGCCGCGGGCTTGGCGTCCCGCAGCCGCCAGGAGGCGCTGCGCACCCGCTCCAGGCGGAAGTCCGCGTGCTCGGCGCCCAGCGCCCGCGCGCGGGCCAGCGCCGCGTCGGCGAGCGCCCGCAACGGCAGCGCCGTGAAGGCTGCATCGATCGTATGAGGCACGGACTTGTCTCCCTGCTGTCATCGGTGGTCGGCGCCGGTCCGCCGCCGTCGGCTCCGGTCCACGGCCCGACCCGGGCACCGGTCACGTCCGATCATCGCCTGTCGCACGGCCGCTCGGCCATACCTTTCTGTAGGGATCCGACAGCGAGTCATCTGCGCCACTGTCGGTCGCCGATTCTCCGTATCGCGCACAGGACCGATAAGTTCTCGGGTGACCACACCGTCAAGGAGAAGGGTGATCCGTTGAGCCGCTCGGTTCTCGTCACCGGAGGAAACCGGGGCATCGGCCTCGCCATCGCCCGCGCGTTCGCCGACGCCGGCGACCAGGTCGCGATCACCTACCGCTCGGGTGAGCCGCCCAAGGACCTCACCGCGGCCGGTGTCCTCGCCGTCAAGTGCGACATCACCGACGCCGAGCAGGTGGAGCAGGCCTACAAGGAGGTCGAGGAGAAGCACGGCCCCGTCGAGGTGCTCGTCGCGAACGCGGGCATCACCAAGGACCAGCTCCTGATGCGCATGTCGGAGGAGGACTTCACGTCCGTCCTCAACACCAACCTCACCGGCACCTTCCGCGTCGTGAAGCGGGCCAACCGCGGCATGCTGCGCGCCAAGAAGGGCCGCGTCGTCCTGATCTCCTCCGTCGTCGGCCTGCTCGGCTCGGCGGGCCAGGCGAACTACGCCGCCTCCAAGGCCGGTCTGGTCGGCTTCGCGCGCTCGCTCGCCCGGGAGCTCGGGTCGCGCAACATCACCTTCAACGTCGTCGCGCCCGGTTTTGTCGACACCGACATGACCCAGGTGCTCACCGAGGAGCAGCGCGCGGGCATCGTGTCCCAGGTGCCGCTCGGCCGTTACGCGCAGCCCGAGGAGATCGCCGCCACGGTGCGCTTCCTCGCCTCGGACGACGCCTCGTACATCACTGGAGCCGTCATCCCGGTTGACGGCGGATTGGGCATGGGTCACTGATCACATGAGCGGAATTCTCGACGGCAAGCGCATCCTGATCACGGGTGTGCTGATGGAGTCCTCCATCGCCTTCCACGCGGCCAAGATCGCGCAGGAGCAGGGTGCCGAGATCATCCTGACCGCCTTCCCGCGGCCCACGCTCACCGAGCGCATCGCGAAGAAGCTGCCCAAGCCCACCAAGGTCATCGAGCTCGACGTGACCAACGAGGAGCACCTCGGGCGCCTGGAGGACGTCGTCCGCGCGGAGCTGGGCGGCCTCGACGGCCTGCTCCACTCCATCGGCTTCGCCCCGCAGGACGCCCTCGGCGGCAACTTCCTGAACACGCCGTTCGAGTCCGTCGCCACGGCCATGCACGTCTCGGCGTACTCCCTGAAGTCGCTGACCATGGCCTGCCTGCCGCTGATGCCCGAGGAGCAGGGCGGCTCGGTCGTCGGCATGACCTTCGACGCGCAGTTCGCCTGGCCGCAGTACGACTGGATGGGCCCGGCCAAGGCCGCCCTGGAGGCCACCAACCGCTACCTGGCGCGCGACCTGGGCCCCCGCAACATCCGCTGCAACCTCATCTCCGCGGGCCCGATCGGCTCCATGGCCGCCAAGTCCATCCCGGGCTTCGGTGAGCTCGCCAAGGTGTGGGACACCCGCTCCCCGCTCGCCTGGGACATGGCCGACCCGGAGCCCGCGGGCCGCGGCGTCGTGGCGCTGCTCTCGGACTTCTTCCCGAAGACCACGGGCGAGATCATCCACGTCGACGGCGGCGTGCACATGATGGGCGCCTGAGCGACATGAGTGCCTGAGCGCCCCCGCACGACGGGGGCCTGAGCGCCCCTTCCGTACGGTGCCGACGCCCCGTCCCCGCAGCGCGCGGGGGCGGGGCGTCGCCCGTTCGGCCCGTCCGGCCGGGCGGCGGCAGCCCTCGGCCGCTCATCCTGAGATGTGCGCTGGTCCCCTGGTGCGGCGCTCGCCGCCCTCGCCCTGCTGCTCGCCCTGCCGTACGACGCCGTGTCGTACGCCGCCGGTGAGCGGGCGCGGGGAGCCGCCCGGCCGGACCCGCGGCCGACGGGGCAGGACCGGCCGTTCGGCGCGGAGTGCCGCAGCAGCGTCGTGGCCTCCCACGTCGTCGCGTACTGCCACAACCCCTACCCCGAGACCGACCGCGTGCGGCTGCACATCGAGTGCGACCGGTGGTGGGACATCGACAGCGACAGCCGCCCGGTCGCGGCCGGACCCGCCATGACGGTGCGGCTCACGGGCCGCTGCTGGAAGGAGGTCCGGGGGGTGTGGATCAGCCACCAGCGGTGATCCTGGTGCTGCCCGGTGCCCCGGTGCTCGTGTCGGGGCCGGGGCCGGGGCCGGGGCCGTGGTCGGCAGGGGTGTCTCAGCCGGTGACCGGCCGCTCCCGGTGGCACAGGTACGGGTAGCTCGCCGCCTCGGTGGCCGCCGCGTCCGCGTCCTGCGCGCGGATCGCCTCGACCAGGCGGCCGTGGTCCATGTAGGCCTCCGGCGTCAGCTCCGTACCGATGTCGTCGCGCAGCCAGTCCCGCAGGACCTCGCCCAGGTCCGCGTACAGGGCGATCAGCACGTCGTTGTGGGACGCGGCCACGACCGCCATGTGCAAGGTGGCGTCGGCCGTCACGAACGCCTCCGCGTCCCCCGACCCCCAGGCCTCCTCGCGGCGCGCGAGCAGCGTGTCCAGTTGCCTGAGGTCGCGCGCGGTACGCCGCTCGGCCGCGAGCTTCGCGGCGCTGGACTCCAGCGTGGCCCGCAGCTCCGCGATGTGCCGCGGGTTGGCGTCGGCGAACCTGCGCTGCATCACACCGGCCAGCTCGCTGGTCGCGACCACGTAGGTGCCCGAGCCCTGCCGGATGTCCAGCAGCCCGTTGTGGGCGAGGGCGCGCACGGCCTCGCGGACCGTGTTCCTGGCCACGCCGAGCTGCTCGACCAGCTCCGGCTCGGTGGGGATGCGCGAGCCGACCGGCCACTCGCCCGACGAGATCTGGTTGCGCAGGGCGGCGATGACCTGCTCGGAGAGCGCGGAGCGGCGCGGGGTGGTCAACGGCATGGCGTTCCCTCGTCAAGGACCTCGTTGAGGATTGGACAACCAATCATCCCATGATTCTATGATGGTTCTCATGGTGAGTGAGGAAGACCGGACGACACGCGCGAGGACAGCGCCGACGACGCCCGCAATGTTGACGACGCCGCCGACGGGACCGGTTGGTACCGGGACCAGGGCTGGTGCTGTCACCGGTTCCGATGGCGGTACGTGTACCGGGGGTTCGGCGGCTGCCACGGGTTCGGCGGCTTCCGCGAGCTCCGCGAGCTCCGGGGGCGCGGTCGGCGTGAAGGACGCCGAAGCGGCGCGCGGCGCCGGGCGTACGCCGGTGGAGCCGGGCCGACCGGCCGCCACGCGCGCGTGGGCGACACGCCTGGTCGTCGTCGGCATCGTCCTCGCCGCCCTCAACCTGCGGCCCGCCATCACCAGCCTCGGCGCACTCCTCGAAGAGGTGCGGGACGGCCTCGGCATGAGCGGCACCCTCGCGGGGCTGCTCACCTCCGTGCCGCCGCTGTGCTTCGCGCTCTTCGGCAGCCAGGCCCCCCGCCTGTCCCGGCGCTTCGGCGCGGGCGCGGTGGTCTGCGCGGGCATGGCCGCGATCGCCACGGGCCTGCTGATACGCCCCTTCGTGGGCGGCACCGCGGGGTTCCTGGCCGCCACCGCGTTCGCCCTCATGGGCATCGCCGTGAGCAACGTCCTGATGCCGGTGATCGTCAAGCGCTGGTTCCCCGACCGGGTCGGCTCGATGACCGGGCTCTACTCGATGGCCCTCGCGCTCGGCACCTCCCTGGCCGCCGCGCTCACGGTGCCGCTGACCGACGCCCTCGGCGGTAGCTGGCGCACCGGACTCGCCCTGTGGGCCGTGGTCGCGGTCGTCGCCGTCGTACCGTGGCTGCCGCTGGTGCGCGAGCGCGGCGCCGAACCGGCCGCCACCGCTTCGGCAGGCACCGCTTCGGCAGGCACTGGGTCGATCGGCGGGTCGATCGGCACTGGGTCGGCCGCCGCCGGGTCGGGTCGGGCTGCCGCCCGGCCGGAGGAACCCGCGATGCGCATCACCCACAGCCGCACCGCCTGGGCACTGGCCTGCTTCTTCGGCCTCCAGGCCACCGCCGCGTACATCACCATGGGCTGGCTGCCGCAGATCTTCCGGGACGCCGGGGTGCCGGCGGGCGAGGCGGGCGTGCTGCTCGCCGTCACGATGGCCATGGGCGTGCCGCTGGCCTTCGTCATCCCGCGCGTCGCCACCCGCCTGCCCCACCAGGGCCCCGTCGTGATTGTCCTCGGCGCCTGCGGCCTCGCCGGGTACGCGGGCCTGTACCTCGCCCCGGCGGGTGGCGCCTGGGCGTGGGCGCTGCTGTGCGGCATCTCCAACTGCGCGTTCCCGCTCGCCCTCACGATGGTGGGCATGCGGGCCCGGAGCAGCGCAGGCGTGGCCAAGCTCTCCGCCTTCGCGCAGAGCACGGGCTACCTGATCTCCATCCCGGGCCCGCTCCTGGTGGGCGTGCTCTACCAGCACAGCGGCGGCTGGGGCCTGCCGCTCGCGCTCATGGCGGGCCTGATGGTGCCGCAGATCGCCGTCGGCTTCCTGGCGGGCCGCGACCGCACGATCGAGGACGAGGTGGCGGCGCGGGCCACGGCCACGGCCTGACCCGGCTCGCGGGACGGGTCCCCGTCTCCCGCCCCCGCCGGGGCGGGGACCGGTGGGACCCGCTCCCCGCGGGGCTCCCGCCCGTCCCGAGGCGGACGCCCGCCGACCCCGCGGCCCGGCCACGGGGCGAGGGGTGCGAGACTTGCGGCATGCCAGTGCTCGACCCGAACCCCCAGAACGGCCAGAAGAAACTGTTCATCGTGCTCGGCGCGATGCTGGCCATCACCGTGCTCATCGGGATCATCGCGTCCGTGGCGTCGCCGTGAGCCGTGGCGTCCCTGTGAGCCGTGGCTAGCCGTGAGCCGCTGACGGCCCCCTTGCCACTCCCGCTCTCTCCCGGTCCCTTCCGTACTCGGACCCGTGCTGCGACCCGGCGGGATGGTGGTGCTAGCCCCACCATCCCCTAGGGGGTCAGTGTCAGGGTTAAGTGGGTGGATCACCGGATGTGCTGAGGGTCGCGCACTCCGTACCTTCGAGATGTGGCCGCGACGACGCGGCCCGCAGCACTCGAAAGATCCTGGAGGCGGCATGTCGGCCCGTGCGCACACCCGACGCGACCCGGCGGACCGGACGGAACCGGCCGCGGTCGAGATCCAGCTTCCCTGGTGGGCCATCGCCCTGCCCGCGGTCGCCTTCGCGGCCCTGCTCCTGCTGATATTGAACCCCGCGGACGCGCACGCCGCGAGCAGTGAGCCCGTCGTCACCCACCTCCTGGAGCGCGTGCGAGCCCTCCTCGCCGCCATCTGACGACCGGGCCCCGGCGGGCCGTGACCGGGCGCGAGACCGCGGAGTCACCTGGTGGACGCCCCGTCACCCAGGGCGGCCGACCCCGCCAACTCCCTGCGCCCCGTGGCGTGTTTCATGCGAAGCTGGGACGCATGAGCGTCGCAGAACCCCGCAGGATTGTCCTTTTCCGACATGCGAAGGCCGACTGGCCCGAGGTGGCCGACCACGAGCGCCCGCTCGCCGAGCGCGGCCGCAAGGACGCCCCCGTCGCCGGCCGCAAACTCGCCGACACCGGAATCGCCTTCGACCTGGCCCTGTGCTCGACCGCCGTCAGGACCCGCGAGACCTGGAAGCTCGCCGTCCAGGAACTCCCGCAGCGCCCGCGCACGGTGTACGAGGAGCGGGTCTATGAAGCCTCACCCGGCGAGCTGATCGCCGTGCTCAACGAAACCCCCGACGACGTGCGCGACCTGATCCTCATCGGCCACAACCCCGGCGTCCACGGCCTCGCGGACATCCTCGCGGGCGAGGCCGAGGGCGACGCGCAGGTGCGGATGAACCGCCGGGGCTTCCCGACCTCGGCGTTCGCCGTCCTCACGCACACCGGCTCGTGGAAGGCGCTGGAGCCCGGCACGGCCACGCTGGTGGACTACTGGGCGCCGTCCGAGTAGCAGCACGACCCGTCGACCGAGCGGAGGGCCCGGCACCGAGGGGGTGCCGGGCCCGTGTGCGGGCGGGGCCCGGCCGCGGGCCGGGGGCGGCTGCTCGGCAGGGTCGCGGTCCGTCGCAGGGCGAAGAACCCCTAACGAAATGACTGTCTGGGGACGGCTGCCGGGCATGAAGTGTCGTCGGGCAGTATGGGGCGATGCCCATCGACCAGCCACTGCCTCGCGAGGTGAAGGTCATCGATTCAGCCTCGTTGTTCAGGCTGGAGGAGCGTGCGTATGACCTCGGCCTGAGCCAGCGGTTGGACCCGGCGTGGGTGCAAGCGCATGCGGCGCCCGACGGAGCCCACTACCTGTGGCCGGCCCTGTGGCACTGCCTGGCCCACCGCCCGGACGTTCCACGCCAGCTGCGGTGCGAGCTGTTGATCACTCTGCGTACGGGAGACCGCGTGGTGAGCATGCTGGATGTGCTTCCCGACGACTTCACTCCGCTGCCGAGGGTCTCCTCAGGCGAAGAAGGCATGTAGGTCAGCCAGCTGCTCGATCGTGCTCCGTCGGTCAGGGAATGGCTATTGCGAGAGCGCGAGGGCTCGGACCTGCTGTGACAGGCGGCGCCAGCAGATGAGTGCGCATCCGAGGGCGAGGAAGGCTTCGCGGGTGTCGTCGCGAATCCCCCAGCGGATCCGCAGTCGGCGGAACCAGTACGGGTGGGCGAGGGCACGCTCGCCCCCCAGCGTTGAGTGCCGAGTCCAGAGCCGTGTTCGGTGCCGCGTCGAGCGATCAGGGCGATGGCTGATGTGTGGTGGCTAGCTGGAGCTGGGGCTGGAGTAGGAGGGAGGGGGCGGGGGAGGGCCCCCACCCCCGGGGCTGCTACTCGTGGTCCAGGTGCATGTCCGCGGCCTCGACCTCTTCGCGTGTGATCCCGAGCAGGTACAGCACGGTGTCGAGGAACGGCACGTTGACGGCCGTGTGCGCGGCTTCGCGGACCATCGGCTTGGCGTTGAAGGCGACGCCGAGACCGGCCGTGTTGAGCATGTCGAGGTCGTTCGCGCCGTCGCCGATCGCGACGGTCTGCTCCAGCGGCACGCCCGCTTCGTGGGCGAACCGGCGCAGCAGCCGGGCCTTGCCCGCCCGGTCCACGACCTCGCCGGTCACCTTGCCGGTGAGCTTGCCGTCGACGATCTCCAGGGTGTTGGCGTGGGCGAAGTCCAGGCCGAGACGCTCCTTCAGGTCGTCCGTGACCTGGGTGAACCCGCCCGACACGACGCCGACTTGGTAGCCCAGGCGCTTGAGCGTGCGGATGAGGGTCCGCGCGCCGGGGGTGAGCTGCACCTCCGCGCGCACCTTGTCCACCACCGAGGCGTCGAGCCCCGCGAGGAGCGAGACGCGCGCGTGCAGCGACTGCTCGAAGTCCAGCTCGCCGCGCATCGCGGCCGAGGTCACCTCCGCGACCTCCTCCTCGCACCCGGCGTGCGCGGCGAAGAGCTCGATCACCTCGTCCTGGATCAGCGTCGAGTCGACGTCCATCACGACCAGGCGCTGCGCGCGCCGGTGCAGTCCCGCGGCGACGACCGCGACGTCCACCCCGAGCGCCGCGGCCTCCAGCGCGAGCGCCGTGCGCAGCGGCTCGGTCTCCGTACCGGACACCGCGAACTCCACGGCGGTGACGGGGTACTTGGCGAGGCGGAAGATGCGGTCGATGTTGCCGCCGGTCGCCGTGATGCTCGCGGCGATGGCGGCGGTCGACTCGGCGGTGAGCGGGTGTCCGAGCACCGTGACGAGGGACCGGCCGAGCCCGCGCGGGCGGTTGTCGCCCCGGCCCGAGATGATCTCGGCCTGGAGCTTCTGCGACTCCGCCCAGGAGTGGACGGTGGCCCGCAGACTCCCTTCGAGGCCGGTCGGAGGCGCGGTGATCAGCGCGCACAGCACTATCCGGCCACGGGTCACGACCTGCTCGATGTCGACGACGTCCACGGAGTACGCGGCGAGCGTGTCGAACAGTCCGGCGGTGATGCCCGGGCGGTCCTTGCCGAAGATCTTGACAAGGAGGGTGGGGACGTCGGTGGCGGCACCCGTCTGCGCGGGCGTGTCCGCCGGCGCAGGGGCACCGGAGGGCACACTCGCGCCGGGGGGCGCGGGGGGCGTGGAGGCACTCATGGTGATCCCCACGGTAGCTGGCGGTTCCGGGCGCGGCGTGGGGGTGTCCAGGTGCCGGACACCTCCGCACCCCCTTGTCACCCCCACGCTCCCTGCCCCTCACCCCGCATCCGCCCGGGCTTCTCCCGCGGCTCCGCGAGGGCCTCGCGCCTCCGCTCGTCCGGTACGAGGGGCGCGGCGGGCCGCCCCTTCCCCGGCCGCTTCCCAGTGCCCTCTCCTCGCGCTCCCACGTCGGCTGGGCATCCTCGGAGTACGAGCCCGCTGCCTCCGCTTCGCGGCGCATCCCCGCCCGCGCGCAGCAGCCCCAGCTTCCTCACCTGCGGTTACGTGGTGTCCTCCCGCCCTAACCGCCGCAAGCAAGGAGCCGAGCGGAGAGCCGACGGCCTCCGCCTGCGGAGGCGCGTTCTCCAGCGGAGGCGGGCGCAGCGCCGGGCTCCGGGCAGCCCCGTCCGCGGGCCCTCAGCCTCTCCGCCTCGGGGGTTCCGCCCCGGGCGGTGGCGGCGGCGGTGGAGGAGGTGGCGGCGGCCACTTCCTCGGGCCCTGACGGCCCCGCTCCGGCTCGTCCGAACCTCGCCCCGCACCCGAGTCGGGCTCCGCTCCCGCCCTGGACCCCCTGCCCGGCACCGGCCCCCGCCCCGGCCCTGAACCCCGGCCCGGCCCGGGGCCCGGCACCACCGGCCCGATCACCGTCGGCGCCCCACTGGTACCCGGTACCTCACCAGCACCAGCACCAGCACCAGCACCAGCACCCCGCGGCCCACCGCCACTCCGCGGCCCACCGCCACCCCGCGGCCCCCTCGCACCCGGCGCCCCGCCCGCCCCCGGAGGAGTCCGGCCTTTCGCGGGAGGCGCCCCGCCCGCCCCCGGAGGAGGCACCAGGTACGGGTTCGTCTCCGCCCGCGGCGGCCGGTACGGCGTGCTCTGCCGGTAGGGGCCCGGCACCTGCGCCGGGACCGGAGCCTCGTCCGCGGCCCGGGGCGGACCCGACGCGGCCGGTGCCGCGCGGCTGCCCGCCGCCCTCGTGGCCCGTGCCAGCACCGCCCCGGCGGCCCCGGCCCCCGCTCCCCACGCGGCCCCGAGCAGCGCGGCCATGGCGAGGTCCCCGCGCAGCTCCAGCCGCGCCCCGAACGCGTCGAAGCCGAGCACCGAGAGCGAGGCGTCCGCGGACACCCCGGTCAGCCATGCCATCAGCGGCAGCGCCACCGCGGTGACCGCGCCCAGCATCAGCGCGCACCGCACGACGAAGGCGGCACCGGCAGGTGGGCTTCCGGCCGCGGGCGGGCCCGCCCCGTCGCTCTCGCGCCCCCGCGCCAGCGGGCTTCGTACCGCCGTCAGCACCCCCGCGAACAGCATCATCACCGCCGCCGCGACCCCCAGGAGCCACACCCGTCCGTCGAACTCCGCGAGCCGCCCCAGTGTCAGGGGGGCGTCGGAGTCCCGCAGCAGGTCGTCGACCGGGTCCGGCAGGAAGCGGGTCAGGGTGCCGGAGGCCTCACCGTCGTACGGGACGAAGAGGCCGACGGGCAGGCCGAGGAAGACGCCGTTCGGGGTGCCGAGGAGCGCGCCGCCCACGACCCGCTTGGGGTGGCCGTCGCCGATCGCCGCGTACGCCGCCGCGGCAAGGCCCGCCACCACGGCCATCAGGACGACCGAGACCAGCGCGGACGCCGCGGGCCGCAGCACGCGGTGCAGGCTCTCGCAGCCGGGCGGCAGCGGCGCGCGGCGGGCGGCGAGCAGCGCGATGAGCAGCACCACGGCCGCCCAGATCGCGCCACCGAGCAGGGTGGCGCCGGTGTCCACGGTGAAGCCGACCTTCGCCTCCGCCTCGACGAGGTCGCGCAGCCGGTCCGGGAGCAGGCCGCCGATGTCCCCGATGCCGCCGATGTCCTTGAGGCCGTCGGGAATGCGGTCGCCGATGCCTCCGGGAAGCTCGTCGAGCCCTTTGTCGATTCCCTTGTCAATTCCTTTGTCGATGCCGAGCTGTCCGCCGTCGATCGTGATGACGTCGTGACCCGCCCAGGCGAGACCGCCGAGCATCGCGACGAAGAGGGCGATGACCGTACCCGCCCGCGCGGCGAGTTCGGCGGGCGAGATCACGACTCCCGCGCCGCGCAGGGACCGCAAAAAGAAGAAGGCGAGGAGGACCGCACCCACAAGGCCCACGCCCAGCGGCGCCACGTCGACGGCCGTAGTCGCCTCGGCACCCCTCAATCCGAAGGCCGACATATCACCGGACGGAGTCACGGAGCCGCCGACACCCAGGGCGACGGCCGCCGCCGTCATCGGCCCGAGCGCACCCGCCGCGTCCGCGCCGAGCAGGTGCAGACCGAGCGCGGCCGTGCCCGCCATGCCGATCAGCGCCCAGCTCACCGCCGCGACCGCGGAGACCAGGACGTCCCCCCAGGGCACGCTCCGCCGCTCGCTCTCGTACCCGTCGCTGCCCATCAGACCCCCCGAGCTCAGAGCGCGTCGCCCTCGGCGTACGGACACGGCGGGCACACACCGCGGACGCCACCGACGGCACCGGTGCGCCCGTGACACCGGTGCGCCCGCGACACCGACGCGGCTACGTCACCGCTGCCACCCATGCCACCCATGCCACCCATGCCGCCCACGGCGCCCACGGCACCCATGCCACCCACGGCACCAGCACCCACACAACCCCGGCACCGACGCCACGAACGACATCCGCACCGCGGAATCCACGGGCGCCGCGAACGATATCGGTATCATGGGCGGTTTTCAGGTGTCATGGCCGTCATGGCCGATATGCGCGACATGCTCGCTATCCGTACTCGCTGAGAGCCCTTACCACTTTCCGGGGCGATATCTTCCCCGTCAACGGGGCCGTCATAGTGCCCCGTACGCAGTCTTCACAAGGCCCGACTTTCGGTCACCGGCCTCCGCCTGAAATAGTTCCTCCCGATGTTCGACATCCCTAGACTCCCCATGATGGGGGCAACTCGGGGGACAACTCAGTGGGGCATGGAGTGCCGGAACTCGTACTGGAATTGAATGGCAGGTCCTGGACGCTTGATTCGTCCCGGACATACACCCTCGGACGCGATCCGCAGGGTGACATCGCGCTCGACGACGCCAGGGTCTCCTGGCGGCACGCGACGATCAGTTGGAGCGGCCGGAGCTGGGTCATCGAGGACCACGGCTCGACCAACGGCACCTTCCTGCAGGGGCAGCGGATCCACCAGGTCGAGGTCGGCCCCGGCTCGGTGATCCACCTGGGCAACGCCACCGACGGCCCGCGCCTCGCGCTGTCCGGCGGAGGGCCCGGAGCCGCCGCCGTGGCCGCGCCGGGCGCGCAGCAGCAGGCGCAGCACGCCGCGCCGCAGCAGGCCCCCGGGCATGCCGCGCCGGGCCACCAGGAGGCCCCGGGCTGGGCCGCGCAGCCGCAGCACCAGGCTCAGCAGCAGCACCAGGCCCCGCAGTACCAGCAGCACCAGCAAGCTCCGCACCAGCAGATGCACCAGCAAGCCCCGCATCAGCAGATGCAGCAGCAGGCCCCGCATCAGCAGATGCAGCAGCAGGCCCCGCACCAGCAGCCCTGGCAGCAGCAGGTCCCGCAGCAGCAAGCGCCGCAAGCCCAGCAGGCGCCGCAGCCGCAGCAGGCCCAGGTGCCGCAGCAGCAGGGTCCGGGCGGGGGAGCGGGCGCGGGGGCCGGCGGCGCGGCGGGGGCCCCGCCGGTCTACGGCGACCGCAGCCCGACCACGTACCACCAGTTCTCGCTTGGCCGAAAGATGCGCATCGGCCGCGCCCTGGAGAACGAGCTGGTGGTCTCGGACCTCCAGGTCTCGCGGCTGCACGCCGAGTTCACGGCGACGCCCGACGGCCGCTTCGAGCTGCGCGACCTCGGCTCGCACAACGGCACGTACGTCAACGGCATGCCGATCGCGAAGTCGTCGACGGTCCTCATCGGCCCGAACGACATCGTGGGCGTCGGCCACTCCACGTTCCGCCTGGTGGGCGACCGCCTGGAGGAGTTCGTCGACACCGGTGACGTCTCCTTCTCCGCGCGCCACCTGACCGTCACGGTCGACGGCGGCAAGCAGATCCTCAAGGACGTCTCCTTCGGCGTCCCGGAGAAGTCCCTGATCGCGGTCATCGGCCCGTCGGGATCCGGCAAGTCCACCCTGCTCAAGGCGCTCACCGGCTACCGGCCCGCCAACCAGGGCGACGTCCTGTACGACAACCGGAACCTGTACAAGCAGTTCGCCGAGCTGCGCCAGCGCATCGGCCTGGTCCCGCAGGACGACATCCTGCACAAGGAGCTGACCGTCAAGAAGGCGCTGAAGTACGCGGCCAAGCTGCGCTTCCCCGCCGACACCAGCGAGCAGGAGCGCGCCCAGCGCATAGACGAGGTGCTGCGCGAGCTGAAGCTCGACATCCACAAGGACAAGAAGGTCACCTCCCTCTCCGGCGGCCAGCGCAAGCGCGTGTCGGTGGCCCTGGAGCTGCTCACCAAGCCCTCGCTGATCTTCCTGGACGAGCCCACGTCGGGCCTCGACCCGGGCATGGACCGCGACGTCATGCAGCTTCTGCGCGGCCTCGCCGACGACGGCCGCACGGTCCTCGTCGTCACGCACTCGGTGGCCGAGCTGGCCTTGTGCGACAAGCTGCTCGTGATGGCGCCGGGCGGCTCGGTGGCGTACTTCGGCCCGCCCGAGGAGGCCCTGAACTTCTTCGGGTACGACACCTGGGCCGACGTCTTCTCCGCCTTCGAGAACTACCGCGACTACGACTGGGCGGGCCGCTGGAAGGGCTCGCAGCACTACCAGATGTACGCCGCGGACATCGACGCCGTCGCCGCGCAGCCCGTCCACATGCCGCCGGCCCAGGCGATCAAGCCGCCCAAGCCGCAGGGCTGGGGCTCGCAGCTCATCACCCTGATCCGCCGCTACGTGTCGGTCATCGCGTCCGACAAGGGCTTCATGGCGCTGATGCTGATCCTGCCCGCGGTGCTCGGCGCGGTGAGCCTGCTCATCGACCCGGACAAGGGTCTGCTGCCGAACGTGAACCCGCAGACCGGCAAGATCATCCCGAACGGCACGGCCACCACGGTGCTGCTGATCCTCGCGGTCGGCGCCTGCTTCGCGGGCGCCGCGAACTCCGTCCGCGAGCTGATCAAGGAGCGGGTGATCTACGAGCGGGAGCGCGCGACCGGCCTGTCGCGCTCCGCGTACCTGATGTCCAAGGTCATCGTGCTCGGCTTCATCACCGCGCTCCAGGGCGCGCTCGTCGGCGCGATCGGCTTCTCCTCCCGCGAGCTCCCGGACGAGGGCCTGGTCCTGGGCGGCCAGGTGCTGCTCGAACTCTCCCTGCCGATCATGGCGCTCGGCTTCACCTCGATGATGTTCGGCCTGATCATCTCGGCCCTGGTGAAGACCGCCGAGAAGACCATGCCGCTGCTGGTGATGTTCGCGATCATCCAGGTCGTGTTCACCGGCTGCCTGTTCATCCTGCACGGCACGGTCGGCGTCAACGAGTTCTCGTACCTGATGCCGTCGCGCTGGGCGGTGGCCGCCGCCGGCACCACGCTGGACTTCAACAAGATCAGCCCCAACCCGGACGACCCCGGCAGCACCGACCCGATCTGGGACCACGAGGCCGGCGCCTACGTCATCGACATGGCCGCCCTGCTCGCCCTCGGCGCGTTCTGCGGCTTCCTCGTGGCCCGCTTCCTGCGCCGCCACGAGCCGGAGGTCATGCGCAAGTAGACCCCCGCGGCACGAGCGCGACACGGGCGAGGCGCCCGTACGTGCGGTCCGTACGCGCGGTCCGTACGCGCGGTCCGTACGCGAAGAAGGGCGGCACCCCGTGCGGGGTGCCGCCCTTCGGCGTCTGCGAGCGCGGCCTCTGAAGAGGTCCGGTCCAGGAGGTGCGGACTCAGTAGGCGCCGTTGACGTTGTCGATCGAGCCGTACCGGTGCGCCGCGTAGTTGGCGGCGGCCGTGATGTTGGCGACCGGGTCGTAGATGTTCGTCGAGGTGCCCGCGACGTGGTACGCGGTGAACGTCGGCTGGATGACCTGGAGCAGGCCGATCGACGGGGTGCCGCGCTGGGCGTTGATGTCCCAGCCGTTGACGGCGTTCGGATTGCCCGTGGACTCCCGCATGATGTTGCGGTGCAGGCCCTCGTACGAGCCGGGGATGCCCTTGGCCTTCATGATGTCGAGGGCCTGGCGGATCCAGCCGTCCAGGTTGTTGGCGTAGACCGGCTTGCGCACGGCCGCGCGGCTCGCGACCGTCTTGGCGCGGCGCTCGTCCTCGGCCTTCTTCTTCGCGGCGGCCTCGTCCTCGGCCTTCTTGCGCGCGGCGGCGTCCTGGGCCCGCTTGTCGGCGGCGGCCTGCTGCTTGCTGACGTTCTCGTGGACCGCCTGCTGCGCCTGCGCCGGCATGGACCAGGAGGCGGCGTGCGTGCCGAGCGCCTCGGTGCGGACGTCGGCCTCGGAGCTGCCCGGCACGACGGAGAAGGCGAGGGCGGCGGCGCCGAGCGTGGCGACACCGGCGACCGAGAACTTCTGGGCCCTGGTCAGGGAGGAGCGACTATGACCAGAGGGGACGGACTTGGACATGCGGAGTGGACCTCTTCGTGTCGGGAGGCCGCTCTGGCGCCGGCGGGGGACTGGATGCTTCCGGCAAAACGCCGCGGTGCGAGGACCGCGGCGTCGAGCGACGGGAGCAATTCTTAGCTGGCGCAAAAATCTGGGGCAACGGTGTGACGTACGATCCGCGATAGTGGATCAGGGGGTGCGGCCCCGCCCCCGACACCCCGCTTTAGCCTCCCTTTACTGCTCACTGCCGCCCACTAACGAGCTTCGTACGTGATGTGCGCCCTATGCGCGGGCTCACATCGGTCGTGTAACAGTCTCACCGGCAGTTGCTGGAGCAATGCTCACCGTGAGCAAACTCCTCCGGCAGGAGGAGATGGGCGTCGCCGAACTCGTGCCACAGGTAGAGACGGCGTACCGCCTCGGCATAACCCCGCTCCACCGCCGCCCGCCCCGCGACCGCCGCCGGCATCAGCAGGTGCGAGGCCCCCGGCTCGTGCAACCCGGTGAGCAGGCCGTCCACCACCCGCACCCCCCGCTCCGGCGTCACCACGAGCCCCGTGCGCCCGGCCGCCGCCCGCACCAGCCCGTCCGGCCCGGCCGCCGACTCCACGGCCCGTACGGCCGTCGTCCCCACGGCGACCACCCGGCCCCCGCCCGCCCGGGCGGCGTTGATCAGCCGGGCCGACGCCTCCGGCACCGCGAAGCGCTCCGGGTACGGCGGCTCGTGCGCCTCCGGCGAGGCCACCCCCGTGTCGAGGCGCACCGGCGCGAACTGCACGCCCCGGCTCACGAGCCGCGTCACCAGGCGCGCGGTGAACGGACGCGCCGCGCTCGGCATCTCCGCGCTGCCCCCGCCGTCGGCGGACGGCAGCGCGAACACCGTCTGGTACACGGGCAGCGGCTGGTCCCGCTCTGTGTAGGAGTACCGGATCGGGCGCCCGTGGCGGCGCAGGAAGGTCGGCGCGTCCACCGGCACCCGCGCCCACCACAGCCGGGCGCCGTCCGCGCCCAGCGGCTCCTCGCACACCAGGCGCACATCCCCCGGCAGCTCGACCACCGCCCCCGGCGGTCCGCCCGCACGCGCGCGTGGTCCCCTTCCCGTCCGGCTCCCGCAGCTCCACGGCCCACCGCCCGTCCGGCCCGAGCGTCGAGAAGTGCACCACCACGCGCGCGTGCCCCAGCCGTCCGTCCACCGCCGCGGGCAGCGTGGGCGAGGTGTTCACCACCAGCAGGTCACCGGCGCGCAGCAGCTCCGACAGCTCCGTGAACGCGTGGTGCGCGACCTCGGTGCCGTACGAGACCAGCAGCCGTACGGAGTCCCGGCGCAGCCCGCGCCGCCGCTGCTCCACGGGCAGCGCCGCGTGCAGGCCCTCCGGCACCCGCACCGCCACGGTCATGACGCCACCAGCAGCGACGCGGCCGCGTGGCGCCCGCTCGCCGGCCGCTCGTCGAGCAGCCGCAGGAACGCCGGCACGACCGTCTCCGGCAGCGGCCGCCCCGTGTCGTCGTCGGTGGGCACCGCCGCCTGGTACAGGTCCGTCCGCATGTCCCCGGGGTCCACGGCCCACACCCGCAGCCCCGGCTCCTCCTCGGCGAGCACCGCCGTGAGCTGGTCCAGCGCGGCCTTCGACGCCCCGTACCCGCCCCACGTCGCGTACGCCTCCGCCGCCGCGTCGGAGCTCACGTTGACCACCGCGCCGCCCGCGCGCGAGGCCCGCAGCAGCGGCAGCGCCTCCTGCACCAGCCCGAGCGGGGCCACCACGTTCGTCTCGAGGGCCTGCCGCAAGCCGTCCAGCGCCTGCGCGTCCAGGCGCACCAGCGGCTCCGCGCCGAGCGCGCTCGCGTTGTTCGGTGCCATCTCCCTGTTCCACCGACCGAGCCCCCTGGCGCATTCCGCCGGTGGCCCGCCGGACCGTCGGTGCGCCCGTCCGTCCCACCGGGGCGCCCGGCCGCCCCCGGCGCCCGGTGGCTCCACGCTAGGAACGCCTCCCGCCCCGGCGCCTCGGACGCCGGGCGCAGCACGGCAGGTCCCTTCGTCCTACGGCGCCGGGCGGCCCCCGGGGCCCGTGATGCGAGGCCCTTCGACCTAGGCCCTGCGCCCTAGCTCCCGGCGGCCACAGGTCGGATACGCGCTGTCACACCCCGCCGGTACGGTGGCGTCATGAGTCAAGGTCCCCGGTCCGGGCTGTACGCGGTGAGCTCGGCGCTGCTCGCCATGAGCAGCCAGCTCGAGGTGCGCGACGTCCTCAAGACGATCGTCGCCTCCGCCCGCGAGCTGCTCGACGCGGAGTACGCGGCCCTGGGGGTCCCCGACGACCACGGCGGCTTCGCCCAGTTCGTCGTCGACGGCGTCAGCGACGAGCAGTGGAAGGCCATCGGCCCGCTGCCGCGCCAGCACGGCATCCTCGCCGCCATGCTCCAGAAGGCCGAGCCCGAGCGGCTCGCCGACGTCCGCGAGGACCCCCGCTTCGAGGGCTGGCCGGCCGCCCACCCGGACATGTCCGACTTCCTCGGCCTGCCCATCCGGTACGGCGACGAGACGCTCGGCGCCCTGTTCCTGGCGAACAAGAACTGCGCCAAGCCCGAAGGCGGCTGCGGCTTCGACGAGGACGACGAGGAACTGCTGTCGATCCTCGCCCAGCACGCGGCCATCGCCCTGACCAACGCCCGCCTGTACGAGCGCAGCCGCGAGCTGACCATCGCCGAGGAGCGCTCCCGCCTCGCCCACGAGCTGCACGACGCCGTCAGCCAGAAGCTGTTCTCGCTGCGCCTGACCGCCCAGGCCGCCACCGCCCTGGTCGACCGCGACCCGGCCCGCGCCAAGGGCGAGCTCCAGCAGGTCGCCGCCCTCGCCGCCGAGGCGGCCGACGAGCTCCGCGCGGCGGTGGTGGAGCTGCGCCCCGCCGCCCTGGACGAGGACGGCCTCGTCGCGACCCTGCGTACACACATCCAGGTCCTGGACCGGGCCCACTCCGCGCGGGTCACCTTCGAGAGCGCCGGCGTGCGCGCCCTGCCCGCCGCCCAGGAGGAGGCCATGCTGCGCGTCGCCCAGGAGGCCCTGCACAACGCCCTGCGGCACGCCGCGGCCGACCACGTCGCGGTCACCCTGGAGCGGAGCGGCCCTGGAGCGGTGCTGCGGGTCACGGACGACGGCCGGGGATTCGACCCGCGCGCGACGCGCCGCGCCGGAAGGCACTTGGGCCTGGTCTCCATGCGGGACCGGGCCGGCGGGGTCGGCGGACGGCTGACCGTGACATCACAGCCCGGCAAGGGCACGACGATCGAGATGGAGGTTCCCGGTGGCTGAGAACGAAGCTGCGGCCCCGGTCCCAGGGCGGATCCGGGTACTCCTGGTCGACGACCACCAGGTGGTGCGCCGCGGCCTGCGCACGTTCCTGGAGGTCCAGGACGACATCGAGGTCGTCGGCGAGGCGTCGGACGGCGCCGAGGGCGTGGCGTACGCCGAGGAGCTGAAGCCGGACGTCGTCCTGATGGACGTCAAGATGCCCGGCATGGACGGCGTCGAGGCGCTGCGGAAGCTGCGGGAGCTGGCCAACCCCGCGCGCGTGCTCATCGTCACCAGCTTCACCGAGCAGCGCACGGTCGTGCCCGCCCTGCGCGCGGGCGCCGCGGGGTACGTCTATAAGGACGTCGACCCCGACGCCCTCGCCGGCGCCATCCGTTCCGTGCACGCCGGGCACGTCCTGCTCCAGCCGGAGGTGGCGGGCGCCCTCCTGTCCCAGGAGGAGGCCAACGGCACGCACGGCAGGGGCAGCTCGCTCACCGAGCGGGAGCGCGAGGTGCTCGGCCTGATAGCGGACGGCCGCTCCAACCGCGAGATCGCCCGCGCCCTCGTCCTCTCCGAGAAGACCGTCAAGACCCACGTGTCGAACATCCTCATGAAGCTCGACCTGGCCGACCGCACCCAGGCGGCGCTCTGGGCCGTACGCCACGGCGTGACGGGCTGACCCGACCGCCCCGGCGCGCACGCCGGGGCGGTCAGTACGGGCCGTCGCCTTCCGGGCTGAGATTCATACCGTCGTGTGGATGTCCCCCAAATGGCGCATCCCCCGATCACACCGGCCGTTCTCCAGTGCGTGCTGCGGCGAGGCGCCGCGGCTTCCGCTAGGAGGGTTTCAGCAGTGAAGAACATGAAGAAGGTCGCGGCCGTCACGATGGTGGCCGGCGGACTGCTCGCCGCCGGCGCCGGTGTCGCCTCCGCCCACGGCGGCGCGCACGCCGACGGCCTCGCCAAGAACTCGCCGGGCATCCTCTCCGGCAACGTGACCCAGGCCCCCGTCCACGTGCCCGTGAACTTCTGCGGCAACACCATCACCGTTGTCGGCGCCCTGAACCCCACCTTCGGGAACGTCTGCGAGAACGTCTGACGGCCGTCGCGCGGCTCGCCCCCCGTCAGCCGCGCGACGTCCCGCTCCGCACCGCCCCGGGCCCCGCGGCCCGGGGCGCCTCGCCCCACCAGCGCCAGCAGAAGGAACACACCCCATGAGCATCGCCAAGAAGGCCGCCCTGGCCGTAGCCGTCGCAGGCCTCGCCGTCGGCGCCTCCGCCACAGCGGCCTTGGCCGCCGACGCCGACGGCAGGGCCACGAACTCCCCGGGCATCGCCTCCGGCAACATCCTCCAGGTCCCCGCCGACGTCCCGGTGAACGTCACGGGCCTCAGCGCGAACGTGGTCGGCGCCCACAACCCGGCCGTCGCCGAGCGGACGGTGAACCACTGACCCGTGACACCACGGGCACAGGACCCCGCGACCCCACCGGTCCGCGGGGTCCCGCACGTCCCGGCCCCCGCCTCCACGCACGGACGAGCAGCAGGTCGGCCCCCGGAGCGTAAAGCCGAGCCCGACGGCGGCCCCCGGAGCGTGCAGCCAGGCCCGACGGCAGCCCTCGGAGCGCAAGGCCAGGCCACAACGGCGCCCCCCGCCCACCGGCGCACCCAGCAGCAGCCGCGCCCCCTACCCCCGCCCTCCCTCAAGCACCTCGACGTACGAGTTGTACGCGGCCACCTGCGCCCGCCGAGCCGTCCGCTCCACCGGCCGCAGCGCCTGGGCCCGCGCCGCCATCTCCCCGGCGCTCACCGCCCCGCCGTGCCCGTGGTCGTACGCCATCGACACCAGCAGCCCCACGCGCTGCGCCAGCTCCAGGACCCGCACCGCGCGCGCCGGGTACCCCGGCGCGAGCAGCTCGCGCCCCCGCTCGGCCCGCGCCCGGTAGGCGTCGAGCGCCGCCTCCGCGACCGGCCCCGAGGCCGCCACGTCGAGCCGCGACAGGACCCGCGTGGCCTCCCGCATCGCCTCCGCGAGCTCCCGCTCCGCCTCGCCCAGCGACGGCACGTCCGCGGGCGGCGCCTCCCGTACGGGAAGGCAGTGCCACACCACCTCCACATGGACGTCCGCGGCGTCCGCCGGGCCGTCGGGGCCCGCCTCGTACACCTCCGGCACGAGCCCGTACGCCGCCCCGGAGGCGACCACGGCCTCCTCGGCCTCCAGCGCGCGCTCATTGAAGGCGGGCGGCCCGCTCAGCCCCAGCGGGTGCCCCGGCACGGGCAGCGCCACCCGCAGCCCCCTCACCCCGAGGGCCCGCAACCGCCCGAGCGCGAGCGACAGACCGACGGGCCCCGCCTCCCCGGGCAGCCCCTCGACCCGGTGCACCGCGTCCTCCCCGACGATGGCGTGCACCGCGTCGTCGGGCGAGACAAGTCCGGCCAAAAGGGCGTTTCCCCAGGCGGCCAAGCGTCCTGAGCGTGGTTCCGAGAGCATGGACCCAGCCTAAGGACCGGCCTCGGCACGGGAACGCCCGGCCGGTGGCGTAGGTTTTATCCGGGGGCGCGTCCACCCTGACCAAGGACGCACGCGACAGCCGAGACTGCAATGGGAGAGACCGCGCTCATGAGCGAAGTACTGGAGCTTGAGGACGTATCCGTGGTCCGCGGGGGCCGGGCTCTGGTGGACCAGGTCTCCTGGTCGGTCAAGGAGGGGGAGCGCTGGGTCATCCTCGGCCCGAACGGCGCCGGCAAGACCACCCTCCTCAACGTCGCGTCCAGCTACCTCTTCCCCAGCAA
Source organism: Streptomyces longispororuber (assembly GCF_014656095.1). Taxonomy (GTDB): domain Bacteria; phylum Actinomycetota; class Actinomycetes; order Streptomycetales; family Streptomycetaceae; genus Streptomyces; species Streptomyces longispororuber. The sequence goes on from NZ_BNBT01000085.1 coordinate 30,475, forward strand.
GGGCACCGCCACCATCCTCGGCGAACGCCTCGGCAAGGTCGACGTGTTCGAGCTGCGCCCCCGCATCGGCATGGCGGGCATGGCCATGGCCGACAAGCTCCCCAAGGCCCAGACCGTCCTGCAGACCGTCCTCACGGCCGCGTACGGCATGACGGCGGGCTGGCGCGAGGACTACGAGGACATCGACGAGCAGCGCGCCCGCGCCTTCCTCGACCGCCTCGGCATGAGCGACTACCTGGACCGCAAGTTCGGCACGCTGTCCGAGGGCGAGCGCAAGCGCACCCTCATCGCCCGCGCCCTGATGACCGACCCCGAGCTGCTGCTCCTCGACGAGCCCGCCGCCGGGCTCGACCTCGGCGGCCGCGAGGACCTCGTGCGCCGCCTCGGCCGCCTCGCGCGCGACCCCATCGCCCCCTCGATGCTCATGGTCACGCACCACGTCGAGGAGATCGCCCCCGGCTTCACCCACGTACTGATGATCCGTCAGGGCAAGGTCCTCGCCGCCGGCCCGCTGGAGCTGGAGCTGACCTCGCGCAACCTCTCCCTCTGCTTCGGCCTGCCGCTGGTCGTCGAGCAGCGCGGCGACCGCTGGACCGCCCAGGGCCTGCCGCTCGGCTGACCTGACGCCCTGTCCGTGACCGGAGTCGCGGCCCTACCATGACCATGTGGACATCGACGCATGGGTGTGGTGGCTGGTCGGCGCGGTCGGCCTGGGAATCCCGCTGGTAATGACCGCGATGCCGGAGTTCGGCATGCTCGCCGTCGGCGCCGTCGCGGCCGCCGTGGTCGCGGCCCTCGGCGGCGGGGTGGCGGCGCAGACGATCGTCTTCGCCGCCGTCTCCGTCGCCCTGATCGCCGTCGTCCGCCCCATCGCGGCGCGGCACCGCTCCCAGCGCCCCCAACTGGCCAGCGGCGTGGACGCGTTGAAGGGCAGGTCGGCGGTCGTCCTGGAGCGCGTCGACGCCTCCGGCGGGCGCATCAAGCTCGCCGGGGAGGTGTGGTCGGCGCGCCCGCTCGACTCCGGGCAGAGCTTCGAGGCCGGCCAGCAGGTGGACGTCGTCGAGATCGACGGAGCGACCGCCGTCGTCATGTGACGGCACGGCAGGGCGCGGCAGGTACGGCACAGCACGGCACGGCAGGCACGACACCGGCCGCCACGCGGCGCCCGGTCGCCGGGCGCCCCGGCCGGGCGCCGCGCCGCCCCGGGGTGATCCGAACGCCCCACGGGGCAGGCGGCGTTCTGACAGACTCGCAGCGGATACGTCAAGATCTTCCGGAACCGCCGAAGCACGAAGGGTAGTGGGGAACCGCGATGGAACCAATCATCATCGTCCTGATCATTCTGGTGGTGCTGGTCTTCATCGCCCTGATCAAGACGATCCAGGTCATCCCGCAGGCCAGCGCCGCCATCGTGGAGCGCTTCGGCCGCTACACGCGCACGCTCAACGCCGGCCTGAACATCGTCGTCCCGTTCATCGACTCCATCCGCAACCGCATCGACCTGCGCGAGCAGGTCGTGCCGTTCCCGCCCCAGCCGGTGATCACTCAGGACAACCTGGTCGTGAACATCGACACCGTCATCTACTACCAGGTCACCGACGCCCGGGCCGCCACCTACGAGGTCGCCAGCTACATCCAGGCGATCGAGCAGCTCACCGTCACCACGCTGCGCAACATCATCGGCGGCATGGACCTGGAGCGGACCCTGACCTCCCGCGAGGAGATCAACGCGGCCCTGCGCGGCGTCCTCGACGAGGCCACCGGCAAGTGGGGCATCCGCGTCAACCGCGTCGAGCTCAAGGCCATCGAGCCGCCCACCTCCATCCAGGACTCGATGGAGAAGCAGATGCGCGCCGACCGCGACAAGCGCGCCGCGATCCTCCAGGCCGAGGGTGTCCGCCAGTCCGAGATCCTGCGCGCCGAGGGTGAGAAGCAGTCCGCGATCCTGCGCGCCGAGGGTGAGGCCAGGGCCGCCGCCCTGCGCGCCGAGGGCGAGGCCCAGGCGATCCGCACGGTCTTCGAGTCCATCCACGCGGGCGACCCCGACCAGAAGCTCCTGTCGTACCAGTACCTCCAGATGCTCCCGAAGATCGCCGAGGGCGACGCCAACAAGCTCTGGATCGTGCCCAGCGAGATCGGCGACGCCCTCAAGGGCCTCGGCGGCGCGCTCGGCAACTTCGGCCCGGTCGGCGGCGGCCCCGCCGCCCCCAAGACCCCCAGCGGCGTCGAGCGCCGCGAACAGCCGCCCATCGACTGACGCGGACTCCCGCGCGCCGCCGGGCACCAACCCGCACGGACGCGGCCCGTCACGCACCGACGGGCGTACGGACCGACGCGCGTACGGTACGACGCAGGGGGGCGCCCTCCACGAAGAGGGCGCCCCCCGGAGTCGTCCGCGCACCGGCGCGGTGCCACGCGCCTACGCGGCGGGCTGCGCCAGCCAGTCGGGCAGCGCCGCCAGGCCCTCCCGGCCGAGCGCGAGCAGCATCGCGTCCGCGGGCGTCGGCTCGAACGGCTGCCGCAGCAGCGGCATCCCCGCCTGCTCCGGCGTCCGGTCGGCCTTGCGGTGGTTGTCGAGCGCGCACGACGCGACCGTGTTGAGCCAGGTGTCCCCGCCGCCCTGCGACCGCGGCACCACGTGGTCCACGGTCGTCGCCCGCCTGCCGCAGTACGCGCACCGGTGCCGGTCACGCACCAGCACACCCCGCCGCGACCAGGGAGCGCGTCTTCGGAACGGCACCCGGACGTACCGGCAGAGCCGGATCACCTGCGGCACCGGAAGGTCCACGTCGGCGGCGCGCACCCGCAGCCCGGGGTGGGCGTGCTCGACGACGGCCTTGTCCTGGAGCACCAGCACGACGGCCCGGTTCAGCGTCACCGTCGACAACGGCTCGAAGCTCGCGTTCAGGACCAGCGTGTCCCGCATCCCGCCCACCTCCCGTGTGCACCGGCCCACCCGCTGGCGGACTTGGATCAACTCTGGCCGGGCACGCCGGGATGGACAACGCAATAAAAGATGCCCGCCCCTGATCACTTCCAAGACCAGAGGCGGGCAAACGTTCCGTGAACGGCCGGCGGGCACCGGCGGCTGATCAGTCCCCGGCGGGCGCCGCGTACTCGGCGACGACGTGCGCCCGCGCGAGCGTGTGGAACCGCAGGTTGAACCCGACGAAGGCGGGCGAGGCGTCCGCGTCCGGGCCCAGCTTCTCCTGGTCGACGGCGTACACGGTGAACACGTAGCGGTGCGCCGGGTCACCGGCCGGCGGGGCGGCACCCCCGAAGTCCTTCGTCCCGTAGTCGTTGCGCACCTGGACCGCGCCCTCGGGAAGCCCCGCGAACGTGCCGCTGCCCGCACCGGCCGGCAGCTCGGTCACCGAGGCCGGGATGTCGAACACGACCCAGTGCCAGAACCCGCTGCCCGTCGGGGCGTCCGGGTCGAAGCACGTCACGGCGAAGCTCTTCGTCTCCGGCGGGAACCCCTCCCACCGCAGGTGCGGCGAGGTGTTCCCCTCGGCGTACACCTGAGCGTCCGGCAGCGTCGCGCCCGGCTCGAAGTCCGTGCTCACGACCGTGAACGACGGTACGGGCGGAAGGAAGTCGTGCGGCAGCGGCGGCCTGTTGACCTCGGTCACGTAGGCACCTCCAGATCGGTTCGGACCAGTGGTTCGGACAAGCGGTTCGGGCAACCGGTTCGGACATGCGTTTCGGACAACGGTTGCCCGAGGCGGGGCGATCCTTGCCGATCACCCCGTCCGACGAGCCTAGGACGACCTAGAACCAGTTGCGACGGCTGCCGACCTCGGACAGCCACGTGTTCAGGTACGCGGCCCAGTCCGTGCCCTGGAAGTCGTTCAGACCGACCTTGAACGCCTTGTACGAGTCGCTGCCCTCGCTGAACAGGCCGGGCTTCTTGTCCATCTCCAGGACGACGTCCATCTCGCGCTCGTCGGCGACGAAGCTCAGCTCCACCTGGTTGAGCCCGCGGTACTGCTCCGGCGGGAAGAACTCGATCTCCTGGTAGAAGGGCAGCTTCTGCCGCGTGCCGCGGATGTGCCCCTTCTCCAGGTCGGCGCTCTTGAACCGGAAGCCGAGCTGCCCGAACGCGTCCAGGATCGCCTGCTGCGCGGGCAGCGGGTGCACGTGGATGGGGTCGAGGTCACCGGAGTCCACGGCCCGGGCGATCGCCAGCTCCGTCGTCACCCCGAGGTTCATCCCGTGCAGCTCGCGCCCCGCGAAGTGGGTGACCGGCGTCTCCCAGGGGATGTCGAGGCCGAACGGCACCGCGTGCACCGCTTCCGCCTTCAGCTCGAAGGCACCGCCCAGGCGCAGCTTGGTGAACTCGACGTCCTGCTTGACCTCCTGGTCGTTCCCCTCGACCTCGACCCGGGCCTGGAGCCCCACCGAGAGCCCCTCGATCCGCTGGTCGACCGAGCCGCCCTGGATGCGCACCTCGCCCTGGACGACACCGCCGGGCACGACGTTGGCCTCGGTCAGCACCGTCTCGACGGAGGCACCGCCGGCACCCAGGCTCGCCAGCAGCTTCTTGAACCCCATGACTCTCCTCCCCAGGCCCCTGCCTGTGGTTCGACTCGATCAACGGACCGTCGACTTCGATCCCTACCAACGCGACCAGCGCGTGTCCGGTTCCGCGCCCCCACCCTCGCGTGCCCGCCCGCCCGGCGAGAAGTCCTCGGCCGGACCCCGCCCGGCCGTAGGCACCGGACCGGCACGCTTCCGGTATACGACCGCGGGTGTACTACGCTCGTACGGCATGATCGCGGCACCTGACCGTACGCCCCTGCCCCGGGAGTTCTTCGACCGGCCCGTCCTGGAGGTCGCTCCGGACCTGCTCGGCCGCGTCCTCGTACGCAACTCACCGGACGGCCCGATCGCGCTGCGCCTGACCGAGGTCGAGGCGTACGCGGGGGAGGCCGACCCCGGCTCCCACGCCTATCGCGGCCGCACGGCCCGCAACGACGTGATGTTCGGCCCGCCGGGCCACGCGTACGTCTACTTCACCTACGGCATGTGGCACTGCCTCAACTTCGTGTGCGGCCCGGAGGGCATCGCGAGCGGGGTGCTGGTGCGCGCCGGTGAGGTCCTCGAGGGCGCCGACCTCGCCCGCACCCGTCGACTCTCGGCCCGCAACGACAAGGAACTGGCCAAAGGCCCCGCCCGCCTGGCCACGGCCCTGGACGTGGACCGCGCCCTCAACGGCGCCGACCTCTGCGCGGGCCCCGAGGCCCCGCTGACCGTCCTCGCCGGCACCCCCACCGACCCCGACCTGGTCAAGACCGGCCCGCGCACGGGGGTCGGGGGCGAGGGCAGCGTCCACCCCTGGCGCTTCTGGGAGGCCAACGACCCCACCGTCAGCCCTTATCGGGCCCACACCCCCCGCCGCCGCCGAACTTGACGCGGCGTTGGCGGTTCCGTAACGTAGCCCGAGCCGCTTGACCCGGGTACGGCGTTCAGCCTGCAGCCGGAAGCGGCCAACCACTACCTACGACTTCCCCTCAGCGGGGCCGTATTTCGCATGTCCGCATGTCGAAATCCGAAGCCGCGGACTCGATTATGAGTCGCCGGGAGAATCCGCTAACGTAGTGGACACGCCGAAAGGCAAGGCCCTCCAACGGCCACCGGAAATGAATTCCGACCGGGAACGGAACGGAAAACGGATCTGGTAGGGTTGGAAACACGAAATACCGAAGGGAAGCGCCCGGAGGAAAGCCCGAGAGGGTGAGTACAAAGGAAGCGTCCGTTCCTTG
>NZ_BNBT01000086.1 GCF_014656095.1 Streptomyces longispororuber
GGCCGCCGACGCGCACGCCGTCGCCCAGGCCGCGCCCGCCGGCCCCGAGGCCGTCCTCGCGGCCGCGCGGCAGGTCCTCGACGAGGCGGCGCGGCTGCGGCCGCCCCTCGTCCTCGACTACGTGGCGCTCGTCGACCCGTCCGACTTCCAGCAGGTCACCCGCGGCCACCAGGGGGAGGCGGTGCTCGCCGTCGCCGCGAAGGTCGGCACCACCCGCCTCATCGACAACATCCCGCTGACCTTCGGAGCCCCGGCATGAACGCCCGCCCCCGGGCGGTCCGGACCCCGGGCCACCGCAGCACCGCGATCGGAGATCGGAGCTCTCGTATGAGCGCCACTGGCATACGGCTGCACGCCCCGGCCCCCGGCTGGTCGCTCGACGCCGACGTCGTGGTCGTCGGCTCCGGGGTGGCCGGCCTGACCGCCGCGCTGCGCTGCGCCGCGGCGGGCCTGGAGACCGTGGTCGTCACCAAGGCCCGCCTCGACGACGGCTCCACCCGCTGGGCCCAGGGCGGCATCGCCGCCGCGCTGGGCGAGGGCGACACCCCCGAGCAGCACCTCCAGGACACCCTCGTGGCGGGCGCGGGCCTGTGCGACGACGAGGCGGTGCGCACCCTCGTCACCGAGGGCCCCGACGCCGTGCGCCGGCTCATCGCGACCGGCGCCCAGTTCGACGCCACGGACGACGGCGGCCTGGAGCTGACCCGCGAGGGCGGCCACCACCGCCGCCGCATCGCGCACGCGGGCGGCGACGCGACCGGCGCGGAGATCTCCCGCGCCCTCGTCGACGCGGTCCGCGCGCGCGGCATACCGACCGTCGAGAACGCCCTGGTCCTCGACCTGCTGACGGACGACCAGGGGCACGCCGCGGGCGTCACCCTGCACGTCATGGGCGAGGGCCAGCACGACGGCGTGGGCGCCGTGCACGCGCCCGCCGTGGTGCTCGCCACCGGCGGCATGGGACAGGTGTTCTCGGCGACGACGAACCCGTCCGTGTCCACGGGCGACGGCGTGGCCCTCGCCCTGCGCGCCGGCGCGGAGGTCTCCGACCTGGAGTTCGTCCAGTTCCACCCCACGGTGCTGTTCCTGGGCGCCGACGCCGAGGGCCAGCAGCCGCTGGTCTCCGAGGCGGTGCGCGGCGAGGGCGCCCACCTCGTGGACGCGGACGGCGTGCGCTTCATGGTGGGCGCCCACGAGCTCGCCGAGCTCGCCCCGCGCGACATCGTCGCCAAGGGCATCATGCGCCGCATGCAGGAGCAGGGCGCCGAGCACATGTACCTGGACGCCCGCCACTTCGGCGCCGCCATGTGGGCCACCCGCTTCCCGACCATCCTCGCCGCCTGCCGCGCCCACGGCATCGACCCGGTGACCGAGCCCATCCCCGTCGCCCCGGCCGCGCACTACGCCTCCGGAGGCGTCCGCACCGACCAGTACGGCCGCACCACCGTGGCCGGCCTGTACGCGTGCGGGGAGGTCGCCTGCACGGGCGTGCACGGCGCCAACCGGCTCGCCTCCAACTCCCTCCTGGAGGGCCTGGTCTACGCCGAGCGCATCGCCGCGGACATCGCCGCCCGACACGCCGAGAACGCCCTCCACGCGCGCGTGCCCGCACCCGTGGCCGCCCCGGAGCAGCCCGCCCACCCGCTGCTGCCCCCGGAGGCCAGGTTCGCCATCCAGCGGACCATGACCGAGGGCGCCGGAGTGCTCCGTTCCGCCGCCTCGCTCGCCGAGGCCGCCGAGCGGCTCGCGCGCATTCACGCGGACGCGGCGGGCGCGCTCGCCGAGGACGGCAAGACCGCCGAGCCGGGCGTCGACGCCTGGGAGACCACCAACCTCCTGTGCGTGGCCCGCGTCCTGGTGGCGGCGGCCCAGCAGCGCGAGGAGACTCGTGGCTGCCACTGGCGCGAGGACCACGGGGCCCGCGACGACGCGGCGTGGGGACGCCACATCGTCGTACGCCTCCAGGCCGACCGGAGCCTCGCCATCCACACCACCGACAACGCCCGCTTCCCCAGCACCCAGGAGCAGTGACCGACGTGAGCACCCCCGACCTCCCCCTCGCCGACACCGGCTGCGGCGACGCCTGCGGCTGCGGCGGCGACGACGCGCAGGACTCCATGGAGTGCGGTCTCGACCCGTCCCTCGCCCAGCTCCTGGCCGACGCCGGCCTCGACCCCGTCCAGGTCGAGGACGTCGCGCACCTCGCGATCGCCGAGGACCTGGAGTTCTCCCCGGACGCCGTGGACGTCACGACGGTCGCCACCATCCCCGAGGACGCCGTCGCCACCGCCGACTTCACCGCCCGCCAGGCGGGCACCGTGGCGGGCCTGCGCGTCGCCGAGGCCATCGTCTCCGTGGTCTGCTCCGACGAGTTCGAGGTGGAGCGGCACGTCGAGGACGGCGCCCGCGTCGAGGCCGGTGACGTGCTGCTGAGCATCACCACCCGCACCCGCGACCTGCTCACCGCCGAGCGCAGCGCGCTGAACGTGCTGTGCCGCCTGTCCGGCATCGCCACCGCCACGCGCGCGTGGGCGGACGCCCTGGAGGGCACCAAGGCCAAGGTCCGCGACACCCGCAAGACGACACCGGGGCTGCGCGCCCTGGAGAAGTACGCGGTCCGCATGGGCGGCGGCGTCAACCACCGCATGTCGCTCGCCGACGCGGCCCTGGTCAAGGACAACCACGTGGTCGCCGCGGGCGGCGTCGCCCAGGCCTTCAAGGCCGTCCGGGACGCCTTCCCCGACGTGCCCGTCGAGGTGGAGGTCGACACCCTGCACCAGCTCCGCGAGGTCGTGGACGCGGGCGCCGACCTGATCCTCCTGGACAACTTCACGCCCCTGGAGACCGCGGAGGCCGTCGCGCTCGTCGACGGCCGGGCCCTGCTGGAGTCCTCCGGCCGCCTCACCCTGGAGAACGCCCGGGCGTACGCGGAGACGGGCGTCGACTACCTGGCCGTGGGCGCCCTCACGCACTCCTCGCCGATCCTGGACATCGGCCTCGACCTCAGGGATGCCGCCGAGGCCCCCGCGCGCGGGGCGGAGTAACGCGCCATGCTGCTCACGATCGACGTCGGCAACACCCACACCGTCCTCGGGCTCTTCGACGGCGAGGACATCGTCGAGCACTGGCGGATCTCCACCGACGCCCGCCGCACCGCCGACGAACTGGCCGTGCTCCTCAACGGCCTGATGGGCATGCACCCCCTGCTCGGCGAGGAACTGGGCGACGGCATCGACGGCATCGCGATCTGCTCCACGGTCCCGTCCGTCCTGCACGAGCTGCGCGAAGTCACCCGCCGCTACTACGGCGACGTACCGGCCGTCCTGGTGGAGCCCGGCATCAAGACCGGCGTGCCCATCCTCATGGACAACCCCAAGGAGGTCGGCGCCGACCGCATCATCAACGCCGTCGCGGCGGTCGAGCTCTACGGCGGGCCCGCGATCGTCGTGGACTTCGGTACGGCGACGACGTTCGACGCGGTCTCCGCGCGCGGGGAGTACGCGGGCGGCGTCATCGCCCCCGGCATCGAGATCTCCGTGGAGGCCCTCGGCGTCCGCGGCGCGCAGCTCCGCAAGATCGAGCTGGCCCGGCCGCGCAGCGTCATCGGCAAGAACACCGTGGAGGCCATGCAGGCGGGCATCCTCTACGGCTTCGCGGGCCAGGTCGACGGCGTCGTCCGCCGCATGGCCCGGGAGCTCGCGGGCCCGGGCGGCGACCCCGAGGACGTCACGGTCATCGCCACCGGCGGGCTCGCCCCCATGGTGCTCGGCGAGGCGTCGGTCATCGACGAGCACGAGCCGTGGCTGACGCTGATCGGCCTCCGCCTGGTCTACGAGCGGAACATCTCCCGTACGTGACGTCCGGCCAGGCAACCCCGCCGCGCGGTCGGGGGTCTCTCCTCGGAGGGGTTCTGAGCGGGTGTGGGGGCTGGGTGCCTGATGGACGGAAAACGACGGCGGGGTAGGGCAGGGCGGGCCCTCGCGGGCGCCGCGGCGACGGCGGCGCTCGTCCTCGGCGCGCCCACCGCGCAGGCGGCGACCCCGGACCCGCCCACGGTGCGGTCGTCCGTCTCCCCGTCGCCCGAGGGAAGCCCACGCCCGCCCGCCCGGATGGCCGACACCGGCGCCGGGGTACTGCCCTGGCTGGCCGCGGGCGGAGCAGCGGCCCTGGGCGTGGGCGCGGTCGCCTTCGCCACGACCCGCCGCGGCCCGGACCACGACGGCGGGTGAGCGCTCCGGGCCGGGGCCGGGGTGTCACGGGTGGGCGGGTGGGAGAAACCCGCCGGGGCAGCGGCGGCCACATGGGCACCCACCCGCAGCGCTCCGCGCCGGACCCCGCCGGGCAACGCCGGGGAGCCACGGGTGGGCGGGCGGGGAGAAACCCGCCGCGGTAGCGGCGGCCACGTGGGCACCCACCCGCAGCGCTCCGCGCCGGACCCCGCCGGGCAACGCCGGGGAGCCACGGGTGGGCGGGCGGGGAGGAATCCGCCGCGGTAGCGGCGGCCACATGGGCACCCAGCCGCAGCGCTCCGCGCCGGGGCCGGGCGGACGACGCCGGGGAGCCACGGGTGGGCGGGCGGGAAAAGAAAGGTACCGAGCGAGCGGCGGCCCCAGGGCCGCAATGACGTGCCGGGCAAACGGGTGAGTTAAGACGATTTTGTCCCCTCCACGCGTATCGTCACCCTATGCCCACGCCATACGGATCCCGGGGCGGCATGGCCTTCGGCGCGCAGGAGCTGCGAGTGCTCCGCCGCGCCCTGGCCCTCGCCCTGCACCCCAGTACCGCTCACGCCCTCGACGACCAGGCCGTGCAGGAATGCGTGCGCCTCGCCGACGACATCGACGAGGCGGTGCGCGAAGGCGCACGGCTGCGCGCCTTCCTGGTGGCCGACCTCGCGCGCTACCGGGCCGCTCTGCCCGGTACCGCGACCGGGTACCTGGAGCTCTTGGACGACGTCCTCGCCACCGGTTACCGCCCCGCCCCCGACGACCTCGCCGCACTCCGCGCCCTGCGCGCCAACCCGCGCGCGGGAGCCCTGCTCGCCCGCTGCGAGAGGCTCGCCGAGCGCGACGTGCGCGCCCCGCTCGCGGCGGGCGCGGCGCGCCCCGTGCCCCGCCCCGCAGCCCCCCGCCCCCTCGTCCCCCAGTCCCGTACGCGCCTCCTGGCCCTGCCCGGGGGCCGTGCGGCGGCCGACGACAGCGGGCCCGCGCCCCGTCCGAACCCGCCGTCGGAGCGCCCCGCTGCCCCGCCGGAGCGGCCACGCCCGGTGCCCACCCCGGCGGAGGTGTTCCCGCCCAAACGCCCGGCGCCGCCGACCGCCCCGTCGCAGCGTCTCGCCGTGGGCTAGCTACGCTGGGGGCATGGAATACGTCTCCGCGCTCGTGCCCCCCGTAGTGATGGCCGTGTTCTTCATCGGCCTCATCGTGACCATCGTCAAGACGCAGGGCGGCGCCAACAAGGCCAAGGAGGACGCCGCGGTCGACGCGGCGATCACCCGCGCCGAGGCGGCCCGGCAGACGCCCAGGGCCGGCGACGCCTGACCCCCGGCCACCGCAGGTCACCGGCGCCCGCCCCGCACACCCCCCGGCGTACGGCTCGCTCACCTCTACGAGCCGTACGCCCTTTTTGTACACAAATAAGACCTTAAGCCGTTTATTAACGATTCCTGGCTTCAGTGACTTGGGTCACTTCTCCCACTATTGTTCTGGTGTGCCTCGCCCCTTGGGAGAACTCGAAGACGCAGTGATGACGCGGGTGTGGAAGTGGAACCGCCCGGTGACCGTTCGAGAAGTCCTGGAAGACCTTCAGCAGGAACGGTCGATCGCGTACACCACTGTGATGACCGTTTTGGACAATCTCCATCAGAAGGGCTGGGTCCGCCGCGAAGCGGAAGGCCGCGCCTATCGATATGAGGCGGTCTCCACCCGCGCCGCCTACGCGGCCGCACTCATGAACGAGGCGTGGTCGCAGAGTGACAACCCGGCGGCCGCTCTCGTCGCCTTCTTCGGCATGATGTCGCCGCAGCAGCGGGAAGCCCTCAGCGACGCGGTCCGGATGGTTGAATCCCACGAGAGCCCGGCGGGCGCGACCCTCCCGGCGCCGCCGGAGAACCCCCCGAACCCCGGCGGGCCCGACCGCGCGGACGGGCGATAGCGTCCGCCCATGCCGGCTGAGCACGACGAACTCCCGGCGGAGCGCGGCGAACTCGCGCCGCTCCGCGACCACCCCGTAAATGCGGTCTCCGTACGCAGGGCCCGCACCGCCGATGTGCCCGCCGTGCGCGGCCTGCTCGACCCGTACGCCCGCCGGGGCATCCTCCTCGACAAAGCGACCGTCACGCTTTACGAGGACATCCAGGAGTTCTGGGTCGCGGAACGCGGCGCCGACGGCGGCAAAGCGGGCACGGTGGTCGGCTGCGGGGCCCTGCACGTGATGTGGGAAGACCTCGCCGAAGTCCGCACCCTGGCGGTGAATCCCGAGGTCAAGGGCGCCGGCGTGGGGCACCGGCTGCTCGGCGAGTTGCTCCGGACCGCGCGTTGGCTCGGGGTCCGGCGCGTTTTCTGCCTCACCTTCGAAGTCGACTTCTTCGCCAGGCACGGCTTCGTGGAGATCGGCGAGACGCCCGCGGATACCGTCGACACAGATGTCTACGCCGAGCTCCTTCGTTCCTATGACGAGGGGGTCGCGGAGTTCCTGGGCCTCGAACGAGTGAAACCGAACACCTTGGGCAACACTCGGATGCTTCTGCATCTGTGATCGTGACCGACCTATTCCGCGCTGTCACATGCCCAGGTTCCCTATGTCCGAAACGCGCATGTTTCCCGGGATCCCGGGGGACCGGTCTCTCCCAGGGGTTTGTGTTTTCCCAGGAAAAGCGGTTTGCTTTCCGACGTACTGCAGTGCTGCATATAACAGGGGGCGGCGAATCGGCGGCGCACGCCGCGGCGTCCGGCCCTCAAGTTATCGATGAAAGGAAATCCGGTGGCACAGAAGGTTCAGGTCCTTCTTGTCGATGACCTCGACGGCGGCGAGGCGGACGAGACCGTGACGTTCGCGCTGGACGGCAAGAGCTACGAGATCGATCTCACCACCGCCAACGCGGACAAGCTGCGCGGACTCCTGGAGCCGTACCTCAAGAGCGGGCGGCGTACCGGAGGCCGCGCGAGCGGCCGCGGCAAGGGGCGCGCCCCGGCGGCGAGCAGCAGCCAGGACACCGCGCAGATCCGCGCCTGGGCGAAGGAGAACGGCTTCGAGGTCAACGACCGTGGCCGCGTCCCCGCGTCCATCCGTGAGGCCTACGAGAAGGCCAACGGCTGATCACTCGCCCGCCGCAGCCGGACCCGGTGGCACTGCGTCGCCGCCGCGTCCACCAGGCGCCCGAGATCGGAGCCCGCGGCGGAGCCGGAACGGGGGTCGGTTCCGCTGCCGTCCCGTGCCCGCGCCGCCGTCCGCGGCGCCCGGGCCGACAGTGACGTCAGTGACGGCAGCCCGGCTTCCACCTCGCGTCCGGGCTCCGGGGGGCGCAGCCACACGGCCGCCCCCCGAGAGCCCACGAGCCCCGGAGGCGTCGGGGCGTCGATCAGGCCGCCCGGGCCGATCGCGGTGAGGTCCAGGGGCACACCGCCCCACTCCAGCCAGTCGAGCAGCCCCGGCAGCTCCTCGGCGCTGCCCGCGGCCACGAAGAGCCCCATGGTCGTGCCGTGCAGGGCCACGGGCGCGTGCGGACCCAGGTGGCGCAGCGTGGCGAAACCGGCCTCGGCCGGCAGCCGCAGCACGTCGAAGCGGACCCCGGTCACCAGCCGGACGGCCGACCCGGGCCCCGCCCCGGGCGCCACCGCCCAGCCGAGCTCACGCTCGTACCACCGCCGCACCGGGTCCTCCCACCGTGCGCTGTCGCGCTGCTCGGCCGGCGGCCTGGGGTGCGGAACGCGGGAGAGGGCCATGCCCGGAGCAACCGCCCCGGGCGGACCCGGGTTACGGCCGGGTCACGCAGGGTGTCACTCTGGATGCGTACCGTTGCGAAAACGGGGGCGCGTCGGAGCCCGTCGCGGCGCAAGGGTGTTCGCCCGTAGCGGAGGGAACCGGTGCGCGCCGCATGGAGTGTCCGTGCATACGGGTAAGACATCCCTAGTGGGGAGGGGCGACACGCGGTGTTCAGGCGTCTCACGTTCGCCAACGGCGTACTCATGGCGAGGGTAACTGCCTGGCCTGCGGGAACATCGTCTCGCACCATCGGGTTGGAGCATGTGTCGGCGTATGAGTCAGGAAGCGTTCCCTACCGTAGTGAGGGTGATCCGGACGGGTGTCGGCAGTTGGAATGAGCGGTCCCCGCTTGCGGGACTAAGCTGCGGAAGGACAGGGAGGGGACCGACCCCTTACTGCCTGACCGCTCTGAGGAGCGATTAACGATGTTCGAGAGGTTCACCGACCGCGCGCGGCGGGTTGTCGTCCTGGCTCAGGAAGAAGCCCGGATGCTCAACCACAACTACATCGGCACCGAGCACATCCTCCTGGGCCTGATCCACGAGGGTGAGGGTGTCGCCGCTAAGGCCCTGGAGAGCCTCGGGATTTCGCTCGAGGCGGTCCGCCAGCAGGTGGAGGAGATCATCGGCCAGGGGCAGCAGGCCCCGTCCGGCCACATCCCCTTCACCCCCCGTGCCAAGAAGGTCCTGGAGCTGTCGCTCCGCGAGGCCCTTCAGCTCGGCCACAACTACATCGGCACGGAGCACATCCTGCTCGGCCTGATCCGCGAGGGCGAGGGCGTCGCCGCCCAGGTCCTGGTCAAGCTGGGCGCCGATCTCAACCGGGTGCGGCAGCAGGTCATCCAGTTGCTCTCCGGCTACCAGGGCAAGGAGACCGCCACCGCCGGCGGTCCTGCCGAGGGCACGCCCTCCACGTCCCTGGTCCTCGACCAGTTCGGCCGGAACCTCACCCAGGCCGCTCGTGAGTCCAAGCTCGACCCGGTCATCGGGCGCGAGAAGGAGATCGAGCGGGTCATGCAGGTGCTGTCCCGCCGGACGAAGAACAACCCCGTCCTGATCGGTGAGCCCGGCGTCGGCAAGACCGCCGTCGTCGAGGGCCTCGCCCAGGCCATCGTCAAGGGCGAGGTGCCCGAGACCCTCAAGGACAAGCACCTCTACACCCTCGACCTGGGTGCCCTGGTCGCCGGCTCGCGCTACCGCGGTGACTTCGAGGAGCGCCTGAAGAAGGTCCTCAAGGAGATCCGCACCCGCGGCGACATCATCCTGTTCATCGACGAGCTGCACACGCTCGTGGGTGCGGGTGCCGCCGAGGGCGCCATCGACGCGGCGAGCATCCTCAAGCCGATGCTGGCCCGCGGCGAGCTCCAGACCATCGGTGCGACCACCCTGGACGAGTACCGCAAGCACCTGGAGAAGGACGCGGCCCTGGAGCGCCGCTTCCAGCCCATCCAGGTCGCGGAGCCGTCCCTGCCGCACACGATCGAGATCCTCAAGGGCCTGCGCGACCGGTACGAGGCGCACCACCGGGTCTCCATCACCGACGAGGCCCTGGTCCAGGCCGCCACCCTGGCCGACCGGTACATCTCGGACCGCTTCCTGCCCGACAAGGCGATCGACCTCATCGACGAGGCCGGTTCCCGGATGCGTATCCGCCGGATGACCGCGCCGCCGGACCTCCGCGAGTTCGACGAGAAGATCGCGGGCGTGCGCCGGGACAAGGAGTCGGCGATCGACTCCCAGGACTTCGAGAAGGCCGCGTCCCTGCGCGACAAGGAGAAGCAGCTCCTCGCCGCGAAGGCCAAGCGCGAGAAGGAGTGGAAGGCCGGCGACATGGACGTCGTCGCCGAGGTCGACGGCGAGCTGATCGCCGAGGTCCTCGCGACCGCCACCGGCATCCCGGTCTTCAAGCTGACGGAGGAGGAGTCCTCCCGTCTGCTCCGCATGGAGGACGAGCTCCACAAGCGCGTCATCGGCCAGAAGGACGCCGTCAAGGCGCTCTCGAAGGCGATCCGCCGTACGCGTGCCGGTCTGAAGGACCCCAAGCGCCCCGGTGGCTCGTTCATCTTCGCCGGCCCGTCCGGCGTGGGTAAGACCGAGCTGTCCAAGGCGCTCGCCGAGTTCCTCTTCGGCGACGAGGACGCGCTGATCTCCCTCGACATGTCGGAGTTCAGCGAGAAGCACACGGTGTCGCGTCTCTTCGGTTCGCCCCCCGGATACGTGGGCTACGAGGAGGGCGGCCAGCTCACCGAGAAGGTGCGCCGCAAGCCGTTCTCCGTCGTCCTCTTCGACGAGGTCGAGAAGGCCCACCCGGACATCTTCAACTCGCTGCTGCAGATCCTGGAGGACGGTCGCCTGACCGACTCCCAGGGCCGGGTCGTGGACTTCAAGAACACGGTCATCATCATGACGACCAACCTCGGCACCCGGGACATCTCCAAGGGCTTCAACCTGGGCTTCGCCGCCCAGGGCGACACGAAGACCAACTACGAGCGGATGAAGAACAAGGTCTCGGACGAGCTGAAGCAGCACTTCCGGCCCGAGTTCCTCAACCGTGTGGACGACGTCGTCGTCTTCCCGCAGCTCAGCCAGGACGACATCCTCCAGATCGTCGACCTGATGATCAGCAAGGTGGACGAGCGCCTGAAGGACCGGGACATGGGCATCGAGCTCTCCCAGTCCGCGAAGGAGCTCCTCGCCAAGCGCGGGTACGACCCCGTCCTGGGTGCGCGGCCGCTGCGCCGCACCATCCAGCGCGAGGTCGAGGACACGCTCTCGGAGAAGATCCTCTTCGGTGAGCTGCGTCCGGGCCACATCGTGGTCGTCGACACGGAGGGCGAGGGCGAGACCGCCAAGTTCACCTTCCGCGGCGAGGAGAAGGCCGCCCTGCCGGACGTGCCGCCGATCGAGTCGGCTGCGGGCGGCTCGGGGCCGAACCTGAGCAAGGAGGCGTAGCCCTTCGAGGGTGCGCTGGTGGGGCTGCCCCGGACCGTTTCGTACGGTCCGGGGCAGCCCCTCTTCCTTTACGGGGGTGGGGCGTTCCAGAAGGTGCTGGGCACTTGGACTACAGCATGGGGGAAGAGACGCTCGTAGCGTTCGGCGCGCAGGGAGTAGTTTGCGGCGGGGGCCATGGTCACCTCACGTGCTTGAGGAAAGACTCGCTGTAGACCGGAGAGATCCTCGGCGCCGTTGAGGTTGTAGAGATGGATCTTTTCGACTCCCGGAAGCTCAGGTGCCTGCTGGAACTGGCGCAGCAGACGGTGGTCCACCATGAGCTCGCGGAGAGACGGGTGCCTGGCCAGCTCCTGGAAGTCACTCCGGTCTAGTTCGTATTCGGTGCCGTACATAGAGAGGACTTCCAGCGTCGTCCAGTGGCTCAGGCCTTTCAAACCGGCAGTACCGATGGCTCCAGTGCTGAAGCGGAGCATCCGCAACGGGGCCTCGGAAGGGAGCCGAGCGGTGAGGTCTCTGCCATTCACGGGGAAGCCTAGAGCCAGAGTTTCCAGGGCTGTCAGATGCCGCATGCCCTGTACTGCGGAGTCATCTCCTCGCCGATCGACGCTCAATGAGGTCAGGCACAACGCGGCCAAGGGGGTTAGTTCGAGCCGGCTTGGGCAGTTGGCCAGACCCAGCGACTTGAGCTGCCGAAAGCGCGTGAACGCACGAAGGTCGTTCAACTCGGGGTTGTCCCAAACGGTGAGGCTCGTCAGGATGTCCGGATCGAGAACGTTCAGGAGCTCTTCGGCTGTGTAGCTGCCGAAGATGTTCACCCCAGGACTAGCCCCCAAGCGGCACAGTGCCTCGGCACGTGCCCTGGTCTTGGCGGTTACGTAGATGCCCTGCCTTGAGACGTGTGCGACCACCTCGTCGGCGTACTCATCCACATCGAAGTCGTCCCAGGCTTGCAGAAGCTGTATGCGTACGCTGCTGTACGGATGCTCCCGGAACCGTTTCAGCACGGGCATGGCGAACTCGGTGCCTACGAGGCGTGCTGTGTAGACCACCCCCAAAGCCTCGTCGTCCGTCAGGTCCTCCGGGCCCGGCAGTAGCTCCAGGACCAAGGGGCCCGCTTCCGCCAAGGCGCGGCACTCCGCTGCTGTGCGGGGTGGTATCAGGCCTGCCGCCCGGGACTCGACCTGCTTGCGTACGGAGGGGTCCAGGGTTGTTGCGTCCTGTAGGCAGGCCAGGGCCAGGAGGCTTACGCGGGGGGAGGCGTCCGCGGCCAGGAGGTTGCTGAGGAGGCGGGCGCGTTCGTGGGGGCGGGCGTGGGCGACGGCCATGCGGATGACGTCCTCCCACTGGGGGTCGCCCGCGTGGTGCACGAGGACGTCGAGGTGGCCGTCGGCCACGGCGGCCCGCGCACCCAGGTAGTCCTGGAAGGTGCGGTGGACGAAGTGGACCACGCCGGGGGCCGGTTCGCGGAGCAGGCCGCTGCGGAGCAGGAGGTGGCGGAAGACGGCCTCGGTGTCGCCCTGCTGCGCCGCCGAGGCGATGTTCGGCAGGGCGCGCTCCAGGAGCAGCAGGGCGCCGTCGTGGTCCATCTCGGTGCGGCCGCTGAGGATCAGGCCGTAGGCGAGGGACTGGAGCAGTTCGAGGCGGGCCTCCTCGGTCAGCTCGATGCCGTCGGGGGCGCCCATGCCGCGCTCCCGGTCGCGCCGGGTGAGGAGCATGGACAGGGCCGCGTCATACAGCTCCTTGCGCCCCTGCGGCAGGAACCCGCGCCGCTCGCGGTGGAGGGCGCAGATCAGGCCGCACATGAGGGGGTTGGTCGCCATGACGGCCAGGTCGCGCTTGGTGCGCAGGGCGGTGAGGAGCGTGTCCTCGTAGTCGCGGGCGTCGGCGGCGGCGTGCCAGCGGCGGACGAAGGTGGTGACGTCGGCCCGCTTCATCGGCGCGAGGGTCAGCTCCCGGAAGCCCTGGTCGGCGAGCCAGGTGGGGCGGACGGCGGTGGGGCGGGTGGTGACGAGCCACTGGTTGCCGGGGTAGGCCCGGGTGAGGTCGAGGAGCCAGTCGCGGGTGCGGGTCCGGTCGGCGGCCGGGACCTCGTCGATGCCGTCGACCATGACGAGCCCGCGCCCGGCGGTCAGGACGCGCTCGGCCCAGCCGGGCGGCGCGGTGTGCGGGCAGCCGACGGCGGTCAGGAAGGCCTCGGGGGCGGGCAGGGCGTCGGCGCGGACCAGGGTGCGCAGGGGGAGCACGAAGGGGACGGGCGCGCCCTGCCGGGCGGCGGTGACGGCCAGCCACTGCACGAGCGTGGTCTTGCCGGAGCCCGCGTCGCCGCGCAGCAGCACCCGGGAGTGCTCGGCGAGCGCGGCGTCGGCGCGGAGCTGGACGGTGACCGGGCCGCCGTCCGGGAGGCCGTCGAGCCGGTCGTACGCCTCGCTGTCGGTCCCGCTCGCCTCCAGGCTGAGGTACGCGACTTCCAGGGGCCAGCGGTCGGGGGACTCGCGCAGGTCGATGCCGTAGATGGTGATGCGGTTGTGCTTGTCGGCGATGTGAGGGAGGTAGCGGCGCTCGAAGGAGGCGTCCTGGGCACTGGGGCGGGGGCCACGCCGGATCAGCTCGTCGACCTTGGCGATGAGTTCGGCCTGCGTACGGCTCTGCTCCACCAGGGTGCGGGCGACGAACGTGCTGCGCTGGGTGAAGAAGTGCAGGGCGTGGACGCAGGCCCACTCCGTGACGGAGTCGAGGAACACGGTGGCGTCCGTGGAGAGGCCCACCGGGGCGGCCGCGCGGGTGAGGAGTTCGCGGGCCAGCTCGCGGTGGCCGAGGTGCACGGCCTGGACGTCGTTCATGTCCAGCTCGCCCAGGGCGAGCAGGCGCCGCGCGAGGGCGTCGGTGACGGCGGCCTCCTCGTCGGCGGGGAAGGGTGCCTCGCCCGGTGACTCCACGGCGTGGCGGACCAGCCGGCCGGCCAGCTTCCGTACGCCGCGCTCGTCGAGGGTGCGTTGCTCGCCCCGGAAGGAGACCAGGGCGGAGAGGCGGACGGGCCGGTCGGCCAGGCCCGCGCCCGGCCCCTCCCGGGCGAACAGCTTCCGCACGAGCGGCGTGAGGGCGCTGGAGGCCAGGCGCGTACCGAGGATTGCGGGATCCATGCGCGCTCCCTACCCCTGGGGGACCCCGGAATACGCGCCTCGCGCACGGGGTGCGTCGCGCGGCACCAGGGGGCGCCTTGAGGCGCGTAGCGGCGGGGTGGCGCGCCCCGAGGCGCACACCCGCACACCCGGGCGCCGCGCACCCGGGACCGCGCACCCGGGACCGCGCACCCGGGACCGCGCACCCGGGCACCGCGCACCGGGCGCCGGAGGCCGGACACCGGGCCCCCTCGTGGACGCCGGGCGCTCCAGCGGCACCGGATGTTCCCGGTGTCACCGGCCCCTCACGCGTGCGGGGCCCCGTCCACGGCGCCCACCGCCTCCCGCAGGACGCGGGTCAGGTCGGCCTCCGTGGGCAGCAGTTGGCGTCCGCGCGGGGGCAGCGAGGTGTACGTCGCCTGGCCGCTGCTCGTCTCGATGAGGACGCCGATGGTGGGGGCGTCGCGGTCGGGGTCGCGCACCCGCTCGTCCACCGCCCTCACCTGCGTGTCCAGGCGGACCAGGTGGGTGGGGCGGGCGGACGTCGTACCCAGGGCGCAGGCGACGTAGCGGCGCAGCGGCAGGTGGTAGAAGAGCAGGTCCACGCGGTGGTACTGGTCACCGGTGAGCACGGGGTAGCGGCAGCCGACGAAGGCGAAGCCGGTGCCGAGGCCGGTGAGGAAGCGGACCATCCGCGTCGCGATCGACTCCTCGTACGGGGGCTCCGGCTGCCGCTCCTGTTCGTCCAGGCGCAGGAAGTCCAGGCGGTAGGGGTCGCGGGCCAGCTCGTCGAGGGCGGGGGAGCCGTCCGGGAGGGTCAGCTCGTGCGGCGGGAGGGCGCCCGCGCGCGGGGCGCTTTCCTGGGCGAGGTGCAGCCGCTGCCGGATCGCGAGGTCCAGGTGCGCCCGCGACCAGCCGTGGCGGACGGCCTCGGTCGCGTAGAAGTCGCGCTCCGCGCGGGTGTGCAGTTTGTCGAGCAGCACCGTGATGTGGCTCCAGGGGAGCTGGGCGACCGGGCGGTGCGCGATCAGCGCGGGCCAGGTGTGCGCCATCTTCGGCGTCTGCACCAGGTTCCGGTACGAGAAGATCCGCTGCCGGGGGAAGGCGCCGCGCAGGTCCGTGGCGAGCCGCGCCACGGTGCCGGTGCCCCAGCCGTCCTCGGCCTGCCGGGCCAGGATCAGCTTGCCGATCCGCCAGTACATCTGGACGAGCTCGGTGTTCACGGCCCTGCGGGTGCGGAGCCGGGCGCCCTCCGCGGTGGCCTTCGCCTCGGCCAGCAGATCTTCGTACTTGTGCATGGGGCGAGGCTCGCGCAGGCGCCGCGTGGCGGGGGCGGGAATTCTGCGGGGTCATCCGAACGTGTGCGGGGGGTTTGGGAGTTCGGGGGTGGAGTGGGTGACGGGCTCGCCGGTGACCTCGCTGGACGGTGGTACCCGCGGCGTCAGGGCGACACCGTCACGTGGATGCGGTCGGGCAGGGCCTCCTGTCCGCGCACGCGGCGGGCGGACACCTCCAGACGTATGAGTGTGGGGTGAGAGGCCAGCGCCGAGACGTCGACCTCCTCCGCGTCGCTCATGACGAGGAGGGCGGTGAGCGCGGGGAAGAGAACCGGGATGAGGTGGCTCGTCGACTCGAAGCGGTCCGGGCAGTGCAGGATGAGGATGCGGACGGTCGGCAGACTCAGGTCGGGAGGGGCGTTCGTGAGGCCGGTCGTGGGCAGGGTGAGCCCGGTCAGGTGGGGCAGCCGGGCCAGTGTGTGCCAGTGGGCGGGTGACGCGGGGTACTCGCTGCGCAGACAGGTGACCGTCTCCAGGCTCTGCCAGCGGTCCAGACGGCCCAGGTCCGGTACTTGGCCGTGGAGGCTGCCGAGCGTGAATCTGCGCAAGGGTGCCTCGGCGGGGAACAGGGACAGTGTCCAGGGTTCTTCGTCGGCGTCGACGTGCAGTTCGGTCAGTGAGCCCAGGGCCGCGCACGCCTCGGGGCTGAGGTGCCCGGGTGGAACGGCGAGGCGCAGGACGGTCGGCTCACAGGCCGTGATCAGGGCCGACGCCGCCTCTGCCGAGACCCCGTCCCGGATGTCCAGAGCCTTCGGGTGCAGGCCCAGACGGTCCAGTTCGGCGATCTGCTCGTCAGTATGGAGCGTGAAGTGGGTCTCCCCGTCATCGAGGTGGACGATGATCCGCTCCGCGTACTGGCGGCAGTCGAAGCGGTGCCACCCCCACATGAGCTGACTGCGTACGGGAAGATGCGGCTGGTCCGCGAAACGGGCGAGGAACGGAATCGCCGCGTCCGACGCGACATGCGTCCCCGCGACGACGACGAGGCGCGCCTCGTCCTCCGTCAGCCCCTCCGGCCCCGGCAGCAGCTCCAGCACCATGGCCCCCACCGCCCCCAGCTCCTTGGCGGCTTCGACCGAAGCGGGCGGGATCAGCGCCGCCGTCCGCCGCTCCACCTCCTGCCGTACGGCAGGGTCCAGCTCCGCCGCGTGCTCCAGGCACGCCGCGGCCAGCAGGTGGGCCCGCGCCCGGCCCCGCTGGTCCGGGTGCCGGTCCCCACAGGCCAGCAACTCCCGCAGGAGTTCGGCGCGTTCCCGGGGGCGGGCCTGGGCGACGGCCATGCGGACGACGTCCTCCCACTGGTCGTCGGCCCCGTGCCCGGCCAGGACGCCGAAGTCGCCCTCGTCGACCGCCGCGCGGGCGCCCAGGAAGTCCTGGAAGGTGCGGTGCACGAACTCCACCGTGCCCGCGGCGGGTTCGCGCAGCAGGCCGCTGCGGTGCAGGAAGTGGGCGTAGACGGCGGACGCGTCCCCGAGCACCGCCAGCTCCGGCACCGCCGGCAGCGCGTCGGCGATTAGCGCCTCGGCCCGGGAGCGGTCCATCATCGTGCGCCCGTTGCGGATCAGCCAGTACGCGAGCCGCTGCAGGACCTGGAGCTGGGGCTCCTCCCGTATCTCGGGCATCCCCATGTGCCGCTCGCGGTCCCGGCGCAGGAGCAGCATCGACAGGGCGGCTGTGTACAGGTCCTTGCGGCCCAGTGGCAGGAAGCCGCGGCGGTCGCGGTGCAGGGCGCAGACCAGGCCGCACATCAGGGGGTTGGTGGCCAGGCGGCCGAGGTCGGGCTTGGCCCGGACGGCCTCCGCGAGCTGCGTCTCGTACGCCGCCAGCTCCGCGTCCTCCTCCGGGACGCCGGTCCTCGCGGCCGCGTGCCAGCGGCCGATGAACGCCGCGACCTCCGGCCCGCTCATCGGCGCGAGCGTCAGCTCGGTGAAGTCCTCGTCCGCGAGCCAGTCCTCGCGTACGGCCGAGGGGCGGGACGTCACCAGCCAGCGGTTGCCGGGGAAGGCGTCCATCAGGTCCGCCAGCCACGCGCGCGTGCGGGCGCGCTCCGCGTCCGGGACCTCGTCGATGCCGTCGACCAGGAGCAGCGCCCGGCCCGCGCCGAGGACGCGCGCCTCCCAGCCGTCGGGTTGCGCCCCCGCCAGGGGGCAGCCGACGGCGGCCAGGAAGTCCTTGGGCACGGGCAGGCGTCCGCCGTGGCGGGTGAGGGTGCGCAGCGGCAGGACGTAGGGGACGCGGTCGTGGAGGTAGGCCATCCGGTCGGCGCCGTCCCGGGCCCGGGCGTCCTGGCGGGCGGCGGAGACCGCGAGCCACTGGACGAGGGTCGTCTTGCCGGAGCCCGCCTCGCCGCGCAGCAGGACGCGGTCGTGGGTGGCCAGGGCCTGGTCGGCGGGGCGGGGCACCGCGTCGAGGTGGGCCTCGAACACGGGGTGCCAGTCCTCGCCCACGCGGACGTCCCCCAGGTGCTGGGTGCGGCCCGTCGCGAGCAGGCTCATGTACGCCGCGTCCAGCGGCCACTTCCCGGGGGAGTTGGCCAGGTCGATGCCGAAGATCGTCAGCTTGCCGTGCTTCTTGGCGATGTACTCCAGGTACCGCTGTTCGAAAACGGCGTCCTCCGCGCCGGGAAGGGGGTCCCTTCTGATCAGCTCGTCAACTTTGGCTACCAGTTCCGCCTGGCGGCGGCTCTGCCGTACCAGGGTGTGGGCCACGAACGTCGACCGCTGGCTGAAGAAGTTCAGGACGTGCAGACAGGTGGCGGTGAGCAGGCGCTCGTAGAAGTACGTCGCATCCGCCGACAGGTCGCGGGCCGGGTCCCCCGAGGCCGCCGTGGCCGCCCTGCGCAGATGGACCGCTAGCTCCTCGTGGCCCAGCTCCACGGCCTCCACGTCGGTGAGCGTGATGTCCCCCAGGGCGTGCAGGGTGCCGGTCAGGGCGCGCACCACCGCCTGCTCCTCGTCGGCGGGCACCGGGCGCTCGCCCGCGCGCACGGCCTGGCGGACCAGCTCGGCGGCCAGCTTCTCCAGGTCGCGGCGCGTGAGCTCGCGGCGCTCCCCCGTGAAGGACACCAGGGAGTCGATCCGCACGGGCCCGTCCACCAGGGCGGCGCCCGGCCCGGGACGGGCGAACAGCTTCCTGACCAGAGGGGTGACGGCTCCGGACGCGAGACGGATGCCGAGGGCCGCGGGTTCCATGCGCGCGAGCGTAGCGCCGGTCACATCCGGGCGGTGGTGGATCTTCGCCACCGGTGACATGGGGCACAGGGCATACGTCACATACGACGCGGCTTAGTGGTGGCCCACGGGTCGCCGGTCCACGTCATACGCCGTGATCGACGTCTCCGGGCTACGGCCACTCCTAGTAGAGGCGGGGTTTGAGCGGGAGGCGGGGCGACGGTTACCAAGGGATGGCCGTCCGGCGCGCATCCCCCCCCCCGCGTGCCGGACGGCGTTGCGGATGTCGGTCTCGTACGTCCGCGGATTCCGTCTCGTACGTCCCCCCAAGGTGTGGCCTCGTCCCCGTGCGGCCGCACCCCAGGCACTCCTGTGCCGCCGCCCCGGAGGTCCCCATGTCGCAGCGCTCGAAGTCCCCCCGTCCCGGCCCCGCCCGCCGTCTGCGCGCGGCTGTCGTCGCCGCAGGCGTCGGCGCGGTGACGGTCCTCGGCGCCGGTGCCGCGAGCGCCGCCGTCCAGGCCCCGGCCGCTCCGACCTGGCAGGACCCGGTCGACAAGTACCGCCTCTCGGCGAGCTTCGGCCTCGGCGGCAACCGCTGGGCCCACAAGCACTCCGGCCAGGACTTCGCCGTCCCGAGCGGCACGGTCGTCAAGGCCGCGCACGCCGGTACCGTCGTCAAGGCCGGCCCGAACGGCGCCGGCGACGGCCCCGCCTACGGCAACGCCGTCGTGGTCAAGCACGCCAACGGCCTGTACTCGCAGTACGCCCACCTCTCGCGCGTGGAGGTGCGCGTCGGCCAGGCGGTCGGCAGCGGCCAGCGCATCGCCCTGTCCGGCAACACGGGCAACTCCAGCGGCCCGCACCTGCACTTCGAGATCCGTACGACCCCGAACTACGGCTCGGCCGTCGACCCGGTCGCCTTCCTGCGCAAGCACGGCGTCCGCGTCTGACCCGCCCCACCCCCTGAGCAGGGCGCCCGCGTACCGATCCCCTCCGCGTGCGCCCTGACTCACGCACCGTGGCGCGTCACATGCCGTGGTGCGCCTGAGTCACCAGATCGATGGCGACCTCGAGGATGGCCTTCCGCTTCTCCTCGGGGTCGCCTTCGGCGTCCTTGAGCACGAACATCCCGCCGTGCATGGTGAACAGCGCGCTGAAGCAGCGCACCTGCGCGGTCATCGGCGTCGCCGGATCGTCGTCCTTGAGGATGTCCAGGAGCGCGAACATGCGGTCCTTGAAGCTCTCGCCGGTCTTCAGGTCGCGCATCGTCGCCTGGTTCTCCTGCATGAAGCGGAACAGGGGTGCGGCGCCGACGAGGATCTCGCTGTAGCGGGTCAGGATCTCCCGCTTCGTGTCGAGCGTGCGGGGCTGCTCCCTGCCCCAGACGATCAGCTCGTCGATGGGGCGGGTGAGGTCCTCGAAGATGCTGGTGAGGATGTCTTCCTTGGTCTTGAAGTGGTAGTAGAGCGCCGCTTTCGTGACCTCCAGGCGCTCCGCGATCTCCCGCAGCGACGTCTTCTCGTACCCCTGCTCGGCGAAGAGTTCGAGCGCCACGTCCTGAATGCGCTGGCGGGTGTTCCCCCGGCGCTGCTGCTTCCCTGTGCCCATGGGGCGATCCTCGCACTCCTCGGCCGCCCGGCGGGGACCAGCCCTTTGCCATCCCTTGGGGTGCGGCCGCCGACCGGGCGACAAACTTACTTGACGCCCGGCTAGTTAACCGTCTACCTTCCCTCAGTGTAGTCAGCTTGCCGGGCGGCAAGTAAGTAGCTCGGCGAGCAGGCCGGGGCACGACGTCGGGAAGTGGGGACCATGGCACGGACGGCCGGGGCGCGAGGCGTGGCGAAACCTGATCAGGACGCACGGGACACACAGGACACACCGGACGCGCGGGGCGCGCGGGGCGCGCGGGAGTCACAGGCGACGCGGACGGAAGGCGGGCCGCCGCAGCGCAGCGTCCGGGTCGTGATCTTCGCGCTGATGGTCGCGATCCTCCTCGCGATGCTCGACAACATGATCGTCAGCCCCGCGATGCCGACGATCGTCGGCGACCTCGGCGGCATGGAGCACCTGTCGTGGGTCGTCACCGCGTACATGCTCGCGACCGCCGCCTCCACCCCGATCTGGGGCAAGCTCGGTGACCTGTACGGACGCAAGGGCGCCTTCCTCGCGTCGATCGTGATCTTCCTGCTCGGGTCCGCGCTCAGCGGGATGGCCCAGGACATGGGGCAGCTCATCGGCTTCCGGGCGGTCCAGGGCCTCGGCGCGGGCGGCCTGATGGTCGGCGTCATGGCGATCGTCGGCGAACTGGTGCCGCCCCGTGAGCGCGGCAAGTACATGGGCATGATGACCGGCGTCATGGCGGTCGCGATGATCGGCGGCCCGCTCGTCGGCGGCACCCTCACCGACCACCTCGGCTGGCGCTGGGCCTTCTACATCAACCTGCCGCTCGGCGTCGTGGCCCTGTTCATGGTGAGTGCCGTCCTGCACCTGCCGAAGAAGCAGGCCACGGGCCGCATCGACTACCTGGGTGCCGCGCTCCTGACCGTCGGCATCACCTCCTTCGTGCTCGTGACCACCTGGGGCGGCACCGAGTACGCCTGGGGATCGGCCGTCATCATGGAGCTCATCGGGCTCGGCGCGGCCGCGCTCGTCGGCTTCTACTTCGTCCAGAAGCGGGCGGCCGAGCCGATCCTGCCGCTGCGCGTCTTCCACAGCCGCAACTTCACGCTGATGTCGGTGATCGGCTTCCTCACCGGGTTCGTGATGTTCGGCGCGATGCTCTTCCTGCCGCTCTACCAGCAGGCGGTGCAGGGCGCCTCGGCCACCAACTCCGGGCTGCTGCTGATGCCGATGCTGCTCGCCATGATGGCCGTCTCGATGGTCGCGGGCCGCGTCACCACGGCCACCGGCAGGTACAAGGTGTTCCCCGTCGTCGGCAGCGTCCTGATCGGCGTGGGGCTGCTGCTCCTCGCGCAGATGGACACCGGGACCTCGCGGTTCACCTCCGGCGTCTACATGGCCGTGCTCGGCGCGGGCCTGGGCTGCCTGATGCAGATCACCATGCTCGTCGCGCAGAACAGCGTCGAGATGAAGGACATGGGCGTCGCCTCCTCCTCGGCCACGCTGTTCCGCACGCTCGGCTCGTCCTTCGGCGTCGCCGTGATGGGCGCGCTGTTCAACAGCCGGGTGCAGGACGAGATGGCCGAGCGCGCCGGTGGAGCGGGCGGCGCGGTCACCGAGAAGTCCGCCCAGCTCGACGCCGCGAGCCTCGCCAAGCTGCCGGAGGCGGCCCGCGAGGCGTACCAGCACGCGGTGACGGCCGGTACGCACGCGGCTTTCCTGCTCGGCGCCGTGGTGGTCGTGGGCGCGCTGGCCGCGGCGCTCTTCGTGAAGGAGACCCCGCTGCGGGGCGCCGCGCCCACGGACGGCAAGACGGACGGGCAGGCGGACGGCAAGACGGACGGGCAGGCGGCTGAGAAGTCGGCCGAGAAGCCGGCCGGGGGCGCGGACGGGGACCCCGCGCGCGGGGAGCGGCGCGAGACGGTGGCAGAGGCCGTCTGACCCGCCGACCCCGACCCGGCCCGTACGGCCCCCGGCACCGAGGCGTGAGCTTCGGGGCCGGGGGCCGTCGCCGTGGTGCCGGGGGTGGCGGAGGCGGCGGGGTCGGCGGGCGACCGGGCCCGAAACCGCGGGGACAGCGGGCCCGGGAAGCCGCGGTGACAGCGGGCCCGACCCTCCGCGAGGGGCCGTTGTCAGTGGCGCGTGCCAGCATCGGAGGTGTGGGGACACCACGGCGGCCGGGCGGGCACGGCGGCCGCCGGGCCACGGGACACTCTCACCGGGAGCACGCCATGATCAAGGGACTCGCCATCGCCACCGTCTGGGTCCTGGACCAGGACCGGGCCAAGGAGTTCTACACCGAGAAGCTCGGCATGGAGGTCCGTACGGACATGACGCTGGGCGAGGGCGGCATGCGCTTCCTCACCGTCGGCGCCAAGGACCAGCCCGAGGTCATGCTGGCCCTGATGGTGCCGGGTGACGCGGGCACGGACGCCGAGTCGGCCGAGGCGATACGCGGACTCGTCGGCAGGGGCGCGCTGGGCGCGGCCCTGCACACGGACGACGTGCACGGGGACTACGAGCGGCTGAAGGCCCGCGGCGTCGAGTTCCTCCAAGAGCCGCAGGAGCGCCCGTACGGCACGGAGGCGATCTTCCGGGACGACTCAGGGAACTGGTTCTCGCTCACCCAGCAGCGGGAGGGCGAGCTCGACCTGGGCAAGGACTGGGGCTGCTGACCCGGGCGCCGGAGCCCCGCGCAACAGCCGCAGGCCTCGCGCGGCGGCCCATGGCTCAGGGGTGGTCGGGCAACTGGAGCATCGGGTAGCTCCCGGTGTTCGTCGGCGCGTGCTCCGGCAGCCACAGCACCGCCACCGCGCCCTCGGCGGGCACCTCCGCGGACGCGCCCGGCGGGCGGACGTTGCGGAAGGTGAGGCGCGCGCCGAGCACCCGCGCCTGGCCCGCCGCGATGGTCAGGCCGAGGCCGTGGCCGCGCCCCGCCCGGTCCGCGGAGCCGGTGCGGAAGCGGCTCGGGCCCTCGACGAGCAGCGCCTCGGGGAAGCCCGGGCCGTGGTCGCGCACCCGTACCACGCGGCCCTCGACGCTGACCTCGATGGGCGGCTTGCCGTGCTTGGCGGCGTTGGTGACGAGGTTGTGGAGGATGCGCTCCAGGCGGCGCGGGTCGGTGGTGACCTCCGACTCGTGCACGACCGTCACGGAGACCTCGGCGCTCAGCGTCGCCATGCGCCGGGTCACGAACTCGCCGAGCATGATGTCCTGCAGCTCGGCGCGCTCCGACGCGGAGTCGAGCCGGGCCACCTCCAGGACGTCCTCGACGAGCGTGCGCATCGCCTGCGCGCGGTCCTTGACCAGCTCGGTGGGGCGCCCCGGCGGCAGCAGCTCGGCCGCCGTGAGCAGCCCGGTCACGGGGGTGCGCAGCTCGTGCGCGATGTCGGCGGTCACCCGGCGCTCGGCCTCCAGGCGCTGCTTGAGCGCGTCCGCCATGGCGTCCACCGCCTGCGCCAGGTCGTCGGTCTCGTCCCGTACGACGCCGCCGATCGCCTCCCGCACGGACACGTCGGTCTGGCCCTGGGCGACCTCGCCCGCGGCCGTCGCGGCCTTGCGCAGGCGGCGCGCCATCTGGCCGCCGATGAGCACGCCGATCGCGCAGCCGCCGAAGACGACCGAGATGGAGCCGATGACCAGGGCCTGGTCGAGGTCCTTCATGATCGCGGTGGAGCGGTCGTTGAAGCGGGTGTGCACCGACAGGACGTGCCCGTTGCTGAGCGGCACGGCGGCCCAGATGTCGGGGACGCCGGAGTCGTGCTCCTGGACGTAGGTGGCGCGGCGCCCGCTGAGGACCTTGCGGCGCAGTTCCTCCGGCAGCCGCGGGTCGTCGACCTTGGCGCCGTAGATGGTGCTGGTGGTGGTGCCGCGCGACGCCTCGAAGTTGCGCTGCGCGATCTGTACGCGCTCGTCCTGGAGGTCGCGGGCGTTGTCGAGCATGGACACGTTCGCGGCGTTGTGCACGACGAGGCTGAGCGCGATCGCGACGAGCGCGCCGACGAGCCCGATCGCGGCGGCGATCTTCCACCGCACGCCGGTGCGCAGCCGGGGGCCGACCGACCTGAGGAACCGCTCGCGCACACCGCCCCCGCGACCGCCGCCCCCGCGACCGCCGCCCCCGCCCGGGCCACCGCGGCCGACGTAGGCACCGCGCCCGCCGGGACCACCGGAGCGATCCCGTCCACGCGCCCCACGCAGCCCACGCAGCCCACTCAGCGCACGCATCCCACGCAGCCGACTCAGCCGCGCCCACCGGCCCGGACCACCGGACCCGTACGCGGACCCGGATCCGGACCCGTCACGGTCGCCGGACCGCGCCGTCGCGCTCATCTCCGCCCCCTGTACCCCCCGCACCGCCGCGGCAGCGGCCTGCGGTGCCCCCGCAGGCAGCCCTTCGTGTCGCATGCGGTGAGCTCACGCCTTGAGCTTGTAGCCGAAGCCGCGGACCGTCTCGATGCGGTCCTGGCCGACCTTCGTCCGCAGCCGCTGCACGTGCACGTCGACGACGCGCGTGTCACCGCCCCAGCCGTAGTCCCAGACGCGCTCCAGGAGCTTGTCGCGGGACAGGACCGTACCGGGGGCGGCGGAGAACTCCAGGAGCAGGCGCATCTCGGTCGGCGTCAGGGCGACGGGCCGCCCGCCGCGGCGCACCTCCATGCCCTCGGTGTCGATCTCCAGGTCGCCGAAGGTCAGCACGCCCCCGTCGGCGCCGCGCTGCTCCTGGGCGGCGGGCGCGGCCGTGCCGGAACCGCTGGCGTGCCCGAAGCGGCGCAGGACCGCGCGGATCCGGGCGACCAGGACGGCGCCGTCGAACGGCTTGGTCACGTAGTCGTCGGCGCCGGCCTCCAGGCCGAGCACGACGTCGATCGAGTCGGCCCGCGCCGACAGCATGATGACCGGGACCGTGGACTCCTCGCGGATGCGGCGGCACAGCGAGACGCCGTCCATGCCCGGCACCATCACGTCGAGCAGCGCGATGTCCGGCCGGTCGGCCCGGAACGCCTCCAGGCCCGCGATGCCGTCGGGCATGGCGGTGACCACGAAGCCGTCCCGCTCCAGGGCGAGCTGCGTGGCTTCGCGGATGACGTCGTCGTCCTCGACGAACAGGACATGGGTGTGTTCTGCCATCGGGTGCTCTCAGTTCCGGGGTCTCGGGGTGGGCGGGTCTGCGGCGCGTCCGCGCGGTCGGGGCTCAGCTCGGGCTGGGGCCCGCGCTGTGGCCGCCCACCGCGCTGCTGTAGTTGTTGCGGACGCGGCCCCGCTCCTTGAAGCGGTCCGACGTCCACCGGTACGTGATGACGTCCTCGCCGGTGGGCTCCGCCTCCGGGCTGTTCTCGCCGTACAACTGCTTGCTGACGACCAGGTCGCCGCGGTCTATCTCGGCGTAGACGGGAGGCTGCTCGTCGGCGAAGACATTCTCGTACGTCTTCCCGTCCGGGCGGTACACATAGCTGCCGATGCCGACCGCGTCGCCACAGGTCAGCACGTTCACCACCACGTCGGACGAGGACGCTCCGGTCAGATTGCCGTACGAGACGTCCACCGGGTACTCGTCCTCGACGCACGGCTTCAGATCGCGCTTCACGGCCAGGCTGACCTTCGGGTCGTCCTTGACCAGGCGCACCGCGTCGACGTTCTTGGGCGCGGGCGACGGGGCCGCCGACGGCGACGCCGAGGCGACGGCACCGGCGCGCGCCGGGCCCTCGTCCCGCGTGCCGGAGCCGCCCGCGGAGCAGCCCGTACCCACGAGCAAAAGGCCGAGGGCGGCGAGCACGGCCACCGCCGTACTCCCCGCCTTCCGCCGCGAAGTCGCTGTTCTGTCTCGTCCCGGCCGACCGGCTCGGCCGGTTCGGCGGGCCCGGGCACTCAGGCCGCGCAACGCTCCCGCTCCTCACGTTCGAACACGCGCGCATCCAGGTCGCGGCTCTCCAGCTCCTGGCGGAGCCGGGCCAGCGCCCGGTGCAGCGTGCTCTTGACCGTGCCGGCCGACATGCCGAGCGCGGCGGCCGTCTCCTCGGTGGACATCTGCTCCCAGTGTCGCAGCACGACCACGCTGCGCTGCTTGGGGGCCAGCACCTTCATGATGTCCATCAGCAGGGCCCGGTCGGCGTGCTGCTCGGTGGAGTCGTCCACGCAGGCGTCCGGGAGCTGCTCGGTCGGCACCTCTTCGAGCTTGCGGGCGCGCCACCACTCGGTCCGCGTGTTGATCATGACGCGGCGCAGGTAGGCGTCCGCGAGCCGCTTGTCGGCTATGCCGTCCCAGCGGCCGTACGTCCGCACGAGCGCCGTCTGCAGCAGGTCCTGCGCGTCCACGGGGTCCGGGACGAGCCGACGGGCGCTGCGCAGCAGGGCGTCCTGCCGTGTGCGGACGTACTCTTCGAACTCGAGCACCTCGCCGTGCGCCATACCCAACCGCCTCCGTTCCCGTTCGTCCCCGGTTCACCGCTGACCGCGATCTCTTGCTTGTGCGGTACAGACATGAAGGTACGGAGGCGTTGTCACGGCGCTGTGCGGAGCAGCCAGCGGCGGACGCACGGCTGTACGTCGGTTGTGTAACAGAAGTAGGCCAGGCGTAAAACGGCAGGTCAGTGTGGGTGGGGTTGCCCGTTTTGTCGGGCCGGGAGATGTTGCGGAGCCCCTGGGCCCGGCGGGTTCCCGATACGTCCCCGGTACGGACGCCGGGGCCCGAGGGGATTCCCCGGACCCCGGTCGAGGGCCCGGGCCCGCCGCGCGCGGGCCCGGGCTCAGGTCAACGGCAGCCGGTACGAACCGTCGGGCAGCGGCTCCACCAGGCCGTCGGCGACGAGCCCGTCCAGCGCGCGGGCCCGCTGCACCGGTTCGTCCCACACCCGGTCGAGGGCGGCCTGCGGCACCGGGTGCACGGCCTCACGGAGCACCGCGAGCAGCTTGCCGCGCACCTGCCGGTCCGTACCGGCGTACGTCTGTCCACGGCGCGCCGGACCGTCGTGCGCGGGCTTGCCCGCGGCCAGCCAGGCGCAGTGCTCGGCGATCGGGCAGCGCCCGCAGTCCTCGTTCCTGGCCGTGCACACCAGCGCGCCCAGCTCCATGGACGCGGCCGCCCAGCGCGCGGCGGTCGCCTCGTCCTCGGGCAGCAGCGCGCGGGCCAGCTTGCGCTCGGCGGCCGTGGTGGCGTTCGGCGGGTACTGCACGCCGGTCACCGCCCGCGCGAACACCCGCCGTACGTTCGTGTCGAGCACGGCGTGCCGCTGTCCGTACGCGAACGACGCCACGGCCGCGGCCGTGTACTCGCCGATGCCCGGCAGCGCGAGGAGCTGCGCGTGCTGCGTCGGTACGTCGCCGCCGTGCCGCTCCGTTATGGCGACGGCCGCGCCGTGCAGGCGCAGCGCGCGCCGCGGGTAGCCGAGCCGGCCCCAGGCGCGCACGGCCTCGCCGGGCGCCTCCTTGGCCAGGTCGGCCGGGCGGGGCCAGCGGCTGATCCACTGCTCGTACACGGGCAGGACCCGGCTGACGGGCGTCTGCTGCAGCATGAACTCGCTGACCATGACCCCCCAGGGCCCGGCGTCCGGGCGGCGCCAGGGCAGGTCACGCGCGTGTGCCTCGAACCAGGCGATGACGGGGGAGTGGAGACGGCTGACGGCGGGGTCGGCGGCGAGTGCGGTGGGCATGCCCACGATCCTGCCACGCCCGGGGTTTTCGGTCGGGGTGCCTTACCGGGGTGCTGGGTTTCTCACCCGCCCGCCCGCCCGTATCTCCTTGCTTCGGCTGCCCGGCCCCGGCGCGGGGCGCTGCGGGTTTGTTCTTGGCTGTCCGTCAGAACCTCTCCCACCCGCCCACCCGTTCCTGCGTGGCTTTGCCTGTGCTGCCCTGGCACGTGGCGCCGCGGGCCGGACCCGGACCCTGTCGATCGGCAGGTCCGAGGGGCCGGGCGGGGGCAGTAGCGTCGGTGGGGTGATGCGCCGACGCTCTCAGGACGCCCTGCTGTGGCTGGTGCTTGCCGTGCCCGCGGCCACGGCCGACGCGATCGGGCTGAACGAGCCGCGCACCGCCTGGCAGCAGCTCGCGGGCCTGGCCGCCCTCGCGGTCGCCGCCGCGGTCTGGCGGCGCCGCCCCGCCCTGGCGTTCCTCCTCGCGGCCGCCCCCGGCGAGGCCACCGCCCCCTCGCTGTTCACGGCCTCGTACGGGATGGCCCTCGCGGCCTTCGCGTTCCTGCTGGGCAAGCAGGGGCCGCGGCTCAGGCCCGCGCTGCTCGCGTTCGCCGCGGTCGCCGCCGCGGGCACCGTGAAGATCGCCGTCCGGGACGTCGACCCGGTCGTGGAGTGGCTGGTCCTGACGGCCACGCTGCTGTTCGGCGCGGTCTTCCCGTGGCTCGGCGGCCGCTACTGGCGGCAGAGCCGCGCCCTGACCGCGGCGGCCCTCGCCCGCGCCGACCAGCTCGAACGCGAACAGCGGATCGTCGCCGACCGGGCCCGGCTGCGCGAACGGGCCCGCATCGCCCAGGACATGCACGACTCGCTCGGCCACGACCTGAGCCTCATCGCGGTGCGCGCGGGCGCCCTGCAACTTGCCGCCGACCTGCCCGAACACCACCGGGCCGCGGCCGGTGACCTGCGCGCGGCCGCCGCCGACGCCACCGACCGGCTGCGCGCGGTCATCGGCGTCCTGCGCGACGAGGGCGACGAACCCGCGCCGCTCGCCCCGCCCGGCGAGACGGTGGCGCAACTGGTCGCGCGGGCCGCCGAATCAGGCCTCGACGTGCGGTACACCGCCACCGGCACCGGCGCGCCGGAGCCCACGGAACGCCTCGCCCACCGCGTCGTCCAGGAAGCCCTCACCAACGCGGCCAAGTACGCGCCCGGCGCCCCCGTGACCGTCGCCACGGCCCACGACGGCACCCGTACGACGATCACGGTCACCAACGGCCCGGCCCCCGGCACCGCCGCGCCCACCGGCGGCGGCTCCGGACTCGCGGACCTCCGCACCCGGCTGACGGCCCTGGGCGGCACGCTGGAGGCGGGCCCGCACGACAGCGGCCCGCACGACAGCGGTCCGTACGGCAGCGGTCCGTACGGCGGTGTCCCGTACGGCAGCGTCCGTCCCGGCACCGGCCCGGGCAGCGGGGGCTTCCGCGTCCGCGCGAGCATCCCGGCGGACGTGACCGCCCCGGCGGCGCCCGTAGACGTGGACACGGCCGCGGCCCGGCCCGCCGCCCCGGCCCCGCCGCCCTCCGGGCACCTCGCCCACGCCCGCCGCCGTACCGTCCTCGCGTTCGGGGCCGCCGCCGCGACCGGTGCCGTGCTGATCGCCGGGGCCTTCGGCTGGTACGCGTACACCGAGGCGCACTCCGTCCTGGAGCCCGCCGGCTTCGCGGCGCTGCGCGTGGGCGCCCCGCAGGCCGAGGCCGAGGCCCTGCTGCCGGAGCGGAGCGTGGCCGACCCGCCCGTGGACCGGGCGCCGACGCCGCCGCCCGCCGGCGCGACCTGCCGCTACTACCGCTCCAGCGGCCGGCTCTTCACCTCATCCACCCACTACAGGGTCTGCTTCGAGAACGGAAAGCTCGTGGACAAGACAGTGATCCCCAAGGCCGGTACGGACCGCGACGGCCGCGACGGCCGCGACGACCAGGTGGCGGGGCAGCGGTGAGCGGCGCGATCCGTGTGCTGCTCGCCGACGACGAGGCGATGATCCGCGCCGGGGTCCGGGCCATCCTCGGCGCGGGCGACGGCATCGAGGTCGTCGCCGAGGCGGCCGACGGCCGCGAGGCGGTCGACCTGGCCCGGGCCCACCACCCCGACGTGGCGCTCCTGGACATCCGCATGCCCCGCCTCGACGGGCTCGCCGCGGGCGAGGAGATCGTCCGGACGCTGCCGGGCACGGCGGTCGCGATGCTGACGACGTTCTCCGAGGACGCGTACGTCGCCCGCGCGCTCGGCGGCGGCGCCACCGGCTTCCTGCTGAAGTCCGGCGACCCGCACGAACTCATCGCGGGCGTACGGGCGGTGGCGGGCGGCGCCGCGTTCCTGTCGCCGAAGGTGGCCCGGCACGTCATCGACGGACTCGGCGCGCGGCGCATCGGCCGCGAGGCGGCCGCCCGCACCCGGGTGTCCGCCCTGACCCCGCGCGAGCGCGAAGTCCTCGGCCTGGTCGGCGCGGGCCTGTCCAACCCGGAGATCGCGGCGCGGCTGCACCTCGTGGAGGGCACGGTCAAGGCGTACGTGAGCGCGGTCCTCGACCGGCTCGGGGTCAAGAACCGCGTCCAGGCGGCGATCGTCGCGTACGAGGCCGGGCTCGTCACGGACGACGAGGCGCGGCCGGCCCCGGGCGCCGCGCGCTGAACCGCCGCGTCAGGGGCGGTGCGTGGGCGGCTGCGCGTGGTCGCCGTACTCGTCGCGGTGCGGCTGCGCGGCGTAGTGCCCCGCGCGCGGGTCCGCGTACGACTGCCCCTGCTGGGCCTGGTCTCCCTGGCCTCCCTGGTACGCCTGGCGCGGCGGGTACTGCTGGTGTCCCTGGTGTTCCCGGTATCCCTGGTATCCCTGGGCGCCTTGGTCTCCCTGGTATGCCGGGTTCTCCTCGTACTGGTTCCCCTGGTTCCCCTGGTTCCCCTGGTGGTGCTGGTTCCCCTGGTTTCCGTACGCCTGGCCCGTGTACGGCTGCCCCGCGGGCGCTGCGGCGCCGTACGACTGGTGGGGATAGCCGTAGCCCCCGTGCTCGTGCGCCCCGTGCTCGTGCGCCCCGTGCTCGTGCGCCCCGTGCGCGTACGCGTCGCCGTACGCCGTGCTGCCGTACGGGGCCTGCGTACCGCCCTGGTAAGCGGGGGCCGCGGCGGGCGCCGCGTACGAGGCCCGCGGTGCGTACGGCGCGGGGTCCTGCCGCGGGGCGCGCGGTGCCGGGGTGGCGGGGCCCGGGCCCGCGAACCACGTGACGAGCGCCGTGCGCGACCCCCGCATCGCCTCTGTGACGCGCATCACGGGGCGTGTGGCGAGCCGCACCGCCAGGAACGCGACGAGCGCGCCGAGCACCAGGCCGACCGCCACGTCGTGCGGGTAGTGCACGCCCACGAACACCCGGGAGAAGGCCATCAGCACCGCCATCGGCAGGGTGAAGGCGGCGATGCGGGGCCAGGCGAGCGCGAGGCCGACGGCGGCGGCGCCCGCGATCGTCGAGTGGTTGCTGGGGAAGGACCAGTCGCCGTGCGGCGGGCACTCGACGAGCGGCGTCAGCGCGCCCTTCACGGCCCGGCACGGCCGCTCCTCGTCGATCACGGACTTCACCGTCTCGCTGATCACGTACGCGAGGGCGGTGCCCAGGGGCGCGAGGACCGCCACCGCGAACGCGCGCGCGTCACCGCTCCGGGTCCGCCACCAGGCGACGACGAACAGTGCGCCGAAGAGCAGCAGGCCGAGTTCCGTCCACACCTCGGCGAGGTGCTGCACCCAGCCCGGGGTGTCGTGGGCGAACTCGGTGATGTCGCGGTAAAGCCCGGAGGAATCCATGGTGTCCATGATTACGGACGGTACGGAGTGATCTCGAATCGTCACATCCAGCGATGGACCGATAACGCACCTGACGAAAGACAGGGATCGGGCGGGGAATCGGGGCCCGGCGGGGGCGCGGAAGCGGCAACTGGCCGGTGCGGCAAGGCGGAACCGTGATGATGATCCGCAAAAGTTGTGACCCTGGGCGGCGGGTGGGGCCGGAGAACGCGCGGTTCTCTCGTAAGGTTTGGGCGTGGGATCTCTGCGCAATCCGGTCGGGCCGCTTCCCTCCTCCATCTACTGGCGTCGGAGGGCCGCTCTGCTGTCCGTCGTCGGGCTCCTGTTGCTCCTGGTCGTCTGGGCGCTCGCCTCGGGCGGGGGCGGCGGGGACAACGGCGCCGACGGGCCGTCGGGCAACGGACCCGCGACGTCCATCACGCCCGGACCCTCCGGTTCGGGCCCCGCGATCAGTGAACACCCGGGCGGCCGGGACGAGTCGGACGGCGCCGACGGGTCGGGCGGTTCGGGCTCCGGCGGGTCCGACGGCGCGGGCGGATCCGGAGGCTCCGGCGGCTCCGGAGACTCCGACGGTTCCGGAGGCGATGGTTCCGGTTCCGGTGGCGACGCGAAGGGCGGCGGTGGCTCCGGCTACCGGCTGCCCGCGGGGTCGACGATGGCCAACTGCACCTCCGGCGCGGTGAAGTTGAAGCTGCGCAGCGCCCGGAACGCGTACGACGTCGGGGAGAAGCCCAAGCTGGAGCTGATCGCCGTGAACAGCGGCGGCAAGGCCTGCAAGGTCGATCTCGGCGCCGAGGGAACGGTGTTGACGATCACGCAGTCCGACTCGGGCAAGGAGATCTGGTCCTCCGAGGACTGCCCCGCCGCAGTCGGCACCAGCCTGCTCTTCCGGGTCCCCGGGGGCAGCCAGGTCTCCCACGTCGTCGAGTGGGACCGCAAGCCCAGCGCCCCGCAGTGCGCGACGCCCCCGGCCGGGGCGGCGAAGCCGGACACCTACCTGGTCGAGGCCACGTCCGAAGCCCTCGGCACGGCCCGTACGTCCTTCATCCTCCGCGCGGACTGAGGGGCTCGGGCGAGGGCCCTCCCATGAGCGCCCTCCCGCGGCGAAGGCTCTCCCGTTCCGGGCGGGCGGTGGAACCCGCGCCGCACGGCAGCGGACAGACCCCACCGGCAGGCTCCACCGGCAGGTCCCACCCCGCCGGGGCCCGGCCGGGGAGGCCGCTTCCGCCGGAGGCTAGACGTACCGCTCCAGGATCGAGGACTCCGCGAGCCGCGAGAGCCCCTCGCGGACGCTCCGCGCCCGCGCCTCGCCGACGCCGTCCACCGTCTGGAGGTCGTCGACGCTCGCGGCGAGCAGCTTCTGCAGCCCGCCGAAGTGCTCCACCAGTCGCTCGATGATGGCCCCGGGCAGCCGCGGCACCTTCGCGAGCAGGCGGAAGCCGCGCGGGGACACGGCGGAGTCGAGCGTCTCGGGGGAGCCGGTGTAGCCCAACGCCTTGGCCACCGTGGACAGTTCGAGCAGCTCGGCGTGGGACAGGGAGTCCAGCTCGGCGAGCGCCTCGTCGACGGTGCGCGAGCGCTTGGCGGTGGGCTCGGGCACGTAGTCCCGTACGACCAGCTCCCGCTCGGGCTCGACGCCCGCGATCAACTCGTCGAGCTGGAGGGCGAGGAGGCGCCCGTCGGTGCCCAGCTCCACCACGTACTCGGCGATCTCCGTGGCGATGCGGCGCACCATCTCCAGGCGCTGCGCGACCGCGGTGACGTCCCGCACGGTCACCAGGTCCTCGATCTCCAGGGCGGAGAGCGTGCCCGCGACCTCGTCCAGGCGCAGCTTGTAGCGCTCCAGGGTGGCGAGGGCCTGGTTGGCACGTGACAGGATCGCCGCGGAGTCCTCCAGGACGCGCCGCTGGCCGTCCACGTAGAGGGCGATCAGCCGCATCGACTGGGACACGGACACGACGGGGAAGCCGACCTGCTTGCTGACGCGGTCCGCCGTGCGGTGCCGCGTGCCCGTCTCCTCCGTGGGGATCGTGGGGTCCGGCACGAGCTGCACGCCCGCCCGCAGGATCTTCGACAGGTCCGACGACAGCACGATGCCGCCGTCGAGCTTGCACAGCTCGCGCAGACGCGTCGCCGTGAACTCCACGTCCAGGACGAAGCCGCCCGTGCACATCGACTCGACGGTCTTGTCGGAGCCGAGGACGATCAGACCGCCGGTGTTGCCCCGGAGGATGCGCTCCAGGCCGTCCCGCAGGCCGGTGCCCGGCGCGACCGCGCTCAGCGAGGCACGCATCAAGCCGTCGGCACCGGAGCCGCCACCGGGCTTACCGGGAACCGCTGCCCGGTCGTTGGCTGCCACTGCACTCCTCCGGTCGCAGGTTGTCCGAGGCTCGGCCGACCCTCTCCCGTACGCCTGACTCGTACGGATGGGCGAGACCTGGGCAAAGTCTACCGGCGGTCCTCGTCCTCCCGTGGGGCCTCTCGGCGACGCGATCTCGGAAGGACACGCAGCGCGTCACCCATGTCGGCGACTTCGATGACCTTCATACCGGGCGGCACCTTCCCCGGGTCGGCCGGCACGAGCGCGTGCGTGAAGCCCAGGCGGTGCGCCTCGGCCAGTCTGCGCTGCACCCCGGTGACCCGTCTGACCTCGCCCGCGAGGCCCACCTCGCCGATCGCGACCAGGTTCTTCGGCAGCGGGGTGTCGCTGGCGGCGGAGGCCAGCGCGAGCGCCACGGCCAGGTCCGCGGCCGGCTCGGACAGCTTCACCCCGCCCACGGTGGCGCTGTAGATGTCGCGCTTGCCGAGCGCGCTGATCCGGCCCCGCTGCTCCAGGACCGCCAGCATCATCGAGACGCGGGACGTCTCCAGACCCGAGGTGGTGCGGCGCGGGGAGGGGATCTGGGAGTCCACGGTGAGCGCCTGGACCTCGGCGACCAGCGGGCGGCGGCCCTCCAGGGTCACCGTCAGGCAGGTGCCCGGCACCGGTTCCGCGCGCCGGGTGAGGAACAGGCCGCTGGGGTCGGCGAGACCGACGATGCCCTCGTCGTGCAGCTCGAAGCAGCCGACCTCGTCCGTCGCCCCGTACCGGTTCTTGACGCCGCGCACCAGGCGCAGGCGCGCGTGCCGGTCGCCCTCGAAGTGCAGCACCACGTCCACCAGGTGCTCCAGGAGGCGCGGGCCCGCGATCGCGCCGTCCTTGGTGACGTGCCCGACCAGGAGCGTGGACATGCCGCGCTCCTTGGAGGCGCGGATCAGGGCCCCGGCGACCTCCCGGACCTGCGCCATGCCGCCGGGGGCACCGTCGATCTCCGGGGACGCGACCGTCTGCACCGAGTCCATGACCAGCAGCGACGGCTTCACCGCGTCCAAGTGGCCGAGGACCGCGGCCAGGTCCGTCTCCGCCGCCAGGTACAGGTGGTCGGAGAGCGCGCCGATGCGGTCGGCGCGCAGCCGGACCTGGCTCGCCGACTCCTCGCCCGTCACATAGAGCGTGCGGTGGTCGTCCGAGGACGCCTTCGCCGCGACGTCGAGCAGCAGCGTGGACTTGCCGACGCCCGGCTCGCCCGCCAGGAGCACCACGGCACCGGGCACCAGGCCGCCGCCGAGGACGCGGTCGAGCTCGGGCACGCCGGTGGAGCGGGCGGTGGCCTGGCGGCCGTCGACCTGGCCGATGGGCAGCGCGGAGGTGGTGACGCGGCCGGGGGTGGTGGTGCGCACCGCGGGCGCGCCGTACTCCTCGACCGTGCCCCAGGCCTGGCACTCGGGGCAGCGGCCGAGCCATTTGGCCGTCTGCCAGCCGCATTCGGTGCAGCGGTAGGACGGACGGTCCTTGGCGGTTTTCGTACGGGCAGCCATGGACCGAACCGTAGCGGCCGCCACTGACAACGCCTTCTCCGAGCCTGGTCGGCCGGTCGGCCGGCCTCCGCCCGGAGTCCGCCGGGCCCCGCCGGCACGCGCCACCCCGCCGCCAGGGGCACACTCCGGCGCGGCACCGGTCGAACGGACAACGGAAACGTGGCCTCCTGTCCCCTTTCGAGGGATCTGTTCACCCGTAAGGATTAAATGCGCTCAAGGGGGAGGAGGACCGCTGCATCATGCGCCTAACTTCGCACGGGTGATGAGCAGCAGTCCGGAGATCCCCACGTACACCACCGGCGCGCATCGGATGTATGCGGGCGCCCGCAGCCGTGTGGTGCCGCGCACGGTCCCGCAGGCGCCCCCGGCGCGCTACGAACCGTTCCTGGACGGCCTGTTCACGTACTGCCTGTCCGTCCTGTGCGACCACGACGCCGCCACCACCGCGCTCGGCGACGTCCTCGCCCTCGCCGAGCGCCGCGGCCCCCGCCCGGACGGCGACACGCGCGCGTGGCTGTACGCACTCGCCCGCTGGGTGTGCCTGCGCGCGCTCGCCGAGGCCCGCAGGAGCGGCCGCCAGGGCGCCCACGCCGCCGGGCCCGGGGCAGGCAGGACGCCGCCCGCGGCCCCGCCCGCGCCGCCCGCGGCG
>NZ_BNBT01000087.1 GCF_014656095.1 Streptomyces longispororuber
CCCGCGGCGGCCGCGGCCCAGGCCGGCCTGCCGCTGTCCCCGCACGCCGTAC
The DNA here is from genome assembly GCF_014656095.1 of Streptomyces longispororuber. Taxonomy (GTDB): domain Bacteria; phylum Actinomycetota; class Actinomycetes; order Streptomycetales; family Streptomycetaceae; genus Streptomyces; species Streptomyces longispororuber. Next base: position 53 of record NZ_BNBT01000087.1, read on the forward strand.
GGCGCCTCGCGGCGACGGCCCGGCCGCTGCCGACGCCCTGGCCCGACGAGGCCCGCGAGCAGCTCGTGACCCTCCTCGGCGCCGGCCGGTCCACCGTCCCGGTCTGGGAGGCCCTGGAGGCGGAAGGCCTCGTCACCCGGCTCCTGCCCGACTGGGAGCGGGTGCGGTGCCGCCCGCAGCGGAACGCCGTGCACACCTGGACCGTCGACCGGCACCTCGTGGAGACCGCCGTACGCGCCTCCGCCCTGACCCGCCGCGTCGGCCGGCCCGACCTGCTCCTGGTGGCCGCGCTCCTGCACGACATCGGCAAGGGCTGGCCCGGCGACCACTCCGTCGCCGGGGAGGTCATCGCGCGGGACGTCGCCGCCCGGATCGGCTTCGGCCACGCCGACGCGGCGGTCCTCGCCCGCCTCGTCCGCCACCACCTGCTGCTCGTCGAGACCGCCACCCGGCGCGACCTCGACGACCCCGCGACCGTGAAGACCGTCGCCGAAGCCGTCGGCTCCCCGGGCACCCTGGAGCTCCTGCACGCGCTCACCGAGGCGGACGCCCTGGCCACCGGGCCCGCCGCCTGGTCCTCCTGGCGCGGCTCCCTGGTCGCCGACCTCGTCCGGCGGACCGGTGAGGTCCTCGCCGGGCACGAGCCCGAGGAGCGCCCGGCGCCGCCCGCGTCGGCCGCGCAGGAGCGCCTCGCCCTTGAAGCGTTCCGCACGGGCGGGCCGGTCCTCTCACTGCGCGCCCAGGACGAGGAGCCCTCCGAGGGCCTCGGCGTGGACCTGCTCATCGCGGTGCCGGAGCGGCCCCGCGTGCTCGCCACGGCCGCCGGGGTCCTCGCCCTGCACCGCCTCACTGTCCGCACGGCCGAGCTGCGCACCCTGGAGCTGCCGCCCGAGGTCGGCGGGTCGGTGCTGCTGCTCGACTGGCGCGTGGCCGCCGAGTACGGCTCCCCGCCCGGGGCCGACCGGCTCCGCGCCGACCTCGTACGGGCCCTCGACGGCTCCCTGGACATCGCCGGACGCCTCGCCGAGCGCGACGCGGCCCACCCCCGGCGCCGCGGGGTGGTCGCACCGCCGCCCCGCGTCACCGTCGCCCCGGAGGGGTCCCGCCGCGCCACGGTCATCGAGGTCCGCGCCCAGGACGCACCCGGCCTGCTGCACCGGATCGGGCTCGCGCTGGAGGCCACGGGGGTGCGGGTGCGCAGCGCGCACGTGTCGACGCTGGGGGCGAACGCGGTGGACGCGTTCTACGTGACCGGGGCGGACGGGGCGCCGCTGGCGGGGGAGCGGGCGGCCGAGGTGGCGCGGGGGGTGGAGGGGGCGCTGCGCCAGTGACGTACGGGGCGCTCACGGCGAGCCCCGTACCCGGAGCGGGGCGCGGGCGCGGCCCCCGGGCGGCCCGGAGCCGTCACCCCGGGCAGGGGGGCGCCCGGGCCCGGCCCGGGCAGATACCCTGGGGTGCAACGCTCACCATCGCCGACCCTGAGGACCGACGCCGCCGTGTTCGATACTCTCTCCGATCGCCTAGCAGCGACCTTCAAGTCTCTCCGGAGCAAAGGACGCCTGAGCGAGGCGGACATCGACGCCACGGCGCGCGAGATCCGTATCGCCCTGCTGGAAGCCGACGTGGCGCTGCCCGTCGTCCGCGCCTTCATCAAGCAGATCAAGGAGCGGGCGGCCGGGACCGAGGTCTCGCAGGCCCTGAATCCCGCCCAACAGGTCATCAAGATCGTCAACGAGGAGCTCATCGGCATCCTCGGCGGTGAGACCCGCCGCCTGCGGTTCGCCAAGCAGCCGCCGACGGTCATCATGCTCGCCGGTCTCCAGGGCGCCGGTAAGACCACGCTCGCCGGAAAGCTCGGCCGCTGGCTGAAGGCGCAGGGCCACTCGCCGCTGCTCGTGGCCTGCGACCTGCAGCGCCCGAACGCCGTGAACCAGCTCAGCGTCGTCGCCGAGCGCGCGGGCGTCGGCGTCTACGCCCCGCAGCCGGGCAACGGCGTGGGCGACCCGGTCCAGGTCGCCAAGGACTCCATCGAGTACGCGAAGACCAAGGTCCACGACGTCGTCATCGTCGACACCGCCGGCCGCCTCGGCATCGACCAGGAGCTGATGCAGCAGGCCGCGGACATCCGCGACGCGGTCAGCCCGGACGAGGTCCTGTTCGTCGTCGACGCGATGATCGGTCAGGACGCGGTCAACACGGCCGAGGCCTTCCGCGACGGCGTCGGCTTCGACGGCGTGGTGCTCTCCAAGCTCGACGGCGACGCCCGCGGTGGCGCGGCCCTGTCGATCGCGCACGTCACCGGCCGTCAGATCATGTTCGCGTCGAACGGCGAGAAGCTGGACGACTTCGACGCGTTCCACCCGGACCGGATGGCGTCCCGCATCCTCGGCATGGGCGACATGCTCACGCTGATCGAGAAGGCCGAGCAGACCTTCTCGCAGCAAGAGGCCGAGAAGATGGCCTCGAAGCTGGCCTCCAAGAAGGGCCAGGACTTCACGCTCGACGACTTCCTGGCGCAGATGGAGCAGGTCAGGAAGATGGGCAGCATCAGCAAGCTGCTCGGGATGCTGCCGGGCATGGGGCAGATCAAGGACCAGATCAACAACCTGGACGAGCGGGACGTCGACCGCACGGCCGCCATCATCAAGTCGATGACGCCCGGTGAGCGCCAGGACCCGACCATCATCAACGGCTCCCGCCGCGCCCGTATCGCCAAGGGCTCGGGCGTCGAGGTCAGCGCGGTGAAGAACCTGGTCGAGCGGTTCTTCGAGGCGCGCAAGATGATGTCGCGCATGGCGCAGGGCGGCGGCATGCCGGGGATGCCCGGGATGCCGGGCATGGGCGGTGGCCCCGGCCGGCAGAAGAAGAAGCAGAAGCAGGCCAAGGGCAAGCAGCGCTCCGGCAACCCCCTGAAGCGCAAGCAGCAGGAGGAGGAGGCCGCCGCGCGGCGCGCCGCCGCCGAGAGCGCGGCGCCGGGCGGGGCGTTCGGCCTGCCGGCGGGCCAGGGCGGCAAGGACTTCGAGCTGCCCGACGAGTTCAAGAAGTTCATGGGCTGACCCGGCCCGTCCCCGCCGGGCCGACGCGGCCTACGTCGGCTGCGGGGCCGCCCGGGGGTTCTCTCGTACGACGTCTGGGGCGTCTCCCGTGGGGGAGGCGCCCCAGAGTCGTGCCGTACGCCCCGCCGGCCGCCCCAGGGGGAAGGCGGATGCCCGTCGGGCCGCCGGGGTCACCCGGACGGCGAGGACGGGCCGTGACCCGGGTCCAGGGGCGTCACCGGGTCCGGGCGATGAGATAGCGGAAGACGTTGGGCATCCACACCGTGCCGTCGTGGCGCTGGTGGGGGTGGAGGGCCTCGGTGAGCTCCTTGTCGACCTGCACCTGGTCCGTGGCGCCGACCGCCGCGTCGAACAGGCCGGTGGACAGCAGGCCGCGGACGGCGCTGTCCATGTCCGCGTAGCCGAAGGGACAGGCCACGCGGCCGGACCCGGCGGGCTTCAGGCCGGCGCGGTGGGCGACGTCCTCCAGGTCGTCGCGGCAGGCCGGGCGCCAGCCCCCGGCGCGCAAGGGGTCGGCGAGCTTGGTGGCCACCCGGAGCACGGAAGAGGTCGTGCAGCGCTCCGGCGGCCCCCAGCCGACGAGCACCACGGGCGCCCCGCGCTCGGCCAGCGGTGCCGCGGCGCGCAGCAGGTCCGCCAGGGCGTCGGAGTCGCCCGCGGTGCAGCCGATGGGCTGGAACGCGGTCACCAGGGTGTACGCGGGCGCGTCCGGGGCGGCGGCGTCCTCGGGGGTGCCGTCCACGAGGCGCGTGCCGGCGTCCTCGCCCGGCGTGCCGTCCGGTAAGAGGCGCGCGCGGGCCAGCGCGAGCCGCTCCGGCGCCGCCGGCTCCACCCCCGTCACGGTCGCGCCGCGGGAGGCGGCCATCAACAGGGCCAGGCCGGAGCCGCAGCCGAGGTCGAGCAGCCGCGTACCGGCGCCCACTTCCAGTCGTGCGTACACCGCTTCCACGAGCGGAGCCAGCATCCTCTCCTGGATTTCCGCCCAGTCACGCGCGCGTGCGCACCGGTCCACACGTGGGGACGCGCCCGCGCGCGGGAGGTGTGGGTGCACAAGCGTAGGTGTCATCGAAAGCGCCCCAATCCGCCGAGAGTTGTCGAGCTGTTCGCTGTCGGTCCGTCCGCCCCCGTGACGTGTGCGCGCTCTCCCCCGTATGCCAGGGAACTCCGCTTCCGCCGTGGCGTCCAGGGGTTGTCGGGCAATGCTTGCGTGCCCCCGTCGTGCGCCCCCGCGCGGCGAAAATACGGGGCTTCCCAGGCACCCCGGACGTACCATGCGCGCCATGGCAAAGGCACCCGTACTCACGCCCCGCGCGGACGACTTCCCCCGCTGGTACCAGGACGTGGTCAGCAAGGCCGAGCTCGCCGACAACGGCCCGGTGCGCGGCACCATGGTCGTCCGCCCGTACGGCTACGGCCTGTGGGAGCGGATGCAGCAGGACTTGGACGCCCGCATCAAGCGGACGGGGGCGCAGAACGCGTACTTCCCGCTGTTCATCCCGCAGTCCTACCTGACGCGGGAGGCGGAGCACGTCGAGGGCTTCGCCCCGGAGCTCGCCGTCGTCACGCACGGCGGTGGCAAGGAGCTGGAGGAGCCGGTCGTGGTCCGGCCCACCTCGGAGACCGTCGTCAACGAGTACTTCTCCAAGTGGGTGCAGAGCTACCGCGACCTGCCGCTGCTGATCAACCAGTGGGCCAACGTGGTCCGCTGGGAGCTGCGGCCGCGGCTGTTCCTGCGCACGACGGAGTTCCTGTGGCAGGAGGGGCACACCGCCCACGCGACGTACGAGGAGGCGCGCGACTTCGCCGCCCTCGTCCACCGGGACGTCTACGGCGCCTTCATGCGGGACGTCCTCGCGATGGACTTCGTCCTCGGCCGCAAGACGGCGAAGGAGCGCTTCGCCGGAGCCGTCAACACCCTGACCCTGGAAGGGATGATGGGCGACGGAAAGGCCCTCCAGCTCGGCACGAGCCACGAGCTCGGGCAGAACTTCGCGCGCGCCTTCGACACCCGCTACCTGTCGCAGGACGGCACGCGCGAACTGGTCTGGCAGACCTCCTGGGGAGCGACGACGCGCCTGGTCGGCGCCCTGGTGATGATGCACGGCGACGACGACGGCCTGCGGGTGCCGCCGCGCCTCGCGCCGGTGCAGGCCGTGGTGCTCGCGGTGAAGGGGGACGACGCGGTGCTCGCCGCGGTCCGCGAGACGGCCGAGCGGCTCACGGCGGCGGGCGTGCGCGTCCAGGTCGACGACCGTACGGACGTCCCCTTCGGGCGGCGCGCGGTGGACTGGGAGCTCAAGGGGGTGCCGGTGCGCGTGGAGATCGGCCCGCGTGACCTGGAGCAGGGCACCGCGACGCTCGTGCGCCGCATCGCCGGCGGCAAGCGGCCCGTGGCGCTCGGCGCCCTCGCGGAGATGCTGCCCGCCGTCCTGGAGGAGGACCAGGAGCTGCTGCTCACCCAGGCCCGCGCGCGCCGCGAGTCCCGTACGAGTGACGTGAGCGGCGTGGCCGAGGCCGTGGAGGCGGCGTCCGCGGGCGGCTGGGCGCGCCTGCCGTGGGCGGCGCTCGGCCCCGCGGGCGAGGCCGAACTGGCCGGGCACGGCGTGACCGTACGGTGTCTGGTCACCGAGGGCGGGTCGGTGCCGGACGCCGACGACGCACCCGGTAACGTCGCCCTGGTGGCACGCGCCTACTGAGACGCCGGATTCCGCTCGGGGGCGCTGCCGCGCCGTGTGCGGTCCGGTGACCGGCGGCGGGCCGCCCGCCGCCGCAACAGCCGCCCCCGCGCGCGGAGTTGCCACGGGCACCGGAAATAATGGGCGGCGCGGCGGGCCCCGTTTTGCGGTGGCGGCGCGAGACGGGCGGACGTACGCGCCGCTACGTACCGGCTTGGTGGGAGCTGCGAGGCTTCTCCGCAGATCAGCGCACCCGCCCTCGTCCGGACGCATCAACGGCAACTGACGGGTACGTGCAAAATATTTGAGATGCCCCGGAATGGAACCCGGAGGCACCTCGGCTCGTTGTCACGACGTGAGCACGACACCACCTGTTCTCGCCGCAGAGCTGGCACAGGCGTGGGCCGACATTCAGCGGCACCACCCCGACCTGCCGGACCTAGCCGCGCCCGAATCCCTGATCGGAGAGTCGTCGTCCGCCTGCGGCGCCGAGCTCTCCTTCGAGCGACTGCTGCATGAAGCAGTCCATGGCCTCGCCGCGGCCCGCGGCGTACGCGACACGTCGCGCGCGGGCCGCTACCACAACCGCAGATTCCTCGCGATCGCCGAGGAGTTGGGCCTCGACCATCCCGAGGAGCCACATCCGAGCAGCGGCTTCTCCCTGGTCACGCTCAACCCCGAGGCGAAGAAGCGCTACCGCCCGACCATGGAGCGGCTGCAGCGCGCCCTCAAGGCGCACTCGGCCGCGACCACGGCGGACACCTCGCGCACCTTCCGCGGCCCGGCCGCCCGGCACGGGTCCTCGGGGGGCGGCGTCCGCGTCAAGGCGGTCTGCGACTGCGGGCGCAACGTCCGCGTCGTGCCGTCGGTCCTCGCCCAGGCCCCCATCATGTGCGGCGGCTGCGGCAAGCCGTTCCGCATCCCGGAAGTGGTGGGCGTCGGCGCGGGGTGACCCCCTGCGCGGGGGTGGTCTCCTTCCCCGGGGTTCTCCGTGACCTCCGGGGGTACCGCCGCGGGGGCGGCGGTGCCGGAGCGGTCGCCGGGCCGGGTGCTGCCGTGGGGGCAGTGGCCGGAGCGGTCGCCGAGCCGGTGCTGCCGTCGGACACCGCGGGGCGGAGGGGTCCCGCGTCGCTGCGGGCTGGGCGCCGCCGCCTTCCTGGCGGGGGCCGCGGCCGGACCCGGGTCGGTGCTGCCGTGGGGGCAGTGGTGTCCCGGGCCGGTTGCCGGTTCCGGGTGGGGTGCCGCCGTGCCGCCGTGCCGCGGTGGCGCTGTCCGCCCTCGCCGGGGCGGGTGTCGTGGGGCCGGCCTTCGCCGGGTCGCGCCGGGGGGGCATCCCGCCCCTCGGGTGGGCCGAGCGCGGCGGCGGCCACGGCCCCGGTGCGGCGCGGGTCGGCGTGGGGCGCGGCGAACGGTCGCGACCCCGGTCCGCCGCGGGCCGGGGCGGCTTCGGGCGGTGCGACCGGCTGACGGCGCCCCCGCCAGGGTGTGGCACAATGGCTAGCTGTACTCGACAGCCGCACAGGACCCCTCTCTCCTCCGGCTGACGCGTCCATCGGGCCACTCGGGTACCGCAACCCCACGCGGCATCTCGCAGTGCCCCACCACGTCAATCCAGGAGAACCCACTCCCGTGGCAGTCAAGATCAAGCTGAAGCGTCTGGGCAAGATCCGTTCGCCTCACTACCGCATCGTCGTCGCCGACTCCCGTACCCGCCGTGACGGCCGGGCCATCGAGGAGATCGGTCTGTACCACCCGGTGCAGAACCCCTCGCGCATCGAGGTCAACGCCGAGCGCGTGGCGTACTGGCTCTCCGTCGGCGCCCAGCCGACCGAGCCCGTCCTCGCCATCCTGAAGAAGACCGGCGACTGGCAGAAGTTCAAGGGCGAGCCCGCCCCGGCGCCGCTGCTCCAGCCGGAGCCGAAGGCCGACCACCGCGCCCTCTTCGAGGCCGTGGCCAAGGACGTCGACGGCGAGCCCAAGGGCGAGGCCATCACGCAGAAGAAGAAGGTCGAGAAGAAGGACGAGGCCCCGGCCGAGTCCGCGGCCGAGTCGACCGAGGCCTGAGCATGCTCGAGGAGGCTCTCGAGCACCTCGTGAAGGGCATCGTCGACAACCCCGACGACGTGCAGGTCGCCTCGCGCAACCTGCGCCGCGGACGCGTCCTGGAGGTCCGGGTCCACCCGGACGACCTGGGCAAGGTGATCGGCCGCAACGGCCGCACCGCACGCGCCCTGCGTACCGTCGTGGGTGCCATCGGCGGCCGTGGTGTCCGCGTCGACCTCGTCGACGTGGACCAGGTTCGCTGAACCGCACGTAGCACCGGCTCGGGCCGGGGAGGGCTTCAGAGCCGTCCCCGGCCCGCAGTCGTGTGGGGCGGGAGTCGCCAGGGGCCGCGCCCCGCCCACTCCGGGGCCGCGCCCCGCTCAAGCCCTGGGGCCGCGCCCCGCTCCGGCCTCGGGGCCGTGCCCCCTCAAGCCTTGGGGTCGCGTCCCCCTCCAGCCCCGGGGTCGCGCCCCGCTCAAGCTTCGGGGAGCCTCGCAAGCAGGGGCGCCCCACTCGTCAGCAGGGACAGGAGAGACACCAGTGCAGCTCGTAGTCGCGCGGATCGGCCGCGCCCACGGCATCAAGGGCGAGGTCACCGTCGAGGTGCGCACCGACGAGCCGGAGCTGCGGCTCGCCCCCGGCGCCGTGCTCGCCACCGACCCCGCCGCACGGGGGCCGCTGACCATCGAGACCGGCCGCGTGCACAGCGGCCGCCTGCTGCTGCGCTTCGCCGGCGTCCGGGACCGCAACGGCGCCGAGGAGCTGCGCAACACGCTGCTGATCGCCGAGGTCGACCCGGACGAGGTGCCCGAGGACGAGGACGAGTACTACGACCACCAGCTCATGGACCTCGACGTCGTCACCGCGGACGGCACCGAGGTCGGCCGGATCACGGAGATCTCGCACCTGCCCTCGCAGGACCTGTTCATCGTCGAGCGGCCCGACGGCAGCGAGGTGATGATCCCGTTCGTCGAGGACATCGTCACCGAGATCGACCTGGAGGAGCAGCGGGCCGTCATCGACCCGCCCCCCGGCCTCATCGACGACCGCGCCGAGATCGCCTCCAGCAGGGACGCCGACGCCGAGCAGACCCCGGAGGACGCCGCCGCGCCGTCGGAGGGCGCCCCGTCGGAGGACGCCACCGCGTCATCGGGCGGTGCCCCGTCAGAGGGCGCCGCGGACGCCCGGAGTGAGGGCGACGCCCGGAGCGAGGGCGACGCCTGATGCGGCTCGACGTCGTCACGATCTTCCCCGAGTACCTGGAACCCCTGAACGTCTCCCTCGTCGGCAAGGCCCGCGCGCGCGGCAGCCTCGACGTCCACGTGCACGACCTCAGGGACTGGACGTACGACCGGCACAACACGGTCGACGACACCCCCTACGGCGGCGGCCCCGGCATGGTCATGAAGACCGAGCCCTGGGGTGAGGCCCTCGACCAGGTCCTCGCCGACGGCTACGAGGCGGGCCGCGGCGCCCCCGCCCTGGTCGTCCCGACGCCCAGCGGCCGCCCCTTCACCCAGGAGCTCGCCGTCGAGCTGTCCGAGCGCCCCTGGCTGGTCTTCACCCCGGCGCGCTACGAGGGCATCGACCGCCGCGTCGTCGACGAGTACGCGACCCGGATGCCCGTCTACGAGGTCTCCATCGGCGACTACGTGCTCGCGGGCGGCGAGGCCGCCGTCCTCGTCGTCACCGAGGCCGTGGCCCGCCTCCTGCCCGGAGTGCTCGGCAACGCCGAGTCCCACCGCGACGACTCCTTCGCGCCCGGCGCCATGGCCAACCTCCTGGAGGGCCCCGTCTACACCAAGCCGCCCCGGTGGCGGGGCCGCGGCATCCCGGACGTCCTGCTCAGCGGCCACCACGGCAGGATCGCCCGGTGGCGGCGGGACGAGGCGCTGCGCCGCACCACCGCCCACCGGCCCGACCTGATCGAACGCTGCGACCCCGCGGCCTTCGACAAGAAGGACCGCGAGACGCTCTCCATCCTGGGCTGGGCGCCCGAGCCCGGCGGCCGATTTTGGCGCAAGGTGGAGGACGTGGAAGAATAGGCCGCTGCTGTGCGTCCAGCGTGCGCCCCTGCCACAGGGGGACACGACGCCCGCCCGACGCGTCCAGCGGTTTCCACGGTACGAGCCCCCTCGTGCGGCACGCGCCCGGAAACATCCGAACTCTCATCACGACTTACCGCTGATGACCTGTGGCATCAGCGAGGAAGCAGACGATCATGTCTCACCTGCTCGACTCCGTCGACGCCGCGTCGCTGCGCAGCGACATCCCGGCCTTCCGCCCGGGTGACACCGTCAACGTCCACGTCCGTGTCATCGAGGGCAACCGCTCCCGTGTGCAGCAGTTCAAGGGCGTAGTCATCCGCCGCCAGGGCGCCGGTGTCCGCGAGACCTTCACGGTCCGCAAGGTCTCGTTCTCCGTCGGCGTCGAGCGCACCTTCCCGGTGCACACCCCGATCGTCGAGAAGATCGAGCTCGTCACCAAGGGTGACGTCCGCCGCGCCAAGCTGTACTACCTGCGCGACCTGCGCGGCAAGGCCGCGAAGATCAAGGAGAAGCGCGAGAGCTGAGCTCCCGCGCGGGTCCACAGCGGGGCCGGATAGCATCTGGCCCCGATGGACACCGAAGCACAGCACACGGAGCGCGACCGCTCCTCCTCTCCCTCCCCGGCCACCCCCGCGCACGCGGGGGAGCCGGACCCCGAGGGCAGCCAGGAGCGGTCGCGCTCCGTTTTCGCGTCCTTCGTGGCCTGGCTGCCCGGCGGCCGCCTCACCCTGGGCGCCCTGCTGACCGCGGGCGTCCTGCTCCTCCTCACCACCTTCGTGGTGCAGCCCTTCGAGATCCCCAGCGGCTCGATGGAGCCCACGCTGCGCAACGGCGACCGGATACTCGTCAACAAGTTGGCGTACCGTTTCGGATCCGAGCCGCAGCGCGGTGACGCGGTCGTCTTCGACGGCAGCGGATACTTCGGGGACGCCGACTATGTGAAGCGGGTCGCCGGCGTCGGCGGTGACCGCGTGGTGTGCTGTGACAGACGGGGGAGGATCACGGTGAACGGCCAGGCCGTCGACGAGCCCTACCTCTACCCCGGGGACAAGCCCTCCACGGTGCCGTTCGACGTCGTCGTACCCGACGGGACGCTCTTCGTCCTGGGCGACCACCGCAGCGACTCCAGCGACTCCCGCGACCACCTGGGATCCCCGGGCGGCGGCATGATCCCCGTGGACGACGTCATCGGCAGGGCCGACTGGCTCGTCTGGCCGCTCGACCGCTGGACCTCCCTGGAGCGTCCCGACGCGTACGCGCGCGTGCCGGACCCCGGCGGCGCGCATGGGTAGCCGCGGCCGCGCCAAGGCCGCCCCCGGTGCCGACGCCCCGCTGCCCACCGGCACCCGGCCGACCAGCGGACCCCCGCTGCCCGGCCGGGCCGAGCGGCGCAAGCTCGCCAGGAAGGTCAAGCGCCGCAGACGCCGCTCCGCGATCAAGGAGATACCTCTCCTCATAGGCGTCGCCCTGCTGATAGCCCTCGTACTGAAGACCTTCCTGGTGCAGGCCTTCGTGATCCCGACGGGCTCCATGGAGCAGACGATCCGCATCGGGGACCGCGTCCTGGTGGACAAGCTCACCCCCTGGTTCGGCAACAAGCCCGAGCGCGGCGACGTCGTCGTCTTCAAGGACCCCGGCAACTGGCTGGAGGAGGAGCGCGGCAAGAAGAAGGACGACCCGGTCGTGGTCAAGCAGATCAAGCAGGGCCTGACCTTCATCGGCCTCCTGCCGTCCGACGACGAACGCGACCTCATCAAGCGCGTGGTGGGCGTCGGCGGCGACACCGTGAAGTGCTGTGACAAGAACGACAAGGTGACCGTCAACGGCGTACCGCTGGACGAGCCGTACCTGCACCCCGGCAACAAGCCCTCCGACTTCGAGTTCGAGGTGAAGGTCCCCGAGGGGCGCCTGTTCGTCATGGGGGACCACCGCGCGGACTCCGCGGACTCCCGCTTCCACCGCAACGAGAAGTACAGCGGCACCGTCTCGGAGGACGAGGTCGTCGGCCGTGCCCTCGTCATCGCCTGGCCGTTCGGACACTGGCGCAAACTGGACGAACCCGATACGTATGCGTCCGTGCCCGACGCGCCCGACGGGTCGGACACGGCCACAGGTGCGTCGCATAGGGTGGCCCCCGGCGATCGCGACGGAATGACCGGGCTCCCGACCCCTGCGGAACTCCCGCTCGTTATGGGAGTGGTGGGCCTGCGTCGCCTACGGGGCAGGCAGCGGCACGGACTGAGGAGTGGATGTGGGGGATGTGGCGGTCGGCGCACGATCCGGACACGATGGGCCCGAGGAGCGGCCGCGGCACTCCGGGGAGCCCGCGCCCGCGCCCTCGGCGGGCGGCGTGAACGCCGCCCCTGACTCCGCGGCCCCCGGGGACGCCGGGACGCCCGGCGAACAGGGCGTGCGGGGTCAGACCCCCGGTGCGAACCCGCAGGCTGCGGGTGCGGCCCCGCAGGCCCCCGGTGTGAACCCGCAGGCTGCGGGGGCGGCCCCGCAAACCCCCGGTGTGAACCCGCAGGCCCCCGGTGAGCACACCACGGCGCCGGACCGGTCGCCCGGTGAGGACGGCGCCCAGCCCCCGAAGCCGGCGAAGGACGGCAAGAAGCAAAAGTCCTTCTGGAAGGAGCTGCCGCTCCTCATCGGCATCGCGCTGGTCCTGGCCCTGGTCATCAAGACCTTCCTGGTGCAGGCCTTCTCGATCCCCTCGGACTCGATGCAGAACACGCTGCAGCAGGGCGACCGGGTCCTGGTGGACAAGCTGACGCCGTGGTTCGGCTCCGAGCCCGAGCGCGGCGAGGTCGTGGTCTTCAAGGACCCCGGCCACTGGCTGGACGGCGAGCCCACCCCGGACCCCAACGCCGTGCAGCGGGTCCTCGGCTGGATCGGCCTGATGCCGTCCGCCGACGAGAAGGACCTCATCAAGCGCGTCATCGGCGTCGGCGGCGACACCGTGGAGTGCAAGGGCACCGGCCCCGTGAAGGTCAACGGCAAGGCGCTGAACGAGCCGTACGTGTACGCGGGCAACACCCCGTGCACCGACGACGACCAGGGCGGCCAGTTCAAGATCACGGTCCCCAAGGGCAAGATCTGGGTCATGGGCGACCACCGGCAGAACTCCCTGGACTCCCGCTACCACCAGAACCAGCCGGGCGGCGGCGCCGTCCCCGTCGACAACGTCGTGGGCCGCGCCTTCGTCATCGCCTGGCCCCCCACCCGCTGGGGGACGCTGCCGGTCCCGGACACCTTCGACCAGCCCGGCATCAGCCAGGCGATGAGCGCGGCACCGGCCGCCCTCGGTCTCGCGGGGGCCGTCCCGATCGTCCTGTGGCGCCGCCGCCGGGCGGCCGCAGCGGCGAAAACCCCGCTCGGCACCGGGGTTTCTGGCGGGGGTACCGCCGGGTAGTGTGCGATCCCGGATCGCCGATCTTCCGCGGTCCGGTCCGGTCCTGCAGCGCGTCCGTGGGTCCACGTACGTCCGCCGGTGGCGTACGTACGTCGGCCGCATACGTCCGTCGGTCGCGTACGGCGGTCGGCCGCCGGGCGGCAGGGCCGCGAGGCCGTCTCCGAGCCGGGGGAGCACTGGGATGAGCAGCAGGACGGGTCGTAGCACTGGTCGCACCACCGGTCGTACGACTGCTCCGACGACCGGTCGTACGGACGAGGGCCACGGGCGGCTCGGCAGCGTGCTGTCGGGAGTCGCCGTGGCCCTGGGCTGCGTCCTCTTCCTCGGCGGCTTCGCCTGGGGCGCCGTCCTCTACCAGCCGTACACCGTCCCCACCACCTCCATGGCGCCCACCATCGCCGCGGGCGACCGCGTGCTCGCCCAGCGGATCGACGGCGACGACGTACGCCGCGGGGACGTCGTCGTCTTCCGCCAGAAGGCCTGGGGCGACCTGCCGATGGTCAAGCGGGTCGTCGCCGTCGGCGGCGACGAGGTCGCCTGCTGCACCCACGGCAAGCTGACCGTGAACGGCAAGGAGATCGCAGAACCGTATCTCTCCCGGGGCACCCGTCCCGCGACCACCGGCATACCGGCCACCACCGTCCCCAAGGGCCGTCTCTTCGTCCTCGGCGACGAGCGCAACGGCTCCCTGGACTCCACCGCGCACCTGGAGGAGGCGGGCAACGGCTCGGTGCCCCGCAGCGCGGTCAAGGGCCGCGTCGACGCCGTCGCCTGGCCGCTGGACGGCATGCTCGACCGCCCCACCGGCTTCGACGCCCTGCCGGGCGGCACGTCCGAGCCCGGCCCGCTGCGGCTGCTCGTCACGGCGGTCGTCGCGGGAGCGGTCCTGGTGCTCGGCGGAGCCGCGTACGGGCCCGTCGCCAAGCGGGTACGCCGGGGCCGGGGCGGGCCCGGCCGGAGCGGGGCGGGGGAGGCGGCTGCTGGTGTCGGGTGAGGCGTGGGACGCCGGTGAGGCCGTCGCGGACGGGGCCGGGGCGCAGGCCCAGGGGAGCGAAGCGGCCGGGGACGCGTACGGCACGTGCGGGCGGCCGCTGCGGAAGGTCGCGCGGGTGGTGCTGCTCGACGAGCGCGACCGCATCCTGCTGCTGCACGGCCACGAGCCGGGAGACCCGGCGGACGACTGGTGGTTCACGCCGGGCGGCGGCCTGGAGGGCGAGGAGACGCGCGAGCAGGCCGCGCTGCGGGAGCTCGCCGAGGAGACGGGCATCACGGACGTCGAACTGGGTCCGGTGCTGTGGCGGCGGGTGTGCTCCTTCCCGTTCGCCGGCCGGCGCTGGGACCAGGACGAGTGGTACTACCTGGCGCGCACGTCCCAGACGGTGACGCGTGCGGCGGGCCTGACCGAGCTGGAGCGGCGCAGTGTCGCCGGAGCACGCTGGTGGACGTGCCGGGAACTCGCCCGGGCACATGAGACGGTGTATCCGACCAGGCTCGCCGAGCTGCTGCGCAGGCTGCTCGACGAGGGTCCCCCGGAGCGGCCCGAGACCCTGGACACGGAAATCGTGTAGAGGCCTTCGAGGCTGGCGCACAATAGGGGGACGCACGGCTGAAGGGGAACATGCCATGAGCGCCGAGGACCTCGAGAAGTACGAGACCGAGATGGAGCTGAAGCTCTACCGGGAGTACCGAGATGTCGTCGGGCTGTTCAAATACGTGATCGAGACCGAGCGGCGTTTCTACCTCACGAACGACTACGAGATGCAGGTGCACTCCGTCCAGGGCGAGGTGTTCTTCGAGGTTTCCATGGCGGACGCCTGGGTGTGGGACATGTACAGGCCGGCTCGGTTCGTCAAGCAGGTACGCGTGCTCACGTTCAAGGACGTGAACATCGAGGAGCTCAACAAGAGCGATTTGGAACTGCCGGGCGGCTGAGGGCGCTGAGGGGGCTTGGGCGCTGGGGCGGCTGAGGGGCTGGGGCGGCTGAGGGCTGCGGCGCCTGCGGTTCTCGTGTGGGTGAGGGAGTTGTCCACAACTGCCGGGTAGCGCACCAAGATCCACACGCGCCGGCCGGACTCGCGAGCGTTGATGTCGGAGGTGGTGCCGACATGAACGCACGGAGCGCACTCGGCAAGTACGGCGAGGACCTGGCCGTCCGGCGACTCGCCGACGCCGGTATGACCGTCCTGGACCGCAACTGGCGCGGTGGCAGGACAGGGGAGATCGACATCGTCGCCCGGGACGGCGACGCGCTGGTCGTCTGCGAGGTGAAGACCCGCAAGGCGGCCTCCTTCCAGCATCCGATGGCCGCGCTGACGCCTGCCAAGGCCGAGCGGCTGCGCGGCCTGGCCGAGCGCTGGGTCCAGGAGCACGGCGGAGCGCCACCGGGCGGCGTGCGGATCGACCTGATCGGCGTCCTGCTGCCCGAGCGCGGCGCACCCGTGGTGGAGCACGTGCGGGGGGCGGCCTGATGGGATTCGCGCGTACGTGCTCGGTGGCCCTCGTCGGGGTCGAGGGCGTCGTCGTCGAGGTGCAGGCCGACCTGGAGCCGGGCGTCGCGGCGTGCACGCTCGTCGGGCTGCCGGACAAGAGCCTCACGGAGAGCCGCGACCGGGTCCGGGCGGCCGTCGTCAACTCGGGCGGCGAATGGCCGCAGAAGAAGCTCACGGTCGGCCTGAGCCCCGCGTCCGTCCCCAAGGGCGGCAGCGGCTTCGACCTCGCGGTGGCGTGCGCCGTCCTCGGCGCCTCCGAGCGGATCGACCCCCGGGTCCTCGCCGACATCGTCATGATCGGCGAACTGGGCCTCGACGGCCGGGTGCGGCCGGTGCGCGGTGTCCTGCCCGCCGTCCTCGCGGCAGCCGACGCCGGGTACGAACAGGTCGTCGTGCCCGAGTGCACGGCGGCCGAGGCCACCCTGGTCCCCGGCGTCTCCGTCCTCGGCGTCCGCAGCCTGCGCCAGCTCATCGCCGTCCTCACCGACGAGCCCGTGCCGGACGAGACGCCGGACGACACCGGACGCCCCGATCCCCTGATGGCGGGCCTCAGCCTGCCAGGAGCCGGGCTCGGCGTGGACGTGAGCGGCGGCCGGGCGGCGGCTGACGACCACCGCCACGACCTGGCGGACGTGGTGGGCCAGATCTCCGCGCGGACGGCTATCGAGGTGGCGGCCGCCGGGGGACACCACGTCTTCCTCCAGGGGCCACCGGGCGCGGGCAAGACGATGCTCGCCGAACGGCTGCCCACGATCATGCCCAGGCTGACCAGGGAGGAGTCCCTGGAGGTGACGGCGGTCCACTCGGTCGCGGGCATGCTGCCGCCGGGCAAGCCCCTCGTGGACGTCCCGCCGTTCTGCGCGCCCCACCACTCCTCGACCATGCAGTCGCTCGTCGGCGGCGGCAAAGGCATCGCCCGCCCAGGAGCGGTGTCCCTGGCCCACCGAGGAGTGCTCTTTTTGGACGAGGCGCCGGAATTCAGCAGCCACGCGCTCGACGCGCTGCGGCAGCCGCTGGAGTCCGGGTACGTCGTCATCGCCCGCAGCGCCGGGGTCGTACGGCTGCCGTCCCGGTTCCAGATGCTCCTGGCGGCCAACCCCTGCCCGTGCGGCCGCTTCAGCTTCACCGGCAACGCCGCCTGCGAGTGCTCGCCCCCCAGCATCCGCCGCTACCAGTCCCGGCTGTCCGGCCCGCTCCTCGACCGGGTCGACCTGCGGGTCGAGGTGGAGCCCGTCACGCGTTCCGAGCTGACGGCGGCGGGCACGCGGGGCGAGACCACCCGCGTCGTGGCCGAGCGGGTGCGGGAGGCCCGCGACCGAGCCGCCGCCCGCTACCGGGACACGCCATGGCGGACGAACAGCGACGTCCCCGGCCATGAGCTGCGCACCCGCTGGCACGCCGTGCCTGGCGCGATGACCGAGGCCGAGAGCAGCCTGGAGCGCGGCACGCTGACCGCCCGCGGCCTGGACCGGGTGCTGCGGGTCGCCTGGACCGTCGCGGACCTGGCGGGCCACGACCGCCCCGACGAGACGGACGTGGCCCTCGCCCTGCAACTGCGCACGGGGGTGCCCCGCGGGGTGCCCATGGTGCTCGGGGCCCGGCCGTGAGCCCGGAGCCGGAACGGGAGGGGCTGCCCGCCCCGGCTCCGGGCCCGGCCTCGGCTCCAGGCCGGGCCTCGGCACCAGGCCCGGCCTCGGCTCCGGCGTCCCCGGCCTCGCCCCGCGCGGCCTGCGCCTCGGAAGGCCCACCGGGTCCGGCTCGGCGCTCGGAACCGGCTGCGCCCCCGGAACCGGCTGCGCCCCCGGAGCCACCACCGCGCCCGCGGTGCGATCCGTCCGCCGTCCCCGCACCCGACGAGGAACGGCTCGCCCGGGTCGCCCTGACCCGGGTGCTCGAACCGGGGGACGCCGTGGGCGGCTGGTGGCTGCGGGAGTGGGGGGCCGTCGCCGTGCTGCGGCGGCTCCAGGACGGGGCGGCGACGCTGCCCGGGGTGAGTGCCCGGCGCTGGGAGGGCCTGCGGGCGCGGGCCGCCCGGACGCGCGCCGGACAGGACCTGGAGGTGGCCGCGGCGGCGGGGGCACGGTTCGTGACGCCCCAGGACACGGAGTGGCCCGCGCAACTGGACGACCTGGGGGACGCGCGGCCCGTCGGCCTCTGGGTGCGGGGGCGGCCGTCGCTGCGCATCTGGGCGCTGCGTTCGGTCGCCGTCGTGGGCGCCCGGGCGTGCACGGAGTACGGGGCGCACATGGCGGCGAGCCTCGGCGCGGGCCTCGCCGAGCGCGGTTGGGTGGTGGTGTCCGGCGGCGCGTACGGCGTGGACGGCGCGGCGCACCGGGGCGCGCTGGGCGCGGACGGCGCCACCGTGGCCGTGGTGGCGTGCGGAGTCGACCGGCCCTACCCCCGCGGACACGCCCAGTTGCTCGGCAGGATCGCCGAACAAGGGCTCGTGGTGGGGGAGTTGCCTCCCGGCGACCACCCGACGCCGAGCCGGTTCATCCTGCGGAACAGGGTCATCGCCGCCCTCACCCGGGGCACGGTCGTGGTGGAGGCGGCCTACCGCAGCGGGGCCCTGGTCACGGCGCGAGCCGCGCGGGACCTCGGGCGGTTCACGATGGGGGTGCCCGGGCCCGCCACCAGCGGCCTCTCGGCGGGGGTGCACGAACTGCTGCGCGGGGACGCGGTGCTCGTCACGGACGCCGCGGAAGTGGTGGAGCTGGTCGGGGACATGGGCGAGCTGGCCCCGCGGCGGCGCGGCCCCGTCGTGCCGCGCGACCTGCTGGGCCCCGGCGCCGCCCGGGTCCTCGCGGCGCTGCCCGCCCGGGGCGGCGCGGCCGTGCCGGACATCGCGCGGGAGGCCGGCACCAGCGCGGACGACGCGGTCGCCAGGCTGTACGAGCTTCGCTCCCTCGGGTTTGTCGAACGGCTGGGCGACGGCTGGCAGTTGACACGCCAGGCGTTTCCGTCCGCCATTCCGGAGGGGGGTGATGCGTGACGGTGCGTGTTCCGCCGGATGGATGACGGCGTGGCGCCCGCCTGACGGCCGCGTGAATCGGTGCAGTTGGCGCCTTAGATCCATTACGCAGAGCGACCACGGCGGACCGCCCGGACGTAAAGCGGAACGTATCTGCGTACGCCCGATCCCATACTCTTCGCTCACCGCGACACTTCAGTCACGCTACGCTCACAACGAATCCGGTGCAGACAGGCAATCAGACGGACAACCCCACCCACTCCACGCAAACCACCACCGCACCAGTTCCGGCAACCTCCCAGGTTCACGGCAGAACGGCTCAAGGCGACGTATGCCCCAGCACACCTCCGGGTCCGACCGGGCGGCAGTTCCCCCCGCCGCCCGAAGCGGCGAGCAGGAGCGGCGGCCCCCCGCGCCCTCGTCGCTGGACGAGCTGTGGCGGTCGTACAAGGCGACGGGTGACGGGCGGCTGCGCGAGCAGCTCATCCTGCACTACTCGCCCCTGGTCAAGTACGTCGCGGGCCGGGTGAGCGTGGGGCTGCCGCCCAACGTCGAGCAGGCGGACTTCGTGTCGTCCGGGGTCTTCGGGCTCATCGACGCGATCGAGAAGTTCGACATCGAGCGGTCCATCAAGTTCGAGACGTACGCGATCACCCGCATCCGCGGGGCGATGATCGACGAGTTGCGGGCGCTGGACTGGATCCCCCGGTCGGTGCGGCAGAAGGCGCGCAACGTGGAGCGGGCCTACGCCACCCTGGAGGCGCGGCTCAGACGCACCCCCTCGGAGAGCGAGGTCGCCGCCGAGATGGGCATCCCGATCGAGGAACTGCACGCGGTGTTCAGCCAGTTGTCCCTGGCCAACGTCGTCGCCCTGGAGGAGCTGCTGCACGTCGGCGGCGAGGGCGGCGACCGGCTGAGCCTGATGGACACGCTGGAGGACACCGCCGCCGACAACCCGGTCGAGGTCGCCGAGGACCGCGAGCTGCGCCGGCTGCTCGCCCGCGCCATCAACACGCTGCCGGAGCGGGAGAAGACCGTCGTCACGCTCTACTACTACGAAGGCCTCACCCTCGCCGAGATCGGCAACGTGCTCGGCGTGACCGAGAGCCGGGTCAGTCAGATCCACACCAAGTCGGTGCTGCAGCTCCGGGCGAAGCTGGCCAGTTTCGGCCGCTGAGCACGCTGAATCGTCCCTTCCCGGCCCCCGCTCCCGGCCGCCGCCCCGCCTCGACGCGCCCTCGCCGCCGGGCGGAATGCCTGCTTGGCGGACTCCCCCGGCGCGAGGGGCGTCCGTACAGTGGAGGCGTGCCAAGGATTCGAGCGGCCTCTGTGGCCGAGCACCGGTCGATGCAGCGCGGCGCCCTGCTGGACGCCGCGCGCACCCTGCTGTCCGAGGGCGGTACGGATGCGCTGACGTTCCCCGCGCTCGCCGAGCGCACGGGCCTCGCGCGGTCGTCCGTCTACGAGTACTTCCGCTCCCGCGCGGCCGTCGTCGAAGAGCTGTGCGAGGTCGACTTCCCCGTCTGGGCGGCGGAGGTCGAAGCGGCGATGAAGCGGGCCGAGACGCCCGAGGGCCAGGTCGAGGCCTATGTGCGCCAGCAGCTCGCCCTGGTCGGGGACCGGCGGCACCGGGCCGTCGTCGCCATCTCCGCGAGCGAGCTGGACGCCGGCGCCCGGGAGAAGATCCGGGCCGCGCACGGAGGCCTGGTGGCCATGATCGTGGAGGCGCTCGGCGCCCTGGGGCACCAGGAGCCCCGGCTCGCGGCCATGCTGCTCCAGGGCATCGTGGACGCCGCGGTACGGCGGATCGAGCTGGGCGTGGCCGAGGAACCCGAGGCCATCACGGAGGCGGCCGTGGCTATGGCCCTACGAGGCGTCCAGGGCTGACCCCCACCTCCCGGGCTTCCGGGGCCCTCCCTCCCTCACCCCCCTGGGCCTGCCTGATGACTGATCGTGTGGTGGGTCGTGTGATCCGGCACGCGAGGCGGTTCAGGGTCTACCCCCCCGCCAGCCCAGCGGCCTCCCTCCATCACCTGCACACCCCCCGCCCAAGGCACCTTCAGGGCCCCGGAACCCCCGCCCAACGGCAGCAGCCGTGACGGCCCTCCTCCCAGCAGCCAGGGCGGCAGCAGGCCCAGCGGGTTCAGGTACGTGTCCGCGCGGCGGAGGCCCCAGTGGAGGCAAGGCGTGGGGCAGTGGTAGCGGGCCGTGGGTTCCACGGTGCCGAGGACGTCGCCCGTAGTGACCTCGGTGCCCTTGCGGACCGACGGACGTACCGGTTCGTAGGTCGTGCGCAGGGGCGGGTTGCCCGTGGCCCGCAGTTCCACCGCGATCACGCCTCGGCCCGCCACCCGGCCCGCGAAGGAGACGCGGCCGGGCGCCACCGCCCGTACGGCGGAGCCCGGGGGTGCGGCCAGGTCCACACCCCGGTGGCCAGGGCCGTAGGCGGTCGCCGGAGGTTCCCACCCCCGTACGACCAGGGGGCGCAGGCCCACCGGCCAGACGCCGCCCACTGCGGGCGGTGCCGCGCCGGACCCGTCGGCGAAGGGCGGCGGGCCCGCGACTGCGCGGGTGGCGGAGGGCGGCGGCCCTGGGTTCGCGCGGGCGATCAAAGGCGGCGGCCCCGGCGCCGCGTGGGCGGGGAGGGGCAGGAGGAGCGTGAGGAGTGCGAGGGCGGCGAGGGTCAGTGCCGGGGACAGGGGGCGGTGTGCGTGTGACATGCGAGAACGGTCCCGCCAGCGGGGCGGTTCGTGGGGATCATGGCCGGGAACGGTGGACTACCCGTCGGTTGTGGACAGCGGCGTCACCCGGCGCCTCGCGGGTCCCGTACACTTCATGTGGCGATCCGGGCCACCGGGTCGACTTCGCACGCCCCGGCACCGGGCTCTCGCAGCCGCCGGTGTCAGCGCCTTTCGGTCCCGCACGCGAGTGCGTGGCACGGCGCGCGGCAGGGCGTCAGGAAACAACCGAGAAAACACCAAGGAGTACGGCCATGGCCGTCGTCACGATGCGGGAGCTGCTGGAAAGCGGCGTCCACTTCGGTCACCAGACCCGTCGTTGGAACCCGAAGATGAAGCGCTTCATCTTCACGGAGCGCAACGGCATCTACATCATCGACCTGCTCCAGTCGCTGTCGTACATCGACCGCGCCTACGAGTTCGTCAAGGAGACCGTCGCCCACGGCGGCACGGTCATGTTCGTCGGTACGAAGAAGCAGGCGCAGGAGGCCATCGCCGAGCAGGCCACCCGCGTCGGCATGCCCTACGTCAACCAGCGCTGGCTGGGCGGCATGCTCACCAACTTCTCGACCGTCTACAAGCGCCTGCAGCGCCTCAAGGAGCTTGAGGCCATCGACTTCGAGGACGTGGCCGCCTCCGGCCTCACCAAGAAGGAGCTGCTGGTCCTCTCCCGCGAGAAGGCCAAGCTGGAGAAGACCCTCGGCGGTATCCGCGAGATGCAGAAGGTGCCCAGCGCCGTCTGGATCGTGGACACCAAGAAGGAGCACATCGCCGTCGGCGAGGCGCGCAAGCTGAACATCCCGGTCGTCGCGATCCTCGACACCAACTGCGACCCCGACGAGGTCGACTACAAGATCCCGGGCAACGACGACGCGATCCGCTCCGTCACCCTGCTCACCCGCGTGATCGCCGACGCCGTCGCCGAGGGCCTCATCGCCCGTTCCGGCGTCGCCACCGGTGACTCCAAGCCGGGCGAGAAGGCCGCGGGCGAGCCGCTCGCCGAGTGGGAGCGCGACCTGCTCGAGGGCGAGAAGAAGGCCGACGAGAAGCCCGCCGACGAGAAGCCCGCCGACGAGAAGCCCGCCGAGGAGGCCAAGGCCGAGGACAAGCCCGCCGAGGCCCCGGCCGCGGACGCCGCTGAGCAGGCCTGACCTCAGCATCGGACGCTGACGGCGGGGGCTCGCGCCACGAGCGCGGCCCCCGCCGTTCACCCGTAGATCTTCGACTCCAGGAAAGACTTCCGAGAATCATGGCGAACTACACCGCCGCCGACGTCAAGAAGCTCCGCGAGCTCACGGGCGCCGGCATGATGGACTGCAAGAAGGCGCTCGACGAGGCCGAGGGCGACGTCGAGAAGGCCGTAGAGGCGCTGCGCATCAAGGGCCAGAAGGGCGTCGCCAAGCGCGAGGGCCGCTCCGCCGAGAACGGCGCGATCGTCTCCCTCATCGCCGACGACAACAGCTCCGGTGTCATCGTCGAGCTGAAGTGCGAGACGGACTTCGTCGCCAAGGGCGAGAAGTTCCAGTCCGTGGCCGACGCCATCGCCGCGCACGTCGCCAAGACGAACCCGGCCGACATCGAGGCGCTGCTCGCCTCCGAGATCGAGGCCGGCAAGACCGTGCAGGCCTTCGTCGACGAGGCCAACGCCAACCTCGGCGAGAAGATCGTCCTGGACCGCTTCGCGCAGTTCGCCGACGGCTACGTCACCGCGTACATGCACCGCACGATGCCCGACCTGCCCCCGCAGATCGGTGTCCTCGTCGAGCTGGACAAGCAGACCGACGAGGCCGCCGCGGTCGCCAAGGGCGTCGCCCAGCACATCGCCGCCTTCGCGCCGAAGTACCTCTCCAAGGAGGACGTCCCGGCCGAGGTCGTCGAGGCCGAGCGCCGCGTCGCCGAGGAGACCACCCGCGCCGAGGGCAAGCCCGAGGCCGCCCTGCCGAAGATCGTCGAGGGTCGCCTCAACGGCTTCTTCAAGGACGCCACCCTCCTGGGCCAGCCGTACGCCCTCGACAACAAGAAGTCGGTCGAGAAGGTCCTGCAGGAGGCCGGTGTCACCCTGAAGCGCTTCGCGCGCATCAAGGTCGGCATCTGAGTCCGTACCACGATCCGCGGCGGACCCCGCTAGGGTCTACCGCGATCGCCCGCGCGCGCAGCGGCGCGCGCGTCGGCCGTGACGCCGTCCCTGAGGGCCCCCGAGAGCGACGGGTGCCCCCGCGGGCGGCGGACGGCCGCAAGAACTGACGAGGAGGCCATTGCCGAGCATGGGATGAAACACCACCCCACCGGCAATGGCCTCTTCGTATGTGCACCACAAGGAGAACTCCATGACCAAGGCCGACACCAAGACTGACGACGGCAAAGTGGCCGGGCGCTTCCTGCTGAAGCTCTCCGGCGAGGCGTTCGCCGGAGGCGGCGGCCTCGGCGTCGACCCCGATGTGGTGCACAAGATCGCCCGTGAGATCGCGGCCGTCGTGCGGGACGGCGCGCAGATCGCCGTCGTCATCGGCGGCGGCAACTTCTTCCGCGGCGCCGAGCTCCAGCAGCGCGGCATGGACCGGGCCCGCTCCGACTACATGGGCATGCTCGGCACGGTCATGAACTGCCTCGCCCTGCAGGACTTCCTGGAGAAGGAAGGCATCGACTGCCGCGTGCAGACCGCCATCACCATGGGCCAGGTCGCCGAGCCGTACATCCCGCTGCGCGCCGTGCGCCACCTGGAGAAGGGCCGCGTCGTCATCTTCGGCGCCGGCATGGGCATGCCGTACTTCTCCACCGACACCACCGCCGCCCAGCGCGCCCTGGAGATCGACGCCGAGGCCCTGCTCATGGGCAAGAACGGCGTCGACGGGGTCTACGACTCCGACCCGAAGAAGAACCCGGACGCGGTGAAGTTCGACTCCCTCGGCTACGGCGAGGTCATCACCCGCGACCTCAAGGTCGCCGACGCCACCGCCATCACGCTGTGCCGGGACAACAAGCTGCCCATCCTGGTCTTCGAGCTGCTCGCCGAGGGCAATATCGCGCGGGCGGTCAAGGGTGAGAAGATCGGCACGCTCGTCGGCGAGCAGCACACCCGGGCCTGAGCCGACGACGTCCTTCCCCGTACGGGGCTCCGTCGGGCCCCACGGGGGCCGCGGGGCCCGTAGGGGCCTCGGGGGGCCCTTCGAGGGGATGGACAAAGCCCTGCCGGTCGGACACCGTGCAGGAAAGAGACGCGACGCAGCCGGCCGATCCATGGAAGCCGGGCCTACTCACAGACACGCAGGAGCAAGTGGTGATCGAAGAGACCCTCCTCGAGGCCGAGGAGAAGATGGAGAAGGCCGTCGTGGTCGCCAAGGAGGACTTCGCCGCGATCCGCACCGGCCGTGCGCACCCGGCGATGTTCAACAAGATCGTGGCCGACTACTACGGCGCGCTGACGCCGATCAACCAGCTCGCCTCGTTCTCGGTGCCCGAGCCGCGCATGGCGGTCGTGACGCCGTTCGACAAGAGCGCGCTGCGCAACATCGAGCAGGCGATCCGGGACTCCGACCTCGGCGTCAACCCGAGCAACGACGGCAACATCATCCGGGTGACGTTCCCCGAGCTCACCGAGGAGCGCCGCCGCGAGTACATCAAGGTCGCCAAGGGCAAGGCCGAGGACTCGAAGGTGTCGATCCGCTCGGTGCGCCGCAAGGCCAAGGACGCCCTCGACAAGGCGATCAAGGACGGTGACATCGGCGAGGACGAGGGCCGCCGCGCCGAGAAGGACCTCGACGACCTCACCGCCAAGTACGTCACCCAGGTCGACGAGCTGCTCAAGCACAAGGAAGCCGAGCTGCTCGAGGTCTGACCCGTGGGGTCCGACCGTGTCGAGCGACGTCTGATCTAGGTCTGAGGAATCCGATTCCGTGAACGACACTTCCTGGGGGGCGCCGTCCAGAGCCGGGTACTGGGGGGCGCCCGACCAGGGCCCGGTCCAGGGTGCTGCCCCGGTGGGTCCCGCACACGATGCGCACGCGCTGAATCCGTCAGAGACTCAGCCCATGCCCATCGTTCCCGACGTAGCCGCGAGCGGCGGACACCAGGACGACGACCGGGGGGCTGCTCAGTCGAGCGGCCCCCTGTTCCGTGACGAGACCGCGCCCGCGGCGCGGCCGGCGCGCGCAGCGCACGCGGCGCACTCTCCGAACCCCGCGCAGAAGCCGCAGGAGCCCATGACCGGCGCACCACAGCCCGCCCCCGCCGCCCC
The DNA here is from genome assembly GCF_014656095.1 of Streptomyces longispororuber. Classification (GTDB taxonomy): domain Bacteria; phylum Actinomycetota; class Actinomycetes; order Streptomycetales; family Streptomycetaceae; genus Streptomyces; species Streptomyces longispororuber. The sequence goes on from NZ_BNBT01000087.1 coordinate 25,719, forward strand.
GCAGAAGAAGAGCGCGGGCCGCGACCTCGGGGCGGCCATAGGGGTCGGGGTGGGACTCGGCGCGGTCATCGTCGCGTCGCTGTTCATCAAGAAGGCGGCCTTCGTCGGCGTCATAGCGGTCGCCGTCGTGGTCGGCCTGTGGGAGCTCACCTCCCGCCTCCAGGAGCGCAAGGCCATCAAGGCGCCGCTCGTGCCGCTCGCGGTCGGCGGCGCGGCGATGGTCGTCGCCGGGTACGTGCGCGGCCCCGAGGGCGCCTGGGTGGCCATGGCCCTCACCGCGCTCGCGGTCCTCGTCTGGCGCATGACCGAACCGCCCGAGGGCTACCTCAAGGACGTCACGGCGGGCGTCTTCGCGGCCTTCTACGTGCCGTTCCTCGCCACCTTCGTGGCCTTGATGCTCACCGCCGACGACGGGCCCTGGCGCGTCTTCGTCTTCCTGCTGCTGACCGTGGTCAGCGACACCGGGGCGTACGCGGTCGGCTGGCGGTTCGGCAAGCACAAGCTGGCACCGCGGATCAGCCCCGGCAAGACCCGCGAGGGCCTGCTCGGGGCGGCCGCCTTCGCCATGGCGGCGGGCGCGCTGTGCATGCACTTCCTGATCGACGACGGCACCTGGTGGCAGGGCGTCCTGCTGGGCCTCGCGGTCGCGGCCTCCGCGACCCTCGGCGACCTCGGCGAATCCATGATCAAACGCGACCTCGGCATCAAGGACATGGGCACCCTCCTGCCGGGCCACGGCGGAATCATGGACCGCCTCGACTCCCTGCTGCCCACGGCCCCGGTGGTGTGGCTGCTGCTGGTGACGTTCGTCGGGTCGGGGTGATCCCCGGCGCCGGCGCCGCATCTCGGCGCCGGGCGCCTCGTACGGCGATCAGACTCGTGTGACCTGCGGTTTCGCAGGAGAGAGGCCCGTTGTCCACAGGCGGCGGGCCTCTCGTCGCATCTCTGGGACAATGGAAGCATCATGCCCAAGCCCGGAGAACTCACTTTCGTCGCCCCCCGCGGAGCCAAGAAGCCGCCGCGGCATCTCGCTGATCTTTCGCCCGCGGAGCGGAAGGAGGCTGTCGCCGCCATCGGGGAGAAGCCGTTCCGCGCCAAGCAGCTCTCGCAGCACTACTTCGCGCGGTACGCGCACGACCCCGAGCAGTGGACGGACATTCCGGCCGGTGCGCGGGGCAGGCTGCAGGAGGAGCTGCTGCCGGAGCTGATGAGTGTCGTGCGGCACATCAGTTGTGACGACGACACCACCCGCAAGACGCTGTGGCGGCTGTTCGACGGCACGCTCGTGGAGTCCGTGCTCATGCGCTACCCGGACCGGGTGACCATGTGCATCAGCTCCCAGGCGGGCTGCGGCATGAACTGCCCGTTCTGCGCCACGGGCCAGGCGGGCCTGGACCGGAACCTCTCGACGGCCGAGATCGTGCACCAGATCGTGGACGGCATGAGGGCGCTGCGCGACGGCGAGATCCCGGGCGGCCCGGCGCGGCTCAGCAACATCGTCTTCATGGGCATGGGCGAGCCGCTCGCCAACTACAACCGGGTCGTGGGCGCCATCCGCCGCCTCACCGACCCCGAGCCCGACGGCCTGGGGCTGTCGCAGCGCGGCATCACCGTCTCCACGGTCGGCCTGGTGCCCGCCATCCACCGCTTCGCCGACGAGGGCTTCAAGTGCCGCCTGGCGATCTCGCTGCACGCGCCCGACGACGAGCTGCGCGACACCCTCGTCCCGGTGAACACCCGCTGGCAGGTCCGCGAGGTCCTCGACGCCGGCTGGGAGTACGCGGCGAAGTCCGGGCGGCGCCTGTCCATCGAGTACGCCCTCATCCGCGACATCAACGACCACGCGTGGCGCGGTGACCGCCTCGGCCGCCTGCTCAAGGGCAAGCCGGTGCACGTCAACCTGATCCCGCTGAACCCGACGCCCGGCTCGAAGTGGACGGCCTCCCGCCCCGAGGACGAGAAGGCCTTCGTGGAGGCCATCGCCGCCCACGGCGTGCCGGTCACGATCCGTGACACCCGCGGGCAGGAGATCGACGGGGCGTGCGGGCAGCTCGCCGCGGCCGAGAGGTAGTCTTGGCGGCGTACTGACATCTGCATATTCCGACAGGGGAGCGCCACAGCGCTGAGAGTGCGGCACCGGCCGCAGACCCTCTGAACCTCGCCCAGGTCATTCTGGGTAGGAAGTTCGGTCACCACTCAAGCTGTTGCGCCCTGCCCGGGCCCGGCCGGCCGTCGGCCGTCGGTGCCCCGGGCGGGGCCGCGTCTCTTCCTGGTCCCCTCCAGGAGGATCGAACTCACGTGAGCACCACCAAGAAGGCCACGGTCACCGCGCTCGCGGTGGGCCTCGGGCTCGTCGCCGTCTCCGCGTGCGGCTCCGGCTCCGACAGCGGCTCCGGCGCGGACTCCAAGAGCGTCACGCTGGTCAGCCACAGCTCCTTCAACGTCTCCAAGGACGTCCTGAAGGACTTCGAGAAGAGCTCCGGCTACAAGGTCCGCGTCCTCAAGGACGGCGATGCCGGGCAGGCCGTCAACAAGGCCATCCTGACCAAGGGCAACCCGCAGGGCGACGTCTTCTTCGGCGTCGACAACACGCTGCTCTCGCGCGCCCTCGACAACGGCCTCTTCCAGCCGCACGAGGCGCGGGACGCGGACCTCGTCCTGCCGGAGTACCGGCTGCCCGAGGGCGAGCGCCGCGTGACGCCCGTCGACAGCGGCGACATCTGCGTGAACTACGACAAGAAGTACTTCGCCGACAAGAAGCTCGCCCCGCCGAAGACCTTCGACGACCTGGTCAAGCCCGCGTACAAGAACCTCCTTGTCACCGAGAACGCCTCCACGTCCTCGCCCGGCCTCGGCTTCCTGCTCGGCACCGCCGCGCAGTACGGCGACGACGGCTGGCAGGGCTACTGGAAGAAGCTCAAGGCCAACGGCGTCAAGGTCGTCGACGGCTGGGACCAGGCCTACAACCAGGAGTTCTCCGGCTCGGCCGGCGGGAGGAAGGCCAAGGGCGACCGCCCGCTCGTCGTCTCCTACGCCTCCTCGCCGCCCGTCGAGGTGCTGTACGCCAAGCCGCGGCCCAAGGAGGCGCCGACCGGCGTCGCCACCGGCACCTGCTTCCGGCAGATCGAGTACGCGGGCCTGCTCAGCAACGCCAAGAACCCCAAGGGCGGCAAGGCGCTGCTCGACTTCCTGTCCGGCAAGCGGTTCCAGGACGACATGCCGCTGCAGATGTTCGTGAACCCCGTGCGGGAGGCCGCGCAGGTGCCCGAGCTGTTCCGGGAGTACGGCGTCGAGATCGACGAGCCGGAGACCATGGCGCCGAAGAAGATCGCCGAGAAGCGTGAGCCGTGGGTCAAGTCGTGGACCTCGCTCGTCCTGAAGTGACCCGGACGTGAAGAAGGGTGCCGAAGGGACCAGGGCCCCGGACGGCGCGGCCGGACCGCCGGTCCGTCGCGGGCGGGGGCTGCCGCTGCCGCGGGGCGGGGTGGCGCGGCTCGGCCTGATGGCCCTGCCCGTCGCGTTCTTCGCGGTGTTCTTCGCCTACCCGGTCGCCGCGATCGTCGCGCGCGGTCTCAAGGTCGACGGCGCCTGGCGGTTCGGGCGCATCGCCGACGTGCTCGGGCAGTCCGACATCCAGCACGTGCTGTGGTTCACCACCTGGCAGGCGCTCGCCTCGACCGGGCTCACCCTCCTGCTCGCGCTCCCCGGCGCGTACGTCTTCGCGCGCTTCGACTTCCGGGGCAAACAGGTGCTGCGCGCGGTGGTCACCGTGCCGTTCGTGCTGCCGACCGTCGTCGTGGGCACCGCCTTCCTGGCGCTGATCGGGCGTGGCGGGCTCGTCGACGAGCTGTGGGGGGTGCGCCTGGACACCACCGTCTGGGCGATCCTGCTCGCGCACGTCTTCTTCAACTACGCCGTCGTCGTGCGCACCGTCGGCGGCCTGTGGGCGCAGCTCGACCCGCGCCAGGAGGAGGCCGCCCGGGTGCTCGGGGCCTCCCGGGCGCGGGCCTGGCGGACGGTGACGCTGCCCGCGCTCGGGCCCGCGGTGGCGGCCGCCGCGCTGATGGTGTTCCTGTTCACGTTCACGTCCTTCGGCATCGTGCAGATCCTCGGCGGACCCACGTACGCGACGCTGGAGGTGGAGATCTACCGGCAGACGGCCAACCTGTTCGACCTGGCGACGGCGGCCGTGCTGACCCTCGTGCAGTTCGCCGCCGTCGGCGTGGTCCTCGCCGTGCACGCCTGGACCGTGCGCCGGCGCGAGAGCACGCTCCGGCTCGTCGACGCCGCCACGACGGCGCGCCGGCCGCGCGGGGCCGGGCAGCGCGGGCTGCTCGGGTTCGTCCTGCTCACCGTGGCCGCGCTGATCGTGCTGCCGCTCGGCGTCCTCGTCCAGCGCTCCCTCGACACCCCCGAGGGCTACGGCTTCGCCTACTACGAGCAGCTCACCTCGACGGACGGCGGGGCGTTCCTGGTCCCGCCGATCGACGCGATCTGGAACTCGCTCCAGTACGCCGTCGTGGCCACCGCCATCGCCCTGGTCGTCGGGGGGCTCGCGGCGACGGCGCTCACCCGGCGCGCGGGCCGGCTCGTGCGCGGCTTCGACGCGCTGCTCATGCTGCCGCTCGGCGTGTCCGCCGTGACCGTCGGCTTCGGCTTCCTCATCGCCCTGGACGAGCCGCCGCTCGACTTGCGGGCGTCGTGGTTCCTGGTGCCGCTCGCCCAGGCCCTCGTCGGCGTACCGTTCGTCATCCGTACGATGCTGCCGGTGCTGCGCGCGGTGGACGGGCGGCTGCGCGAGGCGGCGGCCGTGCTCGGGGCCTCGCCGCTGCGGGCCTGGCGGGAGGTGGACCTGCCGCTGGTGCGGCGGGCGCTGCTCGTCGCGGCCGGGTTCGCCTTCGCGGTGTCGCTCGGCGAGTTCGGCGCGACGGTGTTCATCGCGCGGCCCGACAACCCGACGCTGCCGGTCGCGGTGGCCACGCTCTTCGGGCGCCCCGGGGACCTCAACTACGGGCAGGCGATGGCCCTGTCCACGATCCTCATGGTGGTGTGCGCCGTCTCGCTGCTGCTCCTGGAGCGGGTGCGCACGGACCGTACGACGGGAGAGTTCTGATGACCGCCACGGCCCCCGCGGCGAGTGGACCGGGCCCGCTGCTGCGGCTCGACGGGGCCACCGTGCGCTTCGGCGCGCGGGCCGTGCTCGACGCCGTCGACCTCGCCGTCGCCGAGCACGAGATCGTGTGCGTCCTCGGGCCCAGCGGCAGCGGCAAGTCCACGCTGCTGCGCGCGGTCGCCGGGCTCCAGGCGCTCGACGCCGGGCGGATCGCCCTGGCCGGGCACGACCAGGCCGGGGTGCCCGCGCACCGGCGGGGCGTGGGCCTGATGTTCCAGGACCACCAGCTCTTCCCGCAGCGTGACGTGGCCGGCAACGTGGCCTTCGGGCTGCGCATGCGCAAGGTGCCGCGCGCCGAGCAGGCCCTGCGGGTCGCGGAACTCCTCGACCTGGTGGGGCTCCCCGGCGCCCAGAAGCGGGCCGTTTCCGCGCTGTCGGGCGGCGAGCAGCAGCGGGTCGCGCTCGCGCGGGCGCTCGCGCCCCGGCCGCGGCTGCTGATGCTCGACGAGCCGCTCGGCCAGCTCGACCGCTCGCTGCGGGAGCGCCTGGTCGCCGAGTTGCGGGAGCTGTTCCAGGAGCTGGGCACGACGGTGCTCGCCGTCACGCACGACCAGGGCGAGGCGTTCGCGCTCGCCGACCGGGTCGTGGTGATGCGGGAGGGCCGCATCGCCCAGTCCGGCACGCCCCTGGAGGTGTGGCGCAGGCCCGCCGACGAGTTCGTGGCGCGCTTCCTCGGCTTCGACAACGTGGTCGACGCGACGGTCACCGGGGGCAGCGCCGAGACCGTGTGGGGCAAGGTGCCGGTGCCGCAGGGGACCGCGGACGGGCGGTGCCGGCTGCTCGTACGGCCCGCCGGTGTGCGCCTCACGGGCGCGGACGACGGGCTCGCGTGCGTCGTGACGGGGCGCACGTTCCGCGGGACGCACGTCGCCGTGCGCCTGGAGCCCACCGGTGGCGAGGGCGCGCCCCGCCTGGAGGCCGCGTGCGGGCTGCGGGACGCGCCGGAGCCGGGCGCGCGCGTGGGGGTGCGCTTCGCGGTGGAGGAAATCGTGGTGCTGCGGCCGGGGGCGGCGTCCTAGGGTCGGACGCATGACGATCCTCCCGTACGAGCGTTACCGCACCGAAGTCGCCGCGCAGTTGGGGGCCCTGCGGACGACCCTGGACGGCGCCGACCTGTCGGTGACCGTGCCCACGTGCCCCGACTGGACCCTCGACCGCCTGGCACGGCACGTCGGGGGCGCCGTGCGCTGGGTCGACCTGCACGTGCGCACGCGGACGAAGGAGAACATCCCCGAGTCGGAGGTGCCCGGCTTCCACGGCCCCGAGGAGGGCGGCGCGGCCGCGCTGGACGCGTGGCTGGCCGAGACGGCGGAGATGTTCGACGCGACGCTGCGCGGCGCCGACGCGGACACGCCGGTGTGGTCCTGGACGGGTGAGGCCACCGCGGGCTTCTGGGCGCGGCGGATGACGCACGAGGTGGCGATCCACCGCGCGGACGCGGCGATCGCGGCCGGCGTCCCGTACGAGGTCGCGCCGGAGGTGGCCGCCGACGCCATCGACGAGTGGCTGGACATCGTACGGTTCGTGCAGCGCGTGGCGGCGGACGAGCGGGCGGTGGCGCTGCGCGGCGACGGGCGGACGCTGCACCTGCACGCCACGGACGCCGGGCCGGAGCTGGCCGCGGAGTGGACCATCACGCTCGGTCCGGACGGGGTGTCCTGGGAGCGCGCGCACAGCAAGGCGGACGTCGCGCTGCGCGGGCCGCTGACGGAGGTGCTGCTGGCGTTCTACCGGCGGCGGTCGGTGGACTCCGGCCGGGTGGAGGTCCTCGGCGACCGGGAACTCCTGGAGTTCTGGCTGGAGCGGGCCTCGTTCGGCTGAGGCCCGCGGCGCACCGGGGGGCGTGGTCAGTCCGACAGGGCAGCCAGCGCCCCCGCCGCCTCCGCCACGGTGTCCACCAGGGTGACGCGGCGGGCCATCGGGCGGTCCTTCGCCAGGGCCTGGAGCAGGGGCCAGGCCGGGAGGCGGGTCGTCCAGTGCTCCCGGTCCACCAGGACCATGGGGGTGGGCTCGCCGCGCGACTCGTAGTAGTTGGGCGTCGCGTTGTCGAAGATCTCCTGCACCGTCCCGGCGGCGCCGGGCAGGAATATGACGCCCGCGTTGGAGCGGGCGAGCAGCCCGTCCTCGCGGGTGGCGTTGGCGAAGTACTTGGCGAGGTGGGAGGCGAACGCGTTCGGCGGCTCGTGCCCGTAGAACCACGTGGGGATGCCGACCGAGTCGCCGCCGGACGGCCACCGCTCCCGCACGGCGAAGGCGGCCCGCGCCCACTCGGTCACCGACGGCGTGAACGAGGGCGCCTTGGCGAGGAGTTCCAGCGCCTCGTCCAGGACGGCGTCGTCGTACGGGGCGGTGTACGCGCCGAGGTTCGCCGCCTCCATGGCACCGGGACCGCCGCCGGTGGCCACCGTGAGCCCGGCGCGCGCGAGGGAGCGTCCGAGCCGGGCCGCGCCCGCGTACGCGTCCGTGCCCCGGGCCATCCGGTGGCCGCCCATGACGCCCACGACCCGCTCGCCGTGCAGGAGTTCGTCGAGCGCGTCGGAGACGGAGTCGTCGTGGACGGCGCGCAGCATGGAGGCGAAGACGTCGCCGTCGGCCTTGGTGCGCTGGAACCAGGCGTACGCCCGGGCGTCCGGGGTGGCGTCGTAGCCGCCGTCGGACAGGCCCGCGTACAGGTCGCCGGGCGTGTAGAGCCGGGCGCGGTAGGGGTCGAAGGGGAGGCCTGGCACGGGCGGGAAGACCAGCGCTCCCGAGGCGCGGACCCGGGCCGCCGCGTCCGGGTGCATCGGGCAGCCCAGGAAGACGGCGTCGGTGGTGTCGACCGTGAGCAGCGCGTCCGTACGGTCCGTCAGGTCGACGGCCTGGACGCGGTGTCCGGCGAGGGAGCCGCGTCCGGCGACGACCTCGTCGAACTCGGCGAGCGTCTCGATCTCGTGGTCGCCGGGGTGCGGGACGGGTGCCGCGGGGTCGCCGGGGCGCGGGGCGGATGCTTCGGAGGGAGGCATCCGCCCATGCTAGGCACCCGGGCGGGGGAGGGGGGCCTCAGCCCTGGACCTCCGCCGGGTCCATCCACATGACCTCCCAGGTGTGGCCGTCGAGGTCGTCGAAGGAGCGGCCGTACATCGAGCCGTAGTCCTGGGTGCGGCCGGCCGTGCCGCCCGCCGCGACCGCCTTGTCGGCGAGCTCGTCGACCTTCTCGCGGCTCTCCGCGCTCAGACACAGCAGCACCTCGCTGGTCTTCGTGGCGTCGGCGATCTCCTTGCCCGTGAACTCCTGGTAGCGCGGCTTGGCCAGCAGCATCGTGATGATGGTGTCGCTGATCACGACGCAGGCGCAGTCGTCCGTCGAGAACTGCGGGTTGATGGTGTAGCCGAGCTCCGTGAAGAACTTCTTGGAGGCCTCGACGTCGGCGACGGCCAGGTTCACGAAGATCATCTGCTGGGGCATGGGGTGTCTCCCGCGGTGCGTAGCGTGTACGTGGTGGCTTACGCAGGGGTAGACGGGCGGGGGCGGCGGAAGTCATCGCCGGGGGCGAAAGTTTTTTCGGCGCCGTCGGAACGGGCGTGGGGCGGCGCCCGTCGCCGCCCCTCTCGCTTGAGGCGTCGTCCGAGGTTCGTTCCTCTTCCGTCCGGGGCCGGTGTCGTCCCGTACCCGTCCGGGGTCGGTGCCGCCGCGCACCCGTTCCGGGCCCGGGCCCGGAACGGGCAACCTCAGCGGGTCAGGGGCATCGCCGCCAGCTCCGCCACCAGCCACGTCAGCGGGGCGAAGACGACGAGGAGCGCGCCCGTGCGCAGGGCCGCGCAGCCGCGCAGCACGGAGGCGGGGGCGCCCAGGCGGGTCAGCGCCTCCTGGACGCCGGTGCGGGAGCGGCGCCCCTCGGCGGCGGCGGTGGCCAGGGTGAGCACGGCGCAGCCCGCGACGAGGAGCGCCCCGAGCGTGCTGAACGGGCCGACGTCGGCGGGGCCGCCCGCGGTGTGCAGGGTGCTCAGCGCGTACGTGCCGGACGCCACCGCGCACACCACGCCGAGCGGCTGCCCGAGCCGCCGGGCCTCGCGCATGAGGACGCGCCCCGCGAGCAGCCGCAGCGCGCCGGGCCGCGCCGTCTGGAGGAGGTGGCCGCAGAGGTAGGTGAGGCCGGGCCCGGCGAGGGCGAGGCCCACCGCGGTGAGGACCCAGCCGGCCAGCACCCCGGCCGGGCTGCCGCCGGCGCCGGGCAGGGACGTGCCCGCGGTGGCGCCGCTGCTCGCGTACGCCTCGACGGCGAGCCCGCCGGCCAGCAGGGCGATGCCCCACGGCACGCCGCCGAGGGCGCCCGGCGGGGCGTCGGGGTCGGGCGGCTCCGCGCCCGGCTTGGGGCGGCGCGGGCGCAGGGTGAGCGCGGTCGTGACGGACGCGACCAGCGGTACGAGCACGAGCAGGGTGAGGGTGGCGGCCACCGGCAGCGGCCGGCCGGCGCCGAGCGCACCGGCGGCCGCGCCGTCGAACGGCAGGCCGGCCAGGTCGCCGCGCAGGTGGAGGAAGCAGAGCAGGGCCGCCGCGGAGCCGAGCGTGCAGGCCACCGCCGTGGTCATGGCGGAGAGGACCATGAGCCGGCCGGGGCCGAGGCCGACGGAGGCGAGCCCGGGGCGCGGCTTGGTGCCGGGGTCGGTACGGGCCACGGTGACGGCGAAGTACACGGTGGCGGCGAGCGGCAGCGCGCACCAGGCCAGGCGCAGCACGGAGCCGGTGGAGCCGGGGTGGGCCAGGGCGTGGCCGAGCGCGCACAGGAGCAGGAACCCGGTCCCGGCGGACGTGGCGGCGACGAGCAGCCGCCGCAGCAGGACCAGCGGGTGGGCGCCGCGGACTAGACGGAGAGCGAGCACGTGGCCCGGCCTTCCGCGTCGGAGCCCCCGGCGGCACCGGCTGGTGCGGGGCCTTCGTCCCCGGGCGGTCGCGCGGCACCGTCCTCGGCGTCGGGCTGCGCGGGGGCGGGGGCCGCGGCGGACCGCTCGCCGCTGTCGACGGCGGGGCCCGTGGCGGAGACCCCGGCGGCGGG
>NZ_BNBT01000088.1 GCF_014656095.1 Streptomyces longispororuber
GGGCCCAGCGGCCTTCTGCGCCCCGCCCGGGGGGCGCCCCGCAAGGGGCGCGGGGAACTGCGCGAGCAACCGGCGACGGCCCGCGGAGGCCGAGGGCGCGGAACCCGGCAGACGCATCTGCCCGAGACCGCGCCATGGGCGGCTGCGGGGCCGCCGTGGTCGGTCGCGCAGTTCCCCGCGCCCCTGACGGGGCGCACGGTCCCCCGGCCCGACGGGGCGGGCCCCCGAGTGGGCCCGCGCCCCCGCGGGGGGCGCTACCTGCGCTCACAGCGAACAGTTGCCCTTGCGGGATTCCCCGGCGGGGGCCGCGCGTTAGGGTCCATGAGTACGGGGGCAGTGGAGTCGTTGCCCTCAGAACGAAGATGCTGAGACGGCCGGTGCCGTCAGAGACGAGCAGGTGGATACGTGACGAATCTGATGCCCAAAGCAGCCGGTGAGCCGTCCATCGGTGGTGGCCTCGGCGACCATGTGTACAACCGGCTGCTCGGCGAGCGCATCGTCTTCCTCGGCCAGCAGGTCGACGACGACATCGCGAACAAGATCACGGCGCAGATGCTCCTCCTCGCGGCCGACCCGACGAAGGACATCTACCTCTACATCAACAGCCCCGGCGGCTCGGTGACCGCCGGCATGGCGATCTACGACACCATGCAGTACATCCCGAACGACGTGGTCACCATCGGCATGGGCATGGCCGCCTCCATGGGCCAGTTCCTGCTGACCGGCGGCACCGCCGGCAAGCGCTTCGCCCTGCCGCACACCGACATCCTGATGCACCAGGGCTCCGCCGGCATCGGCGGTACGGCCTCGGACGTCAAGATCCAGGCCGAGTACCTGCTGCGGACGAAGCGGCGCATGGCCGAGATCACGGCCCGCCACTCCGGCCAGACGGTCGAGACGATCATCCGCGACGGCGACCGCGACCGCTGGTTCACCACCGAGGAGGCCAAGGAGTACGGCCTCATCGACGAGATCATCAGCGCCGCTTCCGGTGTTCCGGGCGGCGGCGGCACGGGGGCCTGAGAAGGCGTCCCAGAGGGCCCGTGGAGGCCCTCGACCGGGGCCGTGCCCGCCACCAGGGACCGCCCCAGCCGATCAAGCCCACGCTCATCACCAGGACGGAACACCTCAGATGAACAGCTTCCCCGCCAGCGGCCAGGCCGCGGGCCTGCACACCGGCCCCCAGGTGGACAACCGTTACGTGATCCCGCGCTTCGTCGAGCGCACCTCGCAGGGCGTGCGCGAGTACGACCCGTACGCGAAGCTCTTCGAGGAGCGCGTGATCTTCCTCGGCGTCCAGATCGACGACGCCTCCGCCAATGACGTCATGGCGCAGCTCCTGTGCCTGGAGTCGATGGACCCCGACCGCGACATCTCGGTCTACATCAACAGCCCGGGCGGCTCGTTCACGGCCCTCACGGCCATCTACGACACGATGCAGTTCGTGAAGCCCGACATCCAGACGGTCTGCATGGGCCAGGCGTCCTCCGCGGCCGCCGTGCTGCTCGCCGCGGGCACCCCCGGCAAGCGCATGGCCCTGCCCAACGCCCGCGTGCTGATCCACCAGCCGTCCGGCGGCACCGGTCGTGAGCAGCTCTCCGACCTGGAGATCGCGGCCAACGAGATCCTGCGCATGCGCACCCAGCTCGAGGAGATGCTGGCCAAGCACTCCACCACGCCGATCGAGAAGATCCGCGAGGACATCGAGCGCGACAAGATCCTCACGGCCGAGGACGCGCTGGCGTACGGCCTGGTCGACCAGATCATCTCCACCCGCAAGATGAATAACTCCGCGGTCGCCTGATCACCGTCCGGTCACACCGCAGCACCATCCGCCCGCCCCTTGGCACGGTCCGCGCGGCCCGCTCAGGCCCGTGGCGATCTGCGCCGTTTCGTGGGTCTTCGTAGTTCGTTCGACGTGCGTTCGTCGTTCCGCGTCACAGCGAACCGCGCCAAGGGGGGCCCGAACGGGGGGCCAGGCAAGGTACCGTCGGATACAAGGCACCAGGAGCCGCTGGACCATCGGCGTCTCCCAGGCGAAGGGGAAGCACACCGTGGCACGCATCGGTGACGGCGGCGATCTGCTCAAGTGCTCGTTCTGTGGCAAGAGCCAGAAGCAGGTCAAGAAGCTCATCGCAGGCCCCGGCGTGTACATCTGCGATGAGTGCATCGATCTCTGCAACGAGATCATCGAGGAGGAGCTCGCCGAGACGAGCGAGGTCCGCTGGGAGGAACTGCCCAAGCCCCGCGAGATCTACGAGTTCCTCGAGGGGTACGTAGTCGGCCAGGAGCCCGCCAAGAAGGCCCTCTCCGTCGCCGTCTACAACCACTACAAGCGCGTCCAGGCCGGGGAGAACGGCGGCGCGGGAGCCCGCGAGGACGCCATCGAGCTGGCGAAGTCCAACATCCTGCTGCTCGGCCCCACCGGCTCCGGCAAGACGCTGCTCGCCCAGACGCTCGCCCGCATGCTGAACGTCCCCTTCGCCATCGCGGACGCGACGGCCCTCACGGAGGCGGGCTATGTCGGCGAGGACGTGGAGAACATCCTCCTCAAGCTCATCCAGGCCGCCGACTACGACGTCAAGAAGGCCGAGACGGGCATCATCTACATCGACGAGATCGACAAGGTCGCCCGGAAGAGCGAGAACCCGTCGATCACGCGCGACGTGTCGGGCGAAGGCGTCCAGCAGGCCCTGCTGAAGATCCTGGAGGGCACCACGGCCTCCGTGCCGCCGCAGGGCGGCCGCAAGCACCCGCACCAGGAGTTCATCCAGATCGACACGACGAACGTGCTGTTCATCGTGGGCGGCGCCTTCGCCGGCCTGGAGAAGATCATCGAGGCCCGGGCGGGCGCCAAGGGCATCGGCTTCGGCGCCACCATCCGCTCCAAGCGGGAGCTGGAGGAGAAGGACCAGTTCGAGGACATCATGCCGGAGGACCTGGTGAAGTTCGGGATGATCCCGGAGTTCATCGGCCGACTCCCCGTCATCACCTCGGTCCACAACCTCGACCGCGAGGCGCTGCTCCAGATCCTCGTCGAGCCGCGCAACGCCCTGGTGAAGCAGTACCAGCGCCTCTTCGAACTCGACGGCGTGGAGCTGGACTTCGAGCGCGGCGCCCTGGAGGCCATCGCGGACCAGGCCATCCTGCGCCAGACCGGCGCGCGCGGCCTGCGCGCCATCATGGAGGAGGTCCTCCAGTCGGTGATGTACGAGGTGCCGTCCCGCAAGGACGTGGCCCGCGTCGTCATCACGGCGGACGTCGTCCACTCGAACGTGAACCCGACGCTGGTGCCGCGCGAGGCGCGCGGGCCGGGCGCAGGGGAGCAGAAGTCCGCGTAGACCGCGCGGCGGTACCTGAACGGCCGAGGGCGCCGGGCGAGACGACTCGCCCGGCGCCCTCGTCGGTGCCGCGGTGACCGATCCCGGAAGACCCCGGGGTCAGATCTTGACGCGGACCTCCTTGCGGAACTTGGCCGCGGTGGACGCGCCCTCCTCCAGGTCGGGCGACTTGCCGCCGAGCGCGCCCGCGACATCCGTGCTGATCACGACGCCGATGGTGCTCTTGTCGCCCCAGATGCACACCGGCATCTTCATCTCCTTGGGGCTCTGGGACCCCGCCGACGACGAGCCGGCGCCCGAACCCATCTCGAGCTTCATCTCCTGGCACTTCATGATCGCGCCGTCCAGCTCGGAGGGGTTGTACGACTTGGGGTCACCGACCGGTGTGAGCTTCTGGCCGCTGCTGCTGGAGGAGCTCTCCTCGGAGAAGCCGTTCTGCGCCCGCGTGAACATGTAGTCCACGACCTTCTCCGGGTTTTCGATGTCGCCGTAGAGGCCGTTGAACTGGATCATCTTCCGGGCCAGCGGGTTGTCGTCGCTGCCCGACTGGTACTGGCCGGAGACGTCCTTGGCGTTCTTCACGCCGTTCTGCTCGGCCTTCTGGCGGCCCTCAGGGCTCATGCGGTCCTCTTTGGACTGCTTCTTGGTGTAGTCGCCGAGGACGGTCGCGGGCATCGTCAGCTTGTGCGGCCCGTCGTCCTTGACCGTGCCCGAGCCGCTCCCGTCGCTGCCGCCGAGGACGAAGTACGCGCCGACGCCGATCGCCGCGACCACGGCCACCGCGCCGATGATCGCGCCCGTCTTCTTGCCCCCGCCGCCTCCGCTCGGCGGGGGCGGGACCTGCCCGTAGGGGGCCTGCTGGCCGTACGGCGGCTGCGGCTGGCCGTACGGGGCGCCCGGCTGGCCGTAGGGCGGCTGCTGCGGCGGGACGCCCTGCGGGGGCTGCTGCGGGTAGCCGTAGCTCGGCTGCTGGGGGGCCTGCTGCGGGTAGCCGTAGCCGGGCTGCGGGGCCTGGGGCGGCTGCCCGTAGGGGCCGGGCTGCTGGGGCTGCCCGCCGCCGTACGGGCCGGGCTGCTGCGGCTGCTGGCCGCCGTACGGGCCCGGCTGGTGGTAGCTCATGAGTGGGGGTTCCCTCCGTTACTGCTACTGCTGTTTCGTACGCGTCGCGCGCGTCACTTCTTCACGCGGGCCGCTTCGCGGTACTTCGCCGCGAGCTCCGCGACCTCGTCCGCGGACTTGCCCTTGCCGCCGGAGATGAACGCGGCGGCGTCCGCGGCGGTGACCATGCCGAAGGTGCTGTGGTCGGCCCAGGCGCAGACCGGGATCTCCATGCTCTTGCCGTCGTCGGAGATCTTGACGCTCTGGCACTTCATCAGCGCGTTGTCGAGGCCGTCGGGGGACACCGACTCGGGGCTGCCCTGCCAGGTGGCCTCTCCCTTGTCGCCGCCGCTGTCCTTCCGCGTCTCCTCGTGCATCTTGTCGAACGCCTTGTCGACGGTCTTCTCCGGGTCGCTGATCTCGCCCCACATGCCGGCGACGTTCAGGCCCTTCGTCTTGAGCCCGGTGCCGACCTTGTAGTCCGCCTTCTCCTGCTCCGCGTTCTTGATCCCGATCGCGGCGGCGTCCTCCTCGTCGGCGTCGCCCAGCGGGCCGCCGCCGGAGGAGGACGAGTCGTTCTTCTGGTACTCGCCGACCGACGCCGGGGACACCAGCTTGTGCGGTCCGTCGTCCGTGACCGAGGCGGAGCCGCCGTCGTCGCTGCCGCCGAACAGGAAGAACGCGCCCGCGCCGACCGCGACCACGGCCACCACGGCGCCGATCACCAGACCCGTCCTCTTGCCGCCGCCTCCACCCGGCGGCGGGGGCGGCGGGACCTGCCCGTAGGGGGCCTGCTGGCCGTACGGTGCCTGCGGCTGGCCGTACGGGGCGCCCGGCTGGCCGTAGGGCGGCTGCTGCGGCGGGACGCCCTGCGGGGGCTGCTGCGGGTAGCCGTAGCCGGGCGGCGGGCCCTGCGGCGGCTGGCCGTACGGGGGCTGCGCGGGCTGCCCGTAGGGGGGCTGCTGGGGCTGGCCGCCGTAGGGGCCGGGCTGCTGGCCCCCGTACGGACCCGGCTGGTTGTGGCTCATGACTGAAGCTCCCCCTCGAACGCGTGTGCGCGCCTACGTTCTCCCGCACGTTTAGGTGTTCCCGACATCCTGACCGACGCCGGGAGCGCCGTGGGCCACGGGGCGGCAACCGTTACCCAAGATTCCGGTTTCGGGACCACTCTGTGACACCCCTAAACTGGGCCCGTGACCGAGAACACTCAGCAGCAGCACCCGGCGACCACCCCCGAACTCCCGACGCAGTACGCGCCGGCCGAGGTAGAGGGGCCGCTGTACGAGCGCTGGGTGGAGCGGGGCTACTTCGACGCCGACGCGAAGAGCGACAAGGAGCCCTTCACCGTCGTCATCCCGCCGCCGAACGTCACCGGCAGCCTGCACCTGGGCCACGCCTTCGAGCACACGCTCATCGACGCCCTCACCCGCCGCAAGCGCATGCAGGGCTACGAGACCCTGTGGCAGCCCGGCATGGACCACGCGGGCATCGCCACGCAGAACGTCGTCGAGCGCGAGCTGGCCAAGGAGGGCAAGTCCCGCCACGACCTCGGCCGCGAGGCCTTCGTCGAGCGCGTGTGGCAGTGGAAGGGCGAGTCCGGCGGGCAGATCTCCGGCCAGATGCGCCGTCTCGGCGACGGCGTCGCCTGGTCCCGCGAGCGCTTCACCATGGACGAGGGCCTCTCGCAGGCCGTCCAGACCATCTTCAAGAAGCTCTACGACGACGAGCTGATCTACCGCGCCGAGCGCATCATCAACTGGTGCCCCCGCTGTCTCACCGCCATCTCGGACATCGAGGTGGAGTACCAGGACGACGACGGCGAGCTGGTGTCGATCCGGTACGGCGAGGGCGACGAGACGCTCGTCGTCGCCACCACCCGCGCCGAGACCATGCTCGGCGACACCGCCGTGGCCGTGCACCCCGAGGACGAGCGGTACAAGCACCTGGTCGGCAAGCTCATCAAGCTGCCGCTCACCGACCGCTCCATCCCGGTCGTCGCCGACGCCCACGTCGACCCCGAGTTCGGCACCGGCGCCGTGAAGGTGACCCCGGCGCACGACCCCAACGACTTCGAGATCGGCCAGCGCCACGACCTGCCGAACATCGCGGTCATGGACGAGCACGCGGTCATCACGGTGCCCGGCCCCTTCCAGGGCCTGGACCGCCTGGAGGCCCGCTCCACCATCGTCGCCGCGCTGCGCGCCGAGGGCCGCATCGTCGCCGAGAAGCGCCCGTACACGCACTCCGTGGGCCACTGCTCGCGCTGCAAGACCACCATCGAGCCGCGCCTGTCCATGCAGTGGTGGGTCAAGGTCGGCCCGCTCGCCAAGGCCGCCGGCGACGCGGTCCGCGACGGCCGGGTGAAGATCCACCCGCAGGAGATGGAGAAGCGCTACTTCGACTGGGTCGACAACCTCCACGACTGGTGCATCTCGCGCCAGCTCTGGTGGGGCCACCGCATCCCGGTCTGGTACGGCCCGAACGGCGAGGTCGTCTGCGTCGGCCCCGACGAGGAGCCGCCGGCGGGCGAGGGCTGGACGCAGGACACCGACGTCCTCGACACCTGGTTCTCCTCCGGCCTGTGGCCGTTCTCCACGCTCGGCTGGCCGGAGCGGACCGAGAGCCTCGCGAAGTTCTACCCGAACTCCGTCCTGGTCACCGGCTACGACATCCTCTTCTTCTGGGTCGCCCGGATGATGATGTTCGGCCTGTACGCGATGGACGGCACCCCGCCGTTCCACACCATCGCCCTGCACGGCATGGTCCGCGACCAGTTCGGCAAGAAGATGTCGAAGTCCTTCGGGAACGCGGTCAACCCGCTGGACTGGATGGACAAGTACGGCTCCGACGCCCTGCGCTTCACCCTCGCGCGCGGCGCCAACCCCGGCGTCGACGTGCCGATCGGCGAGGACTGGGTCCAGGGCTCGCGCAACTTCGCCAACAAGATCTGGAACGCGACCCGCTTCGCGCTGATGAACGGCGCCACCGTCGAGGGCCCGCTGCCGGAGGCCGCCGAGATGTCGGCGACCGACCGCTGGATCCTCTCCCGCCTGAACACCGTGGTCGCCGAAGTCGACGCGTACTACGAGGACTTCCAGTTCGCGAAGCTCTCCGACGCGCTGTTCCACTTCGCCTGGGACGAGGTCTTCGACTGGTACGTGGAGCTGTCCAAGACCACGTTCCAGGCGGGCGGCCCCGCCGCCGAGGTCAGCAAGCGCGTCCTCGGCGAGGTCCTCGACGTCACGCTGCGCCTGCTCCACCCGGTCGTGCCGTTCGTGACCGAGACCCTGTGGACCACGCTGACCGGCGGCGAGTCGGTCGTCGTCGCCGAGTGGCCGGCCGACTCCGGCTTCCGTGACGCGGGCGCCGAGAAGGAGATCGCCTCCGTCCAGGACCTGGTCACCGAGGTCCGCCGGTTCCGCGCCGACCAGGGCCTCCAGCCCGGCCAGAAGGTCCCGGCCCGCCTCACCCTGGACGGCACGCCGTTCGCCCCGCACGAGGCCGCCGTCCGCCAGCTCCTGCGCCTCCAGCCGGAGGGCGAGAGCTTCGCGGCCACGGCGACGCTGCCGGTCGCGGGCGCCACGGTCGCGCTCGACCTGTCGGGCACGATCGACGTGGCGGCGGAGCGCAAGCGGCTGGCCAAGGACCTGGCCGCCGCGCAGAAGGAGCGCCAGCAGGCCGAGGC
Source organism: Streptomyces longispororuber (assembly GCF_014656095.1). Classification (GTDB taxonomy): domain Bacteria; phylum Actinomycetota; class Actinomycetes; order Streptomycetales; family Streptomycetaceae; genus Streptomyces; species Streptomyces longispororuber. The sequence goes on from NZ_BNBT01000088.1 coordinate 8,125, forward strand.
CAAGCTGGGCAACGAGGCGTTCCTCGCCAAGGCCCCGGACCACGTGGTCGACAAGATCCGCGGCCGTCTCGCCAAGGCCGAGGAGGACATCGCCCGCCTCCAGGCACAGCTCGACAACCTCCCGGCGGCGTAAGGCGGTTCGCCCCGCCGACAGGCGAAAGCGCCCGGAACTCACTGGAGTTCCGGGCGCTTTCCGCGAACGCCCCGAGCGGGGGACGGCGCGACCAGTCACGACGGACCCGCGGGCGGCCGAAGGCCGTCGCGGCGCCCAGGCGGAGCGCCTACGCCTCCGTCGCGACCGGCCCCGTGCCGACCGCCTCCGCGTTGCGCCGCGTCTTCGCCCAGCCGTTGCGGCCGCGCAGCAGCCGCAGGAAGCCGCGCGCCGACACGACGAACACGTGGTACGCGTACAGCCACAGCGCGAGCCCCCACAGCAGCCCGGTGAGCCGGGAGCGGCCGGGCGCGACATCACGGCGGTAGAGCGGGCCCCAGGCCACGAACGGCAGGACCGACAGCGCGCACAGGGCGAGGATCAGCGGCCACGCGCCGAGGAACGCGTCGCGCATCGAGCCGCCGAGCACCACCGCGCCCAGCAGCAGCACGCTCAGCACCAGCGTCGCGACGTGCGCGAGGGGCTGCATGAACGTGTACAGGGTCTCCAGGACGCCGCGGCCCGAGTAGTGCCGGGAGGCGACGATGCGCGGCGCGTACCGCACGCACTGGAGGTTGCCCTGGGCCCAGCGGGTGCGCTGGGTGAGGAAGCGGCGCAGCCGCGGCAGGCCCTCCTGCGAGACGTGGGTGTCGGCGATGTGCGCGATCCGGTAGCCGCCGAGGATCATGTGCAGGCCCAGCTCGTAGTCCTCCAGGAGCGCGTCGCGCTGCCAGGGGCGGCGCTCGGCGGCCGCGATGTGGTCGAGCGCGGTGAGCCGCGTGAACTGGCCGTTGCCGCCCAGGCCCACCGACCCGGTGCGGCCGCGCAGGAGCTGCATGCCCGCGTTGGACACCGCGAACTCCATGTCCTGCATGCGCACGAGCAGCCGGGCCGCGGCGTTGGCGAGGCGCCCCCGCTCGGGCAGCGGCGGCCGCTCCTCGTCGACGTTCCGCATCCGTACGCTCACCTGTACGCCGCCCACGTCGGGGTCGCCGAACCCGGCGGGGCCGCTGACGCGTGCGAGCGCGTCCGGCGCGAGCCGCCCGTCGGCGTCCACGACGCACACGACGGCCCGGTCCCGGTCGGTGTCCTCGGGCAGGTACGCGTTCAGGGCGGCGTACGCGGAGTTCAGCGCGGCGCCCTTGCCGACGCGGGCGTCGGGCCTGCGCCGCGACACCAGGTGCACGTGCGGGTCGTCCGCGGCGAGCGCGGTGACGACGGCGGCCGTCGCGTCGTCGCTGTCGTCGTCGACGACCCACACGTGCCCGGCGGGGAAGTCGGCCCGCAACTGGGCGACGGTCGTGCCGATGACGGTCTCCTCGTCCCGGCACGGCACGAAGAAGTGCCAGGTGAACGCGGTGGGGTCGGCCGGGGCTGCCTCCGGGCGGCGCGTGTAGGCGTGGCGGGCGCCGGCCCAGTACAGCAGGAAGCAGGCGAGGAGGAAGAAGGGCAGGGCGTAGAGGAAGGCGTACGGGGTGAGCATGGGGGCGGTCCTTGTGCGGGGCCTTACGGCGGCGGGCCGGGCGGTGGGGGAGGTCGGGGCTACGCCGCGAGGTTGAGGTCCGGCTCGTGGCCGGCGCGGCCCGCGGCCACCGCCGCGAGGAGGACGGCGATGCGCTGCGAGGCGAGCCCGTCGCCGAACGGGGACGGCCGCTCGGCGAGGCTCCGCAGCCCGGCCGGGCCCGCCGCGAGGCGGCGCCGCACGGCCCGGCCGATCTCCCGCCCCGGGGCGACGAGCTCGGCGAACCCGGCGGCCATGGCCTCGGGCCGCTCCGTGGACCGGCGCACGACGACGAGGGGCCGCCCGAGGACGGTGGTCTCCTCCTGGACGCCGCCGGAGTCGGAGACGATGACGGCCGCGTGCCGGGCGAGGGCCAGGAACTCGCCGTAGCCGAGGGGCGCGAGCTCGGTCAGCGGGGCGAGCAGGTGCGTCAGCCCGGCCGCCTCGATCCGGGCGCGGGTGCGCGGGTGCACGGTGAAGAGGACCGGCAGCTCGGCCGCGAGGGAGGCCAGCTCGCGCAGGATGGCGGCGAGCGCGGCGGGGTCGTCGGTGTTCTCGGGCCGGTGCGCGGTGGCGAGGACGTAGCGGTCGGCGGTGACGCCGTACGCGGCGAGCAGCGCGGCGCGCTCGCCGGCCGCGGGCAGGTGCTCGTGGACGGCCTCGACGACGGTGTTGCCGGTGACGGTGATCCGCCCGGCCGGGACGGACTCGGCGCGCAGCAGGTCGCGGTTGTCGTCGGTGGCCGCGCACAGCACGTCGGCGAGCTGGTCGATGACGACCCGGTTGTGCTCCTCCGGCATGGCCCGGTCGTGGCTGCGCAGCCCGGCCTCGACGTGGACGAGCGGGATCGAGCGGGCGTTCGCGGCGAGCGCCCCCGCCAGGGCGGCGTTGGTGTCGCCCTGCACCACCACGGCCAGCGGCGGCCGCTCGGCGAACAGGGCGTCGAGCTGGGCCAGCGCGGCGGAGACCTGCACGGCGCGGGGCTTGCCGCCGACCCCGTCGAGCAGGGTCGGCTCGGGCAGGCCCAGCTCGGTGAGGAACCGGCCGGAGAGCGCGGCGTCGTAGTGCTGGCCGGTGTGCACCAGGTGCGCGGCGGGGCCGAGGATGCGGACCAGGTGGGCGACCTTCACCAGCTCGGGGCGGGTGCCGATGACGATCGCGACGGAGCGGGGCGGGAGGGGGGCGTGCAACGGGGCTCCTGGCAGGGGGAGGCGGGCTGGCGGTACGCAGGAGCGTGCGGGGCCTGGGTTGCGGGGGTGGCTCGCCTTCGGTTGCGCCTCGGTTGCGGCGGCCGCCGCCGCGGAGGTTCAGGGCCTAGGCCCCGGCCCGTACGACCCGGCACGGCGGGACCTTGGTCCCTGCCGGGGGCTCCCCATGCCCGCCCCTTTCCCGAAACCAGGGGCTGCCGCCCCTGGACCCGGCTTCATCGGCGCTCCGCGCCTCGTCCTCAATCGCCGGACGGGCTAGGGATAGCCCGTCCGGCGATTGAGGACGAGCGCGTCAGCGCGATATGGGGGTCCAGGGGGCGGAGCCCCTTGGTTTCGGGAAGGGGCGGGGTGGGGGAGAGCCCCCGGCAGGGCCCCGGCCCTCAGGCCTCGCCGCGGTAGCGGTAGCCGAGCCCCCGCACGGACTCCAGGGGATCACCGCCCTGGCCCACGGCCAGCTTCCGCCGCAGCCGCAGCACAGCGAACTTCACCCGCTCCCGCCCCGCCCCCGCGGGCTCGTCCCAGACGAGGTCCAGGAGCTGCTCGGTGGTGACGACCCGCCCCCGGTTGCGGACGAGCACCTCCAGGAGCCGGTACTCGATCGCGCTGAGCCGCGTCTCGTGGCCCTGCCAGACGGCCGACCGCCGCTCGGGCACGAGCCGCAGCCCGGCCTCGACGTAGTCGCCGCGCCACTGCTCCGGGGTGGAGCGCCGCAGCAGCGCCTCGACGCGGGCGAGCAGCTCCAGGTGGTCGAAGGGCTTGCACAGGTAGTCGTCGGCGCCCGAGCGCAGCCCGCGGACGCGTTCGGCGGGGCTGGTGCGGCCGGAGAGGATGAGGACGGGCAGGTCGGTGAGGTCGCGGGTGCGGTCGAGGACCTCCCAGCCGTCCAGGCCGGGCAGCACCAGGTCCAGGACCATGAGGGCGGGCCGCCGGGCGAAGAGCAGCTTGAGCGCGGTCTGCCCGTCGGCTGCGGTGACCACCTCGTACCCGGCGCGGGTGAACAGGACCCGCAGCGCGAGCCCGAGGTCGGGGTCGTCCTCGACGAGCAGCAGCCGGGTCATGCCGGCCCGGCCCCGGACGACCCGGCCCCGACCGGCCCGCCGCTGGACGGCCCGCCGCTCCCGGCCCCGGGCGGCCCGCCCAGCGGCAGCCACACCTCGACGCCCGTCCCGTGGCCCTCGTCGCCGTGGACGGCGACCGTGCCGGAGTGCAGCCGTACGGCGTCACGGACGACGCTCAGGCCGAGGCCGGTGCCGGGGTAGGGGCCGCGGCGGGCGTTCGGCGCGCGGACGAACTCGGTGAAGACCTCGTCCTGGAACTCCTTCGGGATGCCGATGCCGCTGTCGGTGACGCTGATGAGCCAACCGGACGGCGCGGGTGGCGGGGACGGCTCGGACGACGGGGACGGCTCGGACGGGGGGAGCGCCTGGGACGAGGGGAGCGCCTGGGACGCCTCGACGTCACCGGGGCGCGGGCACGGCCGGGCGGTGACGGCGACGGTGCCGCCTGCGGGGGTGAACTTCACCGCGTTGTCGAGCAGCGCGGTCAGCGCCCGCTCCAGCGCGTCGGCGTCGGCGAGAAGCGGCGGCCGCTCGCCGCCGGGCACGTCGAGGGTGACGAAGACGCCGTCGCGGGTGGCCCACGGCGTGACGTCGTGCACCAGGCGGGTCAGCAGGGGGACCGGGTCGAGCGGCGCGAAGGCCGGCGGGGCGCCGCCCGCGGCCTGCGCGTACCGGTGCAGGAGGCCGTCGGCCATGTCCCGCATCCGGGTCGCGGCGCGCCGGACGGTGTCGAGGTACTCGCCGCGCGGTTCGCCGAGGGCGCCGAGCGCGGGGTCGGCGAGCAGCTCGCAGAAGGTGAGCACGGTGGCCAGCGGGGTGCGCAGCTCGTGCGAGGTGCGGGCGGCGAACTCGGCCCGGTCGCGGGCCAGTTCCCCGAGCCGGTCGATGTGCCGGTGCAGCTCGGCCTCGTACCGGCGCTGCTCGGTGACGTCCTCGACGAGCCACAGGACGCCGAGGCGCCGGCCGTCCGCGTCGAGGGGCTGCCGACTGCGGCGCAGCACCCGGCCGTCGCGCAGCCGGATCTCGGCCCTGCGGACGAACTCGCCGCGCGGCCCCCGCACCGACGGCAGGCCGTCCGGCAGCAGCCGGGCCACGGCGTCCGCGACGGCCCCGGCGTCCGCGCCCGCGGAGGTGTCCACGCCGCGCAGCCCGAACACCTCAACGAACTGCGGGTTCGCCGCGACGATCCGGCCGTCGTCCCCGACGAGCAGCGCGCCCAGCGGCACGGCGCGCAGCACGGCCGCGCAGCAGGGGGCGTGCAGGCCCGGCGGCTCGCTCTCCACGCGGCGGGCTCAGCCGGCGAACTCGGTGATGAGCGGCCCGAGGGGTTCCGCGCCGGGCGCCGGGTCGAGGCCGAGCCGCTCCAGCTCGGCGTCGGCGAGCGCGTCGAGCGTGCGCGGGTCGGCGTTGCGCCAGCCCTCGGCGAGGCTGCCGGGGGTGGCGTCCGGCAGGGCGGCGGCGGTCGCGGCCACCTCGTCGAGGGGGCGCAGCAGGGCGCGCAGGGCGAGCAGTTCGCGCCCGTTGGCGGAGCCCGCGAGCTCGCTGGCGGTGGCCGCCTGGCGCACCCAGCGCAGCCGGCGCGGCAGCCAGGCGGCCAGGACGGGTGCGATGGGCAGCAGGAACAGGGCGGCGGCGGCCACGGCGAACGTGGCGCGCAGCGTCACCGGGTCGATGGTATCGACGAAGCCGACCACCGAGCGCAGCGCGGCCCCGACGTCGTCCCCGACGACGGGCAGCCGGGCGGCGGGGGACCGGGAGGAGGCGACGCCCGTGTCGGGACCGGGCCGACTGAGCAGCACGGCCAGCCGGTAGGCGACGACGGCGGCGACGGTCCACAGCACGGTCCACGCCAGCGCGGCCGCGTCCCCGAGGAACTGACGGGTCCGACGACCCGGATCTTGGGCATACCACATGGTCCGATTGGAACCCCGGCCCACCCGGACGCGGGGCAGCCGCGCCGGTGAGTACACCTGTTGTCGTACGGCAGGGGGCCGACGGGGGCGCGCGTGCGCCCGCGCTCCCGTACGAGGCGGGCGGGGGTGTTCGGCTGGAATGGGGCCGGACGGGGCGAGTGGTGTGTTCCCCGGAACCGGGCAGGGAGGTTCGTGTGGTGGCGCGTGTGTACGTGTGTGCGTGCGGACGCCGTGGCCGTGGGTGCTGCCGCCCGGGGCTTCGACTCGGGGGCTTGCGCGGGTGAGTGCCGGGGCTGGGGGGCGCCCGTACGAGGTGGGGGGCGTTCGTCCGGGCGGGGTGGGGCGTTTCTCGGGAGCGGGTGGGCGAGGGCGTTTCTCGGGAGCGGGCGGGGGTGTTTGGGCGTGGCGCGTGTGCTTGTGCTTGTGCGGGTGCCGGGGTTGTGGCGTGGCCGTCCGTGATGTCGTCTCGGGGGCTCGCGTGGCGGGCGTCCGGGGCGCGAGCGGGCGAGCATCGAGTGCTCGTGGTCGTCGTCACGGCCGCCGTGGCCGCGGGGCTGGTGCGTTCGGTGCGCGATCCCGGTGATGATGGAGGGGCTATGCACGACCGGCCCGCCGCTGTCACGGCGCTCAGCCAGGCGGTGGCCGCGGGCCGCCGCCTCGCTCGGCGTTGCACACGCGAACCCCGTGCGCTGGACGTCCTGACCGCCCTGGCCTGCCTCGCGCTGATGGCCCTGGACGTGCCGGGCCTGGCCGCCGCCGACAACTCGCTGAGCGGGGTCACGGCCGCGCTCGTCCTCGCGGCGGGCGCGGCGACGCTGCTGCTCCGGCGGGTCGTGCCCTGGGTGCCGTACCTGGTCGCGCTGGGGCTGCTCGGGTGGCTGCACGAGCTGACGCTGGCGCAGTTCGCCCTGTACTCGCTGGCGCGCTACCGGGGCCGGGCCGCCGCCGCGGCGGGCGTGGTCGGCTACATCTCGTTCGCGTACGTGATGTTCAACCTGCCGGGCTGGCCGGTGCACAGGGGGGACACGCTCGCCGAGTTCCTCAGCCTGGTCGTACCGATCGGGGCGCTCGCGGCCGGGGTGGGCGTGGCCGCCAACCGGCAGGACCTCGTCCGGGCGCTCCAGGCCCAGCGGGCCGAGACCGAGACGCTGCACGCGGTGCAGCGCGAGCGGGACCGCATCGCGCGCGACGTGCACGACTTCGTGGGCCGCGAGCTGACGCTGCTCAGCGTCCGCTCGCAGGTGCTGGCGCGGCGGGCGGCGGGCAGCCCGTACGAGGAGGGCTTCGAGGAGCTGTCGGAGACCGCGCGCTCCGCGCACCGGCTGCTGAACGAGATCATCATCCAGCGCGACGTGGCCGGCCGCCCCACTCCCGGCCTGGAGGCCCTCCCCGGCCTGGCCGAGAGCAGCCGCCGCGCGGGCAGCCCGGTCGACCTCGCCGTCGACGCCGCCGCGTACCGGCTCTCGCCGCTGCGGCAGGCGGCGGTGCACCGGGTGGTCCAGGAGTGCCTCACGAACGCGGCGAAGCACGCGCCCGGGGCGGAGGTGAAGGTACGGGTGACGGTCCGCGAGGGCCGCCTCCGGGTGAGCGTCCGCAACGCGCTGCCCGTGGGGGCGCCGGGAGCCCCGCAGGAGCCACGGCCCGCCGCCACCGGCGAGACCGCGGACCAGGCCGCCACCGCCGCCCCGCCGCCCGTGTCCGCGGGGACCGGCACCGCGGGGATGGGGGAGCGGGTGTGGACACTCGGCGGCACGTTCGCCGCCGGCCCGCGAGCGGACCACTACGAGGTCACGGCGGACCTCCCGCTCGACGACCAGACTTGAGACGCCGGACTCCGCTCAGGACACCACCCGGCCGCCAGGCGGGGTGGCCGGGGGGCTTCAGGGGCACGGCCGCGACCTGGTCGGTGGGGCTGTACGGGCGGGTGGGTGGGGAAGGCACAGGACGCTCGGCGGAGGATTGCAGGGGGCTCGGGGGCGGTGGGCCCGGCCGCCACCTGGTCGCCGGGGCCGCACGGGCGGGTGGGTGGGAAAGGCTTGCGGCGCAGCCAAGCAGCCAAGCAGCCACAGCTCATCAGGCCCGCACCACCACAGACCCCCGGACCGCCCCGGACCAAGAACCGGGGCCAGGGGCAAGGCCCCGTCCCCCCGCCCGGCCCGAGGGCTACGCCGCGGACATCACCCGCTCCAACCCCTCGAAGTCCTCCACGCACTTCCCGCACCCCAGCGCCACGCTGTCCAGCGGATCCTCCGCCACGAAGACCGGAATCCCCGTGGCGGACGCCAGCCGCAGGTCGAGGCCGGGCAGCAGCGCCCCGCCCCCGGTCAGCACGATGCCGTGCTCCATGACGTCCCCGGACAGCTCGGGCGGGCACTCCTCCAGCGTGGCCCGCACCGCGGCGATGACGGCCTCGACGGGCTCGTCGAGCGCGGCCCGCACCTCCCGCACGGTGAGGTCCACGGTCTTGGGCAGACCGCGCACCTTCTCCCGCCCCCGCACCGTGAACGTGCGCATCTCGAAAGCGTCCTCACCGGGCACCGGCCACGCCGAACCGATGGCGACCTTGATGTCCTCGGCGGTGCGCTCGCCGATGAGGAGGGCGTGCTCCTTGCGGACGTAGTCGGTGATCGCGGCGTCGAGCCGGTCGCCGCCCACCCGCAGGGACTGGGCGGTGACGATGCCGCCGAGGGAGATCACGGCGACCTCCGTGGTGCCGCCGCCGATGTCGACGACCATGGAGCCCCGCGGCTCGGCGACGGGCAGCCCCGCGCCGATCGCCGCGGCCATCGGCTCCTCCACGAGGTGCACGGCCCGCGCCCCGGCCCGCTGCGAGGCGTGCACGATGGCGCGCCGCTCGACGGGCGTGACCCCGCTGGGCACGCACACCACCATGCGGGTACGCGGCCGGCGACCCGGCACGGCCTTGCGCACGAAGTGCCGGATCATCTCCTCGGCCGCCTCGTAGTCGCTGATCACGCCGTCCTTGAGGGGACGGATCGCGGTGATGGAGCCGGGGGTGCGGCCGATGGTCTCCTTGGCCTCCGTCCCGACGGCGAGCGCGCCGCGGGCGCCCTCCTTGACGGCGACCACGGACGGTTCGTTGAGCACGATGCCCTGACCGCGGACGTACAGAAGCGTGTTGGCGGTACCGAGGTCGATCCCTATGTCCATGATCGCCAAGTTTGCCGGGTCCCCCAGGACGACGGAGGGACCAAGGTCCCGAAACGGACAGGCCCAAAGTCCCGAGGCCGGGGTCACAGCCCGTCCGGCGCTTGAGGACGAGGCGCGAAGCGCCAAAGAAAGGGGGAAAGGGGCGAAGCCCCCTATACGACCCCACCCCTCGGGCGCCCACGCCAGAACCCGCCTCCGTAGACTGGCGTACGTGAGCCACCTCCCTCCGCACGACAACCCGCACGACGACGACGAGAGCGGCGCGGCCGACTCCTCCGTCCGGCCCGACGAGTTCGACGAGATCGTCGCGGCCGAGACCGACCGCGACCCGGACCTCGCCGTGATCGAGGCGGGCAGCCGTACCCTGCGCACCCAGGCGGGCCCGCCGCAGGCCGACGTACCGGCCCGCCCCGCCGACCCGGAGGTGGACCGGGCGCTGCGCGAGGCCGAGGCGGAGCTCATGGCCCGCTGGCCCGAGACCAAGCTGGACCCCACCCTGAGCCGCATCGCCGCGCTGATGGACGTCCTGGGCGACCCGCAGCACGCGTACCCGTCGATCCACATCACGGGCACCAACGGCAAGACGTCCACGGCCCGCATGGTCGAGGCCCTCCTCGGCGCCTTCGAGCTGCGCACCGGGCGCTACACCTCCCCGCACGTGCAGTCGATCACCGAGCGCATCAGCCTGGACGGCGCCCCGATCGCCGCCGAGCGCTTCGTGGAGGCGTACCAGGACATCAAGCCGTACGTGGAGCTGATCGACGCCAAGGAGGAGCACCGGCTCTCCTTCTTCGAGGTGCTCACCGGCATGGCGTACGCGGCCTTCGCGGACGCCCCGGTCGACGTCGCCGTCGTCGAGGTCGGCATGGGCGGCACCTGGGACGCCACGAACGTCATCGACGGCACGGTCTCCGTCGTCACCCCCATCGACCTGGACCACACCGACCGGCTCGGCACCACGCACGCGGAGATCGCCACCGAGAAGTCCGGCGTCATCAAGCAGGACGCGACGGTCATCCTGGCCCAGCAGCCGGTCGAGGCCGCGCAGGTGCTGCTGAAGAAGGCCGTCGACGTCGACGCCACCGTCGCCCGCGAGGGGCTGGAGTTCGGGGTCGTGGGCCGCCGGGTCGCCGTCGGCGGCCAGCTCCTCACGCTGCGCGGGCTCGGCGGCGAGTACGAGGAGGTGTTCCTGCCGCTGCACGGCGAGCACCAGGCGCACAACGCGGCGGTGGCGCTCGCCGCCGTCGAGGCGTTCTTCGGCGTCGGCGCGCAGCGCGCGGAGCCGCTGGACATCGAGACCGTCCGCAAGGCCTTCGCCACGGTCACCTCGCCGGGCCGCCTGGAGGTCGTACGCCGCTCGCCGACCGTCGTCCTGGACGCCGCGCACAACCCCGCCGGGGCCCGCGTCGCCGCCGCCGCGATCAGCGAGGTCTTCGACTTCAGCCGGCTGATCGGCGTGCTCGGCGTGAGCGACGGCAAGAACGCGCGCGGGATGCTGGAGGCCTTCGAGCCGATCCTCGCCGAGGTCGTCGTCACGCAGAACTCCAGCGACCGGGCGCTCGGCGCGGACGAGCTCGCGGCCCTCGCCGTCGAGGTCTTCGGCGACGACCGCGTCCAGGTCGAGCCGCGTATGGACGACGCCCTGGAGGCGGCGATCACCCTCGCGGAGGAGGAGGGCGAGTTCGCGGGCGGCGGCGTCCTGGTCACCGGCTCCGTCATCACCGTCGGCGAGGCCCGACTGCTCCTGGGGAGGGGCTGACCGCTGTGCGTACGCTCTGTTCGTCCACCCTGATCGGCGAGTTCCTCGTCATCGGCTTCGCCGGTCTGGTCGCCATGAAGGACCCGGACCTGGAGGTGGGCACCGTCTGGACGGTGTGCGGGGTCGCCATGGCGCTGTCCCTGCTGCTGTGCGGCATGGTCACCCGGCCCGGCGGCGTCCAGCTCGGCTGGGCGCTGCAGATCGCGCTGATCGTGAGCGGGTTCGTGGTGCCGATGATGTTCGTGATGGGGGCGATGTTCGCCGCCCTGTGGTGGGCGTCGGTGCACTTCGGGCGGAAGGTCGACGAAGCCAAGGCGCGGTTTGCCGCGCTGGCTGAGCAGGGGGAGGGCTCCGGGGGCTGAGCCCCCTGGGCCCCGGGGGGCTTGTCGCGCTGCGCGCTCGTCCTCAGGCGCCGGACGGGCTGGTTGGTCTGCGGGCTTGTGTCGTCGGGTGCGGGTCGTCTGCTGTTCATCGCGCTGCGCGCTCGTCCTCAAGCGCCGGACGGGCTGGATTCGTAGCTGGGTTCGTCCGGGCTCGGGGGAGGCGCCGGATGGGGTGGGAGCTGTCGGGGTTCCCGTCGACGGGACGCATCCCGTAACCGAGGCCGTTCGCGGAGGGCGGTCTCGGTCCGGGTTACTCACCCGGTGGCCACCCTCCGTAGTGGTCCCGGTATCGTGCGGACCCATCGCATGTGATCGTGAAGACACCCGCTTGGAGCCGCACACCATGAGCCAGCGCACGCTCGTCCTTCTCAAGCCCGACACGGTCCGCCGTGGTCTGATCGGGGAGGTCATCGGCCGTATCGAGCGCAAGGCGGGCTGGACCATCTCCGCGCTGGAGCTGCGCAGCCTAGACCAGGAGACGCTGGAGTCGCACTACGGCGAGCACAAGGGCAAGCCCTTCTACGAGCCGCTGGTGGCGTTCATGTCCTCCGGGCCCGTCGTCGCCCTCGTGGTCGAGGGCGAGCGCGTGATCGAGGGCATGCGGCAGCTCGCCGGGCCGACCGACCCGATCGCCGCCGCCCCCGGCTCCATCCGCGGCGACTTCGGCACCATCGTCCGCGAGAACCTCCTGCACGCCTCCGACTCCGAGGAGTCCGCCGCGCGCGAGCTGAAGATCTTCTTCCCGGGGCTCGCCTGACCCCCGGTGCGGTGGTGCCGGTCCCCCCGACGCCCTGGGCCTGACACGCCGTCAGCCGTACGCGTCGGGAGAGGGCGCCGGCGACCTCCCCGCTGACCAGGGACGGCCGAAGGAATTCGGCCGTCCTTTTGTCATATGCGCCCCATTCGGGGGAACCCCCGCCACGGATGGCACGTCTCCAAGAGCGGGGCGGCCCATCATCTGCTGACAATGGCGGAGACCCTCGCGCCGTGCGCGTGCGGGCGAGACTACGATGGAAGCCTCCACGCCACACAGCACCCACCTCGCCTACCTAACAAGCCATCACACGCTCCACTAGGGAAGGCCAGACGCATCCTCATGGGGAACAACATGTCGTTCATCGGCCGTGACATGGCTGTCGACCTCGGGACCGCCAACACGCTGGTGTACGTCAGGGGTCGGGGGATCGTACTCAACGAGCCGTCCGTCGTCGCGATCAACACCAACACCGGCGGCATCCTCGCGGTCGGGGCCGAAGCGAAGAAGATGATCGGGCGCACGCCGGGCAACATCGTCGCGGTGCGCCCGCTGAAGGACGGCGTCATCGCCGACTTCGAGATCACCGAGCGGATGCTCCGCTACTTCATCCTGAAGATCCACAAGCGTCGCTACCTGGCCCGCCCGCGCGTCGTCGTCTGTGTGCCCTCCGGTATCACCGGGGTCGAGCGCCGCGCCGTCATCGAGGCCTCCTCGCAGGCCGGAGCCCGCCAGGTGCACATCATCGAGGAGCCCATGGCCGCGGCCATCGGCTCCGGCCTGCCCGTGCACGAGGCCACGGGCAACATGGTGGTGGACATCGGCGGCGGCACCACCGAGGTCGCCGTCATCTCCCTCGGCGGAATCGTCACGGCACAGTCCATCCGCGTCGCGGGCGACGAGCTGGACAACGCGATCATCCAGCACATCAAGAAGGAGTACTCCCTCCTCCTCGGTGAGCGCACGGCGGAGCAGATCAAGATCACCATCGGCTCCGCGTACGACATGGACGCCGACGAGCACACCGAGATCCGCGGCCGTGACCTGGTCTCCGGCCTGCCCAAGACCGTGGTCATCTCCGCGGCCGAGGTCCGCAAGGCCATCGAGGAGCCGGTCAACGCCATCGTCGACGCGGTCAAGACCACGCTCGACAAGTGCCCGCCGGAGCTCTCCGGCGACGTCATGGACCGCGGCATCGTCCTGACCGGCGGCGGCGCGCTCCTGCGCGGCCTGGACGAGCGGCTGCGCCGCGAGACGGGCATGCCGATCCACATCGCCGAGGACCCGCTCGACAGCGTGGCGCTCGGCTCGGGCAAGTGCGTCGAGGAGTTCGAGGCGCTCCAGCAGGTGCTGGACGCCCAGCCGCGCAGATGACCTGACGTGAAAGGATCCGCCGTACGAGTGCCTGCCGCCTCGTACGGCGGATCGTTGATATGGAAACACCACCCACCGGACCCGCCGCCCGCGCCCCGCGCCGCGTACGCCGTACCCGGCGCACCGCCCGGGCGACCCCGGTGACCACCGAGCACCAGCAGAAACACCCGTACCGCACCACCGGGGAACACCCGCACCGCACCACTCAGGAACACCAGCAGCACCGGGAAACACCGCTTCACCGACGGAACCCCCCGCACCACCGAGAACAACCGAGAACAACCGAGAACCCCTGCAATGCCGCACGACCCCGCGCAACACCGAGAAACGGCGAGAGTCCACAATTCCGCGCGCACTCGCCCGCGCGCGGTTTCATAGATTTCCGCTCAGTAGATTTCCGTAGATTCCGACTTGAGGAAGGCACGGCCGCCGCACGTGAGGGACACACGAGAGAGCCGGCTGCTCCTGGTGCTGCTGATCGCCATCGCGTTCGCACTGATCACGGTGGACATCCGCGGCGGTGAGGACTCACCGGTCGACGGTGCCCGACGGGCCGCCGCCACCGTCTTCGGCCCGGTCGAGGACGGCATGGCCGGTGCCGTGGACCCGATCGGCAACGCCATCGGCGCGGTCCGCGACTCCGGCGACCGCCACGACCGCATCGCGCAGCTCGAGCGGGAGAACGCCGCGCTGAAGGCCAAGCTCGGCAGCGACGACCGCAACCGCAGCCGGGTCAAGCAGCTCGACGACCTGCTGAAGAAGGCGGGCGCCGGCCAGTACGGCATCAAGGGCGCCGAGGTCATCGGCATAGGAGCCGCCCAGGGCTTCTCCTGGACCGTCACCATCGACGCCGGGGCCAACGACGGCATCAAGCGCGACATGACGGTCCTCAACGGCGACGGCCTGGTCGGCCGCGTCACCACCGTCGGCCCGTCCACCGCGACCGTGCTGCTCGCCAACGACCCCGACTTCACCGTCGGCACCCGCATGGAGAAGACCGACGAGCTCGGCTTCGCCTCCGGCCAGGGCGACCGGCCGCTGCGCGTCCAGATGCTCAACGGCAAGGCCAAGGTCAAGAAGGGCGACCGGCTGGTGACCTTCGGCTCACAGGCCGACAAGCCGTTCGTGCCCGGCGTCCCGGTCGGCGAGGTCGTCCGCATCGACCCCTCCCGCGGCGACCTGACCCGCAACGTGTACGTCCGGCCGTACGCCGGGTTCACCCGGCTCGACGTCGTCGGCGTCGTCGTGGAGGCCCCCCGCAAGGACCCGCGCGACACCGTCCTGCCGCCCCGGCCCAAGAAGCCCAAGCCCGCCCCGACCGTGACGGTCACCGCCACGCCCTCCGGACAGGCCCCGGCCGACGGAGCCGACGGCACCGAGCAGAACGAGCAGTAGGAGCACTGACACCATGCGCTTCAACCGGATCCTGCTCTCCAGCGCCCTGGTCGTGGTCGCCCTCGTCGTCCAGGTCAGCGTCCTGGCCCGGCTCCAGTTGCCGGGCGCCGTCCCCGACCTGGTGCTGCTCACCGTGCTCGGCCTCGCCCTCGTCTACGGCCACGTGGGCGGCGCCCTGATCGGCTTCGGCGCGGGCCTGCTCACCGACCTGGCGCCGCCCGCCGACCACGCCGCCGGGCGCTACGCCCTCGTGCTGTGCGTCATCGGCTACCTCGCCGGCCTCGCCAAGCCCGAGACCGGCCGCCTCCGCTCCGCCAGCGGCCCGCTCGTCGTCGTGGTCGGCGCCGCCATCGGCTCCACGCTCCTGTACGCGGGCGTGGGCGCCCTCGTCGGCGACGGCGCGGCCCGGCACGTGGGCCTGGGCGGGCTGCTCTTCACGGCCGCGCTGTACGACCTGCTGCTGGCGCCGTTCACCATCCCGCTGATCATCACGATCGCCCGCCGTGCCGAGAACGACCCGCTCGGCGAGAGCCCCGCCACCACCAAGGCCGCCGACGTCTCCAACGGCTTCCTGGCCTCCGGCACCGGCCTGCGCATCGGCAGCCAGCGCGGCGCCGGGCTGCGGATGAAGGCGGTCAAGGCCCGCGCGGCCCGCGCCGGACGCATCAAGGGGGTCAAGCGCCTGTGAGCGCACCGCAGTCGCCACCCGGCACGGCCGCGCACCCGCGGGCGCCCGGCGACGCCACCGGGGGAGCCGGTGCCGGCGCCGCCGACCGGGCCGCGAGCCACGTCACCGGCCCAGTCACCGACTACGTCACCGGCCGCGTCACCGGCCGAGTCGCCGACTACGTCACCGGTCACGACACCAGCCGCGTCACCGGCCGCGTCACCAGGGGAGGAGCGAAGCAGTGACCAACATCCCGGAGACGGGCCGCACGCCGCGCGTGCAGATCCGCCTCGTCGTCATCCAGATCCTCGTCGTCTCGCTGCTCCTCACCCTCGGCGGCCGCCTCTGGTACCTCCAGGTCCGCAACGGCGCCGAGTACGCCGAGGAGGCCTCCGGCAACCACGTCCAGCAGGTCGTCCAGCCCGCCGTGCGCGGCGAGATCCTCGACGCCCGCGGCGTGCCCCTCGCCGACAACCAGACCCGGCTCGTGGTCTCCGCCTCGCGCACCGAGCTGATGAAGATGAAGGACGACGGCAAGGCGGTCCTCGCCAAGCTCGCCGCCGTCCTCGGCATGAGCACCAAGGACGTCGCCGACAAGGTCCGCCTCTGCGACTCCAAGACCCCCCAGCCCTGCTGGAACGGCTCGCCGTACCAGCCCATCCCGATCACCGACGAGGCCACGCCCAAGCAGGCCCTCCAGATCCGCGAGCGCTCCGAGGACTTCCCCGGCATCACCGCCGAGCCCACCGCCGTCCGCCGCTACGCCGCGCCCGGCAAGGCCAACACCGCGCAGGTCCTCGGCTACCTCTCGCCCGTCACCGACGAGGAGATCGAGAAGGCCAAGGACACCGACTCGCCCTTCCTCCGCTCCGACCAGGTCGGCCGCTCCGGCCTGGAGCGCACGTACGACAAGCAGCTCCGCGGCAAGGCCGGCGTCACCCGCTACGAGGTCGACAACCTCGGCCGCGTCATGGGGAAGGCGAAGTCGGACAAGGCCGAACCCGGTTCGAACGTCGTCACCAGCATCGACGCCCGCGTCCAGGCGGCGGCCGAGTACTGGCTGAACGACGCGATGAAGAAGGCCCGCCAGGAGTTCGACAAGAACACCGGCGAGAACTACAAGGCCGACGCGGGCGCCGTCGTCGTCATGGAGAACAAGACCGGCCGCGTCATCGCCATGGCCTCCAACCCGACGTACGACCCGAACGCCTGGGTCGGTGGCATCTCCGGCAAGGACTACGCCAAGCTCACCGGCAAGAAGTCCAACTACCCGCTGCTCAACCGCGCCATCCAGGGCCAGGCCGCCCCCGGCTCCATCTTCAAGGTCATCCCGACCACGGCCGCGGTCAACGCGGGCTACGAGTTCCACGGCAGCTACCCCTGCCCCAGCTCGTACTCGATCGGCGGCCAGGTCTTCAAGAACTTCGAGTCCCAGGGCCACGGCAACATCACCCTCGGCCAGGCCCTTGAGGTCTCCTGCGACACCGTCTACTACAAGCTCTCGCACGACGAGTGGCGCAAGGACGGCGGCAACAAGCCCAAGAAGGACCCCAAGGACTGGTTCTACAGGACCGCCCACCAGTTCGGCCTCGGCAAGGAGACCGGCATCGACCTGCCCAACGAGGTCACCGGCCGCGTCCCGGACCGCCAGTGGAAGAAGGACTACTGGAAGGCCAACAAGGACGCCTGGTGCAAGCAGGGCAAGAAGGGCGGCGACTACGCCGAGCGCATCGCGTACGAGAACTGCCTCGAAGGCATGAAGATGCGCGCCGGTGACTCCGTCAACTACTCCATCGGCCAGGGCGACACCCTCGTCACGCCGATACAGATGGCCACGATCTACTCCGCCATCGCCAACGGCGGCACCCTCTACAACCCCACCGTCGGCAAGGCGATCGTCAGCCCCGACGGCAAGCGGATCGAGGAGATCAAGCCCAAGGCCCACGGCAAGCTGCCCATGGACGCGGCCCTGCGCAAGGACATAGACGGTGCCCTGGCCGACGTCGCCACCAAGGGCACCGCCGCCTGGCGGTTCGGCGGCTGGCCGCAGGACAAGATCCCGATGCACGCCAAGACCGGTACCGCCGAGGTCTACGGCAAGCAGACGACGTCGTGGTTCGCGACGTACACCGAGGACTACTCGATCGTGATGACGATCTCCCAGGGCGGTACGGGCTCCGGCGCCTCCGGGCCCGCCGTGCGCCAGATCTACAACGCCATGTACGGCCTGGACGACGAGGGCAACCAGGACCTGAAGAAGGCCCTGCTGCCCAAGCCGCAGAAGTCCCTGCCGAAGATCCAGCCCGACGGCTCCATCGACGCACCGAAGGTCAAGCCGTTCAAGCCCGCGAAGCCCAAGTCCCCCGAGGAGCTCCAGGAGCAGCAACAGCAGCAGGGCGACCCGCAGGACCAGCAGGACCCGCAGGACCAGCAGGATCAGCAACAGGACGACCAGCAGGAACTCGCGGGCGCGCCCGCGGGCTGGAGGCGTGACTAGTGGCCGGCACCAGCGGTTTCTCCGTCTCGGGGTACGGGCCCGAGCGCTCCACCCTGTCCCGCCTGTTCGCCCGCGACTCGGTGCTGCGCAGGCTGGACTGGTGGATACTGCTCGCCGCCCTCGCGCTCTCCGTGATCGGCTCGGCGCTCGTCTACTCGGCCACCCGCAACCGCACCGAACTGGTCGGCGACGACCCGTACGCCTTCCTGATCAAGCACGTCATCAACATCGGCATCGGCCTCGCGCTGATGGCGGGCACGATCTGGCTCGGCCACACCATGCTGCGCACCGCCGTGCCGATCCTCTACGGCATCTCGGTGTTCCTGATCCTGCTGGTGCTCACCCCGCTCGGCGCGACCATCAACGGCGCCCACGCGTGGATCGTCGTCGGGGGCCAGTCGCTCCAGCCCGCCGAGTTCTGCAAGATCACCATCATCCTGGGGATGGCGATGCTGCTCGCGGCGCGCGTCGACGCCGGTGACCGGGAGCACCCCGACCACCGCACCGTCGTCCAGGCCCTCGGCCTCGCCGCCGTCCCCGTCGCGATCATCATGCTCATGCCCGACCTGGGCTCGGTCATGGTGATAGTGATGATCGTCCTCGGCGTCCTGCTCGCCTCCGGCGCCTCCAACCGCTGGGTCTTCGGCCTGCTCGGCGCGGGCGCGCTCGGCGGCGTCGCCATATGGCAGCTCGGCGTCCTCGACGACTACCAGATCGCGCGCTTCGCGGCCTTCGCCAACCCCGCGCTCGACCCGGCGGGCGTCGGCTACAACACCAACCAGGCCCGCATCGCCATCGGCTCCGGCGGCCTCACCGGCACCGGCCTCACCAACGGCTCGCAGACCACCGGCCAGTTCGTCCCCGAGCAGCAGACCGACTTCGTCTTCACCGTCGCGGGCGAGGAGCTCGGCTTCGTCGGCGCGGGCGCCATCCTGCTCCTGCTCGGCGTCGTGCTGTGGCGCGCCTGCCGCATCGCCCGCGAGACGACCGAGCTGTACGGCACGATCGTGGCCGCCGGGATCATCGCCTGGTTCGCCTTCCAGTCCTTCGAGAACATCGGCATGACCCTCGGTATCATGCCCGTGGCGGGCCTCCCGCTGCCGTTCGTCTCCTACGGCGGCACGTCCATGTTCGCCGTCTGGGTGGCCGTCGGACTCCTGCAGTCCATCAAGGTGCAGCGCCCGCTGTCGGCGTGACCTCCCCTCCGGGGCGCTCCGGCGTCCCGGAGGGAGCGCGTTCCCCGCCGCCGGGGCCACAGGTGGGGGCCGACCCGTTTAGCGCCCCGGATCCTGCCCAAGTTCACTTCATGGCGGACACGAAGCGCGACGCGGACACCCGGCACGGATCCGGCACGGGCACCGACCCGGAGACCGAACAGGAAATCGAGCGGAAGTACGACGCGGCGGCCGACGGCTCGCTGCCCGACCTCGGCGGCGTCACCGGCGTCGCCGACGTCGCCGCCCACGGCGTCACCGACCTGGACGCGGTGTACTACGACACCGCCGACGAGCGCCTGGCCGCGGCCTCGGTCACCCTGCGCCGCCGCACCGGCGGCGCCGACGAGGGCTGGCACCTGAAACTGCCCGTGCCCACCGCCGAGGACACCCGCCAGGAGGTGCGGGCGCCCCTGTCGGACGACGTGCCCGACGCCCTGCGCGCCCTCGTCCGCGCCCACGTGCGCGACGCCCCGCTCACCCCCCTCGTACGCCTGCGCACCGCCCGCGACGTCCGCCGCCTCCTCGACGCGGACGGCGACCCGCTCGCCGACGTCAGCGTCGACAGCGTCCTCGCCGAGCGCCTCGGCGGCAGCGGCGGGACCGCGGCCTGGACCGAGATCGAGGTCGAGCTGGCCGCCGGCCGCGACCCGGCGTTCCTGGACGCGGTGGAGAAGAAGCTGCGCAAGGCGGGCGTACGGCGGTCGCAGGCGCCGTCGAAGCTGGCCCGGGCGCTGGCCGAGACGGCGGCGGCCACCGGCCGCGCGGCGGGCGCCCGGAAGGACTCCGAGCCCCGGGCCGGTGCGGGCGGCCGCCGCGAGCCGGACGGCACCGCCGGGGCCCACGTCCTCGCCTACCTCCGCCACCAGCGCGACGCCCTGCTGGCCTGGGACCCCGCCGTCCGCCAGGAGCTGCCCGACTCCGTCCACAAGATGCGCGTGGCCACCCGGCGTCTGCGCAGCACCTTCAAGGCGTACCGCAAGGTCCTCGACCGGACGGTCACCGACCCCGTGGGCGAGGAGCTGAAGTGGCTGGCCGCCGAGCTGGGGGTGGACCGCGACCACGAGGTCCTCACCGAGCGCCTCACCGCCGCCGTCGACGGCGTCCCGCGCACCCTGCTGCTCGGCCCGGTCCACGCCCGGCTGCGCGTCTGGGCGGTCGCGGGCGCCACCGAGGCCCGCCACCGCACCACCACCGTCCTGGACGGCGACCGCTACCTGGCGCTGCTCGACCGCCTCGACGCCCTGCTCGCCGACCCGCCGCTGCGCAAGGCCGCCGCGGCCCCCGCCGCCGCCGTGCTGCCCAAAATCCTGCTGAAGGAGCACGGCCGGCTCACCGCCCGCGTCGAGCACGCCCTCGCCCTGGCCCCCGGCGAGGAGCGGGACACGGCGCTGCACGAGGCGCGCAAGGCCGCCAAGCGCGCACGGTACGCGGGTGAGGCGGCCGTGCCCGCCCTCGGCAGGTCCGCCCGGCGCTTCGCCAAGCGCGTGAAGGCCGTCCAGTCGCTCCTCGGTGAGCACCAGGACAGCGTCGTCGCCCGCGGGACCCTGCGCGAGCTCGCGGTCCAGGCCCACGCGGCGGGCGAGTCCGCGTACACGTGGGGCCTGCTGTACGGCCGCGAGGAGGCGGCCGCGGCGGCCCGCGAGCGGGAGCTGCCCGGGGTGTGGGAGCGGGCGGCGCGGCCGAAGGTGCGGGCGGCGCTCGGCGGCTGAGGGCCGGGGCGCCGCACCCGGCGCGTGACGGGGGGCGGCCCCGGCCACGTTAGGCTTGAGGGTCACCCCTGTCAGCTCACGAAGGTCCAGCGATGTCTGTCGAGTCGGTTTTCCCGCAGCTCGAAGCCCTGCTCCCGCATGTGCAGAAGCCGATCCAGTACGTAGGCGGCGAGCTCAACTCCACCGTCAAGCCGTGGCACGAGTGCGACGTCCGCTGGGCCCTCATGTACCCGGACGCGTACGAGGTCGGCCTGCCCAACCAGGGCGTCATGATCCTGTACGAGGTCCTGAACGAGCGTGAGGGCGTCCTCGCCGAGCGCACGTACAGCGTGTGGCCGGACCTGGAGGCGCTGATGCGCGAGCACCAGGTCCCGCAGTTCACGGTGGACAGCCACCGCCCGGTGAAGGCCTTCGACGTCTTCGGCCTGAGCTTCTCCACGGAGCTGGGCTACACCAACATGCTCACGGCCCTGGACCTCGCGGGCATCCCGCTGGAGTCCAAGGACCGCACCCTGGACGACCCGATCGTCCTCGCGGGCGGCCACGCGGCCTTCAACCCCGAGCCGATCGCGGACTTCATCGACGCGGCGATCATCGGCGACGGCGAGCAGGCCGTGCTCGACATGACGGAGATCATCCGGCAGTGGAAGGCCGAGGGCCGCCCCGGCGGACGCGAGGAGGTCCTGCTCCGCCTCGCGAAGACCGGCAGCGTCTACATCCCGGCCTTCTACGACGTCGAGTACCTCCCCGACGGCCGCATCGGCCGCGTCGTGCCGAACCGGTCCGGCGTCCCGTGGCGGGTCAGCAAGCACACCGTCATGGACCTGGACGAGTGGCCGTACCCGAAGCAGCCGCTGGTCCCGCTCGCGGAGACCGTCCACGAGCGCATGTCCGTGGAGATCTTCCGCGGCTGCACCCGCGGCTGCCGCTTCTGCCAGGCCGGCATGATCACGCGCCCGGTGCGGGAGCGGAGCATCACCGGCATCGGCGAGATGGTGGAGAAGGGCCTCAAGGCCACCGGCTTCGAGGAGGTCGGCCTGCTGTCGCTCTCCTCCGCCGACCACACGGAGATCGGCGACATCGCCAAGGGCCTCGCGGACCGCTACGAGGACGACAAGATCGGCCTGTCGCTGCCCTCCACCCGCGTGGACGCCTTCAACGTCGACCTGGCCAACGAGCTGACCCGCAACGGCCGCCGCTCCGGCCTCACCTTCGCCCCCGAGGGCGGCAGCGAGCGCATGCGCAAGGTCATCAACAAGATGGTCTCGGAGGAGGACCTGATTCGCACGGTCGCCACCGCGTACGGCAACGGCTGGCGCCAGGTGAAGCTGTACTTCATGTGCGGCCTGCCGACCGAGACCGACGACGACGTCCTGCAGATCGCCGACATGGCGATGAACGTCATCCAGAAGGGCCGCGAGGTCTCGGGCTCCAACGACATCCGCTGCACGGTGTCCATCGGCGGCTTCGTGCCCAAGCCCCACACCCCCTTCCAGTGGGCCCCGCAGCTCTCCGCCGAGGAGACCGACGCCCGCCTGGCCAAGCTGCGCGACAAGATCCGCGGGGACAAGAAGTACGGCCGCTCCATCGGCTTCCGCTACCACGACGGCAAGCCCGGCATCGTCGAGGGCCTCCTCTCCCGCGGCGACCGCCGCATCGGCGCCGTCATCCGCGCCGTCTACGAGGACGGCGGCCGCTTCGACGGCTGGCGCGAGCACTTCTCCTACGACCGCTGGATGGACTGCGCGGACAAGGCGCTGGCCCAGTACGGCGTGGACGTCGACTGGTACACGACCCGCGAGCGCACCTACGAGGAGGTCCTGCCCTGGGACCACCTGGACTCGGGCCTCGACAAGGACTGGCTCTGGGAGGACTGGCAGGACGCCCTCGACGAGACCGAGGTCGACGACTGCCGCTGGACGCCGTGCTTCGACTGCGGCGTGTGCCCGGCCATGCAGACGGAGATCCAGGTCGGACCGACGGGCAAGAAGCTGCTGCCGCTCACGGTGAAGAAGTCCCCCGCGACCACCTGACACCGCGCCGCCGCCACAGCGACCGACTGTGCCCCGCCCCCGCTCCCCGGGCGCGGGGCACAGCCGCTCACGGGCTCTCGGCCTGCTCCCCGACCTTGCTGACGCGCCACCCGACCATGCCGACGGCCCCGGGCTCCCCGGCGGCGTCGATCTCCACCGTCTCCCGCGACCCCGGCGTGCGCCGGGCGGTGGCCACGCCGTCACAGCGCACACCGCGCCGCGTCCGCTCCCCGCCGATCGAAAGGCTGATCCGCCCCTTCCCCGCGCAGGCCACGACCACCTCGTACACCGCCCCCGGGGCCAGCTCCGGCCGGGCGTGGATCCCGTCACCGACGCGCTCGACCCCGGCCTCGACGAACAAGGGGTCACGATCGTCGATCGACTCCGTGCCGAGAGCTTCCCGCACCCGCCGACCGAGCTCCGCCTCGTCACGGTCCGGCGCGGCCGTCGTGGGCGTGGAACGGGGCGCCCGACCGGGCCCGTCCGCCTTGTCCGCAGCACCGCCCGAGCCGCTCGTACAGCCGCTCAGCAGCGCCAACACCAGCGGCGCGCAGGCCGCCCACGCGCGGCGTCCGCTCCGCGGGGAGACCCGGTGGCCCCGAGGGCGCCGCATCGACGTACTGCGCATGGGTTTTCCCTATCGGTGGGGCGTCATGGTGAGGGATGAAGTGGAAGCGGAGCCGGTTCAGCGTCCCGGGTGGCGACGGGGAAATGGACTGTGGCGTTCCATGATGTTGTTCACGGGGTGCGGATTGGAGAATGCCGTTAAACCGGGATAAGTTCTTGATCGCCCGCCGTACCGGCTCTGACCAGGCCAAACGGTGGGATGTATCACTAGTTCGTACAGGGGGATGGAGCCGGACGTGGCATGGGCCGAGAGTGTCCAAGCCGACGGCTTCATGAGCACGTGCCGGAATTCTCCATGCCCCCTTGCGCTATGTACGCAAGGGAAGAATACGTGAACCGCAAGACGATACGCATGGCCGCCGCCACCGCAGTCGCCGCCCTCGCCCTCGGTGTCGGCGGGGGTGTGGCGCAGGCCCACTCCGAGGCCCGGACCGCGCGCACCGCAGTCACCTCTCCGCAGGAGCGTGCGGGGATCCAGGCGGCGGCTCGCGCCCTGCTGAAGTCCGACATCAAGTACAGCGCGGCCGACCGCGCCGAGCTGCGGGCCATGGCCAACGGTGACGTCGCCTTCAAGGCCGGGGGCAAGCTCGGCGCTCTCGTGAAGCTGCTCAAGAAGGTGCCCGGCTTCGCCAAGGCGGTCGCGGGCAAGTACAACGACTTCAAGAAGTGGTACAACGGCCTGTCCCCCTGGGTCCGTTACCCGCTGGCTGCCGCCGGTGTCGGCAGCGACCTGTACAGCATCTGGCAGCTCTTCCACTGAGTCGCCTCACCTGAGTGACCAACGGAGTACGCCGCGCCCCCCGCGGCGCGGCGTACCCCCTCTCCCCCCACAGCACGAACTGAGAGGTCATCTCCTGTGAGTGACAACAGTGAGCCCGCGGCCGCCGGAAAGGTGACAGAAGAAGCTCCCGGCTGGCTGCCGGCCGTGTTCCTCTTCGGCGTGGTCTGCGTCGTCTTCCGCTTCGGTGGCGTCTGGTCCTGGTGGGCCCTCCTGTGGGCGCCCCTTCTCGCCGCGGCCCTGGGCGTCACGGTGTACGAGTGGCGCTTGCTGGCCCGTAGCCGTTGGCGCATGCCCGTCACCGAGTGGTGCCTGCTTGCCGCCGCTCACGCCGGCTGTGCGGCCGCCCTCGGGGTCGTGCTCGGCCTGCTGCGCTACTGAGGCGCGCCCGGTGAGCCCCGCCGCTCACCTGGGCGCCGCTGCCACCCGGCCCCCGCGCGCGGTCGACGCGTACGATCCCGGAAGTACCAGTTCGGAAACGGGGGAAACGGGGCGCCGGTGACGGCGTCCCAGTCGGTATGGACCTGGAGAAGCGGCTCCCGGAGGAGTCTGAGCCCGTGCGGGCGAGCGAGAGCGTGCCGGAGCCCGCGGTGCGGGGTGACGGGTGTCTGGTGGTGGCGTTGCGGCTGCCGCTGCGGATCGTGGTCCTGGTGCTCGTGGTGCCGGTGCGGATCGCGTGGGACGCGCTCGTGGTGTGCGGGCGGTTCGTGTACGACCGGGCGCTGCGGCCCGTGGGCCGGGCGCTCGCCTGGGTGGGGCGGGGGATCGGCGCGGTCCTCCTGTTCCTCGGCAAGGCCGTCTTCGTGTGGCCCTGGGTGGGGCTGTGGCGGTACGTGCTCACGCCGCTCGGCCTGGGACTCCTCTGGCTGGGGCAGGTGCTGGTGGTCGTACCCGCCCTGTGGCTGTACCGGTGGGTGCTCACGCCGCTCGGCCGCGGCCTCGCCTGGCTCGGGCGGGTGCTCGTGGTCACCCCGGCCCGGTGGCTGTACGCGCGCGTGCTCACGCCCCTCGGCCACGGCATCGCCTGGCTGGCGCGGGGCGTCGGGGCCGGTGCGGCGTGGGTGCTGCGCGGGGTCTGGTGGGTGCTGCGAGGCGTCGGGCTCGGCGTCTGGTGGGTCGCGCGGGGCGTCGGACTCGGCGTCTGGTGGGTCGGGCGCGGCGTGGGGATCGTCGTCGGCACCCTCTTGCGGTGGATCTTCGTGGTGCCCCTCGTCGCCCTGTGGCGCTGGGTCCTCGCCCCGATCGGCCGGGGGATCGCCCTCGTCGCGCGGGAGATCGGGGACGCCCTCGGCCACGCGTGGCGGATCGCCGGGCACATCTCCCGTGCCGTGTGGAGCTTCCTCGCGCGCCTCTTCCGCTGGACCGTGGTGGAGCCGGTGCGCTGGGTGTACCGGACCGTGCTCACGCCGGTCGGGCACGCCGCGCGCGACGCGCTGTGGCGCCCCGTCGCCCAGGGCGCCCGGGCCGTGGGCCGCGCCGGACGGCAGGCGCTGGACGCCGTACGCGAGAGCGCCCGGCAGGCCCGCGCGGACGTCCGGCGGCTGCTGCTCGGGGCGTCCCGCGCGAAGGTGCCCGTCCCCCGGGGCCCCGAGGCCCGGCGGGAACCGGACAGCGGCCGGGGACGTACCCTAGGCAGCAGTACGACCGCACTCACGAAGGACTAGGACACTGGGGAAGCGACAGCCCGAAGGCCCGCCGCCCGCACCCGTGGCGCAGCGCATCCGTCTGCGTTACACCAAGCGCGGCCGCCTCCGGTTCACCAGCCACCGTGACTTCCAGCGCGCCTTCGAGCGGGCGTTGCGCCGCGCCGAGGTGCCCATGGCGTACTCGGCCGGCTTCACCCCGCACCCGAAGGTGTCGTACGCCAATGCCGCACCCACCGGCACGGGCAGTGAGGCCGAGTATCTGGAGATCGCGCTCACCGAGCCCCGCGACCCGCACACCCTGCGGGAGCTGCTCAACGAGTCGCTGCCCGACGGCCTGGACATCACCGACGCCGTCGAGGCCCGCACCTCCGGGCTCGCGGACCGGCTCACCGCCTCCGTGTGGGAGCTGCGCCTGGACGGCGTGGCGCCCGCCGAGGCCGAGCGGGCCGCCGCCGCCTTCCGCGCCGCCGGGACCGTCGAGGTTCAGCGGCGTACGAAGAACGGGATGCGCACGTTCGACGCCCGCCCCGCCGTCGTGAGCCTGGACGTCCTCGCCCCGGAGGCGCTCGCCTCCGCCGCTGATAGGCCGACGGACAGGCCCTGTGCGATACTGCGGCTGGTTGTACGGCACGCGACACCCGCCGTCCGACCCGACGACGTCCTGTCCGGTCTCCGAGCTGTGGCCGACCTGGCGCCGCCGGTCCCCGCAGCGGTGACCAGGCTGGCGCAGGGGCTTTTCGATGACGAGACCGGCACGGTGACCGACCCGCTCGCGCCCGACCGCGAGGCAGCCACGGCCGCTCCGGCCGACCGGCACCCCCACCAGGGGGAGGCCGCCCCGGCTGCCGCCGCGACGGCGCCGGTGCCGGAAGGTCCCGCGTAGGGCGCTCGCCGAGAACACCGCAGCGCCGCCCTCGTACTCGGGAGCCACCTGGGTCGGGCGGCGCACTGACCAGAAGACTTTCGCCAGGCCGTCCGCCAGGAGCGTACGGAACCGGCGAGACAAGACACAGACAGCTCCCGTGCGGCGCCCACGCCCCGGATGGCGGCCCCGCGACAGGTGCGGGCCGCGGGTACGTCCGGCACAGGCGCGGCGCCCGGGAGCGTGACGGGAGAACCGCCCGCATGCTTGAGCCGAACGACCCCACCGAGGGCTCGCAGAACAACAGCACCCCCAGCGACACGCTGCCGCCGCGCCGTCGGCGCCGCGCCGCGTCGCGTCCCGCGGGACCGCCCGCGGGCACGGCCACGGACACCGCGCCGGCCATACCGGCCGCCCCCGCCACCGTGGACCCCACCGCCGCCGCCGTGGACGCGGAGAGCGAGGTGGACGAGGAGACGGAGGCCGCCGCCGCGCCGCTGACCGGCGAGGACGAGACGGCCACCGAGGCTCCTGAGACTTCTGAGGCATCCGCGACCGCTGAGGCCGCCGAGGCGGCGCCTGCCGGGCGTACGCGGCGTCGTGCCACGCGTCGCGCCTCGGCCCCGGCCGGTGCGCCGAAGACGGCCCAGGAGGCCGAGCAGGCCCCGGCCGAGGCCGCCGCGACCGCCGCCGCGCCGCTGACCACCGGCGACGGGACGGACGCCGAGGCCCCCGAGACCACTGAGGCCGCTGAGGCCGCTGAGGCGGCGCCTGCCGGGCGTACGCGGCGTCGTGCCACGCGCCGCGCGTCGGCCCCGGCCGGTGCGCCGAAGACCACCCAGAAGGCCGAACCGGCCGAGGTCGATCCGCAGGAGCCGGTGGCCGAGGCGCACGCCGTCGAGGAGCCCGCCGCCGAGGCGCGGCCGGAGGCCGAGGCCGCGGCCCCGCGCCGTACGCGCCGCCGCGCGGTCCGTGCCGCGTCCGCGCCCACGACGCCCACCGCGGCGGACGCCGGTACCGAGGCCGCCGAGGCCGCGCCGGAGCCCGCCGTCGAGGAGCCCGCCGCCGAGGCGCAGCCGGAGGC
>NZ_BNBT01000089.1 GCF_014656095.1 Streptomyces longispororuber
GACGGGAACTCGCAGGCAGAAGCGGGATGGCCGAGTGAGCGGGCATGCGCTTGATCGCAGGGAACGTGCTGGTCAAGGGCGTGAAAGCAGACGAGGCGTACTGTACGACCCGGCCGAGATGCTGGACACCGCCTGCCCCGTGCCGGGCGAGGAGACGGACGTCTTCGCCGGGGCCTGCCGCGAGGCGGGGGTCTGGGGGGTCTTCTCGCTGACCGGTGAGCGGCACGAGGACCACCCGCACAAGCCGCCCTACAACACCCTCGTGCTCATCGACGACCAGGGCCGGATCGCGCAGAAGTACCGGAAGATCTTCCCGTGGTGTCCGATCGAGGGCTGGTACCCGGGGGACGCCACCCGGGTGACCGAGGGCCCCAAGGGCCTGCGGATCTCCCTGATCGTCTGCGACGACGGCAACTACCCCGAGATCTGGCGCGACTGCGCGATGAAGGGCGCCGAGCTGATCGTGCGCTGCCAGGGCTACATGTACCCGGCCAAGGAGCAGCAGATCCTCATGGCCAAGGCGATGGCCTGGGCGAACAACTGCTATGTGGCCGTCGCCAACGCCACGGGGTTCGACGGCGTCTACTCCTTCTTCGGGCACTCCGCCCTCATCGGCTTCGACGGGCGGACGCTGGGCGAGACCGGTGAGGAGGAGTACGGCGTGCAGTACGCGCAGCTCTCGGTGTCCGCCATCCGTGACGCGCGCGCCCACGACCAGTCGCAGAACCACCTGTTCAAGCTGATGCACCGCGGCTACGCGGGCGTGCACGCCGCGGGCGAGGGCGAACGGGGCGTGGCGGAGTGCCCGTTCGACTTCTACCGGCTCTGGGTCACCGACCCCGCCAAGGCCGCGGAGCAGGCCGAGGCGATCACCCGCGACACGATCGGCGTCGCCGACTGCCCCGTGGGCTCGCTGCCCGTACGGCCGCCGGAACAGGGGTGAGGGGTCGGCCCTGCGCCACTCCCGGCATCGGGTGGCGAGCCGGCGCCCGACGGGTACGCGGTGGGCGTCCCGGTGCGTGGCGCGCGAGGCGTCGCGCACCACGCCGCGGCACCCCCGGGTCTCCCCGGCGGCCGGCACCCGCGCGGCCGGGCGCGGGGCGTTCAGCCCGCCGCGCGCGTGACCAGCTCGGTGATCCGCTCCTCCACGGCCGCGGTCAGCTCGGTGAGGGCGAAGGCGGTCGGCCACATGGCGCCGTCGTCGAGGTGCGCGGCGTCGTTGAAGCCGAGCGTGGCGTAGCGCGCCTTGAACTTCCCCGCGCTCTGGAAGAAGCAGACGACCTTGCCGTCCCTGGCGTACGCGGGCATCCCGTACCAGGTCTTGGGCGTGAGCTCCGGGGCCGCGGCCCTGACGAGCGCGTGCACCCGCTCGGCCAGGACGCGGTCCGGCTCCGCCATCTCGGCGACCTTCGCGAGCAGTTCGGCCTCGCCGTCCGCCTTGCCGCCGCGCGCGCCCCGGCGCGCCGCCTTCACCTCCTTGGCGCGCTCCTTCATCGCGGCGCGCTCCTCGGCGGTGAACCCCTCGGCCGACTCGTCGTGCGCGGCGGCCCCGGCGGAGGCGGTGTTCGTGGAGGCGGTCTTCGTGGAGGCGGTCTTCGTGGCCATGGCGGCTTCCCTTCCTGCGGCCCCGTGGGGCAGTGTTCCCGCGGCCCCGTGGGGCGCTGTCGTTGATCTCATGCTAGGAAGCCGGCCCGTGCGCGGGCTTCTCCGATCCTGATCGCTTCGACAGCCGAGCGCCGGGTGTCACGAGGCCGTGAGCACGGCCGCGATGTCGCCGAGGAGCCGGGCGGGGTCGTCGTAGAGGTAGAAGTGGGCGCCCGGGTAGAGGGTCACGCGGACGCCGGAGGTGGCGTAGGGCTGCCACTGCCGGAGCTCGCCGGGGGACACCACGGGGTCCTCGCTGCCGCCGAAGGTGTGTAAGGGGCAGTCGAGCGGCGCCGGTTCGGCGCGGCGGTGGCGCGTGCCCAGGGTGAGGTCGGCGCGTACGGCGGCGAGGACGGAGCGCACGTACCCGGTGTGGCGCAGCAGGTTCTCCGGCATGCCGCCGGTGGCGCGCAGCCACCGGAGGAGGCCCGCGTCGTCCCGCTCCTGCACGGGTTCGGCCGTCGGCGGCAGGTGCGGCGGGCGCGCCCCGGAGACCAGCACGGCGCGGGGCGGCGCGATGCCGTGCCGCTGTGCCGCGAGGGCGAGTTCGTACGCGAGGAGGCCGCCGAAGCTGTGGCCGAAGAGCGCGTACGGCCGTGTGAACTCCGTGGCGAGGGCGTCCACCAGCGTGGCCACGAGGGTGTCGAGGTCGGTGGGGAGCGGCTCGGCGCCGCGGGTGCCGCGGCCCGGCAGTTCCACCGGCGCCAGCTCCAGGCCGTCGGGCAGGTGCGGGCGCCACACCGAGAAGGCACCGGCCGCGCCGCCCGCCTGCGGGAAGCACAGCAGCCGCACCCGCGGCTCCCCCGCGGCGAGGCGGCCGGTGACCCAACGGCGGGCACCGGGTGACGCGCCGGAGGGACGGGGCCCTTGCGGGTGCGCGCTTCCGGGTGCGCTCATGACGTGCTGCTCACCGCCTCCGTACGGACCGGTTCACGACCTCGACAGCATCGCGGGACGGCGGCACCCGCGCCAGCGGTGCGCGTGAACACGCCTCCGCCCGACGCTCCCCCGCACGCCACCGCTACAGTGGAAACTGTCATGGATGTCAGGTTCGGGTCCATGGGCCCGGGCCGTGCGCGGCGGCACGGACGCGGACCTGTGCCCAGGCGCCCGCGGCCCGGCTCCGCGGCCGGCGTACGAGGTGGACGATGCGGATCGGTGAACTGGCCCGGCGCACCGGAGTGAGCGAACGCTCCCTGCGCTACTACGAGAAGCAGGGGCTCCTGGCGGCCGAGCGCACCCCCGGCGGACACCGGGAGTACGCCGACAGCGCGGTCGACCGGGTCATCCGCATCCAGGAGCTGTACGCCGCGGGCCTGTGCAGCGCGAAGATCGTGCAGTTGCTGCCGTGCATCCGGGACACCGACGGCGGACCGGCCGCGACGGCGACGCCGTTCCTGGTCGACCAGCTCACCGCGGAGCGGGACCGCATCAACCGTATGATCACGGACCTGGTGCGGTCCCGCGACGTGCTGGACGAGGTGATCGACGCGGCGTCCGGTGCCACCGGCGACTGCCCCGGCCAGCGGTCGGGCGCGGACGCCGCTGCCTGAACGGGCGCCGGGTGAGGGGTCGTCAGAGCAGTGCGGCGCGGGGGCCGTCCGGTGCCTCCAGGCGCCGGTCCACCACCGACCGGGCCACCTCGGCGACCTCGTCCTGGGTGAGCTGCCGGTAGCCGTCCTCGGTGACCAGGCACACGCGCGGGAACAGCTTGCGGCTGAGGTCGGGCCCGCCGGTCGCCGAGTCGTCGTCCGCGGCGTCGTACAGCGCCTGCACGGCGGCCAGGACGATCTCGGCCTCGGGCATGCCCGGGTGGTAGAGCTTCTTCAGGGAGCCGCGGGCGTAGACGGAGCCCGAGCCGGTGGCGGCGATGTCGCGCTCCTCGCTGCGGCCGCCCGTCACGTCGTACGAGAAGATCCGGCCCACGCCCTTGTCCAGGTCGTACCCGGCGAACAGCGGGACGACGGCGAGGCCCTGCATCGCCATCGGCAGGTTGCCGCGGACGAGGGTCGTCAGGCGGTTCGCCTTGCCGAGCAGGGACAGGGCGGTGCCCTCGATCTTCTCGTGGTGCTCCAGCTCCAGTTGGAAGAGCTTGACGAGTTCGACGGCGATGCCCGCGGTGCCCGCGATGGCTATCGCGGAGTGCCCGTCGGCGGGGAAGACCTTGTCGTAGTCGCGGTGCGCGATGACGTTGCCCATCGTCACGCGGCGGTCGCCCGCCACCAGGACGCCGTCCGCGTACGTCGCGGCGACGATGGTGGTGCCGTGCGGGGCCTCGAAGCCGTCGTGCGGGGCGGGCAGGGAGCGGTTGGCGGGCAGCAGGCCGGGCGCGTGCGCCGCCAGGAAGTCCACGAAGGACGACGTCTCGGGTGCCAAGAAGGCGGGTGGCAGACCGCCTGTGCCGTGCGGACCGGTGTTCATGCGCGTCCCTCCCGTGCCTGCCGACGGACCCGTGCCCGCCGACGGATCTTGTGCCGCACCCTACCCCGCCGCTCCAATGCGGTAACCCCGTCGGGGAGTTGTGCTGCCGGAAGCCCGCCGGGCCTCGGTGCCCGGCGGAACACGTGCCCCGTACAACCCTGCGCCCCCGTGCGCGGTCGAACAGGGCGCCGGCCGGGGAGCGGGCCCCTGACCGGGCCGCCCGCGCACCGCCCGGACCGCCCGCACCGCTTGGACCGCCGGGACCGCCGGGACCGCCGGGACCGCTCGCGGCAGCCCGACTGCTTCCTCTCCGCCCTCTCCACAGGAGCCTTCCTTGCGCATGAACCGTCCGGCCGCGCTCACCGCGGCCTCCTTCCTGCTGCTGACCGGCGCGGGCGTCGCCGCCGCGCCCGCCGCGTTCGCGGGCACGCCGGGAAGCACCCACGCCAACGACCGCAACAGCGACTTCAACGGCGACGGCCACGAGGACCTGCTGGTCGGCGCGCCCGGCGCGACCGTCGGCGGCCACCGGGGGGCCGGGCTCGTCACCGTCCAGTACGGCTCGCGCGGCGGCGTCGGCACCACGGACGTGGCGCGCCTCAGCGAGGCCACCACCGGCGGCGACGGCGTCCCCGAGCCGGGCGACGGCTTCGGCACCACCGTCACCAGCGGCGACCTGAACTCCGACGGCTACGACGACGCCGTGGTCGCGGCGCCCGGCGAGGACGTCGACGGTGTGCGGGACGCCGGCCGCCTGACCATCTTCTGGGGCACCGAGCAGGGCCTGAGGCCCGGGCTCAGTGACGTCATCGAGGCCGAGGAGCCGCGCGCGGGCGAGCGGTTCGGCACCGCCCTGGCCGCCGCGCGGTTCAGCGGCGCGACCGAGGGCGACGTGCTCGCCGTGACCGACCGCGACGAGCTGGACACCTACACCTACGGCGACGAGCCGCACATCCCCGGCAACGGTGCCGCACCGTTCCACCGCCGCTCCTCCCGGCGCCTGACCGCGCCCGCCCCCGCGCCGACGGCGTCCCGCCCCGACGGGCGCGCCGCGGCGCGCACCGTCCTGCCGCGGACGCTCACCACCGGCGACTACGACGACAACGGCTTCGCCGACCTCGTCGTGTCCGGCGTGACCACGGGCGCCGAGCCCGGGCACGGCTGGTCCACGTACTACTCCGGGCACGCCGGGGGCCTCACCGAGGAGCGCACCCTGCGTGGCGGCCCCGTCGCCGCCACGGGTGACATCGACGGCGACGGCTTCGACGACCTGGTGACCGGTGAGCCCACCTCCCCCGACGACGGCGGCGAGACGCTGACCGGCGGCCTGGTCGGCGTCCGCTACGGCAGCGCCGACGGCCCGGCCGCGGACGTGCAGTGGTGGACCCAGGGCTCGGCGGGTGTGCCCGGCGTGGTGGAGAAGGGCGACGGCTGGGGTGCCGACCTCTCCGTGGACGACACGGACCGCGACGGCTACGCGGACGTCGCGGTCGGCGCGCCCGGCGAGGACGTCGGCCCCGTCGCGGACGCGGGCGCGGTGTGGCTGCTGCGCGGCGGCGCCCACGGCCTGACCGCGAAGGGCGCGGCCTCCTGGACGCAGAACACCGAGGGCGTCCCCGGGGCCGCCGAGAAGGGCGACAAGTGGGGCGCCCAGGTGCGGCTCGCGGACCCGAACCGCGACCGCCGCTTCGACCTGCTCGCGGCGGCTCCGGGCGAGAACACCGGGGACGGCGTGGTGTGGTTCCTGCCGTCCAAGGCGAGCGGCGTCACCGCCGCCGGGTCCTGGTCGTACGGCGCGAAGTCGCTGGGAGTGCCGGTGGACGGGGCCGCGTTCGGCACGGCGGTGGACGAGTAGCAGGGCGGTGCACGGGGTGAGGACGCGGTAGCGCGGCGGCGTACGTGGAGCACTGCGGTCTACGGAGAGCACGCCGGTCGTCGTGGAGCGTGGCGGGCGCGACGGGAGCGCGGCGGGCGACGTGGAGTGCGGCGGGTCGCGAGGAGCGCGGCAGGCGACGTGGAGTGCGGTGGGTCGCGAGGAGCGCGGCGGGTCACGAGGGAGGACAGCGGCCCGCCGCGCGGCCGACCGAAGTCTCGCCCCCGTGGAACCAAGGTCGCGTGCCTGCGGGCCGCCGCGCGACCTCGGTCGCGCGGCCATGGCCCCGGGACTGTTTGGCGAAATACCCCCATCCAGGCAAGATGCCCGCATGAAGAGCGAGCTTTTCTCCGAGCGCCACCTGGCGCAGCCGGCCACCGCCGCCGGCATGACCGAGCAGAACTCCAAGTCCCTGAAGTACACGGTGGACGGCGAGATGCTGGCCCGGCAGGGCGCGATGATCGCCTACCGCGGCAACCTCCAGTTCGAGCGCAAGAGCCAGGGCGTGGGCGGCATGCTCAAGCGCGCGGTCACCGGCGAGGGGCTGCCGCTGATGACGGTGCGCGGCCAGGGCGAGGCGTGGTTCGCGCACGAGGCGCAGAGCTGCTTCATCGTCGACCTGGAGCCGGGGGACGCCCTCACCATCAACGGCCGCAACGTCCTGTGCTTCGACGCGAGCCTGTCGTACGAGATCAAGACCGTGAAGGGCTCGGGCATCTCCGGCGGCGGCCTGTTCAACTCGGTGTTCACCGGCCACGGCAGGCTGGGGCTCATGTGCGAGGGCGAGCCGCTGGTGATCCCGGTGTCGCCGAAGGCACCGGTGTACGTGGACACCGACGCGGTGGTCGGCTGGACCGCCAACCTGGAGACGTCGCTGCACCGTTCGCAGTCCATCGGCTCGATGCTGCGCGGCGGCTCCGGCGAGGCCGTGCAACTGCTCCTCCAGGGCGAGGGCTTCGTCATCGTGCGGCCGAGCGAGGCCGCGCCGGCGAAGCCGCAGCAGCACTGAGCGTGGGCGGCCGCCGCAGCGCCGGGCTGCTGCTCTTCCGCCACGCGGGAGCGGGGCCGGAGGTGCTGATCGGGCACATGGGCGGGCCGTTCTGGGCGCGGCGCGACACCGCCGCCTGGTCGATCCCCAAGGGCGAGCACGGCGACGACGAGGAACCGCTGGCCGCGGCGGTGCGGGAGTTCGAGGAGGAGCTCGGGCTGCCCGCCCCCGAGGGGCCGTACGTTCCGCTGGGCGAGACGCGCCAGGCGGGCGGCAAGACGGTGACCGTCTGGGCCGTCGAGGCCGACCTCGACCCGGCGACCGTGGTGCCCGGGACCTTCCGGATGGAGTGGCCGCGCGGCTCGGGCCGCGTACGCGAGTTCCCGGAGCTGGACACGGTGGCCTGGCTGCCGCCGGACCGCGCGCGCGACAAGCTCGTGGCGGGCCAGCGCGTCTTCCTGGGCCGGCTGGCGGCCCACCTCGGCACCTGAGGACCGCAACGGGGCGCTCCGCCGCGGGCCTTGGGGTCACTCCCCCCGTCGCACCCACGCCGGGCGGGCCGGCGGACGGCTCTCCGGGTGGACCAGCAGCCAGTCGTCCCAAGCGATCCGCCCGGCGGTCACCCGGGCGGCCCTCGAACCGTGGTCGGGTCGGCCGCCGCCCCACACCCCACGCCGCCCGCCTACGACGTCACCACGTCACCGCGCCACCGCGTCATCCCCCGCAGCACACGTCCACGGCAGACGCCTTGTGCTCCGGGGCGTCCGCCGCCACCGCCCCCGCCTCCGCCCGCGCCAGGCGCGCCCGCAGCATCGGCAGGGCGCACAGCGTGAGGGTGAGCGCGAGGGCTCCGGCGACGACCGCCACCGAGACGCCCGCGGTGGCGCCGAGGTGGTCGTGGACGACGCCGGTGACGGCCGCGCCGAGCGCGACGCCGCTCTGCAGGCCCGCGATCATCCAGGTCATGGCCTCGGTGAGATGACGCTCCGGCGTCACGCGCTCGACGATGCTCATGACCACGACCATGGTCGGGGCGAAGAAGACCCCCGCGAGGAACACCACCGCGACCATCCCGGCGACGCCGTCCACGAGCAGGAACGGAAGCGTCGTCAGGGCCGTTCCACCCACGCCGATCAGCAGCAGCCGGGGCAGCGGCACGCGCACGTGCCGGGCGCCGAACAGTAGGCCCGCGAGGCCCGAGCCGATCGCGTACACGGCGAAGACAAGACCGGCGAGCGACTTGTCACCCGCGCGCTCGGCGAAGGCGAGGCCCATGGTGTCGACCATGCCGGGGATCGCGCCGCCGCACAGCAGGACGAGCGCCGGCACGAGGACGGGCGGCGAGAGGATCACCGAGGATCCGCCGTCCGCACCGGCCCGCGGCCTGACCGGCGGCTCGGTGCTCTTCTGCGGGACGAACAGCGCCACCCCGACGACCAGCAGCAGCCCCGCCGCCATGGGCGCGGCCTGCGGGAACAGCGCGGTGGAGAGCACCACGGCGAGCGCCGGGCCGACGACGTACGTCAGCTCGTCGACGACGGACTCCATGGAGTACGCGGTGTTCAACCGCGGCGTGCCCCGGAAGATCTCCGTCCAGCGGGCCCTGACCATCGCGCTCATGCTCGGCATCAGGCCGGACAGCAGCGCGAGGAGGAACAGCGTCCACCTGGGGGCATCGACGGTGGCGCAGAGCAGCAGGCCCGCGAGCCCGAGCACGCTGACTCCGGTGGCGAGGGGCAGCACCCGGCTCTGCCCGCGCCGGTCCACCGCCTTGGAGACCTGCGGCCCGAGAAAGGCCATGGAGAAGGTGAACGTGCCGGCGACCAGTCCGGCCAGCGCGTACTCACCGGTGGTCTCGGAGAGCATCGTCAGGATGCCCATGTGGGTCAGGGGCAGGGGGAGACGGGCGACGAGGCCCGCGGAGCTGAAGGCCTTCGTGCCGGGGGCGGAGAAGATCTCGCGGTATGCGTGTGCCATTGCCTGTCCTGTCGTGGGATCGGCCTCGGCCCGTGCGGGCATGCGTCGGCACCCGGCCGCGCGCATACCTCACGGACAACAACCGGGACCATCGTTCCATTTTTTCTTGTCCCCCGCCAGGCTCCGGGGAGGCGGCCCGCGCCGCCGCCTCAGCGCAGGTCGAGGCGCATCAGGACGCGGGGGTGCCCGGCCAGCACCGAGGCGGTGTCGGCGGCGTGGACGAAGCCGGCGCGTTCGAAGTTCTTCCGGAGCCCGGCGTAGGCCATGGTGAGGTCGACCCGGGCGTCGCCGCTGTCCAGGGGGTACGCCTCGACCACCGGCGCACCGTGGTCGCGGGCGAAGGCGACGGCACCCGCGATGAGCGCGTGGGAGATGCCCTTCTTGCGGTGGCCGGGGCGCACCCGGACGCACCACAGGGACCAGACCGGCAGGTCGTCGACGTGCGGGATCGTGCGGCTGCGCGCGAAGGAGGTGTCCGCGCGCGGCGCCACGGCGGCCCAGCCGACCGGCTCGCCCCCGTCGTACGCGAGCACCCCGGGCGCGACGTCCGCCCCGCACAGTTCGGCCACGTACGCGCCGCGGTCCGGGCCGCGGAGCTGGTTGTTGAGCTTGGCCGGGATGCGGTAGCTGAGGCACCAGCAGACGTTCGCGGTGGGCGACTTGGGGCCGAGTACGGCGCGGACGTCCTCGAAGATCGAGGCCGGACGGACGTCGATGGTCATACGGTCACCCTGTCACGGGCCTCGGGGTGACGCCGCACGTCGGGGGCCTGCCGCGTATGACGTGGATCACAGGGCAGAGTGATTATTCAAGTTTGACTAGGGCGCCGTCGCGGTATACGTTCTCTCACGTAGTCAAGTTTGACTATGGCGAACGCAGGGTCCCGGGTTCAGACTTCCGCCCGCCCGACCAGGCGACCGGCCGACCGGCCGACTCGACCATCCCGACCGACCGACCGTGAAGGAAACTGCATGACGCATCTGCCCGACACCGGTTACACCCCGACCGCCGAGGACCGCGCGAGCCTGGACGCCTGGTTCGCCGAGTACGACGCCGCCAGCGGCAAGCGGGACGTGGAGCGCATGGCGGACATGGCGGTGTTCCCGCTCAACCTCGTGAGCGACGACTCCGCGGGCGACGGCCGGTCGGCGCAGTGGGACCGGCGGCAGTTCGTCGAGACCATGACCCACGTGATGGGCGACGGCGGCCAGGACATCACCTTCGAGTCCACCCGGACCCCGGTGTTCCTGTCGGCGTCCATGGCGGTCGTCTTCACCGACTCCGTCATGACGGCCGACGGCCACACCCAGCAGCTCAGGTACGCCGACATCCTGCTCAGGCGGAACGGCACCTGGGCGTTCCAGACGATGATCCAGGGCGGCTGGGGAGACAACCTGTAACCAGGGAGACCTGTCGCCAGGGAGACATGTCACCAGGGGGCGTGTCGCCAGGAGACGTGTCGCCAAGGTGACATGTGGCCAGAGAGACCTGTAACCAGGGAGACCTGTAGCCAGGAACACCTGGAGCCGCGAAGGCCACCGCTCCGGGGCCGCCCTCCGCCGAGGGCGGCCCCTTCGCCTTACCGCCGTCCCGCCCGGGCCGCCCCACCCCGGCCCTGCCGGGCGGCACCCCCTGCCCTCCGCCACCTGCCATAGCGGCACATAAGGCGTGACATAGGATGATCGCCGGTTCCGGGGCGGCCGGGGCGCGTTCCGGCCACCGTGCTCGTCGGCGCCCACCCTGCACCGGCCTCAGCCGAACCCCCCACACCCGAAGGGCAGTTGTGCGCACATCTCGTTGGTCCCGGGCCATCGCCGTCGGGGCGGGCGTCGTCCTCGCCGTCTCCGCGCACACCGCCTCCGCGGCACCGCCGCCTCCCGGGCCGGGCACCGCCGACCCCCACGGGCCGGGCCGCGGCGCCGAGACCTCCGCACCGGCCAGGAGCGGCAGCGGCTGGACGGCCGAGGACGCCGAGGAGTTCTGGACCTCGCGGCGCATGGAGTCGGCGACGCCGCCGCCCTCCCCCGGACCGCCCGACTCCGCGACCCCCGCCACCGGCTCCGCCGCCCCGCGGGCGCTCGCCTCCCGCGCACCGTCGGCGACGTACTACAAGGGCACCAAGACCGTCGGTGTCCTGTACTACGTCGACAGCGGGTTGAAGGCGCACAGTTGCACCGCAAGCGTGGTGCACAGCCCCCGGGGCAACCTCATCCTCACCGCGGGCCACTGCGGGCCCGGCAGGAAGCACGCCTTCGTGCCGCGGTACCGCACGGGCACGCCCGCGGCGTCCCAGCCGTACGGCATCTGGGCGGTCGACCGGTTCTTCAAGGACCCCCGGCACACCGCCACCGGACCCGGCTCCGACCTGGACTTCGGCTTCGCGACCGTCAAGCCCGACCGGACCGGCCGGCAGCTCGAACAGGTCACCGGCGCCAACACTTTGGCCCGCACGCCCGGTTACCGGGTGCGGGCGACCGTCATCGGCTACCCGAAGGCCCGCTACGACGCCAAGGACCAGGCGGTCATGTGCCGGGCCGGGACGACGCGGCTCCCCGGCTACCGGCAACTGCGCATGGAGTGCGGCGGCCTGCACGGCGGCACCTCCGGCGGCCCGTGGCTGCTGGACTTCGACGAGCGGACCGGCACCGGCCGGGTCGTCGGCAACATCGGTGGCGTGGGCGGCGGCGGCCCCAGCAGCGCCGTCTCGTACGCCCCGCTCTACGACGACGAGGTGTTCAAGCTCTACGACGACGCCGTGCACGACGTCGCCACCGTCGTACGGCCGCCGCTCCCCTACACGCTCGGCACCGGCGAGACCTGGCAGCGCGCCCGGCAGTTGGCCTCCGGCGACTACACCGGCGACGGCAGGGCGGACCTGCTGGTGGTGTGGAACAGCGGCGAGGTCACGCTGCACACCGGCGACGGCAAGGGCGGCTTCACCGGCGGGCGGCGCCTGAAGGCACCCAACGGCACCTGGAAGCACGCCACGACGCTCACCGGCGGCGACTTCACCGGCACCGGCCGCGCCGGCCTGCTGGTGCGCTGGTCCGACGGCGAGGTCACGCTGTACCGCGACGTGTCCGCCGCGGGCCTCGGCAGGGAGACCAGGCTCGCCAAGGCCGGGTCCGTCTGGAAGCACGCCGCCCAGATCACCGCGGGCCGCTTCACCGGCAACGCCCGCGCCGACGACGTGGTGGTCCGCTGGAGCGACGGCGAGGTCACCCTCCACCGCGACGTGGACGGCGGCGGGTTCCCCGAGGCGAAGGAGACCCGGCTGAAGAAGCCCAGTGCCACCTGGAAGCGCACCACGCTGCTCACGAGCGGCGACTTCACCGGCTCCGGCCGCTGGGACCTCCTGGTCCGCCGGCCCGACGGCAGGCGCACGCTCCACCAGGACGTCGGCACCGGCGGCCTCGGCCGGGCGACCCGGCTGCCCGGGTCCGACGCCCTGTGGAAGCACGCCGCGGTGATGACGGCGGGCGCCCACACCGCGGGCGGCCGGGCCGACGACCTCATCGTGCGCTGGAGCGACGGCGGGGTCACCCTCTACGCCGACACCACCACCCGGCTCGGCGCCGAGCGCGGCCTCGTCCCCCCGAAGGCCACCTGACCGGGGCCGCCACCCGACCGGGGCGGGCCTCACCGGGGCCCGTCGGGGCCCCGCGCGGACCGGGTACCGTCGAAGGAAACGGCGCGCGTACACGACGGGCGGCACGGCCGGTGGAGGGCGCGCGCACGACCGCGGGAGAGTCACCCTGAACGAGCCGACCACCGATCCGACCACCGAGCCCACCACCCAGCCGACCGCCGAAGCCACCGGGCCGGGCACCGAGCCGGCCGTCGAGACCACCGGTCAGGCAGCCGAACCGGCCGCCGAACCGGCCGCCCAGCCGGTCACCGACGGCCGCCGCGCCAAGGGCGAGCGCCGTCGCCGGGCGCTGATCGAGGCCACCGTGCGCGTCATCGCGCGCGACGGCGCCGCGGGCGTCACGCACCGTACGGTGGCCCGGGAGGCGGGGCTGCCCACGACCGCCACGACGTACTACTTCAGCAGCATCGACGCGCTCCTGACGGCGGCGCTCACGCAGTGCATGGAGGAGGACTCCGCGCGCATCGAGGCGCTGGTGGGCGCGCCGGACGACGGGGTCGACAAGCGCCGGTCGCTCGCCCTGCTGATGGCGGAGATCCTCAGCCCGCCCGGGCACCTGCTCGCGGAGTTCGAGCTGTTCCTGCTGGCGGCGCGCCGCCCCGAGCAGCGGGCGGCGACCCGGCGCTGGACGGAGGCGCTCGCCGCGTTCGCCCGGCAGTTCACCGACGAGCCGCTGCGCGTGAAGCTCTTCGCCCAGGCCTACGACGGGCTGCTGCTCCAGGCCCTCCTGGCCGACAAGCCCCCGACGCCCGACGAGTTCGAGGAGCTGCTGCGCGAGCTGCTGCCGGACCCTGAGGGGGCCTGAGCCCGGCGGGCGCCTCAGCCACGGATGCGGTAGCGCGCGTACGCCATCCCGGTCGCCGCCGTGGGGAACGCGCGGCAGCCGGTCGCCTCCGTCTGGCTGCACCGCCCGCCAAGGTCCGACACGGCACCCGGCTGCGGAAAGCGCGGCCCTCGGTGTGGGAGGGTGCGGCGTGCCGACGGGCGACGTACGCCTCATCCGCCGACACGCGGACAGGGCGCGGCGGACCGTGCCCGGCCGTTCCGCGTGGAACAGTGCCTGTCCGGCCGCCGTCCGGCCCCCGGGCGGCGGCCGGTGCGGAGCGCGCGCCCCGCCCCGCCGGGCACCTGGCATGCGGGGCCCCGCTCGCGGGCACCCGTGGGCCGGTGGCCGCCGAGGCGCGCCAAGACCGTGTGTGGACGTGGACGAGGAGAACGCCAATGCCTGTAGCCCGATACTGTCTCGTCGCTCTGGACTGCCCCGACCCGCCCGCCCTCGCCGGCTTCTACAAGGCGCTCCTCGGCGGCACCGTGGAGAAGTACGACGACGACTGGTACGACCTGTACACGCCGGACGGCAACCGCATCGCCTTCCAGCGCGCCCCGGACCACCGCCCGCCGCAGTGGCCGCGCGCCGACGCCAACTCCCAGCAGCTCCACCTGGACCTCACCGTCGAGGACATGGCGGAGGCGGAGAG
This sequence comes from Streptomyces longispororuber, assembly GCF_014656095.1. Taxonomy (GTDB): domain Bacteria; phylum Actinomycetota; class Actinomycetes; order Streptomycetales; family Streptomycetaceae; genus Streptomyces; species Streptomyces longispororuber. The sequence continues at coordinate 14,031 of NZ_BNBT01000089.1, forward strand.
CGAGGCCCTGGCGCTGGGGGCCATGCCGCTGGACCTGGACGACAAGGACGGGCAGCGCGGGTTCCGCGTGTACGCGGACCCGGCGGGGCACCCCTTCTGCCTCTGCCGGGCCTGAGGGACCGGGGGCGGGGCTCGCCGACGGGCCGCCGCCCCCGTTCGACTACAGTGGGCGCGGGCCGTGACTGGCGCTTGGGTGGAGCACCACCGGGGAGCGGCCTGACGCAGATGTCGATGCCGTGCGCCTGGGCGACTGGTCAACCACGCCTGGAGGCGGCCATGTCCCCCACCACCACGACCGTTCCCGCCCAGCTCGCCCAGCTCATGGACGGCACCGCGCTCGCGCGGCGCGTCGCCGGGGAGACCGCGGCCCGCGCGGCGGAGGTCGCCCGGCGCACGGGCAGCGCGCCCTGTCTGGCGACCGTCCTCGTGGGCGAGGACCCCGCGTCGGTCACGTACGTACGGATGAAGCGGAACCGCTGCACCAAGGCCGGGATCGTCTCGCGCCACCTCGCGCTGCCCGCCGCGACCACGACCGAGGAGCTGGTCTCCACCCTGCGCGCGCTCTCCGAGGACCCGACGGTGCACGGCATCCTGCTCCAGCACCCGGTCGGGGACCACATCGACGAGCGCGCGGCGTTCGAGGCCATCGCGCCGGAGAAGGACGTCGACGGCGTCACGCTCAGCTCGTTCGCGGCGATGAGCTTCGGCCGGCCCGGCTTCGTGTCCTGCACCCCGGGCGGCATCATGCGCCTCCTCGACGCGTACGACGTGGACCTCGCCGGGAAGCGCGCCGTCGTGGTCGGCCGCAGCGCGATCCTCGGCAAGCCCGCCGGGATGCTGCTGCTGGCCCGGGACGCCACGGTGACGTACTGCCACTCGCGCACCGCGGACCTGTCGGCGCACGTCCGCGAGGCCGACGTCGTCGTGGCGGCCGTGGGCCGCCCGCGGCTGATCCGCGGCGAGGACGTCAAGCCGGGCGCGGTGGTGATCGACGCCGGGTACAACCCGGGCAACGTCGGCGACGTCGACTTCGACGGCGCGCTGCACCGTGCCCGCCTCATCACCCCGGTACCGGGCGGCGTCGGCCCGATGACGATCGCGGTGCTCCTGGACCAGACCGTGACGGCGGCCGAGCGACAGCTCGGCCTGGCCTGACGGAAGCCCCGGCGGGTACGCGCGGCCGCGGCGGCCGGCAGCCGCCGCGGCCGAGGGCGCGCCGGATCAGCTCGACGGGACGTCGAGGGCCTCGGCGGTGGTGACGACCGTGCCGAACAGGTCCGTGACCGTGGTCAGGGCGGCGGCCTGGAGTGCGGCCGCGGGCAGGACCGAGCCGTCCGGGGCGCGGAGGGCGCGGGTCGCGGTGGCCTCGGCGACGACGGTGGGGCGGTACCCGTGCTGGAAGGCGCCCTGGGCGGTGAAGGCCACGCACATGTGCGTCATGAACCCGGCGAGTACGAGGTCCTTGCCCGGCGCGACACCGAGGTCGCTCAGGGTTTTCTCCAGGTCGGTGGCGTGGAAGGCGTCGGGGAACCGCTTGACGACGACGGGCTCGCCGTCCGCCGGGGCGACCTCGTCGCTGATCGCCCCGATGTGGGCGCGGATGTCGTACGGGGTGCCCTCCCCGCCGTCGTTGACGACGTGGACGACCGGGGTGCCCGCGGCGCGGGCGCGCTCCAGCAGCCGGGCGCCCGCCGCGAGGGCGTCGTCGGCGCCCTTCAGGGCCATGACGCCGGTGCGGTACGTGTTCTGGAAGTCGATCATGATCAGGGCGGAGTCGGCCAGCCGGGGCGGGCGGCCGTCCAGGCCGATCACGTCGCGCAGGGGCGTGGACGGGTGCGTCGCGGTCGGGTGCGGCGTGTTCATCGTGGGACCTTTCTGGAAATGGGCATGACAAGGTAGAGGAGTGGCCGGGAGGGCCGCCGGGGCCTGGAGCGTCAGGCGGTCTCGGTGCGGAAGCGGCGGCGGTAGGCCGCCGGGGTCGTGGTGAGCCGGCGCCGGAACGCCCGGTGCAGGGTCTCCACCGACCCGAGGCCGCTGGTGGCCGCGACCTGGTCGAGCGGCGCGTCGGTGGTCTCCAGGAGGCGCCGGGCGACCTCCAGGCGGGCGGCTTCCACGTAGGCGGCGGGGCTGGTGCCCGTCTCCTGGGCGAAGACGCGGGCGAAGTGCCGCTCGCTCAGGCACATCCGGGCGGCCAGGGCCGCCGCGGACAGGTCGCCGTCGAGGTGGTCGCCGATCCACAGCCGCAGCTCGTCGATGTCGCGGCGGGTGGATCCCGAGCGGCGCAGCGGCACCGAGAACTGGCTCTGGCCGCCCTGCCGTTTGAGGTAGACCACCAGTTGCCGGGCCACCGAGAGAGCGGTCTGTTCGCCGTGGTCCTCGGCGACCAGGGCGAGGGCCAGGTCCAGACAGGCGCTGATCCCCGCCCCGGTCCACAGCCGGCCGCGGTCGGCGCGGACGAAGATGGGGTCCGGGTCGACCGTGACATCCGGGTGGTCGGCCGCGAGCTGGGCGGCGGTCGACCAGTGGGTGGTCGCCGTCCTCCCGTCGAGCAGCCCCGCCGCGGCCAGCACGTGCGCGCCCACGCAGACCGACGCCACCCGGCGGGCGTGCGGGGCGGTCGCCTTCACCCACGCCACGACGTCGGGGTCGACGCGGGCCACGGGCCCCTCGGCGGTCATGTCGACGGCGCCGGGCACCAGCAGGGTGTCCACCTGGTCGCCGACGTCGTCGAAGGCCACGTCGGTGAGCAGCCGTACGCCCGCCGAGGTCCGGACCGCCCCGACGGCGGGCCCGGCGAGCCGGACCTGGTAGCCGGCGCGGCCCGCGCTCTCGCGGCCGGCCAGCGCGAACACCTCGGCGGGGCCGGTGACGTCGAGGAGGTCGACATCGGGGAAGACCGCGATGACGACCCGGTGCGGAAGGGGCATGCCCCTATGCTCGCCGCGGCCCCGGGTGGCCGCAATGACGATTCCCTGTCACATCCGGACACGCACCGCGGGACCCGGCGCGGCCGCCGCCTCCTCGTCCGCGCCGGCGAGCCAGAAGTACAGCGGGGGCAAGGCGAGTTCGAGGGCCGTCAGGGCCAGTTGGAACCACTGGGGCGGGCCGTGCACGGCGAGGGAGAGCAGCCGGCCCGCGCCGCCCAGCAGAAAGATCCCGGCGAGCCCGCGCACCCACCGCGCGGGGATCGGGGTCTGCCGGGCCGCCCACAGCCAGGCCAGGCCGTAGCCGAGGAAGACCGCGTTGTAGAACCGCTCGCGGCTGTCGACCGTGGCCCCGGCCGAGCCCTCCCCCGGCACCGAGGCGACGCCGAGCACGAGGTGGTACGCGCCGATCGCCACGCACGCGTACCCCATGAGCAGGACCAGTGACCTCAGGAGCCTGACCTTGGCCATGCGACCGCACCCCCAGCCGTTGACGGGCGGCCGTCGGCGGACACCGTAGCCGTCAGTGGACACCCGTAACCGTCGTAGACCTCGTAGCCGTCAAGAGACCTCGTAGCCGTTAGTAGACACTCGTCTACTAAGGGGGGACGCTAGGAGGGACGTGAAGACGTGTCAAGTACGGTGTGCCGGTGACGACGCGCCAGCGGCTCGACCCCGCCGAGCGCCGCGCGCGCCTTCTGGAGGTCGGGGCGCGGATGTTCGCGGCGCGGCCCTACGACGACGTGCGCATGGAGGACGTCGCCGAGCGGGCCGGTGTCTCGCGCGCCCTGCTGTACCGCTACTTCCCCGGCAAGCGCGACCTGTTCGCCGGGGTGTACCGGCAGGCCGCGGACCGGCTCCTGGCGGCCACCCGGCTCGAACCGGGCGTGCCCCTCGAACGGCAGCTCGCCGCCGGGCTCGACGCGCACCTCGACTACTTCGAGGCCAACCGGAACACGGTCCTGGCCGCCAATCGCACCCTCGCCGGCGACCCGGTCATCCAGGCCGTCATCTCCGACGAGCTGGCCGAGCTGCGCGCCCGCCTGCTCGACGCCGGGGAATTCGACGGAGCGGCACGGGAGTTGGTGTCGGCGGCACTGATGAGCTGGCTGGTGTTCGTGCGCACGCTGTGCGTGGACTGGCTGACCCACCGGGCGTACGCGCGTGAGCAACTGCGCGAGGTGTGCGTGGGCGCGTGCCTCGGCGCGCTGCGCGCCGCCGCGGGGCCCGGCCGGACGGAGTGACACCGGCCGGGCCCGCACGGTCCGGTCGGCCCGGTCCCCGGGTCAGCCCGCCGAGGACGCCCTGCGCAGCGCCGACAGGCAGGTGGTGATGGCCTGCTGGAGCTCTTCGAGGCGCTGGACCATGTCGTCCTCGTAGATGTCGCCGAAGTCGGCGGCGTCGTCGAGGGTCAGCTCCTCGAAGACCTTCGTGGCCTTCTGGAGGCTGCTGTAGAACTTCGTCCTGCGCTCCTGCACGCGCAGTTCGGGGTCCGCCTCGACGGTCTCGGCGACCAGGGTCCTGACGGTGTCGTACGCCTCCGTCGCCCACTCGCCGGCCTCTTCGGCGTCGTCCAGCTCGTCGATCAGGGACAGGTGCCGCTCGGCCTCCATGCGCAGCGCGACGGGGGCGTCGATGGTCTGTCCGGCGGGGGTCCTGACCTGGCCCTCCTCCGCGACCTTGCGGACGTACTCGATGCGGTCGGCGGCCCTGGCCTCGCCCGCGACGGCCTTCTTCAGGTCGTCGGTACGGGCGATGTCCCGGGCCAGCTCCGTCTGCAGGGCCGGGTCCTCCTTGAGCCGGTCGAGCAGTGCGTACCGGGCTGCCTGGGCGGTGGAGGGGTCGGCGAGGATCGCGGCGCGCAGCGCGGTGGGGTTCTCGGCGACCTCCAGGGCCTTGGTGGGGCGGATGCCCTCGGCCTCGGCGGCGGCGGCGATCGCGGTGCCGCGCGCGGAGGTGGCGCTGGAGCGCGGCACGTAGTAGGTGAGCCACACGTCGGCGTCCGGCAGCTCGACCTCCTGGCCCGGCGCGAGCTCCTCGAAGTGCGGCACGAGCCCGTCGTCGGCGGCCCGGTCCCAGGCCTTGTAGTAGCGCATGACCCGCTCCGCGGAGCACCCGGCGAGCTCGCCGAACTCCTTCGCGGACACCTTCGGCGTCTCCGCCGCCGACTGCCCGCCCGGACGCACGCTGCGCGCCACCTTCAGGCCGAACGCCCACCCGCCGGTGCGCGCGTACACCCCGAACTCGCGGGCGTCGCGCGCCACGAACTCCCGCGCGGCCTCGCGGGCGGCCTCGTCGGTGGCCTCCTGGGCGACCTCGTCGGCGGTCTCCTGGGCGACCTCGTCGACGGTCTCCTGTGCGTCATCGCGTACGTCCTGGGGCGCCTCGGCGGCGGGGGCGGCCGCTTCCGACGGGTCAGCCGGGGCGGACGGGGCGATCACTGCGGTCACGGATTACTCTCCGGGTACGTCGTGTGCGAAAAAGAAACAGAACGTACACCCTATAGCGATCCGTTGCCCCTGTTTGCCCCCGACCGCCCGGCCCGTACGCGCGTTCTCGGGCGTACGGGCTCGCGTACGGGCTCGCGTCCGGGCCCGCGACGGCGTCAGCGGCGCCCGCGCAGGCGGGTGAGGAGCGAGCGGGCCTGGGCGCGCTTGCGCGGGTCGGAGGCGGCCCGGCGCGCGGAGGCGATGGTCCGCCGGCCCTGCGGCGTACGGCTGTAGGCCTTGAGGCGTGCGATGAGTCCGGCCATGAGGTTCCTCCCCGGGACCCCGCCGGCGTGGCGGCGGGCGTTGTCAGAATCGCTGTTCGCCTACCCACAGGCGTTCTCCTGATGCCATCGGCGGCTGCGAACGACGGCCCGGCGGGCGGCTGCCGTGCGCCCCCTCGGCCCCCGGGCCTAGGACCGAGGGCGGACGGGGGTCTCGTCTTCGGGCCGTGGTCCGGGGCGATCACGGTGCGTGAGACTTGGGGCATGGACACCGCACAGACTGACGCCTATCTGCGCCGCATCGGCGCCGAGCGGCCCGCGTCGCCCACCTCGGCGGCGCTGCGCGCGCTGCACCTCGCCCACCTGCGGAGCGTGCCGTTCGAGAACCTCTCGGTCCACGACGGCGAGGAGGTCGACCTCACCGAGGAGGACCTCGTCGCGAAGGTCGTCGAGCGCCGCCGCGGCGGGTTCTGCTACGAGCTCAACGGCGCCTTCGCCGCCCTGCTCGCCGCCCTCGGCTACGACGTCGAGCTGCTCCAGGCCCGCGTGTACCAGGAGGACCGGGTCGGCATCCCGTACGACCACATGGCGCTCCGGGTGCGTACCGCCGACGGCGGCGACTGGCTCGCCGACATCGGCTTCGGCATGCACAGCCACTTCCCGCTGGACTTCACCGGGCGTGGTGACCAGGTCGACCCGGGAGGCACGTTCCGGATCGCCGAGGCGCCCGGCGGCGACCTCGACGTCCTGCGGGACGGGCGGCCGCAGTACCTGCTGGAGACGCGGCCGCGGGCGCTCGCGGACTTCGCCGCCGGGGCCTGGTACCACCGCACCTCACCGCATTCCCACTTCACCCGGTCGCTGGTGTGCACGGTGCTCACCGACACGGGGCGGGTCACGCTCAGCGGCGACAAGCTCACGGTGACCACCGGCGACGACAAGCACGTGACCGAACTCGCGTCGGACGCCGAGGTGCTGGACGCCTACGCCCGCCACTTCGGCATCGCGCTCGACCGGGTGCCGCGGCTCGCGGCGCCGGTGCGAGTCGGGGGGCGCTGAGGCCCCGCGCGGGGAGCGCACGGCCGGGGTGTGCCGAGGCCCCGCGCGCGGGTCAGCGGTCCGTGGGGTGCCCTGCCCACACCGCGGGGGTCCGGTCCGCCCACGGGCTCGCCCGTTCGAGCTGTCCGGCGAGGCGGAAGAGCCGGTCCTCGCGCCCGTGGCCGGCGGCGAAGTGCATGCCGATCGGCAGCCCCGTCCCGGGATCGGCCGTCAGCGGTACGGACATGGCGGGCATGCCCGTCACGTTGAACACCGCGGTGAACGGCGAGCGGTCGAGCAGGCGATGGGTCCAGCCGAGCCCGTCGAGCGCCGCCGCGCCCTCGGCCAGGGCCCCCAGCGGCGGCGGGAGGTCCGGCAGGGTCGGGCTGAGCAGCACGTCGTACGTGTCGAAGGCCCGGGCGAGGCTGCGCGTGACCTGGTTCCGCAGCGCGAGGGCGGCGACGAGCTGGGGGCCGCTGACCCGCTGCCCGTCGCGGTGGGCGGCCAGGGTCACCGGTTCGAGGGTCGAGGCGTCGACGGGCCGGCCGAGGGCGGCGGCCAGCGCGTCGACCGTGGCCGCGATGTTCGCCGTCGACAGCCGGGCGTGGGCCAGCACGAACTCCTCCCAGTCGACCCCGAGGGGGGCCTTCGCCTCCGCCACCCGGTGGCCGAGGGAGGCGAGCAGGTCCACGGTGCGGGCGAGGGCGTCGGCCACCGGCGCGGCGGTGCGCCGCCCGCCCCACGCCTGGGCGAGGACGCCGACGCGCAGCGGGCCCGGGGGGCGGGTGACCTCCTCCGCGTACGGGCGGGACGGCTCCGGGGCGGTGTAGGGGTCGCCCGGCTCGGGGCCGCGCGTCAGGTCGAGCAGCACCGCGCTGTCGCGCACCGTGCGGCTGACGACGCCGTGCACGGCCAGGCCGTGGAAGATCTCGTCCGCGTCGGGGCCCATGGAGATCCGGCCGCGGGTGGGCTTGAGCCCGAAGGTGCCGGTGCAGGCGGCGGGGATGCGGAGCGACCCGGCGGCGTCGGTGCCGTGGGCGACCGGGACGACCCCGGCGGCCACGGCCGCGGCCGCGCCGCCGCTGGACCCGCCCGCGCTCCGCTCCGGGTCCCACGGGTTGCGGGTGGCGCCGTACAGCACGGGTTCGGTCGTGATGTCGTACGCCAGCTCCGGTGTCGCGGTCCGGCCGAACGTCACCAGGCCCGCACGGCGGAAGCGCCGCATCAGGAAGGAGTCGGCGGCGGCGACGTGGCCGGCCGCGAGACGGCTGCCCAGCTCGGTCCGCCGGCCGGCCATGGTGACGCCGAGGTCCTTGATGAGGAAGGGCACCCCGGCCAGCGGCGCGCTGCCGGGGCGGGGCCGGTCGTCGGTCGGCCACGTCTCCACGACGGCTCCGAGCCGGTCGACCGCCCGCGCGGCCGCGCGGGCCGCCGCCTCCGGTTCGGCCGGGGCCACCTCGCCCGCGGCGACGAGCTCCGCGAGCCCGACCGCGTCGTGGCGCACGTACTCGGCACTTCTCACTGTCCCTCCCAGCAGGTCGAACGATACTGTCGGGTCCCATGCGATACCTATCGGTATCGTATGGGACTGGCTGGTACCGTAGCAGGGAGGCAAGGGTCCACCGACGGGATGTGACGGAGCAGTCATGGCATCGAGCGCCGCAAGGCCGAGCAGGGTGGCGAAGCTGCCGCCCCGTGAGCGCATCCTCGATGCGGCGGAGGAACTCTTCCGCAGCGAGGGCATCCGCCGGGTGGGCGTGCAGGCGATCGCCGAGCGGGCCGAGACCACCAAGATGGCCATCTACCGGCACTTCGAGACCAAGGACGCCCTGGTCGCGGAGTGGCTGCGGATCGTCGCCGCCGAGTACCAAGGGGCCTTCGACCGGGTCGAGGCCGCGTACCCCGACCGGCCCCGGGAGCAGATCCTCGGCCTCGCCCGCTTCATCGCGGAGGGGCTGCCGGACGTGTCGTACCGGGGCTGCCCGTTCATCAACTCCCTAGCCGAACTGCCCGACCGCGCCCACCCCGCGCGGCAGGTCATCGAGGAACACAAGGCCCTGCAGACCCGCAGGCTGGTCGGCATGTGCGCCGCGGCAGGCCTCGCGGACCCCGAACAGGCCGCGGCGGAGATCACGTTCGTCCTCGAAGGCGCACAGGTCAGCACGCAGAACGGCAGCATCGACCGGACCGGGGAGCGGCTACTGAGGATCGTCGAGGGGATCGTGGCCCGGCACCGCGCCCCCGGAGCCGACGGCGGGGAGGCCGGCTGACCGCGCCGCGGCCCAGCACGCCCCGGCCCCCGTGTCCAGGCGGCCGCACCGTGGACCGGCCGGGGCGGGTGGTGATCTTCGTCGCGGTCGGCGGGGCCCGGCCGCGCCTAGGGTGCTGTCCGTGGACAGACACATAGGTTTCGAGCGGCTGCACAACTTTCGTGATCTGGGCGGGTATACGGGTGCGGACGGGCGTGCGGTGCGGTGGGGGCGGGTGTATCGGGCGGACTCGCTGGGGAAGTTGCGGGGCGCCGACTGGGAGCGGTTTCTCGGGCTCGGCGTGCGCACGGTCATCGACCTGCGCTATCCCTGGGAGATCGAGGGGAAGGGCCGGGTGCCGGAGCACGCGTCGTTCGGATATCACAACCTGAGCGTCGAGCACCGCCCGTACGACCAGGCGGCGTTGGGCCCCGACGTGCAGGCCGGGCCCTATCTCGCCGAGCGCTACCTGGAGGTCGCCGAGGACGGCGTGAAGGAGCTGCGCCGGGCGCTTGAGGTGATCGCCGACGCCGGGGCGGGGCCCGTGGTGTTCCACTGCGCGTCCGGCAAGGACCGCACCGGACTGCTCGCCGCGCTGGTCCTGAGCCTGTGCGGGGTCGACGAGGCGGACATCGTCGAGGACTTCGCCCTCACCGGCCTGGCCAGTGAGCGGCTCCTGGCCGACTGGCGGGCCGCCCACCCGGGCCGCGCGCCGGTCTGGCCGGACTACGGGCGGGCGCCCGCGGAGGTGATGCGGCTCTTCCTCGCCGGGATCGCCGAGCGGTACGGGTCCCTGCCGGGGTACGCCGCCGCGCGCCTGGGCGTGGACGGGGAGCTGGTCGCCGCGCTGCGGGCCGCGCTCCTGGAGGAGCCGGGCGGGGCCGGGGCCTGACCGGAGCCGCCCTACAGCGAGGCCTTGATGCGGCGCGGCGCGTCCGCAAGGCGGCTGACCAGGGACACCACGTCCGGGGGCTGGCGGCTGACGTCCCGGTCGGCGCTGAGCACGTAGTAGATCTGCTCCAGCGACGGCGGGCCGACCGCGACGGTCCGCAGGGCCGCCTGGCCCGGCGTGGCCTGCCCGGTGCGGACCAGGTAGGCGGCCGTCATGGAGCCGGTGCGGCCCACGCCCGCGCCGCAGTGCACGAAGACCGGTCCCTCGGCCTCGGCGACGACGCGCAGGAACCGGTCGACCTGCGCGCTGTCGGGCGTCTGCCCGTCGCGGACCGGCATCCGTACGACGTCGAGGCCCGCGCGTCCGGGCCGCGCCAGCTCCGCCGCGCTCAGGTCCTCGGCCCGCAGGTCCACCACGGTGTGGATGCCGTGCGCGGCGAGCGCGCGGTAACCGGCCTCGGTCGGCGCGGAGCCGCGCCACAGGCGGTCGTCGACCCGCTGGAAGTGCCGGACCCCGGACAGCTCGCGCTCGGCGCCGACGCGTTCGCCCGCCCAGGCGGACACGGCGAGGACGCCCAGGGACGCGGTGAGCCAGAAGACGGTGTAGCCGAGGACGCACAGGCCGATGAGCTTCGCGGTGCGGCGGGGGCCGGGCCGGTGGAGCCCCAGTCTGCCGCCCACGCGCGCGGCGGGCGTGGTGGTGGCTGCCGAGGCGAGGCGGGCGACGGTACGGGCGGAGGCGTCACGGACGGACGGGGCACGGGACAACAGGCGGTCACCACCAGAGGCGCGCGGTGCCGCACGCCGGACATCGGCAGGGGACGGACGGTACACGGATGCCGTCCAGGCTACCGGCGCCATCCCCGCCCGGCGACCCGGTCCATGGCCCTCACGCGGCCCTTGCGTACGCTCATTTCCCGCTGGGCGCAGGCTAGTTGCTCGCTGCCGTCGGTAGGTCGCCCACCGGCCCGGCGACCCGGCCCACAGTTCCCACGTGCCCCTCCCCCACGCACCCCTCCCGTACGCTCACCTCCCGCGGCGCGCACGCCAGTTGCCCAGCCCTGTCCGCAGGCCGCTCACCGGCCCGCCTGTTCCACCTGGCTCTGGCCGAGGACCTGCGCGCTGGTGCGGTGTGCCGTGGCGTCGGTGAGGCAGCCGTGCAGCCGCATCACGTCGTGTTCGGAGAGGGCCGGGCGGATCACCCCGGCCCAGACGTCGCCGTCCAGGCGGGCCAGCGGGGCGTGGACGTTCAGAGCCGCCGTGGAGCGGCGGCAGCTCTCCCACAGGGCGCGGGCGGCGAGCGCCCGGGCGTGCGCGTCGCCGGTGCCGTGCACCCGTACCCGGTAGACGACGGTGGTCGCGGCGGCGCCGGTGGCCTTGCCGGGCCGGGTCTGCGTGGCATCGGACAGTGTCTCCACGAACAGCGCGAGCAGCAGCCCGGCGACCGCGACGGCACCGCCCACCACGACACCGCGCAGCACCCGGGGCCGGGGCACGGCCTCGTCGTCCTCCAACTCCGGTGTCCGGCCCCGCGGTCCGGGCGGGGCGGGGGCGGCGAGGCGGGCGAGCCGTCCGGCCAGGCGGCGCTCGGCGCCGGGCCGGACGGTGGCCGCCGAGATCTTCTGCACGACCCAGGCGACGCCCGACAGCAGGGCCCCGGCCGCCATCAGGACCGGCACGAAGACGTAGGTGCGGTGGGTGCCGTCGGAGGAGCCGGGCTCCAGCCAGCGGAACCGTACGCCCTCCTCGGCGCGGGACTCCTGGAGGCGCCGCCACACCTCCTCGGTGCGCCGGCCGGAGTCGGCGAGCTGGCGCTCCAGGCGGCCGAGGCGGCTCAGGAGCACCGTGCACACGAGCAGCCCCTCGATGACCAGCAGGAGCATGCCGCAGATGAGGGCGCGCTGCCACTCCCAGCGCGTGAGGTAGACGACGCTGTAGGCGGCGGCAGCGGCGGCGGTCAGACCGCCGAAGACATAGCTCGCGTACTTCATGACGCCATCCCCTCCGTGTGGTCGGCGCCGTGCGCGCGCGGTCGCGGCGGCTCGCCGACGGCCGCCATCCGCACGGCTTCCACGGCCCCGGTGGAACCGTCGACGGTCAGCCGGGTCCCGGCGGGGAAGCGCTCCAGGGCGTCGGGTACGCCGACGGCTGTCGGCACCTGGTACTCGCGCGCGAGCACCGCGAGGTGCGACAGGACGCTGCCGGTCTCGGCGACCAGGCCGGTGAGCCCCGGCAGCAGCGGGGCCAGCGCCGGGTCCAGGGCCCGGACGACGAGGACCGCGAACCGGGGGCGCTCCCCGCCGCCGTGCCAGGCCGTGCCGGAGCCGAAGCCGCCGCCCGCGCCCTGGCCGTCGGCGGCGCCCCGGCGCCGGCCCGGTTCGGCCACCGGCCTGCCGTCCGCGAGGCGGAACGCGGCGGGCAGCTCGGGGCGCTGCGGCCGTGGCAGCCGCTCGGGCAGGTCGGCGGGCAGGCCCTCGCCGTCGCCCGCGGCGGTCAGCTCGGCCCAGCGCAGCAGGGCCACACGGCCCGGGTCGTCGAGGAGGTCCACGGCGGTCAGGCGGCGGGCGAGCTCGCGCACCATGCCCGCCTGCATCTCCTGCACCCAGCGGACGCGCAGCCGCAGCCCCTCCCGGGCGGGCAGCACCGCCGTGCCGCGCGGCGCCCCGGTCCAGCCGGTGCGCTCCGGCAGCGGCGGGCGCCCGCCCAGCGTGGGCGGCAGGAGCGACAGCAGGACGGGGTGGCGGGCGATGAGCCGGGCGTCGTCGGGCTCGTCCGCGCGCGCCTCGGACAGCACCGCGAGCGCCTCCCCCACGGCCGTGGCGCCCGATCCCGGGCCGAGCAGGGCACCGGCGAGCGACTCCTGGGCGTGCAGCGCGGACAGCGCCGCACGCCCCCAGGAGACGGCGGCGAGCAGTTGGCCGCTCAGCATCTCGGCGGGGGCGGGCAGTTCGGCCAGATACCGGTCGACGTCGGCCGTCAGGTCGAGCGCGAGCGTCGGCAGGGTGGTGCGGACCCGGCCCATCCGCCAGGCGGCCGCGGCCCGGCGCGCCGCGGGCGCCGGGTTGAGGAACCCGAGCAGACGGTGGGCCGGCGGGGCCGCGCCGAGCAGCCTGACCGCGGCGGCGGCGCGGCCGTGGACGGTGGTCACCGGCGGCACCCGGCGCAGGCGGCGGCGCGGGGCCGCGCCCGCGATGTCCAGGGCCACCGCCAGGCCGTGCGCCATGGGCACCAGCCACAGGTCCTCCTCCAGCGGTTGCAGGACGCCGGGGAAGGTCTCGGCGACCGGCCCCGGGCCGAGCAGCCGGGCGCGGCGCGGCGGGCGCGCGGGCATCGCGGTGATGGGGCGGGTCTGGAACAGCCACAGCCGGCCGTCGGCGTCGAAGGCGAACTCGATGTCCTGCGGCCCGCCGAACTCCCGCTCGGCGTCGCGCGCGAGGCGCAGCAGCCGCAGCAGGCGGCCGCGGTCGAGGAGCCGCGCGTCGCGGGGTTCGCCCGGCTCGGTGTCGAGCAGCCTGCCGTGCCGGGTGAGGTGGTAGCGCACGCCCTGCACGCTGCCGTTCACCAGCCGGTCGGGGCCGCCGTCGACGGCGCTGACGACGATCCGGTCGCGGCGTCCGGCCATCGGGTCCGCGCCGAACAGCACGCCGCCGACGGCCGCGCGCACCATGGGCTGCACGAGCACCGCCATGGAGCCGCCCGGGGTGCCGTCCGCGTCCGCCCGCGGGGTGCGCCGCGCCGAGCGCAGCACCCGTCGTACAGCGTCCGTGAACTCGCCCCAGCCGCGCACGTCGAGCACGGTCTCGAAGAGCCCGGCGAGGGAGGAGTCGGCCGCGTCCTCGTACGCCGAGGAGGAGCGCACGGCCAGGGGGCGCCGCCCGTCGCGGCTCAACGCCCGCCAGGCGCGCCGCAGTTCGGCCTCGCCACGGGCGCCGAGGGGGCCGTCCTCGGGGGCACCGGTGCCGGGGCCGGGGGTGTGGGGGCTCGTGTCGGTGCCTGCGGCGGTGCCGGTGCCGGTGCCGGTGCCGATACGCGGGTCGGTCCCAGTGGCGGTACGCGGGTCGGTACTGGTACGTGCGTCGGTACCGGTACGCGGGTCGGTACCGGTACGCGGGCCCCTGGCAGCGGCGGCCCCCTCCGCGGCAGGCACCAGCACGAACCCCGGCAGCACGGGCAGCCCCGCCCTGGCCGCTCGGGCCAGATGGGCGGCCTTGGCCCCCGCGGTGCGGGGGTCGCGGGCGCGTCGCGCCTCCAGCCCCACCACGTCGAGCCGGTCCGTGTCGACCCCGGTCATGGCCTGCCTCCTTCGCCCGACAGCACCTCTCGGGCCCAGGAATCGTCCAGCCCTTAGCACGGACGCGTGTCCGGGCGCCGAAGTTGAGTGCACGGGCGCCCGAATCACGCCAAACCGCCCGGTGACCAGGGCGGGTGCGGCCGTGACCGAGCCGGGGCGCTGGCGGCGCGGCGGGCGGCCTGAGGAAGATGGGCCCCACCCGATGCCAGAAGATGCCAGAAGGAGCAGACGTGACCAGCAGCAGGCAGTTCGACGAACTCGGCCAGATATACGAGGAGTCCTCGGGCATGGCGTTCCGGCAGCGCCTGGAGTTCCCCACCGTGCTCGGCCACCTCGGCGACCTCGCGAGCCTGGACGTCCTCGACTTCGGCTGCGGCAGCGGTGTGTACACCCGGCTGCTCGCCCGCAGCGGCGCCCGGCGGGTCGTGGGCCTGGACGCGTCCGCGGGGATGATCGACCACTGCCGCCGCCGCGAGGAGGACGAGGGCCTCGGCGTCGAGTACGTCGCGGGGGCGCTCCCGGACCACCTGCGCGGCGCCTTCGACGTCGTGCTCGGCGTGTACGTGCTGCCGCACGCCACCACGTACGAGGAGCTGGTCGGAATGTGCCGGGACGTGGCGGCGGCGCTGCGGCCCGGCGGGCGGTTCCTGACGCTGCCCATCCACCCCGAGCTGCACCCGGACCCGGAGCACTACTACGCCCGGTACGGCTTCCGCCTTGAGGTGGGTGAGCGGCGCGACGCGGCGCCGGTGGGCTTCTCCTTCACCGTCGGGGAGCACAGCGCCGCGTTCACCGCGCGCTACTGGACCGCCGCCTCGCTGGAGAGCGCCCTGGCCGAGGCGGGGTTCGGCGCGCCGCGGTGGGAGGCGCACCGGCTGGCCGACGACCCGGGGGCCGGGCCCGACGACGACTTCTGGACGCCGTACCTGGCGCACCCGCACGCCGCGATCCTGGACGCGCGCAAGGAGCGGGAGCCCGCCGCCGGGGCCTGACCCCGGCCGGCCCGGGGACCCGCGTGAGCCCCCGGGCAAGGAGGCCCCCGGCCGAGGCGGCCCGCAGACGCCGGCGGCCCGGTGACCGAGGAGGTCACCGGGCCGCCGGGCCGTTGCGCCGGGCCGGGGGCGTGCCCCCGGCCGGGGTGGGTCAGCGCGTGTGCTGGAGTTCGCGCTCCGGGTCGGAGTACGGGGCGCCGTCCGTCTGAGCGAGCCGCTTGTAGAGCTTCTCGCCCTCCACGTCGACGTTCGGCAGGATCGCGTTGAGCCAGCGCGGCAGCCACCAGGCGGACTTGCCGAGCAGGGCCAGGACGGCCGGGACGATCGCCATGCGGACGACGAAGGCGTCGAACAGGACGGCGGCGGCGAGGCCGAAGCCCATCATCTTGATCATGTCGTCGTCCTCCATGATGAAGCCGGAGAAGACGCTGATCATGATGATCGCGGCGGCGGCGACGACGCGTCCGCCGTGGGTGAAGCCGGTGACGATGGCCTCGCCCGGGCGCTCGCCGTGGACGTACGCCTCGCGCATCCGCGTCACGAGGAACACCTCGTAGTCCATGGCCAGGCCGAAGACCACACCGATCATGAAGATCGGCATCATGCTCATGATCGGGCCGGGCTGGTCGACGCCGAAGAGGTCGGCGAGGTGGCCCTGCTGGAAGACCGCGACCACCGCGCCGAGCGCGGCGAGCACCGAGAGCAGGAAGCCGAGCGCCGCCTTCAGCGGGACCAGGATCGAGCGGAACACCAGCATCAGGAGCAGGAAGGCGAGGCCGACGACGAGGGCCAGGTACGGGATGAGCGCGTCGTCGAGGGTCTGCGAGAAGTCGATGGTCATGGCGGTCGCGCCGGTGATCAGGACCTCGGAGCCGGTCTTGGCCTCGACGGCGCTGATGTCCGAGCGGATCTTCTTGACCAGCTTCTCGGTGTCGGCGTCGCTCGGTCCCGTCTTGGGCACGGCGGTCATCGTCGCCGTGTTGTCGGCCTTGTTCGGCGCTGCCGGGGTGACGGTGACGACGCCGTCGAACTTCTTCAGCGCCTCACCGACCTCCTTGGCGGCGGCGCCCGCGCCCTTGTCCTTGTCGACGACGACCGTCAGCGGGCCGTTGAAGCCCTTGCCGAAGGAGTCCGACAGCATGTCGTACGCCTTGCGCTGCGTGGTGTCGGTCGCGTACGTGCCCTCGTCGGGCAGGCCGAGCTCCAGCTTGGCGGCCGGGGAGGCCACGGCGCCGAGGCCGACGACGGCGAAGAGCAGGACGATGAGCGGGCGGCGCAGCACGAAGCGGGCCCAGCGGGTGCCGAGCTTCGGCTTGGCGTTCGGGTCGGTGAACGGGACGCCGAGGGGCTTCTTGCGGTCCTTGCGGCGCAGCACGCGGCGGGGCGCGATGCCGAGCAGCGCCGGGATGAGGGTGAGCGCGATCAGTACGGCGATGACAACCGTGCCGGCCGCGGCGAGGCCCATCTTCGTGAGGATCGGGATGTTCACGACGGCGAGGCCGGAGAGGGCGACGACGACGGTGAGGCCGGCGAAGACCACGGCGGAGCCCGCGGTGCCGACGGCGCGGCCCGCCGCGTCCTCCGGCAGGCGGCCCTCGGCCCGTTCGGCCCGGTAGCGGGAGACGATGAACAGCGCGTAGTCGATGCCGACCGCGAGGCCGATCATCATGGCCAGCGTCGACGTGGTGCTGGACAGCTCCAGGGTGCTGCCGAGCGCGGTGATGGAGGAGATGCCGATGCCGACGCCGATGAGCGCGGTGAGGATCGGCATGCCCGCCGCGATCAGCGAGGCGAAGGTGATGATCAGGACCACCGCGGAGACCGCGATGCCGATCATCTCGGCGCTGCCGCCCATGGACTGCTCGGTCGGCACGGCGTCACCGCCGGCCTCGATCGTCAGGCCGTCCTTGCGGGCGTCCTTGAGGGTGTCGACCAGCGCGTCCTTGTTCTTGTCCGTCAGCTCGGAGCCGGTGACCTTGTACGACACCGTGGCGTAGACGGTGGTGCCGTCCTTGCTGACCGCGCCCGCCTTGTACGGGTCGTCGACCTTGGAGACCTTCGGGCCCTTGCCCAGGCGGTCGACGAGCTTCTCGACCTTCGCCTTGTTCTCGCCGCCGGTGATCTTCTCACCGTCGGGGGCGCGGACCACGACGCGGGCCGTGGCCCCGTCGGCGCTGGTCTGCGGGAACCGTTCGTCCAGCAGGTCGAAGGCCTTCTGCGACTCCGTGCCGGGCATGGAAAACGTATCGGCGGGCGGTGCGGGAGCCGACGATGCCGCGACGCCCGCGCCGATGAAGAGCAGCACCCATATCAGTGCCATCCACCAGCGCCGTCTGAAGGCGAGACGGCCTAGTTTGTAGAGGAACGTAGCCACGGCGAACGAGACTCCCGTCGGGTTTGGCAAGCAAGGCCGACCTCCGGCGGCACTACGCCGCGCGACAGGAGGGGTCGGCAGGATCCACTCCATCGTGACGGCAGCAACGAGTCCGGAAGTCAGACTGCGGGCCGGAGTCCTGGCCCACGTCCGTCGTAGTCGGAAGTCGGCCGAGTCATCCTCGGGTAGGAGACGGTCCGGTTACATGTAGATCTCATGTACTGGGGGTGTGACCTGCGTCTCTTGAGGATCAACCCTCGGCCCATATCGGTCATTTCGCCGCCTTCTCCACTTTTCGGGAAGGGTGGCGTTTGAGACACCTGAGCGGTGGCGGGGCGGGTGTGCCGAGCGCGCGGCCCCCGCGCCCGCCGTCGCGGCACCCCCGCCCGCAGCGGACCGGAAGCGTCCGTTTCGCGCTCCCGTCAGGGGCCGCCTTCCGCTCCGCCGGGGCCGCGGACTGCTCCGGGGCGCCGTCAGCGCTTCCGCAGCACCTCGATCACACTTGCGAAGCTGTCCGCGCCGTGGCCCGCGGCGCTGGCGCGCTCCATGGCCGCCTTGAGCAGCTCCGGCAGCGCGCTGTCGACGCCGCGGTCGGCCGCCGCGTGGATGAGGTGGCCGATGGCGGTGATCTGCACGTCGACGGTCGCGTCGTCGCCCGGGTAGCGGCCGTCGTCCACCTGGGCCGCGTAGCGCGTGATGAACCCGCTGACGGCGCCGCCGAGCCAGCGCACGGCCAACTGCCCGAAGTCCACCGCCTTCGCGCCGTCCGCGCCGACGAGCGCGGTGCCGTGCAGCCAGCCGCCGAAGGACGCCCACATCAGGCCGAGCAGGGCCACGTCGTACAGCGAGGCGAGGCCCGCGTCCTCGCCGAGGTACAGCGGGTCGCCGAGCGTCTCCAGCGCGGACGTGCGGGCGTCGAAGGCCTCCCGCGCGCCGCTGTAGAGGAACATCATCTCCGGGTTGCCGACACCGGGCGGCGTGGTCATGACCGCGCCGTCCAGGTACGCGATGCCGCGCTCGGCGGCCCAGGCGGCGAACTCCCGGGCCTGCTCGGGCGACCCGGTGGTGAGGTTGACCAGCGTCCGGCCCGCGAGCGTCGCCACCACGGGGTCGACGACCTCGTGCAGCGCGTCGTAGTCCAGGACGCAGGCGACGACCAGGTCGCTCGCGGCCACGGCCTCTTCGGGGGTCGCCGCCACGCGGGCGCCGCGCGCGGCCGCCGCCTCGGCCTTGTGCGCGGTGCGGTTCCACACCGTGGTCGCGTGGCCGCGCTCCAGGAAGGCGGCGGCGAGGGCCGCGCCCATGTTGCCCAGGCCCAGGACGGTGACGGGGGTGCGACGTTCAGCGTTCATCGTGTACTTGCTCCTCGTGCGTCCGCCGGACGCGTTCGTTCTCGTCGTAGAGGGTGGTTCCGGCCGTGCGGAACGGTTCCGGCCGCGCGGAGTGGTCCCCGCCGTACGGAGTGGTTCCGGCCGTACGAGGGCCGGTGGCCCGGTGATCGGTCATCGGTCATCGGTCATCGGTGATCGACGGCGGCCGCGCGGCGCCGTGCCTCCGCCGGTGCGGCGGCGACCGCGGTGATCACGTACGAGAACCCTCGCAGTGGGCCGGGGCGCGGGACAGTGACGCCGGTGCCGCCGGGCACCAAATTCCTGCCACGGCGCGGGGCGGCCGTATCCTCGCGGAATGAGCGCTGGTTCCGTCGCGGTGGTCGTGACCGAGGAGATCGGGGTCCCCTCCTGGGACCTGTACGAACTGAGCATCCCGTGCACGGTGTTCGGCAAGCCGCAGCCGGACCTGGCCGAGCCCTGGTACGACCTGCGGCTGTGCGGCACCGGGGCCGCGCGGCAGGACGCCGCCCACCCGTCCGGGTTCCAGGTGCGCACGCCCTACGGTCTCGACGACCTCGTCGGCGCGGACACCGTCATCGTGCCCTCGGTGCCCGACGCCTGCGTCGAGGAGGGCGCCCCGCTGCCGGAGGGCCTGACCGACGCGCTGCGCCGGGCGCACGCGGCGGGCGCCCGCGTGGTGTCGCTGTGCAACGGCGCCTTCGCGCTGGCCGAGGCGGGCCTGCTCGACGGGCGGCGCGCCACCGCGCACTGGCAGCACACCGCGCAACTCGCCGCGCGCTACCCGGAGGTGGAGGTCGACGACTCGGTCCTGTACGTCGACGAGGGGGACGTGCTGACCAGCGCCGGCCTGACGGCGGGGCTCGACCTGTGCCTGCACCTGGTCCGCCGCGACCTGGGCGCGCACGTGGCCAACCAGCTCGCGCGCCGCATGGTGGTGCCCGCCCACCGGCCGGGCGGACAGGCCCAGTTCATCGACCTCTCGGTGCCCGAGGCCGACGACGCGAGCCTCAGCCCGGTCCTGGAGTGGGCGCGGCAGCGCCTCGACCGGCCGCTCACGGTCGACGACCTGGCGCGCCGCGCCGCGATGAGCCCGCGCACGCTCTACCGGCGCCTCCAGGCCGCCACCGGTACGACGCCGCTGCAGTGGCTCCTCAACCAGCGCCTCGCGCGCGCCCAGAGCCTCCTGGAGGCCACCGACCTGCCGGTGGAGAAGGTCGGCGAACTCAGCGGCCTCGGCACGGCGAACAACCTCCGCCACCACTTCCTCAAGCACGTGGGCGTCTCCCCCAGCGACTACCGGCGGGCGTTCTCCCGTGCGGGCCAGGAGGTGCCGCGCGGCGCGTGACCCGCCGCGCCGCCGACGGCTTCGGGAAGTCGCCCCGGCGGCGGCCGGAACGGGCCCGTGACGGCCCTGCACGGGGTCCTGCGAGGCTCCGGGGAGGGGCCGCGTACGCCGCCGCCGGGGTGTCCGCGAACACCCCGCACAGGCCGGTACGCGAGGTCGGCGCACCCGCTCTGACCTGGGATTTCGTGCTCATCGGCGGTACTGTCCCGGCACATCGTGAAAGGGGTCGGGATGGACGGGGACGCACGCGTGGTCGAGCGGAACGTACGCAGTGTCGAGGACGTGCTGGAGCTCATGGACCGGCTGTTCGCGCCGGACGCGGACCGCTGGACGGCGGAGGCGGGCGACTGGTGGGACGGGTTCTACACCGACCGGTCCAGGCCGGTGCCGTTCTTCGTGGCGAAGCCCGACGAGCACCTGGCCGGTTACCTCCGGGACGGCCGCCTGCCGCCCGGCCGCGCCCTGGACCTCGGCTGCGGTCCGGGCCGCAACGCGCTCCACCTGGCCGCGCACGGCTTCGCGGTGGACGCCGTCGACCTGTCCCCGGCCGCCCTCGCGTGGGCCGCCGAACGGGCCCGCGAGGCCGGTGCCGACATCCGCTTCCACCAGGGTGACGCCTTCGCGCTCGGCCCGGACGCGCTGCCCGGGCCCTACGACCTCGTCGTCGACTCGGGGTGCTTCCACCACCTGCCGCCGCACCGGCGCGTCAGCTACCTCGCGCTGCTCGACCGCCTGCTCGCCCCGGGCGGCCATCTCGTCCTGGCCTGCTTCGCCGCGGGCGGCATGGGCTCGGAGCTGTCCGACGCGGACCTCTACCGGCAGCCGGGGCCGCACGGCGGTCTCGCGTACACGGCCGAGTCGCTGCGCCGGATCTTCGCCGACCTCACCGAGGTCGAGCTGCGCCGCATGCGCGCCGAGCCGCCGGACTCCCCGCACTTCGGCGAGTCCTTCCTGTGGGCGGGGCTGTTCCGCCGGGAGGCCTGAGCGGCCCCAGGACGGGGTGGGGCTGCTCCAGCGGAAGGCCCGAGTGGCCCCGAGGACGGGGCGGCACTGCACCGTTCGGCGTGCTCCGGGCCCGGCCCGGGGGCGGAGCGCGCCCGCGAGGGCTGCGTCGAAGGATGCAGGACCACGTCGCCCGGGCGCACGACGCGCCCGGCCCGGCGCCCGGGAAGAGTGGAGGGCGACCAGTGACGTGATCCCGCTTCCGCGTCGGCGTCCACGGCGATCACGCCGCCGCCCACCCGCGGTGGCGGGCGACGGAAGGAGCCCGTCATGAACGGGTACGTGCCGCAGGACGCATCGGGCCGCGGGCCGCGCCCGCCCGGGGCACGGCCGGGCCGCGGCGGGCGGGCGCCGTCCCGCCCGCCGTCCGGGCCCCGGCGTGCCGGGTGGGCCGTCGCCGGGTGCGCCGCGGTCGTCGCGG
>NZ_BNBT01000090.1 GCF_014656095.1 Streptomyces longispororuber
GGCCCAGGCCCGGCGCCGGTCGCGCCGGTCCGCTCGCCCGCGGCCGGAGGCAGCCGTGCGTGCCCGGCCGTGACCAGGACGAACAGGGCCGTCACGGCGAGGAACAGCGCCCCGGGCGCGGACAGGACGAAGGGCCCCGCGACGAGCGGGCCCACGGCCATGCCCGCGTTGAGGGCCGCGTTGCCCGCCGAGAGGAGGGCCGGGCGGTGCTCGTCGGGCACGCCGTGCACCAGGTACGCCTTGTTGGCGGGCAGGTACAGGGCGGCGCCGCAGCAGGTGAGGAGCAGCGCGGCCACGGCGAGGGAGGGCCGGTGCAGGGCCAGGAGCAGTCCCGCGAAGCCGGCGGTGCGGATCACCAGGGCCGCCACCATGGTGCGGCGCAGCCCGATCCGGTCGGCGAGGGCGCCGCCGAGGACGCCGCCGGAGAACTGCAGCAGGGAGGCGGCGGCGAGCACCACGCCCACCGTGCCGAGCCCCATGCCGAGCCGCTCGTGCAGGAAGACGGACATGAACGGCAGCACCATGAAGCTGCCCAGGGGGATCAGGAACGAGCTGAGCAGCAGGAACCGCGACGGCCCGCCGAGCGACCCGAGCGTGGTGCGCAGGTGCCCGCCCCCGGCCCGCGCCGCCCGGTCAGCCACCGCCGGTCCGCCCGGCGGCCCCGGGGAAGGGCTCGGGGAAGGGCTCGGTGGTGACGCGCAGGGCGTTGGCGGCGGCCACGGCGTGGTGGGTGGCCAGTTCCGCCGTCGGGCCCTCCGCGTAGACGATGCCCGCGTAGCCCCGGCTGTCGTCCAGGTGCTCCACGCGGGCACCGGGGCTCTTGACGGGGAACCAGGCGGGTGAGCCGGGCATGTCGAGGAGCCGGTCGAGGCCCGTGACGCCGGTGAACACCCCCGGGCGGTCCGGGTAGCCGAGCACGAAGGCGACGGCCGGTCCGCCGGGCGGGTCCAGGTCCATGAGGCGGGGGCGGCGGCCGAGCGCGCACTCCACCATCGCCTCGTAGACGTTGACGCCGAGGGCCCGGCACAGCCCCTCGCCGACGAGGGCGCCGCCGATGCGCGGGTTGACCTCCACGACCTCGGGCCCGGTGGCGGTCAGGGCGAACTCGACGTGCGCGAAGCGGTCCGTGTAGCCCACCGCGGCGAGGACGCGGTCCAGCCACCGCTCCAGCTCCGCGTGGCGCTCCGGCGGGAAGGCGACGGGGAACGCGGTGACCTCCTCGCGGAACCGCGGCTCGCGCGACATCAGCCTGCTGGAGACGCCGAGCAGCCGGGTGCGCCCCGCCCACGAGAGGGTCTCGGCGCTGTAGACCGGGCCGGAGAAGTACGGTTCGGCGAAGAGGCGGCCCTTGAGGGTGCGCCCGGAGGCCTCGCGCAGGGCCGCGTCCAGCTCCGCCTCGTCGCGGACCAGCCAGACGTTCTGGCTTCCGGTGCCCGCGGTGTCCTTGACGACGGCGGGCAGCCCGGCGTCCTTGCGTACGGCCTTCGCGAAGTCCGCGGGGCCGTCGCCGGGCAGGGCGGCGGAGTCCACGGCGCGCGCCCTGGTCAGGCCCGCCTCGTGCAGCCGGTCGCGTACGGCGGCCTTGTCCCGGCTCAGCCGCAGGACGGCGGCGTCCAGGCCGGGCAGGCCGAAGCGCGCGGTGAGTTCGGCGCCGACCAGCGTCCAGGTGTCGGTGGAGCTGATGAGCCCGCGCAGCTCCGGCACGCGGCCGAGGCGGTCCGCCACCCGTTCCGTGTCGAAGGTGTCGACCTGGACGACGTCGAGCGCCGCCGGGGGCAGCCGGTCCAGCTCGTAGGCGTAGTAGGCGGGGTCGCCGGTCAGCAGGCACAGCCGCTCCCCGAGGGCGTCGGCCGCGCGCACCAGGTGGCCGAGGCCGAAGGTCAGGGATTCCAGGCAGACCACGGTCACGCCGTCGCCTCCTTCCAGTGGGGCGGGCACGGGGTGCGGTTCCAGGCCATCGTCGACCAGGGCATGGTCATGTCCTCGACGGTGTCGACCTCGACGGGCTTGAGCGCCGCCACGTCCAGGGCCTCGGCGTGCCGGGCGTAGACGCCCTGGACGTAGCGGTGGCCGGTGTCGGCGCCGATGACGAGGTGGAGCCGGTCGGGGTGGCGCCGCGTCTCGTGGGCGGCGGCCAGGTAGGCGGCGCCGGTGGACAGGCCCGCGAAGACGGCGTGGGCGCGGAGCAGGGTCACCGAGCCGGACAGGGCGTGGGTGAAGTCGAGCCAGTGCACGGCGTCGTAGAGGTGGTGGCGGACGTTGGCGAAGGGGATCGAGGAGCCGATCCCGGCGATGATCGCCTCCGGGTCGTGGTGGTCCTGGCTGCCGAAGGTGACGCTGCCGAAGGGCTGCACGCCGACGAGGCGCACCGACGGGTCGCGGCGGCGCAGGTGTTCCACGAGGCCGCCGGTGGAGGCGCCGGAGCCGACGCCGCCGACCACCGTGAGCGGCCGGTCGGGCACGGTCGCGGCCACGAGGTCGGCGACCTCCTGGTAGCCCGCGTAGTGGATGTCGTCGTGGTACTGGCGCATCCAGTGGGCGTCGGGCCGCGCGGCGAGGATCTCGCGCACCCGCTGGACGCGCAGGCGCTGGTCGAGCCCGAGGTCGCGGGAGGGCTCGACCTGTTCGACCGTGGCGCCGAGGATCTCCAGTTGAACGCGGGTGGTGGCGTCGACGGTGGTGGACGCCACGATGTGGCAGCGCATGCCGTAGCGGTGGCAGGCCAGGGCCAGGGCGTGGGCGTAGATACCGCTGGAGCTGTCGACGAGGGTCTGGCCGGGGCGGACGACACCCCGGTCGAGGAGTCGGCGGACCGCGCCGAGCGCGGAGTAGATCTTCATGGACTCGAAGCGGAGCAGCACCATGCCGTCGGTCAGGCGGATGAGGTCGGGGGTCTTCAGGGCGTCGGCTATGTGGGGGTGGATCACCCATATCCTCCTCGGGCGAATGAGCACTGGTGGCCGAGCGAGCAGAAGAAGGCGGACAGCTCGTCCTTGAGGGCGGGGGCGGGGCGGCGGGCGAAGAGGTAGCCGACGACGGAGCCCGTGTGGGCGACGAAGACCCCGTCGGCGCCGAACTCCTCCCGGTGGGCGAGGACCGCGTCGAAGCACCGCTTGGGCAGGACTTCCTGGGAGAGCGCGGCGCTGGTGGTCGCAGCCCGGGCGACGGCGCACGGGTCCGTCGCCGCGAAGCCCTTGAGCAGGTCTGTCAGGCACCGCTCGTACTCCTGGGCGCGGCGCCGGTAGTGCGGCAGGAGCAGCGGGGTGACCGCGGCCGTGTCCACGGTGCCGGTCTCGGTGACGAACGCGGTGTGGAAGCCGACGGCCGTGCCCAGGCGCCGCACCACGCGGTGGCGGCCGCTGAGGTGCAGCGCGAACTCGTCGAGGAACACGCTGTCGGCGCGCTCGATCGCGGCGAGGACGCCGAGGACCGCGTCGGGGTCGTAGGGCAGCGCGAACACCCGGAACAGGCAGCGCAGGGTGGCGACGACGTCGGCCGTCGAGCTGGCCATGCCGACGCCGACCCGCAGTTCCGAGTGGGCGCGCCACCTGCCCTCGGGGAGGGTCAGGCCGTAGCGGTCGAGGAAGAGACGGACGGCCGTCGCCGACTTGGGCCCGAGCGGATGCGGGCCGGGTGCGCCGGGTCCTGGGGTGAAGTGCACCCAGGAGTGGCGGTCGACGGGGAACGACACCAGCGCGATGTCGGGGTCGGGGCCGGGCCGCAGGGGGCCTTGGTAGAGCTCGCCGAGGGTGCCGTGGCAGACCCCGGACGAGGGGCGTGCCCCGGGACCGGCGCGGTCGGCCCGCGCCGCGCCCCGGGTGCCGGGCGGCCGGCGCCCGTCGTTCACAGCTCTGCCCTGCACAGCACACCCGCCCTCGAGGTCACCGTGAACAGCGCGTGCGGTCGCGCACGCGCACAGCGGCAGGTCTTCGGACTCGGGGGCGCGTCCCCCGCCCTCGGACGAAGGCGCGGGGACTCCTACCGGCCGTCGCTTCCCGGGGCCGGTGGCCGGTCCCAGTGCGCCTGACGGCGTTCGTTCCCCCTCACCGCTGCGGGGCAGTCCCGGATTCCCACCGGGTTCCCTCTTACGACGCGCCACCGCGGACGGTGGCGCGAACCGACTGCGCACATCAGCGTAGAGGCGCCACGGCTCCGGCGACAGGGCGTCTTCGCAGCCGCCTGGTTATGGCCGAATGCCGCCCTCCGGATGCCGGGGCCCCGTGCGCGGCGGCCGGGCCGGGAGGATCACCGCCCGCCCCGGAGGGGAGAGACGTACGCCGACGGGACCTGGAGCGGCCCGCGGCGCCCGGTCGGGCGCGTCAGACGGCGACCGCGCAGGTGTCGGAGCTGTGGGTGCCGTGGACGGTGACGATGCCGGCCGTGCCGTCGCCGAAGAAGCGGGCGAGCACGCCGGCGGGGCGGCCGCCGAAGAGGAGCGGGCCGAGGACCGGCGCGACGTCGGTGTCGTACACCTCGTCCGCGCCGTCGGCGGCCAGGGACAGCCGGCAGGTGCGCGGGGACACGAAGTCCTGGACGATGCTCGTGCCCTCCTCGGCGGCGGCGGTGACCGTCGCCTCCCACTGTGCCGGGTCCGTCTCACGGCCGATGAGGACCTGTTTGCCGCTCATGCCGATACTCGCCTTGAGCACCAGCGACTCGCGGTGGTCCACGGCGTACCGGACGAGGTCGACCTTGCGGTCGCCCCGGTGCGTGAAGCGGTGGGACAGCACCCGCGTCCACGGCAGGTAGCGGTCGACCAGGGCCTGCTCGGCGGCGCTCATCCACGGGCGGCCCTCCGACAGGTGCCCCATGGTGAGCTTGCTGGAGAGGAAGGTGGACGTCTGGGTGCCCACGAGCAGGCAGCCGTGGTCGAGGGCGGCCTGGACGGGCGCGGTGTCGATGCCGAGTTCGAGCCAGTCCGGGATGGTGAAGTCGCGCAGCCCCACCGGGTAGCGCAGGTGCGGCGGGCAGTCCCACGCCTCGTGGAGGTCCTCGGGCTCGAAGAAGCGCGCGGTCAGGCCCCTGCTCGCGAAGTACTCGGTCTGCAGGTCGAAGTAGCGGGTCTCGCCGCCCTGGTCGCGGGCGCTGCCCAGCACCGCCACGCGGGGCGCCACGCCCAGTTCCGCGCACAGGTCGCGGAACATCGCGGTGCGTACGGCGAAGGGGTCCGGGCTGCTGAACGGCGCCCGGCCCTGTCCGTCGGCGTACAGATCGCGCCAGACCGCGAGGCGGGAGTGCACCTCGACGGGGCCGCCGAGCGCCCCGCTGACGTTGAACTCCAGGAACTGCGGGCCGTGCGGGCCGATCACGACGTCCGGGCGGGTCACGCAGTCCGCGTACCGCTCCTCCAGGAACTGGTCGGCCATGAAGAGCCGGCGCTCGCTGTCCGGCATGCGGTAGGCGGCCAGCCGGCCCTCCGTGGTGGCGGCCGTCTCCAGCGCCGTGCGGCGCACCAGGTCGAGCAGGGCGGCGGTGACCCGGAAGAGTTCCGCGTACGACGCGCGCGGCAGCGCGATGGGCGCCGCGGGGAGCAGCCGCTGGTAGGGCCAGCCGGTGTCCCGTATCCGGTGTTCCAGCATCCTGCGGATGGTGGCCGGGGGCACGGGCGGCGGCGCGAGGTGGTGGTCGCCGAACCACGGGTGCCCCGACGGCGCCTGCGTGCCGGTCCGCACGAGCGCGCTCATACGCTTTCCCCCGTCCTTCCGGGGGCGCTCGGCTCACCGGAGTCGATATGGATGACATGTGCCCAGGTCAGCCCGGCGCTCGTCTGCGATATGGATAGCGTACAGTCGTTTCGCACGGCAACCGCCGTATCACATAGGGGAGTCCGACGCATGACGTTGCGCCGCATCCGGGACAACGAGTACGTGGAAGAGCACGGCGGGGACTACGAGGACTTCGAGCCCGGCATGCTGATCCGGCACTGGCCGGGCCGGACCATCACCGAGACCGACAACACCTGGCTGACCCTGCTCACCATGAACCAGCACCCGCTGCACTTCGACCGCGCCTACGGCGAGGGGGCCGAGTACGGCAAGGTCCTGGTCAACAGCGGGATCACCCTGTGCCTGGTCGGCGGCATGACCGTGCAGGCCCTGTCGGCGCGGGCCGTGGCCAACCTCGGGTGGGACAAGGTCCGCCTGAAGGACCCGGTGTACGTCGGCGACACGCTGTACGCCGAGAGCCGGATCCTCCACAAGCGGCTGTCCGCGTCCCGCCCGGGGCAGGGGATCGTCACGGTGGAGACGACGGGCAAGAAGTCGACCGGGGAGCCGGTCATCGTGTTCGAGCGCTCCTTCATGGTCCGCTGCCGCGAGACGGCCCGCGAAGCTCCCCGGTCGCACGACACCCCTCAGCCGGGCACGGCCCCTTCGCCGCACGAGGCGTCGTAGAGCGCCGCGGCGGCGGCCGTGTCCTCGATGGCCATGCCGACGCCGCGGAACACCGACGTACGGCCGTCCCCCGTCGCTGTCCCCGCCACCAGCTCGCCGAGCTCGACGAGTTGGTGGGCGCCGATGAGCCCCGCGGCGAGCGCGGCCCGTACCTCGGCGGCCTCCTCGACCGCCGCGGACCGCTCCTCCACCACGACGAACGCGTCCGCGAGCAGGGCCGGTTCGACCTCGACCGCGTCCTCGTGGGTGCCGCCGATCACGTTGAGGTGCGCGCCCGGGGCGATCCAGTCGGCCGCCACCAGGGGGGTGCGGTCGCTGGTCGAGGTCGTCGTGCAGACGATCTGGGCGTCCCGTACGGCGTCCTCGGCCGTGTCGCACACGGTCACCCGCACGGCGGGCGACAGGCTCTCCCCTACCCACTGGGCGAACGTCCGCGCGCGGGCAGGTGTGCGGGAGAACACGCGGACCGAGCGGACGGGGCGGACGGCCGACACCGCCCGCACCAACGCCCGCGCCTGCACCCCGGCCCCGATGACGGCGAGGTCCTCGGCGTCCTCGGGGGCGCACAGGCGGGTCGCGAGGGCCGCGACCGCGCCCGTCCGCACGGCGGTCAGCTCGGCGCCCTCAAGGAGCGCGCTGACCCGTCCGGTCTCCAGGTCCGTCAGCACCACCACGCCGTGGATCAGCGGCAGGCCGCGGCCGGGGTTGTCCGGGGTGAGCGTGGTGATCTTGACGCTGCCCACCCCGTGCCGCTCCCAGACCGCCGTCCCGGCCAGCAGCTCCCGCTGCGGGCCGTGCTGGACGACGGTGCGGGACGGTGAGGAGGTCTTGCCCGCCGAGAGGTCGGCGAACGCGTCGGCGAGGGTGTCGACCACCCGCAGCAGCCGCTCCTCGCCCGCCATGTCCTCGGCGGTGATCATCAGCGGGTGGTTCATGCGGCCTTGCCGTCCTTACGGGTGCTGAGGTCGGCGACGACGTCGACGATCAGGTCCTCCTGTCCGGCGATGGCCTGGCGCCTGCCGAGCTCGAAGAACACGTCGCGGGGGTCGACACCGGCGCGCTCGGCGCGGTCGAGCACCTGGTGCTTGAACCCCGAGAAGACGCCGGCCAGGCCGCTGACGATGCTCAGCGAGCCGGTGACCGGTGGCGCGGGCATGAGTTCCCGCTCCGCGAACTCGGCGGCGTCGAGCAGCGCGTACAGATCGATCCCGGTGGGGAATCCGGTGCGCTCCAGGACCGGAACGAGCACCTCTAGCTGGGCGTTGCCCGCCCCGGCGCCGAAGCCGCGGGCGCAGCCGTCGATGATCGTCGCGCCCGCCGTGGCGGCGGCCACCGAGTTGGCGACGGCCATGCCGAGGTTGTTGTGCCCGTGGAAGATCACGGGCACGTCGACGGCCCCGGCGATGGCGCCGATCCGCTCGGTGACGTCCGCGGGCAGGAAGTGGCCGGCGGAGTCCATGATGCCGACCGCCTGCGCCCCGTACGCCACGGCGTTCGCCGCGTGCTCGGCCAGCTCGGCCGGGGTCGCCATGTGGCTCATCATCAGCACGCAGTGCGCCTCGGCGCCCTCCGCGCGCAGGAATTCCAGGTGGCGCTCCGCCAGCGAGGTCTCGGTGCAGTGCACGCCGATCCGCAGGACGTCGGCCCCGTGGGCGACCGCCTTGCGCAGATCGGCGGAGGTGCCCCAGCCGGGCAGCATGAAGACGCCCATCCTGCTCGTGGTCAGTGCCTCGCGCACGGTCGACAGCATCTCGTCGTCGCTGACGGCGGCCCGCCCGACCTGGAGGGACGAGGCTCCCAGGCCGTTGCCGTGGCCCACCTCCACCACCGGGACCCGCGCGGCGTCGGCGGCCTCCGCGTAGCCGCGCAGCGCGGCGGCGCCGAGCTGGTGCCGTACCGCGTGCTGGCCGTCGCGCAGCGTGGGGTCGTGGATCGTCACGGAGGTCATCGGCCCGCTCCCGTCCACGCCACCGCGGAGAGCCGGGCGGCGTGCTGCTCGGCGACCATGACGGCGGCCGAGTTGATGATGTCCAGGTTGCCCGCGTACGGCGGCAGCACCTCGCTGGCCGCCATGACCTCCAGGGAGACGGTGACCCGGTCCCCGTTCACCGCGCAGGCGACGGCCTCGTAGCCGGGCTGCACGGCCCGGACCCGCTCGGCGGCCGCGTCGACGACGCCGCGCACGGCCTCGGCGTCGGCTCCCGGGACGACCGCGTGGACGGCCGTGCGGAAGGGCGCCGGGGGGACGGCGGGGCTGATGTTGAGGACCGCCTTGGTGTCGCGCACACCGGAGAACGCGGTGAGGGCGTCCTGGGTGGTGGCCACGTACTCGTCGAGGTTCAGCCGGGTCGCTCGGCCCGCGATGGTCGAGGCCACGGTGGAGACGACCTCGATGTACGTGACGTCGAACGCGTCCGCGAGCGCGTGCGCGATCGGCACCGACGCCTGGCCGCCGCAACTGACGAGGTTGACGTTGCGCACCGTCGGCACCTGCGGTCCGGTGACGGTCGGCACCACCATCTGCCCGATCTTGCTGGGCGTCATGTCGATCAGCAGCGTGCCCAGCGGTTCGAGCAGCCGCCAGTGTTCGGCGTGCGCCATGGCGTTGGTGGCGTCGAAGACGACGTCGAAGGCCTCGGGCGCGGCGAGGATCGCGTCGATCCCGTCCGCCGACGTCGGGCAGCCGAGCCCGGCGGCGTACCGCAGGCCCGCGGAGCGGGGGTTGCGTCCGACCACCAGGGCGCACTCCAGGACGTCGGAGCGGTGCGCCTTGCTGACCAGGTCCTGGCCGATGGCTCCGGTGCCGATGACGGCCACGGAGAGGGGGCGTACGGTTCCGGGGGTGACACCGGTGGTGTCGTCAACGACGGTCATGGTCCGCCTCCTCGCTGTCGCTCCCCGCGCCGTCGGCGCGGCGCCCGAACCGGTTGGCCCACGCGTCCCCGAGCGCCACCGTCGTACGGGCCATGCGGGCGAACGGCGGGCCGACCATGTTGCCGTCCAGGACCGCGATCCCGCCGTCGGCCGCCTCCACCGCCGCGGTGACGCGCCGGGCCCGGCGCAGCTCCTCCGGGTCGGGCCGCAGGGCCTTGTTGATGGCGTCCAGTTCGGCCGGGTGCACGGTCGCCTTGCCCTGGAAGCCCAGCTCCTGGACGCGGGCGATCTCCTCGGCCAGCACCGCCGGTTCGCCGAGGCGGAAGTTGGCGGTGTCGATGCAGGCCGTGCCGTAGCGGGCGCAGGCCATGGCCATCGCCTGCCGCGCCGGGAGCATGTTCGCCCAGGTGATCTCGACGCCCATGGTGGCGGCCAGGTCGGCGGAGCCGAGCACCAGACCGTCGGCGGCCTCCGCTATCGCGTCGAGGTCGGCGACGGCCTGGGGCGTCTCGACGGTCACGTAGATCTGCGGGCGCACGCCCGCCGAGGCGAGCGTGTCGCGCGCCAGGGTGACCTCGACCGGGGAGTCGACCATGGTCATCACGACGAAGCCCGGTGCGACCGGGCACTCGGCGAGCATCAGCACGTCGTGGACCGCCTGCAGGGTGCCCAGCGGGTTGACGCGCACGGCGAGGTTCGCCGGCCGGGGGGCCTTCTCCAGGGCCGCCCGGCACACGGTGCGCGCCGCCGTCTTCTGCTGCGGCGGGACCGAGTCCTCCAGGTCGATCAGGTGGAGGTCCGCGTCGTACGACCAGGCCTTGACGACCTGGTCGAGGGAGAGGGCCGGGGTGTACAGGACGCTGCGAGGGACGGCCCGGGCCGCGCCCGTCACCGCAGTGCCTCGGCGGCGGGCGGGCCGGCCGGGCGGGCGCCCACCTCGACCAGCACCTTGCCCAGGTCACGGATCTGCTGCTCGGTCTGGCCCGCGCGCATCATGACCCGCAGGCCCGCCGTGCCGCGCGCGACGATCGGGAAGAACACCGGGGAGACGTAGAAGCCGGCCTCGATGACCCGGCGGCCCGCCTCGATCACGGTCGCGTCGCTCATCGGCACCAGCCGGATCGGGAAGGTGCTGCCGGCCTGGTCGGTGTGGACCAGCGAGTCGAAGAGCTCGATGTTGCCGTAGAGGCGGTTCTGCAGCGTGGTCAGTTCGTCGGTCCGGTGGATCTCCGCCGAGGCGAGGCCCGCGCCGACCGAGGCGGTGTCGAGCAACTGGGAGTAGTTCAGGGCGCCGCCGAAGCGCTCGATGATGCGCAGCGTCTGCTTGGACTGCCCGTCGAGCACGACCGCCGCGCCGCTGGTGCCGAACGCCTTGTTGAGGGTGACCACCGTGATGGTGCGCTCGTCCGGGGCCGGGTGGTGCGTGCGGACGTAGCCGATGCCCCGCTCGCCGTACGCCGACAGCGAGTGCGAGTCGTCGTAGTAGACCAGCAGGCCGTACCTGTCCTGGAGCTCGGCGAGCTCCTTGACCGGCGCGTAGCCGCCCAGGCTGTCGCTGCCGTCGCAGACGTAGGCGACCTGGGCGTACTTCTTGCACATGTCCTCGATGAAGTCGAGGTCGTGATGGCGGGAGGTGACGACCTCGGTCTCGTCCGCGCAGACCGGCTTGACGTTGGCCATCGACACATGGGCGTTCTTGTCGAAGATCATCAACGGCCGGGTGCCGTTGCCCAGGTGGCCGGAGGCGATCAGCGGGAGCAGGCCGAAGGTCGCGGTGCTCGCGGCGATGGAGCAGACGACCTGGGCGCCGAACAGCTCGCCGAGGGAGATCTCCAGCTCCTGCATGGCGGGTATCTGGACCCGGCTGCGCGCGATGCAGTGGTCGAGCACGCCGTAGCGGCGCAGCGCGTCGACGGCGCCCTCGATCACCTCGGGGTGGGAGTCGAGGTCCAGGTAGGAGCAGCAACTGAAGTTGACGAACTCGTGGCCCGCGGGGATGAAGTCATGGCCCTCGGTGGCCCGCAGGACGCCCGTACCCGCGTCGTAGTCGGCGACGATCCCGGCGAGGCCGTGGCGTTCCGACATGTCCCAGAACTCGTTGCCGATACCGATCAGCTTGTCGTTGTTGCGGTACCGGTGTGCGGGAGTGATGGTCTGGCGCTCGGTCATGACGTGGTACCCGCCGGTTCGTAGTTGTAGACGCCCTTGAGCTTGCGGTAGATCGCGGTGTAGACCGCCACGCCGAAGACGTACGGGCGGCGGAAGATCTTGGCGTCGCGCATCCAGAAGTTCATGTTGATGTTCATGTCGTCCAGCGACTCGGCCTGGTGCCACCAGCCGAGGGGCAGGTACAGCATCTCGCCGGGCTTGAGGACCAGTTCGCGGCGCTGGGCGAGCTTGGCGGCGAGCTTGGGGTAGCGCGCCCAGTCCACGTCGTCGAAGTCGAAGACCTGCGACTTGTCGCCGAACCCGCGCCTGAGCGACCTCGGGTAGTACTCCCAGAAGCCGGGAGGGGCGAGGACGAACCGCTTGCTGCCTTCCAGGCAGATGTTGAAGTTCTCCAGCTCGTCGAAGTGGCTCTGGGTGAACACGCCTTTGTGGCTGATCCACAGGTTGGCGGCGTTCATGGGGCCGCGGTAGTCGAAGAGCTTCCCGGCGTCGAAGCCGAGGATCGCGTTGACGTCGGCCGGGCTCTCACGGAAGTTCGAGACGATGCGGTTCCACGTCTGCGGGTCGTTCATGTACCGGTCGTCCTCGAAGAACTCCCGGAGCCTGATCTCCCTGGTGGTCCACCGCTCCGGGTTCTGCTTGTTGCCCGGCTCGGTGAACAGCGTGACCTTCATGTCGCCGAGGCGCTCGGCCACACCGTCGCGCCCCAGGCCCTGGGTGCCCTGCGGCAGGGTGATGACCACGGGGACGTCGGCCCGGATGAGGGCGTCCCGTCCGAAGGCCAGGAACTCGTCGAACGAGATGCGGGGGACCTGTAGGCCTCCGATGCCGCCTCGCCCGGACACAGAATGCGCTGTATTCACAACCCTGTCCTTGTTCTTCACTGTTCCGCTGTTGTCATTTCCGGAGCCGGCCGCGCGGCCGGCTCCCCCTTCCGCAGCACCGGCTGACCGGCGAGACTCGCCACCAGGGCGACGAGTCCGCCGACGACCCCCGCCCAAGCGGCGTGCGCGGACGTGTGCAGGTCGGCGAGTTGCCCGCCGACGGCCGTGCCCGAGGCGATGCCGAGGGCGCCGAAACTGTTGAGCCACGAGAACGCCTCGGAGAGGGCGCCCTTGGGGGCCACCGACTGCAGGAGCGTGCTGCCCGCGATCAGCGCGGGCGAGATCGCGACGCCCGCGACGACCGCGAGGACGGCCATCACCCACAGGGAGTCCGCGAAGGCCAGCGGGGCCGCGCTGAGCATCAGCACACACGTGGTGGCCGCCAGCAGGCCGCCCTGCGACACACGCCAGTTGACGGCGCCGTAGGTCACCCCGGCGACGAGGCTGCCCACGGCGATGAGCGCCAGCAGCACACCGCCGAAACCGGACTGCGACCGCTCCTGGGCGAACGCGATCATCGTGACGTCGACCGCACCGAACGAGAACCCCATCCCGGCGTAGGAGATCATCAGCACCCAGACCCCGGGCACCGTGATCGCCCGCCGCGGGTGCTCGCCGGGCGTGTGGTCGCTCATCGGCTCGGACCGCCCGTGCAGCGCGACGAAGATCGAGCCGGTCACCGTCAGGACCGCACAGGCGACCAGACCTCCCGCCGGGTGCGCCGACGAGCTCAACACGGTGACCAGCAAGGGCCCGAGAAGGAAGATCGTGTCGTCGAGCATGGACTCCATGGCGTACGCGGTGCGCAGCACGCTCTGGTCGACGAACGCCGCCCAGCGCGCCCGCATGAAGCCGGTGAACGAGACGGAGGTGCATCCGGTGACCGCGGCGGCGGCCACCATGGCCCACAGCGGAAGCCGCAACCCGACCGCCACCAGCAGCAGGGTCATGCCGACCGCATGCCCCAGGCAGGTGGTGAGCAGGACCTTCCGCTGGCTGTGCCGGTCGGCGAGACGTCCGAGGAACGGAGCCGCCACCCCCTGGGAGACGAGCATCGCCGCCGCCACCGTGCCCGCGTCGCCCAGCGATCCGGTGACCGCCGAGATCAGCATGAGACAGCCGATGGAACGCATGGCGATAGGGAAACGACCGACCATGCCCCAGAAAGCCAGAGAACCGGCGCCAGGAGATTTCAGCAGGCGCAGATAGGACTTCAGCCCGGAATTCGACGGCGACGCACCCTCGGACACAACGCTCCTGTCAGCGCAGAATTAACGACGTGAGAAAAATTCCTAAGAAGGAGTCCAGGAAATCTCGCGCTGAGAAAAGCCATCCGCCGCACGCCCAGAACTCAACTGCTGCGCGTCAGTGGCGCGATCCCCCCGTTCCGCCGTCATGCTAGGTCCGCCCTCACAGGGTGTCAACGATCGAACCCGCTCGATACGGCACACCTGACCCCATGCGATATCGGTCAAAATGCCACCACCTGGCGTGATTCGAATATTCGGGACGGAGCACCATTCGGGTTTTCCCTTACGATGGCGGCCAAACGCACGCGACCAGTGGCGGTCGTGCGCAAAACCGAGGAGGCGGCGTGACCGAGCGGACGCTCGATGGCCAGGGAATCAAGAACGACGAGCCCGGCCAGGAGTTCTCAGTCCCGGAAACCGCGGAGGGCGCGGAGAGCGAGGCCATAGAACAACGGAAGAACGGCCTGGAGCGGGATGTGAGCGAGCAGCTCGCCGAGAACATGAAGCAGGGCTGGGCCGACACCGAACGGACCGACCTCCAGCCGATTCCGCAGGCGCGGCACACCGCACGCCGTCGTGCCGCGCTCTCCGCGCGCTTCCCCGGCGAGCGTCTGGTGGTCCCGGCCGGCAACCTGAAGGTCCGCGCCAACGACACCTTCTACCGCTTCCGCCCCTCCTCCGACTACACGTACCTGACAGGTGATCAGACCGAGGACGCGGTCCTGGTCCTGGAGCCCGTCGAGGACGGCGGCCACGAGGCCACCGCCTACCTGCTCCCGCGCTCCGACCGGGAGAACGGCGAGTTCTGGCTCTCCGCCCACGGCGAGCTCTGGGACGGCCGCCGCAACAGCCTCACCGAGAACGAGCGGCTCCTCGGCATACCCTGCGAGGACGTCCGCGCGCTCGGCGACGCGCTCCGGGAGGGCACCGGCCCGGTCCGCCTGCTGCGCGGCTACGACGCCGCCATCGAGGAGGCCCTCACCGACAAGGTCACCGCGGAGCGCGACGAGGAGTTCCGCGTCTTCCTCTCCGAGCTGCGCAGGATCAAGGACGACTTCGAGATCGCCGACCTGCGCTACGCCTGCGAGGCCACCGCCCGCGGCTTCGAGGACGTGGTCCGCTCCCTCGACCGGGCGCAGGCCACCTCCGAGCGGTACATCGAGGGCACGTTCTTCCTGCGCGCCCGCGTCGAGGGCAACGACGTCGGCTACAGCACGATCGCCGCCGCCGGACCGCATGCCACCACCATCCACTGGGTGCGCAACGACGGGGCGGTCCGGGACGGTGAACTGCTCCTGCTCGACGCGGGTGTGGAGACGCGCAACCTCTACACCGCGGACGTGACCCGCACCCTGCCGATCAACGGCCGGTTCACGCCGTTGCAGCGCAAGATCTACGACGCGGTCCTCGAAGCCCAGGAGGCCGGCATCGCGGCCGTGCGGCCGGGCGCCCCGTACCGGGACTTCCACCAGGCCGCCCAGCGCGTACTCGCCACCAAGCTCCACGCGTGGGGCCTGTTCGGCGACATGGACCTGGACAAGGTCCTGGAGCTGGGGCTGCACCGCCGGTGGACCATGCACGGCACCGGCCACATGCTCGGCCTGGACGTGCACGACTGCGCCGCCGCCCGGACCGAGATGTACGTCGAGGGCACGCTGGAGCCGGGCATGTGCCTGACCGTGGAGCCGGGGCTCTACTTCCAGGAGGACGACCTGACGGTGCCGGAGGAGTACCGCGGCATCGGCGTGCGCATCGAGGACGACATCCTCGTCACCGAGGACGGCAACGAAAACCTCTCGGCCGCGCTGCCGCGGCAGGCGGACGAGATCGAGGCGTGGATGGCCGCCCTCCGTTCCTGACGCACCGCTGAGGCCGCAGCGGGCAGCGCGCGTGCGGCCTCCCGTACGGATGCCGTGAGCCGGAGTCCGGAGCGGGACGGCTCCGGCAGCGCCGGGTCCGCGGAAGGACCACAAAGGCGCGGGCGCCGGACGCGGCGTACGGGCCGGGGCGGGTGGTGACCGCCCCGGCCCGCGCCCGGCTCACTCCCCCGCCAGCTCCTTGCGGACGGTGCGGGCCGCGGCGACCAGGTTCTCCAGGGAGGCGCGGGTCTCGGGCCAGCCGCGGGTCTTCAGGCCGCAGTCGGGGTTGACCCACAGGCGCGCGGCGGGGATGGCCGCGAGGCCCTCGCGCAGCAGGGCCGCCGCTTCCCCGGCGCTCGGCACGCGCGGGGAGTGGATGTCGTAGACGCCGGGTCCGGCCTCGCGCGGGTAGCCGTGCGCGGCCAGTTCGCGGGCGACCTGCATGTGGGAGCGGGCCGCCTCCAGGCTGACGACGTCGGCGTCCAGGTCGTCGATGGCCCGCACGATGTCGCCGAACTCGGCGTAGCACATGTGGGTGTGGATCTGGGTGGTGTCGCGGACGCCGCCGGTGGTCAGGCGGAACGCCTCGGTGGCCCAGGCCAGGTAGGCGGGCCGGTCGGCGGAGCGCAGCGGCAGCGTCTCGCGCAGCGCGGGCTCGTCGACCTGGATGACCGACGTGCCGGCGGCTTCGAGGTCGCGCACCTCGTCGCGCAGCGCGAGCGCGACCTGGCGGGCGGTCTCCGCGCGGGGCTGGTCGTCGCGGACGAACGACCAGGCGAGCATGGTGACGGGCCCGGTGAGTATGCCCTTGACCGGCCGGTCGGTGAGGGAGGCGGCGTAGGAGGTCCAGCGCACGGTCATCGGCCCGGGCCGGGAGACGTCCCCGGCGAGGACGGGCGGCCGCACGTAGCGGGTGCCGTACGACTGGACCCAGCCGTGCCGGGTGGCCAGGTAGCCGGTGAGCTGTTCGGCGAAGTACTGGACCATGTCGTTGCGTTCGGGCTCGCCGTGGACCAGGACGTCGAGCCCCGTCTTCTCCTGGAAGCCGATCACGTCCCGGATCTCGGTCCTGATGCGCTCCTCGTAGGCGGCGGTGTCGACGCGTCCGGCGCGCAGGTCGGCGCGGGCGGCGCGCAGGCCGGCGGTCTGCGGGAAGGAGCCGATCGTGGTGGTGGGCAGCGGCGGCAGGTCCAGGTGCGCGCGCTGGGCGCGGGCCCGCTGCTTGTACGGCGCCCGGCGGCGGCTGTCCGCGGGGGTGACGGCGGCGGTGCGGGCGCGCACCGCCGGGTCGCGGGTGATCGGGGAGGCGGCGCGGGAGGCGAGGTCGGCGCGGTTGGCGGCGAGGTCGGCGGCGATGGTGTCGGGGCCCTGGGCGAGGCCACGGGCGAGGGTGGCGACCTCGATGGCCTTCTGCCGGGCGAAGGCGAGCCAGCGCAGGATCTGCGGGTCGATGTCGTGCTCGGGTGCGGTGTCCAGCGGTACGTGCAGCAGCGAGCAGGACGCGGCCACGTCGACCTGGCCGGCGAGGCCGAGCAGGGTGCCGAGCGTGCTCAGGGAGCGCCCGAGGTCGTCGATCCAGACGTTGCGGCCGTCGACGACGCCCGCGACGAGGCGCTTGCCGGGCAGTCCGCCGACGGCGGCGAGGCCGTCCAGGTTCGCGGCGGCGGCCCCGGTGAAGTCGAGCGCGAGCCCGTCGACCGGTGCCTGGGCGAGCACGGGCAGGGCCTCGCCGAGCCGGTCGAAGTAGGAGGCGACGAGGAGCTTGGGCCGGTCGGTCAGGGCGCCGAGGTCGCGGTAGGCGCGCGCGGCGGCGGCCAGTTCGGCCCGGGTGCGGTCCTGGACGAGGGCGGGCTCGTCGAGCTGCACCCAGGCGGCGCCGGCCGCGCGCAGGTCGGCGAGGACCTCCGCGTACACGGGCAGCAGCCGGTCGAGGAGGGTGAGCGGCGCGAAGCCGGGGTCGACGCCGGGGGCGGGCTTGGCGAGCAGCAGGTAGGTGACGGGCCCGACCAGGACCGGGCGGGGGGTGTGGCCGAGCGCGAGGGCCTCCGAGAGCTCGGCGACCTGCTTGCCGGAGTCGGCCGTGAACACCGTGTCCGGCCCCAGCTCGGGGACCAGGTAGTGGTAGTTGGTGTCGAACCACTTGGTCATCTCCAGGGGCGCCGCGTCCTGGGTGCCGCGGGCCATCGCGAAGTACCCGTCGAGCGCGTCGGCGTCGAGGGCCGCGCGGTGGCGGGCGGGGACGGCACCGACCATGACACTGGTGTCCAGGACGTGGTCGTAGTACGAGAAGTCGCCGGTCGGCACCTCGTGGATCCCGGCCTCGGTCAACTGCCGCCAGTTCGCGCGGCGCAGCTCCCGTGCGGTCCGGTGCAGGGACTCGGCGGTGACCCGGCCCTTCCAGTAGCCCTCGACGGCCTTCTTCAGCTCCCGGTCCCGGCCCTGGCGGGGGTAGCCGTACACGGTGGCCCGTGTTGCCGCGGCTGCGGACTTCGCTGTCACGTGACTCTCCTTCGCGAGCGTGTGGCGTACGGTCCCGGCGGCGGGGCGAGGGAACGCGCTGCGGAGCACGTGCGCGCGAACGCGCGAAGGGGTGACGGACCGGTCGGGCCGCGGCACGCCGGAATGCGTGGCTGCCCGCCGGATGTGGTCGCCGACCCGCCCTCGAGGTCACCGGGATGTCCGCGCGCGGGGGTCCGCGCACGGGCAACGGGCAGGTCTTCGGACTCGGGGGCGCGTCCGCCGCCTTCGGCTGAAGGCGGGCGGGCTCCTACTGGCCGTCGCTTCCCGGGCCCGTCGGGCCCAGTGCGTATGACGGCGGTCGTTCCCTCTCACCGCTGCGGGGCAGTCCCGGATTCCCACCGGGTTCCCTCTTACGACGCGCCCGTCCGGCTGACGGGGCGAACCAGTTGCGCGGTCAGCCTAGTTGCGCCCGCGCCGCGGGGGAACAGCCGTTCACATAGCGGACGGGGCCCACTCCCCCGCGCACCGCCGCTTGGGCTCACCGCTGCCCCGCGCTGGGCGCTGCCGCGCGGGGCCTGCGTACGGCGCCGCCCGCTCCGCAGGGGCTGCCGGTGAGCGGGCGGAGCGTCGTCGCACACGGCTCACGTGCTCCGCCCGCCCCGCCGATGCGTTGGTCAATCGACGTAGACGCTCGTGCCGAACTCCGACACGGTGCTCTCGCCCGGAGCGACGAGCTCAAGGAGGGTGCCCGTACAGTCCGGCCCCGAGAAGACGAGTGCGACCTCATCCGTGTGGTTGTCGACCGTCAGGGGCCGGGCATCCGTGTCGTAGCAGCGGCTGGGGTCCACGTACGCGACACCGCCGACGACCAATACGCCTTCTGCTGCGTACGCGGAGCCGGTGGTGCCGAAAGCCAGCGTGACGGCAGCCGCCAGGGCTCCCACTGTCACGGCGATACGGCGCATGAGCGTCCCCTGTCCCTCGAAGTATGCCTCTGACCCGGATGGACTCTCAGTCAGCCGGATGGACTCTCAGTCAGTGTCTGCCGTCGCACCCGATGAGCCGTGCCGAGTCACCCGAACGTGGCTGCTGAATCGATCCCCCTTCATCAAGGAGGGTGATATCCCTCGCCTTTTGTTTGCCCCCCCCACGACCCGGGGGTGCCCGGACCTGATGAGTGCCGCCCGCCGCTGGCCTGTCCGGGCGACACCCGTGCCGTCCGCGTGTGGGGGCGGGGCGGCCCGGCCATGGCTGGATCATGGCCGCCTTGCCGCGCATCGACCCCATGCTCGCCTCCACGGGCCCGCTCCCCCCGCCGCGGGCCGAGCACCTGTGGAGCGCGGAGACGAAGTACGACGGGCAGCGGGCGGTGGTGTACCTGGCCGGGGACGGCTCGGTGCTGCTGCGCTCGCGCTCGGGGGCCGACATCACCGCGGCCTATCCCGAGTTCGCCGGGCTCGGCGACAGCGTGGGCGCACCGGCGGTCCTGGACGGCGAGATCGTGGTCCTCGACGAGCGGGGCAGACCCGACTTCGCCCGCCTCCAGCCGCGCATGGGCCTGGCCGCGTCCCCGGGGCGGGCGGCGCGGCTCGCCGCCGAGGCCCCGGCCCACCTGGTCCTCTTCGACGTCATGTTCCTCGACGGGCGGCTCCTGACCTCCCTGCCCTACGCCGAGCGGCGCCCGCACCTGACGCGCCTGGTGGCTCCGGGGCCCTCCTGGTCCGTGCCGTCCTCGGTGTCCGGGCGCAGCCGGGAGGCGCTGGAACTGACCCGCTCGCTCGGCCTGGAGGGCATCCTCCTCAAGCGCCTCGACTCGGTGTACGAGCCCGGGGTGCGTTCGCGCGCCTGGGTCAAGGTGCGGAACGTGCGTACCGTCGACGCGGTCGTCGGCGGCTGGCTGCCGGGGCAGGGGCGGCTGCGCGGGCTGCCGGGCGCGGTCCTGGTGGGCGAGGTCCGCGACGGGGCGCTGCGCTACATCGGCGCGGTGGGCACCGGGTGGAGCGAGCGCGAACGCGCCCACCTGGCCGAGCTCCTCGCCGTCGCGGCCCAGGACACCTGCCCCTTCACGCCCCCTCCCCCCGCACGCGGCGCCGAGGCCCACTGGGTGCTGCCCCGCCTCGTCGCGGAGATCAGCTACTCCACCCGTACCCGCACCGGCCTGCTGCGCCAGCCGGTGTGGCACCGGCTGCGCCCGGACCTCGCCCCCGGCGACCTGGACGGGGAGGGGCCTCACTGAGCCGCCCGCTCGCTTGGCGGCCGCGCCCTCGGGGTGCGGTGCCGTGGGGTGGTGGGCGTCGGTGGTGGAGGCCCACCCGACCAGGACGGCGGCCACCCCGGCGATGACGAAGCCGTCCCGGGCCGCGTCGAAGGGGCGCGGGGTCGTCACCGCACCGGGACAGCACACCGAGGTGGTGGAAGTCGGCCACGGTGATGGGCGTCAGGGGCGCCTCCGTACCGCCCGCGAGGACGCAGGCGCCGGGCCTGCTCCTCCCGCCCGCGGCACCGCCCGGACCGGTGCCGAGCACGACGCCGACGCGAGCCCCGTCCCCGGCGGCCGGATGCGGCCCGGCGGACCGGACCGCCTCGTGGGCGGCGACGAGCGCGGGCCGGGCGAAGCGGTCCAGGCGGAACAGCGAAGCGGCGGCCCGGACCTGCTGGGCCGAGGCTCTCGTCGTGTACGAGCAGTTGCCGGGGGCGGAGGGTGTCGCGCTGCGGGAGCGTCTGACCGTACGGCTGAGCGGCGAGCGCGCGGGGTCGGAGGCAGGCTGATCGCACCGGCCGGTGAAGGAGCAGGGTCTGCGGCATCCCACCCGGACGAGACAGCGCTCGCGGGGGGAAGCCGGAAACTGAGGAAGCTGCGTCCCTGGGCGCTGTCCGGCTTGCGTCCCGGCCCGGGCCACGGCCGTCTCGTACCGGGTACGGACGTCGCCGCGGAGGTCGGCCAGGAACGGGGGGACGTCCGGGTGCGGC
Source organism: Streptomyces longispororuber (assembly GCF_014656095.1). Lineage (GTDB taxonomy): Bacteria > Actinomycetota > Actinomycetes > Streptomycetales > Streptomycetaceae > Streptomyces > Streptomyces longispororuber. The sequence continues at coordinate 20,859 of NZ_BNBT01000090.1, forward strand.
CGGGTGGTTGGGCCGCCCGGCCGCCGTCTCAGTAGGTGTCTTTGAACTCCGGCCGTGAGGTGGAGTAACGCTGACAAAGGCGTGTGAATTCAACACGTGCACACAGCTCAGGCCGCACAGGGCTTTCTGGTAGCCGAAGCGGAGGTTTGGCTGGAGGAACGCCCCCTGGCGGGTTGCACTCCGGCGCGGCCAAAATGAGAGGAAGTCACCATGCAGCCGACTCAGATACCCCGCTTCTGCTCAGAGGCGCCACCTGCGTCCAGTCCGCACGCCGCATATGCCGAGGAGCAGACCCGCAACTGGGCGGTGCAGTACGGCATCGTCGGAGACGAAGAGCTTTTCAGCCGCATGCGGTACGGGAACTGTGCCAGCTATGCCTACCCGCGCTCCGCCGCGGAGATCCTCGCCCTGTGTGCGCAGTGGATTGCCTGGGGGTTCTTGACGGACGACCAGCACACCCGCGTCCTGGGCCTCGACGCAAGAGCGTGGTCGCAGGCGATGTCCCAGCTTCGGCCCGTGCTCAGCCAAGGCCGGGCACCGGAGGCGGCTGCGGGTGGAGACGAGGGCATGTCGGCAGGCCTCGTGCAGGCCACCGCCGACCTGTGCGACCGCACTCGCACGGTTATGTCTCCGCAGCAGTGGGAGCGGTTTTGCCGCAACGTGGAGCGGTACCTGGAGGGCATGTGCCAGGAGTGTTCCTTGCTGGCGGAGCCTCACCTCACCGTTGAGCAGTATTCGGCAGTGCGGCGGCTCAGTGTCGGGATCGACTTCTACGCGGTGCTGGTCGAGCTTGAGGAATCCGTCGACTTGCCGGCTGAAGTATACGTCACCGAAGTATGGCGGAATGCGGTGGATGCCATTGTCATGGTGTTTGCCTTGGGCAATGACCTGGTTTCGCACCCCGCAGAGGCTGCCTCCGGGGAGATCAACAATCTGGTTCTGGTGGCGGGACGACAGTTCGGCCTGTCCACGGCACAAGCGGTCGACTACGCCTTGCAGCGTTTAGCCGTGACCATGGACGCTTTTCGTGATGCAGAACGCCGCTTGCCGGGCGAACTTGCTGCCGCAGGTGTCGATCCGGGACACATCACGGCGGCACGGCAGTGCGCGATGTCTCTGCCCCATATGACGGACGGGTTCTTGACGTGGTGCGAGGAGACCTACCGCTACCAGTACCACCTGGACTGCGCGCAGGGGCGTGCTCACGAGCGGCATGACAATCTCCTTGCCTCCTCGTAAACCCGCCAAGGGTGTACCGCGGGCCGGCCCCGGGACGTCCGCGTGCTGCCGGGTGGGCAGGGGCGGTGGGGCAGGGGCGTCGCTGTGCGCGGTGTGAGCTAGCGGCTCAGCTGGCGGCCGGGCGAGGTTTCTTCGTCCATCTGTCCGTGTGAGGGCCTTTGCGGGTCAGGCGCCGGGTCAAGAGGGTGATGAAGGCCCAGTTCAGGTGAGCTTCGGCATGCTGGGGCAAGCGCGCATTGCGGCGCGCGTTCATGATCCAGCCGATCGACCGTTCGACTTTCCAGCGCCGGGGCAGGACGACGAAGCCGGTGGAGCTCTTGGGCCGCAGCACGGGCCGCAGGGACATCCAGAGGCGGCCTGCGGTCCAGGCGGGCAGCAGGTCACGGGCGTAGGCGGTGTCCGCCCAGACCTGGGTGATCTGGGGGTGGGTGAGCCGCAGCCGCCAGAACAGGTCCCGGGCGATGATCTCGTCGCGGACGTCTGCGGCCGTCACCGTGATCATCACGGGCAGGCCGAGGGTGTCGACCACGATGTGTCTCTTGCGTCCGTTGGTCTTCTTGCCCGCGTCATAGCCGCGGCTGTCCCGGCCGACGGTGGAGGCCGCCTTGACCGACTGCTAGTCGACGATCAGCGTCACCGGGAAGGGGCAGCGGCCCGTGCCGGCGCGGATGTGCCGTCGCAGCTGGTCCCGGATGAAGGTGACCACACCCGCCCGGTTCCATCGCGCAAAAAATCCGTACACGGTCTGCCAGGGCGAAAAATCCGCAGGCAGGGCCCGCCATTTCGTTCCGTTGTCGACCAGGTAGCGGATGGCGTCCACGATCTGGCGCCGGGGCCACTTCTCGGGGTGCCCGCCGGTCTTGGTCCGGCATGCCTCGACCGGTAGCAGCGGTTCGATCAGGGCCCACTCGGCGAGCGTGGTGTCGGAAGGGTAGCGGCGGGGCCGGTGGCGGGCAGCGGTCGGCATGGCAGGGCTCGGGTCAGGAGCGGGAGGGCTTGGAGAGCTGGGCCAGGGTCGAGCGGACCCCGGTGAGCTGGTCGGTGACCAGCTGGGCCCACTCGTCGTCGGGGTAGCGGGCCAGGTGCGGATCGAGCGTCCCCGTGATCATCCGGGTCAGCCGTCCCAGGATCTGCGCCAGCTGCTTCTTCTCGTACTCGATCCAGTCCGCTGGGTCCTCGGAGAACATGTAGCCGTCCTTGCGCCGCCAGATGATCGGAGTCAGGCGCTCGGCGGCGCCGACATCGCGCAGATGCCGCACTCCCCGGGCGACCTGGGAGCGGGTCAGGCGGGTGGCCACCATGAGCTGGTAGGTGTGCAGGCCCGCGGGCCTGGCTTCCATCAGCGCGACGCGGACCAGGTCGCCGTAGTGCTCGGACAACGGCCGGGCCTCCCGCGGCCGCGGCGGGCGCCGCGGCATGGCCTACTCGCCTTTCAGGAGCTGGGTGAGCTGCTCGTCCAGGGTGAACTCGCCGTGCTCGAGTGCCCCCTCCAGCCAGTCGGCCGCGGTGCGGACCCGGGCCAGCTGACGCCGCACGGTCGCGCGTTCGTCGTCGGTGAACTGCTGGCCGCGCATCTTGGGCACCAGCCGCCCCAGCGTGGCGACGAAGCCGTGGCAGGATCCCACCAGATCGACGTACTCCAGCGTGTGCTCGATCTTGCGGACGGCCGGGACACGCTCGCGGATCTTCTCGCGGCTCTCAGCGGTGTTGTCGAACTGAGCGCGGTTGACCAGCATCCGCGTGGTGTCGTCCCGCATCGTCGAGCGGGCCACGGCCGGCCGGCGCAGCAGGTCCCGGGTGACTTCCTGCGCGGTGGCCTCGTCGCGGGTCAGCTCGGTGACCACCCGCATCTTCTCGGCCGGAGGGACGTGCTCGCTCACCGTCGGCCGCTTCAGCAGATCGGTGGCCACCTGGGCGGCGACCTCGTCATCCCGGGTCAGGTCGGCGACGGCTGCGACCTTCTCATCCACCGTCACCGGCCGGTCGACGCGCTGGCCCACCACGCGCTTGGCGCCGTCCGGCGTCCACTGCCTCGCTCCGGTGCGCGGATTGAACGGCGCGTCCTCGATCGCCGCCCACCGCTCCGCCTCATCCGCCACCGAGGCCAGGATGCGGTGCACGGTGAACGACACCCCCTCCTTGCGCTTGCCCGTGAGCCACCGGTTGGCGGTATAGCGCCAGTCCTCCACCGTGCTCCGCTCCACGCCGATATCGTCCGCGAACAGCTGCAGCGACTCCGCCACCGTGAACAGATCATCCGTCCCGGTGGGCACCGACCCGCCCACCGGGCGCATCGGCTCGATCTCCAAGGCCATGTCGCCCAGGGAAAACTGGGCGCGGGCGACCTGCGCGATCAGCTCCTTGGCCTGCACGACGAGCTGTACGTAACGCTGCCGGGTGACGTTCCCGACCCGGTCCTTCACCTCGGTCATGGCAACCACCGCCCTCACGGGGCCCGGCCCGGCCGCCCAGGATGCAACCGGTCGAAAAGGGACACCGACCCCGGTCACCGACCACCCGCCCGGCGCAGACAGAGCGCGCCCCCGGAGCACCAGAAGCACCCCCATAGGCGACCCAACGCCCTGTAAAATCACGGGTGTTGGTGAGATGGGCGAGGCGTTCGCCTACGGCGTTTCCGCAACACCCAAACGCGACGCCCGCCGCTGCCGGCAGGCCCGCACACGGCACCGGTCCGAGCAGTACCGTGCTGACTTCGCCCGCTCCACCCCCACCGTCCACGACCGCCCGCACACCGGACACTCCGCCTGCTCACCCCGCTGGATCGCAGCCACCCGCAACCGTGTCCGCCGCATCCTCCGCCACCGCCGTGACCTGCACCGACTTGAGCAGAACACCGCAGCCGCCGCCATCGTCACCGGCAGCGCATCACCACACTCCCGGCAATACCGCCGAGCCGCCCCGCCAGCCCTCACACCGCAGATCATCCAGCCGTCCCCGCCTCACGGCCAGAGTTCAAAGACACCTACTCAGGGCTTCTTGGGGTGCGCGGCAGCCTGGTGGCTCCCGCGGCGGCGAACAGGCAGAAGCCGAGCACCCACCAGAAGGTGTCGCCGAAGGCCCCGGAGACGTCCGGGCCCCGGGCTTCGAGGCGCTGTTGGAGGACCACGGCGAGGGCCGCGGTGCCGACCGAACCGCCGACGGTGTTGAGCATGTTGAGCGCTCCGGCGGCGCGCGGGAGCTGCGCGGGTTCGATGCGGCTGTAGACGATGTTCATGACCGGCGCGCCGACCATGGCCATGCCGACGCCGCGGACCGCGAGCGCCGTGGCGATGACGGCGCCGGGGGGCTCGTGGCCGAGCTGGGTGAACGGCACCGTGCCCGCGAGGATCAGCGCGATGCCGGTGACCACCAGGGTCCGGGGTACGGCCTTGTCGATGGCCCGGTTGACGAGCACCGACCCGGCCGCCGCGCCGAGGCCCTGCGGGGCGAGCAGCAGTCCGGCCTCCCACGCCGACAGGCCCCGGCCGGTCTGGAAGTACAGCGGCAGCAGGAACATCGTGCCGAACACCGACGCGCCGAGGACGAGCAGCGCGAGGGCGGCGGCGCCGAACGGCGGCCGGGCGAAGAGCCGCGGGTCGATCAGCGGTGTCCCCCGGGTGCGCAGCCCGTGCGCGGTGAACGCGGCGAGCATCGCCAGGCCCGCCGTGATGCCGAGGGCGGCCGGCAGGGCGCGGCCGTGGGAGACCTCGGTCAGGCCGAACACGAGCACCGCGAGGCCCGGCGAGAGCAGGGCCGCCCCGCGCAGGTCGAAGGGGGCGCGCCGGGGCGACGGCGGCACCTCGGGCACGTGGCGGCGGGCGAGCAGGATCGCGGCCAGGCCGATGGGCAGGTTGACGAGGAACAGCCACGGCCAGGGCGCCACACCGAGGAGGGAGCCGCCGGCGAGCGGCCCGAGCACGGGCGACAGGAGTGGGACGACCGCGACGACGCTGATCACCCGGCCGGTGCGCTCCTTGCCCGCGACGCGGGCGAGGAGCGCCTGCCCGGTGGCGGGCAGGAGTCCGCCGCCGAGCCCTTGGAGGACGCGGAACGCGATCAGGCTGGCCGCCGACCAGGCCAGAGCGCAGAGCACCGAGCCGAGCAGGAACACCCCCACGGCGGCGAGCCACGTCCGGCGGCCCCCGTACCGGTCGGCGAGCCAGCCGGAGGCGGGCACGGCGGCCACGACGGCCAGCAGGTAGGCGGTCGAGACCCATTGGATCTCGGTGAGGGAAGCGCCGAAGTCGTCGGCGAGGGTGTCGATGCCGACGCTGACGATGGTGGCGTCGACCGTGGCCATGAAGGTGCCGAGCACCAGGATGAACGCGATCCGCAGCAGGGGCGCGTCGATCCGGGCGCCGGGCGGCGCGGCGGTGCCGGTCATCGGGTCTCCAGCAGGGCGCGTACGTCGGTGTCGAGGTGGTCGCCGAGGGTGCGGAGCAGGTCGAGGAGCTGCTCGGCGAGCCCGGTGGTGTCCACCCCGGCGCGGTGGGCGAGCACGCCGGTCCAGCCGTCGCCGTCCGGCATGACCGTGAGGGTCACCGGGTGGTGGGTGGACTCGCGGAAGCGGGTGCCGACGACGGTGAGGCCGGGGGCGGGCGCGCGCAGGCGCTCCGGGTCGACCGGGTAGTTCTCGAACACCACGAGGCTGTCGAAGAGCCGGTGGCGTCCGGTGAGCCGTTCCAGGTCGGTCAGGGCCACGTGGTGGTGCTCGACCAGGGCCCGCTGGCCGGACTGGAGGGCGGCGAGCGCCTCCGCGAGGGTGCCCGTGAGCCGTGCGCGTACGGGCACGGTGTTGGCCAGCAGGCCGATGATCTCCTCCACGCCCGCCAGCTCCGGGGGACGGCAGGCGACCATGGCGCCGAAGCAGACGTCCGCCCGGCCCGAGCGCCGCGCCAGGAGCACCGACCAGGCGCCCTGCACCAGGGTGTTGAGCGTCAGGCCGTGGCGGGCGGCGAGGTCGGCGAGGCCGGACACGAGGGCCGCGTCGAACGCGATGACCTCGGGTTCCTGCCAGGCCGCGCCGGGCTCGGCGGCGCCCACCAGGTAGTCGCCCTCGGGCAGGCCGTCCAGCTCGGCGGCCCAGGCGTCGAGGTCGGGCTCGTGGTCGGCGCGCCAGCTCAGGTAGGTGCCGAACGGCACGGGTGCGGGCAGGTCCGGCTCCCGGCCCTGGAGGCGCGCGGTGTAGAGGGCGAACAGCTCGGTGAGGATGCGCGGCGCCGACCAGCCGTCGGAGAGCACGTGGTGGGTGGTCAGGACCAGGTCGTTCAGCTCTGGTGCGCGGCGGATGACGGTGAGGCGGACGAGCGGGCCCTCGGCGAGGTCGAACGGCTCGGCCAGGTCGGCCGCGAGGGCCGCGTCGGCGGGCCCGTCGACCACCCGGAAGTCCGGGCGGGGCGCCGCGGGGAGCACCGCGAGGTCCGCGGGGAACACGGCGCCCAGGTTCGGGTGGCGTGCCAGCAGGTCGGTGCCCGCGGCGCGCAGGGCGTCGGTGTCGAGCGGCCCGGCGAGGGAGAACGCCGACTGCACGGTGTACGGGTCGGGGCGCTCGGTGCGCGCGTGGCGCAGCATCACCTCCTGGAGCGGGGTGAGCGGCTGCACCTCGGCGACCGCACGCCCGCCGAGGGCCGTGAGCTCCGGTGCGGCGGCAATGCGCAGGAGCGCGGTCCGCAGGTGTCCGGCGAGGTCCTCGATCTCGGCGGCGGTGAACAGCGCGGACGGCCAGGTGATCCGGATGCCGAGGGCGTCGTCGCGCACGAGGGCGTTGACCATCAGGGCGTGCGGCAGGGGCAGGTCGCCGGTGCCGCCGGAGCCGAGCGGGTCGGCGTCCGGGGGCGCCTGCCACGGTGTCTCCCGGTCGGGGGCGCCGGGGAACTGGCCGAGGTAGTTCCAGGCGACCTCGGGCCGGGCGGGGTCGAGCAGGCCCGCGGCGGTGAGGATGCCGTGGCCGAGGCCGTCGCCCTGGGCCCGCAGACGCTCCTTGACCGCCGGGACGTCGTCGTCGGCGTGGAGGCGTACGGGATGCACGGCGGTGAACCAGCCGACGGTCTGGGACAGGTCGACGTGCGGCGGGCGGCCGTGGCTCTCCAGGGCGACGAGGAGGTCCGGCGTCCCGCGCCAGTCCCGTACCGCCCGGGCGAGCGCCGTGAGCAGCACGGCGTCGGGGGTGGTGCGGTGGGCGGCGGGCAGGGTGGTGATCAGGGCGCGGGTGGCGTCGGCGTCGAGCCGGAGCTCGTGGTGCGCCGCCGTCGCCACGGTGTCGCGGGCGGGGTCGAGCGGGCGGGTGAGCGCCTCGGTGGCGGTCATCCGCCGCCAGTGCGGCAGTTCGGCGCCGCGGTCGGCGGCGCGCAGCGACCTGGCCCAGCCGAGGAACGACTGGCCGTGGCGGGCCGGCGCGGAGCCGGAGTGGGCGTGGCGTACGTCGTCGAGCAGGACGCGCCAGGACACGCCGTCCACGACCAGGTGGTGGGCGACCAGGACGAGCCTGCCCGGGCGTGCGGGCCCCGCGTCCACCCACAGCGCGCGCAGCAGCGGGCCGGTGCGCGGGTCCATGGCCGCGCGGACCGCGGCGACGTGGGTGTCGACCTGGGTCCGCGGGTCGTCCCCGGCCCGGACGCGGGTCAGGACGTCGGCGCCGGTGACGGCGCCGACGGGCGGGATGCGCAGCACGTCGTCGGCCAGGTGGGCGCGGAGCACGTCGTGGCGGGCGAGGACCGCGTCGAGCGCGGCCTGCCAGCCGGCCTCGTCGCCGCCCGGCGGGACGCAGACCTCCACCCACTGGCAGAAGCCGTCGGCGGCACTCCCGGCGCGGCGCAGCAGGTCGCGCATGAGCGGGGTCAGCGGCGCGTCGCCGACCGCGGGCCCGGTGTCCGCGTCCAAAGTGCGGGCGCGGGCGGCGATCCCGGCGACGGTCTCCCCCTCGAAGACGTCCCGGGCGGTCAGGCCGAGCCCGCGGCGGCGGGCGCGCGAGACCACTTGCAGGGACACGATGCTGTCGCCGCCGAGGGCGAAGAAGGCGTCGTCGGGGCCGATGTCGTCGGTGCCGAGGACGTCCCGGAAGACGTCGAGCAGCACGGCCTCGGCCTCGGTCGCGGGGGCGCGCCGCGCGGTCGCGGCCACCTCGAGGGCGGGCAGGGCGGCGGTGTCGAGCTTGCCGGTGGGGCTCAGCGGCAGCCGGTCCAGCTCCACGAGCGCCGCGGGCACCATGTGGTCGGGCAGCTCCGCGGCCAGGTGGGCGCGGACGCGGGTGAGGTCGAGGTCGGCGCCGTCGGTCGGGATGACGTACCCGACGAGCCGGTCGTCGCGCACGAGCACCGCTCCGGCGCGCACGTCGGGGTGGCGGGTGAGCGTGGACTCGATCTCGCCCAGCTCGACGCGGAAGCCGCGGATCTTGACCTGGTGGTCGACGCGGCCGAGGAAGACGAGCTGGCCGTCGGGGCGCCAGCGCACCAGGTCGCCGGTGCGGTACATCCGCTCGCCGGACGCGGCGAACGGGTCGGCCACGAACCGCTCCGAGGTCAGGGCGGGGCGGCCGAGGTAGCCGCGGGCCAGGCTGGGGCCGCCGAGGTAGAGCTCGCCGGTGACGCCGGTGCCGACGGGCTGGAGCCCGCCGTCGAGGACGTAGGCGCGGACGTGGGGGTCGGGGCGGCCGATCGGCAGCGGGCCGGGGTCGTCCGGGTCGTAGTGCCAGGTCACGGAGTTGATGGTGACCTCGGTGGGCCCGTAGGCGTTGAACAGCGCCTTGCGGCCGCTCCCCCAGCGCCGGGCCAGCTCGGGGTCGAGGCGTTCGGCGCCGACGACGAAGAACACGTCGTCGGGGACGGTGCGGTCGTCGGGCATGGCGGCCAGGAACGACGGCAGCAGGTTGACGCCGGTCACCCGGTGTTCGGCGATGTAGTCGAGGAGTTCGTCGCCGGGGACGCGCACCTCCTCGGGGGCGATGACGGACGTGCCGCCGGAGAGCAGCGGGACCATGGTCTGCCAGAAGGCGACGTCGAAGCTGGTCGACGCGAAGTGCAGGTACCGGTCGTGCTCGGTGACGCCGACGACCTCCTCCTGGAGGGCGATCAGGTCGGGTACGCCGCGGTGGGTCACGCCGACGCCCTTGGGCCGCCCGGTGGTGCCGGAGGTGTAGATGACGTAGGCGAGCGCGTCCTCGGTGAGCCGTGCGCGGGCCTGGACGGGGTCGGTGTCGGGGACGTCGGCGAGCGTGGCCGGGTCGTCGAGCCGCAGCACCGGAATGTCGCGCGCGGCGGGGAGTTCGGCCCCCGTGGTCACGGCGGCGGCCGGGGCGATGTCGTCGAGCATGTACGCGAGCCGCTCGCGCGGGTAGGCCGGGTCCAGCGGTACGTACACCGCGCCCGCCTTGGCGACGCCGAACAGCGCCACGGTCATCTCGACGTCCCGGCCGAGCAGGACCGCGACCGGGTCCTGCGGGCGTACGCCGTGCGCGATCAGGGCGTGGGCGAGCCGGTTGGCCCGGCGGTCGAGTTCGGCGTAGCTGAGGGCGCGGTCGCGGCAGACCAGGGCCTCGGCGTCGGGCTTGTGGCGCACCCAGGCGGCGAACTCCTCCAGCCAGGGGCCGCGGGCCTTGGCCGGGACGACCTCCGTGCCGGTACGCAGCATCCGGGCGCGCTCGTCGGCGTCGAGCGTGCCGAGTCGGAGGGCGGGGCGGTCCGGGTCGGCGGTGATCTCCCGCAGGAGGTGCAGCAGCCAGCGGCCGTAGTCGCGCACGGTGGACTCGGCGAAGGCGCCGGGCTGGTAGCCGAGGCCGAGGGTGATCTCGTCGTCGGGGATGACGATGACGGTGAGGGCGTAGTGCGTGGCGTCGGTGATGTCGACGCCCGCGAGGTCGAGCCCGGGGGCGAGCGGGGTGCGCTTGCGGCTGGAGAGCGGGAAGTTCTCCATCACCAGCATGGTGTCGAAGAGTTCGCCGATGCCGACGGCCCGCTGGATGCCGGGCAGGCCGACGTGGTGGTGCTCGGCGAGGGCCACGCTCTCGGCGTGCACGTCCGCCATCAGGTCGCATACCGAGCGGCCGGGGGTGTGGCGCACCCGGACGGGCACGGTGGTGCCGAGCTGGCCGATCATCGCCTCGACGCCGTCGACCTCGGCGGGCCGTCCGGAGACCGGGCAGCCGAACACGACGTCACGGCGGCCGGTGAGGCGCCCCAGGAGCAGGCCCCAGGCCGTCTGGAGGACCGTGGTCAGGGTGACGCCCTGCTCGCGGGCGAAGGAGCGCAGCCGGTCGCTGAACTCCCGGCCGAGGCCGAGGCTCACGCGCCCGGGGCGTTCGACGCCGGTGGCGGTGGACGCGGGGGCGAGGCGCGTGGCCTCGTCGACGCCGGCCAGGGCGGTGCGCCAGGCGTCCAGCGCCGCCTCGTGGTCGCGGTCGGCGAGCCAGCGGAAGTACTCCGACAGCGGCGGGGCGGCCGGGGCGGCGGGGCCGCCGCCCAGTTCGGCGTAGAGCGCGAGGAGGGTGCGGCCGACCAGCGGCATGGACCAGCCGTCGAGCAGGGCGTGGTGGTTGGTGATGACCAGCCGGTGCTCGTCGGGGCCGACGCGGGACAGCAGGAAGCGGATCAGCGGCGGCCGGGCCGGGTCGAAGGGCCGCTCCAGGTCGGCGCGGGCGGCCGCGGCGAAGTCGTCGTCCCGGCGCCAGTCCAGGGTGACGTCGGCGGGGACCACCTGCACGACGTCGTCACCGGCCGCGGCCAGGTACACGCGCAGCGCCGGGTGGCGGCGCAGGAGTTCGCGCGCCGCCTCGGCCATCCAGTCCGGGTCGAGCTCGCCGACGAGGGTGGTGACGGCCTGGACGACGTAGACGTCGGTGTCGTGGTCGTCGCGGACCAGGGTGTGGAAGGAGAGACCGACCTGGAGCGGGGTTGCGGGCAGGACGTCGGCGACACGACCGAGGCGCCCGCTGCCGCCGGTGCGCTCCAGGGCGTCGATGGCGTCTTGGTCGAGGTCGACGAAGGGCAGGTCGGAGGGGGTGAGCCCGCCGGTGGTGTGGCGCGCGTGCGCGGCCAGCGCGTCCAGGGCCCGGGTCCAGGAGTCCTGGAGGGCGGCCACGGCGTCGGTGCCGAGCACCTCGGTGGCGGCGGTCCACTCGACGGCGAGGCGGGGCGCGCTCTCCTCGTGGCCGTCTGCGTGGGCGGCCCCGTACTCCTCCGCGAGGTCTCCCTCATGGACGAAGCAGTTGAGCGCGAGGACCTGTTCCAGGGCCTTGGCGGCGGGCTCGACGACCGCGAAGGCGTCCCGCTCGGGCAGGTGCCAGCCGGTGCCGGTCAGCGGGGCGAACCGGCCCAGGTAGTTGAGGAGCACGTCCGGCGGCGGGGTGGCCGCCAGCTCGGGTCCGGCCTCGGGGTCGAGGTGGCGCAGGACGCCGTAGCCGACGCCGCCGTCGGGGACGCCGCGGCGGGCTTCCTTGGCGGCGCGCAGCACGCGTCCCACGTCGCCCGTGGCGGGTACGCGGACGGGGTACTCGCTGGTGAACCAGCCCACGGTGCGGGCCAGGTCGAGGTGTTCGCGGCCGTGGCCCTCCAGGGTGACGGTCACCGCGCCGCCGCCCGCGCCGTGGTCGCGCAGGGCGAGGACGAGCGCGGCCAGGAGCACCTCGTCGACGCCCGCGCGGTAGGCCGCGGGCAGGGTGGTCAGCAGGGCCTCGGTGACCTCGGGCGAGGCCACGGTGACCGAGCGGTGGGCGGTGGCGACGGTGTCGCGGCGCTGGTCCAGGGGCCGGGGGCCGAGGCGGGTCGCGGCGGCCAGGGCCGTGCGCCAGTGGGCGAGTTCGCCCCGGCGCGCGCCGGTGGCGCCCTGCTCGGCGAGGAGCGTGGCGTGCCGCCGCCAGGAGGCGCCGACCGGGGCGGGGGTGCCGCCCGCGCAGGCCGTGTGCAGGTCGGGCAGCAGGACGCGCCAGGACACGCCGTCCATGGCGAGGTGGTGCACGACGACGACCAGCAGGTCCGGACCGCCGTCGCCGGTGCGGACCAGGGCCGCGCGCAGCAAGTCGCCCGTACGCGGGTCCAGTTCGTCCGCGAGGCGGCGGGCGAGGGCGGTCACGTCCTGGTCCTCGGCCTCTTCCACGGCGGCGCGCACCGCACCGCGCGGGAGCACGTCGAGGCCGTCGCCGGTGGCCCGCAGCCGCAGCGCGTCGTGGTGGACGAGCACGGTCCGCACGCCGGTGACGAGGTCGGCGTGGGTGAGGCCGGTGACGCGCAGGGCGGTCCACTGGGCGTAGCCCGCGACGGTCTCCACGTCCGGGTGCGGGTCGAGCAGGGCGCGCACGATCGGCGGAGCGGGCACGGGTCCGGTCGGGTCGTCCACCGGTCCTGCGGTGTCCTGCACCGGGGCGGCCCCTGCGGCGAGGGCGGCGAAGCTGCGGCGGGCGAGGAGGTCGCGGGGGCGCAGCTCCAGGCCGCGGGCGCGCAGCCTGCTGCTGACGGTGATGGCGGTGATGCTGTCGCCGCCCAGGGCGAAGAAGTCGTCGTCGACGCCGACCCGTTCGACCTCGAAGACCTCGGCGAGGACCGCGCACAGCAGCCGCTCGCGGTCGGTGCGCGGCTCCCGGCCGCCCCGGGGCGCCGCGGGCGCGGGCAGGGCGGCGCGGTCGAGCTTGCCGTTGGGCGTGACCGGCAGCCGGTCGAGCACCACCACGGCCGCGGGCACCATGTGCTCGGGCAGCCGCCCGGCCAGGTGGGCGCGTACGTCCTTACCGGTGAGCCCGGTGTGCCCGGTGAGCCCGATGTGCCCGGTCGGTTCTGAGGCACCGGTAACCCCGGCGTCCCCGGCGGCCGGAGCGCCCGGGCCCGGGACGACGTAGCCGACGAGGCGCCCCGAGCGGACCGCGGCGGCGGCCGCGGTGACGCCCGGCACCGCGCCGAGCGCGGCCTCGACCTCGCCCGTCTCCACGCGGTGGCCGCGGATCTTGACCTGTCCGTCGCCCCGGCCGAGGTACTCCAGGCCGCGGCCGGGCACCCACCGGGCCAGGTCGCCGGTGCGGTACATCCGCTCGCCCGGCGCGCCGAACGGGTCGGCGACGAAGCGCTCGGCGCTCGCCCCGGGCCGGCCGAGGTAGCCGCGGGCCAGGTGCGGTCCGGCCAGGTACAGCTCGCCCGGCGTGCCGTGCGGTACCGGCTGGAGCGCGGTGTCCAGGAGGTACACGCGGGTGCCCGCGAGGGGGTGGCCGATGGTGGGCGCCTCGCCGTCGATCCGCGCGGTGGTGGCGTCGACGGTGGCCTCGGTCGGCCCGTACATGTTGCGGGCGGTGACGCCGGACGCGGCCACGCGCCGCCACAGGGCGGGCGGGGTGGCCTCCCCGCCGAGGACGAGCAGGGCGGGGCGCCGGTCGAGGAGGCCGCCGTCGACGAGTGGCGCGGCCATCGAGGGCGTGGTGTCCACGACGTCGACGCCGTCGCGGGCGTACGCGGCGAGCAGGGCGTCGGCGTCGCGCGCGGTCTCGGCGTCGTACAGGTGGAGTTCGTGCCCGCACAGCAGCCACACCAGGTGGTCGAAGGCGGAGTCGAAGGCGAACGAGTAGGTGTGGGCGACGCGCAGAGGTCTGCCGGTGGCGCCCTCGGCCTCGGCGACGACCGTGGAGCGCTGGTGGTGCAGGAGCGCGGCGAGGGCGCCTGCCCGGCCGAGCACGCCCTTGGGGCGGCCGGTCGACCCGGAGGTGTGGATGACGTAGGCGAGGTGCTCGGGGTGGCGGGGCACGGCCAGTTCGGCGTCCCGCAGCGGCGCGCCGGAGAGGTCCGCGGCCTCGTCGAGCAGGGTGGTGTACGGCAGGACGGCGGTCCCGTCGAAGAGGGTGGTCCAGGGCGTGCCGTCGGTGAGGACCAGCGCGGGCCGGGTGTCGTCGAGCAGCTCGCGCAGCCGCTCCGGCGGGTGGGTGAGGTCCAGGGGCTGGAACGCGGCGCCCGCGGCCAGGACGGCGAGGAGGGCGGCCACCGTGTCGGCGGAGCGCGGCAGCGCCAGGGCGACGAGGTCCTCGGCCCCGACGCCGCGGGCGCGCAGCGCGCGGGCCAGGCGGTACTGCGCCTCGGAGTTGTCGTTCCACCCCGCCTGGGGGTCGGCGAAGCCC
>NZ_BNBT01000091.1 GCF_014656095.1 Streptomyces longispororuber
CCGGCGGGCGACCCGCCGCCGCTCACGGCCCCGGCGGGCGACGCGCCCAGCGCGCCCGTGCCCGCGACGGCCGCCGCCGTCAGCAGGAACCCACGTCTGGACAGTCCGGCAGCAGCCATGAAGTCCCCCCACCCGGCAGGCGGTTGACGTACTCGTCATATACGCGACCGCAATCTGCCACGGCGCCCGGCGCGGGGACAGTGCCGCGCCGGACTTTCACCGGGGCGCGACCCGTTCGGGGGCGGCGGACCAGGCGCCGTCGGTGCGGCGCGCCGCGGGCGTCAGGCGTAGACGACGGTCACCGGGGCGTGGTCCGACCAGCGCTCGGCGTGCGTGGCGGCGCGCTCCACGCAGGCCTTGACCGCGCGGCCCGCGAGCCCGGGCGTCGCGACGTGGCAGTCGATGCGCCAGCCCGTGTCGTTGTCGAAGGCGCGCCCCCGGTAGGACCACCACGAGTACGGACCCTCCACATCCGGGTGCAGGGCGCGCACGACGTCCTCGTAGGCGGTGAAGACGTCCGACATCCAGGCGCGCTCCTCCGGCAGGAACCCGGAGTTCTTCCTGTTGCCCCGCCAGTTCTTGAGGTCCGCCTCCTGGTGGGCGATGTTCCAGTCGCCGCAGACGAGGACCTCGCGCCCGTCGGCGGCGGCGCGCTCCTTCAGCTCCTTCAGGTACGCCAGGAACTCCCCCATGAACCGGTACTTCTCGTCCTGCCGCTCGGTGCCGACCTCGCCCGAGGGCAGATACAGGCTCGCCACCGTGACGCCGGGCAGGTCCGCCTCCACGTAGCGCCCGCTGCCGTCGAACTCGGCCGACCCGAAGCCGACCCGCACCCGCTCCGGCTCGCGGCGCGTGTACAGCGAGACACCGGCGCGGCCCTTCGCCGCGGCCGGGGCGTGCGTCACGAACCAGCCCTCGGGCGCGCGGACCTCGTCCGGGAGCTGCTGCGGCTCGGCGCGCACCTCTTGCAGGCACAGCACGTCGGCGCCGGTCCCGGCGAGCCACTCCACGAACCCCTTCTTGGCGGCCGCCCGCAGCCCGTTCACATTCACGGAGGTCACAGTGAGCATCCCGGCACCCTACCGGCACACTGGACACGGCTCCGCAGAGACTCCCGCACCCGCTCCACCGCATAAGGATACGATGAACGACATGAACATACGCCGTGTCGCCTTCGACCACCCCGACGCCGTCAAGCTCAACGACCGCGTCCAGGCCGAGTACGCCGAGCGCTACGGCGACGAGGGCGACGTCACGCCCCTCGACGCGTCCATGTTCCGGCCGCCGCGCGGCCTGTACCTCATCGCGTACGACGCCGCGGACGCGCCGGTGGCGACGGGCGGCTGGCGCACGATGGACGAGAACGGCGAGGGCTACGAGAACGGCGACGCCGAGATCAAGCGCATGTACGTGGTCCCGGAGGCGCGCGGCCTCGGGCTCGCGCGGCGCATCCTGGCCGCGCTGGAGGAGGACGCCCGCGAGGCGGGGCGGCTGCGGATGGTCCTGGAGACCGGCACGAAGCAGCCCGAGGCGATCGGCCTGTACACCTCCAGCGGCTACGACCTCTGCCCCCGCTTCGGCTACTACCGCTTCCACGCCCTGAGCCGCTGCTACGCCAAGCCCCTCCGCTGACGCCCCTCGCGGTCCGCAGGGCCCGCCCCGTCCCCGCCGCGGGCCGCCGATCCCGCGGGGCGACGGGGGCCCCTGCTCGAACGCTCCCCGCCGACTCCGGCTCCGGCGCCAGCTCCGGCTCCAGGGCATTGCCGCGCAACGCGAAGATCCCGCCCGATCTTTCGATCGGACGGGATCTTCATGTGCAGTGGACCTGAGGGGATTTGAACCCCTGGCCCCCTCGATGCGAACGAGGTGCGCTACCGGACTGCGCCACAGGCCCTTGCAACGAGTGAAACTCTAGCACCCCCACCCGGGTGCTTGGAAATCCGTTCCCCCGCTGGTCAGCCACCGGGAGGGCGCAGGCACCACGGGTGTGCCGTGGCTCACTCGTTCGCGGCGCGGGGGCGCCCGTCCGCCGCGTCGTCGTACTGGTCGAAGAGCGGGGTGCGGCCGCGCTCGCGGGAGCGGCGGGCGGAGGCCGCGCGGGGGGCGTCGCTGCGCGCGTCGTCGGCGGTCGCGGGCCGCGCATCGGGCTTCTCCGGCTCGGCGCGCCCCTCCGGCGCCGGGTGCTCCGCCGCCTCCCCGGCGGCCGGCTCCACCGTGCTCGACCGGGCCGAGCTCCAGGTGTCGGGCGCGCCCAGGTCGACGCTGCCGGTGGCGCGCGGGGCGACCGGGGCCGTCACGTAGGTCGGCAGCGGCACCGGGACCGGGTCCCAGCTCTCGCCCTGCCCGGGGGTGCGCCGCTCGCGCTGCTGGTCGACCCACTCGGCGTGGTCGGTCTGCTCGACCAGCGCACGGCGGTCGGCGGCGAGCGCGGCGAGTCCCGGCTCGGGCTCCGCGACGAGCTCCGGCTCGGCGGGCTCGGTCTCCTGCTCGTGCCGGTGCGGCTGCCGCTCGCGCAGCCGCTGCGCGGCGGCCTCGGCGCGGCGCCGGTCCATCACGTATGTGAACCGTCGCCGCTCCTGGCGCCGCAGATAGACGATGTACGCGCTCAGCAGCGCCGCGGGCACACCCGGCGCCCACAGGAACGCGACCCCGCCGACGGCGGCGACGACCGCGCCCAGGGTGAAGGCGAGGAAGAGCATCACGGTGGTGCGGCGCCGGCGCGCGAGCACCTTCGTGCGCCTGGCCCGCGCGGCGGCCTCGGCGGCGCGCCGGCCGGCCTGCCGCTCGTCGCCCTGCCGCCCCGGCGCCGGGTGGCCGGGGGCCGGGGGCCGGGCGCTCTGGCGCTGCGGATGGTCGGCGGTCCTGGCACCCGGAACCCGGTGCTCGCGCTGATCCTCCGCGTCCTCCGGGACGGGATCCGGCGCCTGGGCTTCCGGTGACGGCTCCGCCGGGGGCCGGGTCCGCTGCCGCCCTGGCGCCCGGCCGCGGGGCTCGGTCGCCACCCCCTCGTCGGGGAGCATGGCGAAGGCCCGGACGTCCACCGAGTCGGTGACGGCGTCCGGGTCGGCGCGCGACTCCTCCTCCTCGGACGGATCGGGCGTGCGCGCCTGCAGGTCCTTGGCGTACCGGCGCTCCATGCCCGCTCGTCCGGACAGCAGCCGGATGGCGGTGCTGAAGCGTTCCGTCGGACGGGCTTCATTGAGCTCGTCCTGCCTACGGAGCCACATCGGCACCAAGTAGGCGGCCCAGGCCCCGACGATGACTGCGTAGAAGAGGCCGCTGCTGCTCACGCCTCACACGGTAGAGGGGTTTTGTCGAGGCCATCCGCCAATTGGGCCGGTGTGTCGCACGATCTGGCTGATATCTCAAACTTTTTTTGCGACTGGTGCGATCAACAGGCCGGTCCGCCAAGGCTTTTAACGGGGGCTCATCAGGCTTTTTCGAACAGGTATTTCAATTATGAGAGAGGCAGCATCGCGCTCCTGGGGCGCGCGGCGCGCCCCAACTCGCGCTGTCCGCACACCCAAGCGCCTGGTGAGCGCGGCGCCCGCGCCCCCGCGTGGGCGCCGCGCTACGCGGTGTGGTGGGGCCGCGCCTGATGCCAGCGGTGCAGCAGGCCCTCCGGGACCTCCTCCGCGGTGAGCGCGAAGACGAGGTGGTCGCGCCAGGCCCCGTCGATGTGAAGATATCGTGGACGAAGCCCCTCCTCGCGGAATCCGAGCTTCTCCACCACCCGGCGGCTCGGCGCGTTCTCCGGCCGGATGCACACCTCGATCCGGTGCAGCCCCACCGTCCGGAAGCAGTGGTCGACGACGAGCGCGACGGCGGTCGGCATCACCCCGCGCCCCGCGACGGACTCGTCCACCCAGTAGCCGACGTGCCCCGAGCACATCGACCCCCAGGTGATCCCGGCGACCGTCAACTGCCCGACGAGCCGCCCCCGGTAGTCGATGACGAACGGCAGCATGCGCCCCGCGTTGGCCTCCGCCCGCAGGTGCCGCACCATCTGGCGGTACGTCGGCCGGTGGGCGGCCGGGCCGCCGGGCGCGGGCGGCGGGATCGTGGCCTCCCAGGGGCGCAGCCAGTCGCGGTTGCGCCGGTTGACCTCGCGCCAGGCCCGCTGGTCGCGCAGCTTTATGGGGCGGAGGGTGACGTCACCGTCCGTCAGCTCGGCGGGCCAGGCGGGGCCGTTCAGCTCGCACCCCCGTCACTCCGGGGGTGGTCGCCGCCCCGCACCTGGTCGACGGCGTGGACGAGGAGCGGGCGCAGGACCTCCAGACCGTCGCGCACGCCGCCGCTCGACCCGGGCAGGTTCACGATCAGGGTCCGCCCCGCGACCCCGGCGAGACCCCGGGAGAGCGCGGCGGTGGGCACCTTCTCGCGGCCGTACGCGCGGATCGCCTCCGGGATGCCGGGCACCTCGCGGTCGAGGACGGCACGGGTGGCCTCGGGCGTGCGGTCGGTGGGCGAGATGCCGGTGCCGCCGGTGGTGAGGATGACGTCGTAGCCGGCCGCGACCCCGGCGCGCAGCGCCTGCTCCACGGGGTCCCCGTCGGGCACGACCCGGGGCCCGTCGACGGCGAACCCGAGCGCGGCGAGCCCTTCGGCCAGGAGGGGGCCGCCCTTGTCGGCGTAGACCCCGGCGGCCGCACGGTTGGAGGCGGTGACGACGAGGGCGCGGTAGGGGGCGCGCGCCGCGCCGTCCGCTACGGCGGGGGCGCCGTGAGCGCCGGGCGTGGTGGTCATGCCCCGGCTCCCTCGCGGGTCCACGTGCCGGACTTGCCGCCCGTCTTCTCCTCCACCCGTACGTCCGTGATGACGGCCCCCTTGTCGACGGCCTTGACCATGTCGACGACCGTGAGCGCGGCGACGCTCACCGCTGTGAGGGCTTCCATCTCCACGCCCGTACGGTCCGTCGTCCGCACCGTGGCGGTGATCTCCACGGCGTCGTCCGCGACGGACAGTTCGACCTGCACGCCGGAGACGGCCAGCGGGTGGCAGAGCGGGATCAGGTCGGGGGTGCGCTTGGCGCCCATGATGCCCGCGATCCGGGCGGTCGCCAGGGCGTCGCCCTTCGGCACGCCCTCGCCGCGCAGCAGCTCGATCACGCGTGGCGCGACCAGGACGCGGCCGCCGGCGCGCGCGGTCCGCGCGGTCACGTCCTTCTCGGATACGTCGACCATGCGGGCGGCGCCCGCCTCGTCGATGTGCGTCAGTCCCTGCTGGGTGCTCATGTGCTGTGGCGCTCCTGGTCCGGGCCCCGCGCGGGCGCGCGGCCTGCTGTGCGCGACACCGTACCCCCCGCCCGTCGCGCGTGACCGACCCACCCGAGCCAGGCGCTCGCTTCCCCGCCGGGTCATTCTCCCCCCGCCGGGCCGGGTGCGGCACGGGCCCCGCGCGGCCGGGCCGCGCCCCGGGCGGGCGTCAGCCCAGGAGCACCACGTCGACCTCGGCGCCCGGCTCGACCGACGTCGTGGCCTCGGGCACGACGATCAGCGCGTCCGCCTGCGCGAGGGCGGCGACGAGATGGGACCCGGCGCCGCCGACGGGCGTCACCGTGCCCGCGGCGGCGTCGTGGCGGCCGCGCAGGAACTGGCGCTTCCCGGACGGCGACCGGAGCGCCTCGGGGGCCTCCAGGCGGGCGCGCGCGGTGGGCCGGTGCACGTCCGGCAGGCCCATCAGCGCCCGTACGGCGGGCCGGACGAACAGCTCGAAGGAGACGTACGCCGACACGGGGTTGCCCGGCAGCGCCAGCAGCGGGGTGTGGTCGGGGCCGATCGCGCCGAAGCCCTGCGGCTTGCCCGGCTGCATGGCGAGCGTGCGGAACTCGACGCCGCCGCCCGCCCCGAGGCCCCCCTCGTCGTCCGGGTCCCCGACGGCCGAGAGGGCCTCCTTGACGACGTCGTACGCGCCCACGCTGACGCCACCCGTGGTGACCACCAGGTCGGCGCGGATGAGCTGGTCCTCGATGGTGGCGCGCAGGGTCTCTGCGTCGTCGGCGACCGCGCCCACGCGGTAGGCGATCGCCCCGGCCTCGCGCGCGGCGGCCGTGAGGGAGAAGCTGTTGGAGTCGTAGATCTGGCCGGTGCCCAACGGCTCGCCGGGCTGCACCAGTTCGCTGCCGGTGGACAGGACGACCACGCGCGGGCGCGGGCGCACCGTGACCGTGCCGCGGCCGATCGCCGCGAGCAGGGCGATCTGCGGGGCGCCGAGGACCGTGCCGGCGCTCAGGGCGCGGTCGCCCGCCCGGACGTCGCTGCCGCGCGCGCGGACGTGCGCGCCGGCCTGCGCCGGGCGGTACACCCGGACCTCCCCGGAGGCGCCCTCGGGGGCCGCGCTGTGGGCGCGCATGCCGGCGACGGGGCCGTCGCCGAGCCCGCCGTCGGTCCACTCCACGGGCACCACGGCCTCGGCACCGGGCGGCAGCGGGGCGCCGGTCATGATGCGGGCGGCCTGGCCGGGGCCGACGGTGGGCTGCTCGCCCTGCCCGGCGGCGACGTCGCCGACGACGGTCAGGACGGCGGGGAACTCCTCGCCCGCACCCGCGACGTCGGCGGTCCGCACCGCGTACCCGTCCATGGAGCTGTTGTCGAACGGCGGCAGCGACACGGGCACCGTGACGTCCTCGACCAGGACGCAGCCCTGGGCGTCGAGGAGCTGGAGCTCCAGGGGCTCCAGCGGGCGGACGGCGGCCAGGATGTCCTCCAGGTGCTCGTCCACCGACCAGACCGGGCCCCGGCCGGAGCCCGGGGCGCCGTGGCCGGTGTCCTGCCCGTGGGGCGTCCGGGTGCCGTCGTGCGTCGTCGTGCCGCTGCTGCTCACGTGCTACATCTCCTCGGTGACGTAACTGCGAAGCCAGGCCTTGAAGTCCGGGCCCAGGTCTTCACGTTCGCACGCGAGTCTGACAATGGCACGCAGATAGTCGCCACGGTCGCCGGTGTCATAGCGGCGGCCCTGGAAGACCACGCCGTGCACCGGACCGGCGACCTTCTCGTCCGCGGCGAGCTGCTGGAGCGCGTCGGTGAGCTGGATCTCGCCGCCGCGGCCGGGCTCGGTGGTGCGCAGGACGTCGAAGATGTGCGGGTCGAGGACGTAGCGGCCGATGATCGCGTAGTTCGACGGGGCGTCCGCCCGCTCCGGCTTCTCGACCAGGTCGGTCACCTTCACGACGTCGCCGTCGTCGGTGGCCTCGA
Source organism: Streptomyces longispororuber (assembly GCF_014656095.1). Taxonomy (GTDB): domain Bacteria; phylum Actinomycetota; class Actinomycetes; order Streptomycetales; family Streptomycetaceae; genus Streptomyces; species Streptomyces longispororuber. The sequence goes on from NZ_BNBT01000091.1 coordinate 7,194, forward strand.
CGGCCGCGCAGCCGTAGAGGTGGATCTGCTCGGGCGCGACCTCCATGAGCGCGATGACGCTGCCGCCGCGCTGCTCCTGGACGTCGACCATGCGCGACAGCAGCGGGTCGCGCGGGTCGATCAGGTCGTCGCCGAGGAGGACGGCGAAGGGCTCGCGGCCCACGTGCGGGGCGGCGCACAGGACGGCGTGACCGAGTCCCCTGGGGTCGCCCTGGCGGACGTAGTGCATGGTGGCCAGGTCGCTGGACTCCCGGACCCGCGCGAGCCGGGACTCGTCGCCCTTCTTCTCCAGGGCCGACTCGAGCTCGTAGTTGCGGTCGAAGTGGTCCTCCAGGGGGCGTTTGTTGCGGCCCGTGACCATGAGGACGTCGTTCAGGCCCGCGGCGACGGCCTCTTCCACCACGTACTGGATCGCCGGCTTGTCGACGACCGGCAGCATCTCCTTGGGAGTGGCCTTGGTGGCGGGCAAGAAGCGCGTACCAAGACCTGCTGCTGGGATGACAGCCTTGGTGATCTTGGGGTGAGACTCAGTCATGCCCGTCACCATATCCGGTGCCTATGTGTTGAATCGGTGGCTCCGGAATATTCAGCCCACATGTGAGCGGAATAGGAAGGATGTGTGAGTTCGCCATGGACCAACCCGGCTCGGACAAGGGAAGCAAGCGCACCTTGCGCGGAGAGATCCTCGCGGTGAGGGGCCGGTTGCCGGAGGGTGACGCGCAGGAGGCGGCCGCGCGCCTCGCCCGCCGCGCGCTGGAGCTGCCCGAGCTGGCCGCGGCCCGCACGGTCGCCGCGTACGTCTCCGTGGGCGGTGAACCGGGCACCCGCGCGCTCCTGGACACCCTCCACGCGCGCGGGACCCGCGTGCTGCTGCCGGTGCTGCTCCCGGACAACGACCTGGACTGGGCGGCGTACGCCGGACCCGACTCGCTGGCCCGCGTCCAGCACCGGGGGAAGATCGCCCTCCTGGAGCCCACCGGGCCGCGCCTCGGCCCGGAGGCCGTCCTGGAGGCCGACACGGTGCTCCTGCCGGGGCTCGCGGTGGACGAGCGCGGGATGCGCCTCGGGCGCGGCGGGGGCTCCTACGACCGCGTGCTGGCCCGGCTGGAGCGGGCGGGCGCCGATCCGGCGCTCGTGGTGCTCCTGTACGACACGGAAGTGGTCGTGCGCGTCCCCAGGGAAGCGCACGACCGCCCGGTGCGGGCCGTCGTGACGCCCTCGGGGGTGCGCCGCTTCGGCTGACGCCGGCGGCGACCGGCCGCCCCGGGCAGGCCGCCGAGGACGCGAAAAGGGCCCTCCACGCGCGCGTGGAGGGCCCTTTCCGTGGTCATCCGCCCGTCAGGGCTTCAGCACCAGGGTGTCGCTGGTGCTGTCGTCGACCGCCTTCTTGGAGTAGGACCACGGCAACAGCTCGCCCTTGACCCACTTGCTCGTCTGGTCGGTGTAGTGGTCGCTGTAGGCGTGGCCGGAGGCGCCGGTGAGGTTGATCCACTTGGACTTGTCGAGGTCCTTCAGGTTCACGACCATCCGCATCGACGGCACCCAGATGACGCCGTAGCCGCCCGCCGCGTTCCAGCCGGTGGCGTTGACCGTGGCCTCGCCGCCGCCCAGCTTCCAGGGGCCGCGGTTGAGCACCCACTTCAGCCAGCCCGGGCCCTCGGTGCCGAGGGTCTGGTTCTTCAGCTCAAGACGGTGCAGACGGCCCCAGGTCCAGGTGTCGATGTCCTTGCCGAGCTTCGCGGTCAGGTCCCAGCGGGCGTCCTTCATGGCGCGCGCGAAGAGCTGGTCGCGGTTCTTGGTCTCCGCGTCCGTGCGGCTGCCCGGCGTCTTCCACCAGTCGTTCTTCTCGTCGTCGAGGATCTTGCGGATGACCTCGAAGTAGCGGTCGCCGCCGTCGGGCTGCGCCGACTCCGGGTCGCGCTGGCCGCACTCGCGCACGGTCTTCGCCTCGTCGGCCGGGCCGGTCTGGGTGGCGGGCTTCACGCTCAGGCACTGGCCCTTGACGCGCAGCTCCTTGGGCAGCTTGTTGCCGATGGAGAGCTGGAGGATGCTGCGCCACACCGCGTTGAAGTAGGCGGCCGCCTGCGAGTCGGCGTCCTGGGTGTAGTCCCAGCCCTCCAGGAGCTTCTGCGCCTCCCGGACGTGCTTGTCGCCGATGTCGACCTTCAGCAGCTTGGGCACGAGCAGGCGTGCGATCTCGCTGCTGTTGTCGGTCTGCATCAGCCGCATGTCCTCCGTGGAGATCTTGCCGCCGTTCTTCGTCTTGGCCTTGATCAGGTCCTCGATGCGCTGGCTGCGCGCGCCGTAGCCCCAGTCGGTCGTGAGCTTGTACGGGTACTTCTTGCTGTCGACGACGGCCTGGTTGGCGGTGACGATGTAGCCGCGCTCGGGGTCGTACTCCCAGGGCAGCTCGTCCTGCTCGATGTAGCCGTCCCAGCGGTACTTCGGGTCCCAGCCGGGCGCCGGCAGGGAGCCGTCGCCCTTCCCGCGCGTGGGGATCTTCCCGGGGGCTTGGTAGCCGATGTGGCCCTCGGTGTCGGCGTAGATCAGGTTCTGCGAGGGCACCTCGAAGGAGCGGGCGGCCTTGCGGAAGTCCTGGAAGTCCTTGGCGCGGTTGAGCTCGAAGACGGCGTCCATGGACTTGCCGGGCTCCAGGGCGGTCCAGCGCAGCGCGACGCCGTAGCCGTCGCCGCGGTCCGGGGCCGCCGCGTCGACCTGGGCCTTCTTGCCGACCTTGACCAGCTCGTCGTCGCGGTCGGAGATCAGGGGGCCGTTGTTGGTCTCCCTGACGGTGATCGTCTTGGTCTTGCCGCCCGCGACCTTGATCTTCTCCTCGCGGGAGACGAAGGGCTTCACCTTGCCGCCGTACTGGTATCCGTCGGCGGTGAACTTCTCCAGGTACAGGTCGGTGACGTCGGCGCCCAGGTTCGTCATGCCCCAGGCGATGTCCTGGTTGTGGCCGATGACCACGCCCGGCATCCCGGAGAAGGTGTAGCCGCTGACGTCGTACGGGCACTGCGCCGAGACCGACCGGCAGTGCAGGCCCATCTGGTACCAGACGGAGGGGAGCTGCGGCGCGAGGTGCGGGTCGTTGGCGAGCAGGGGCTTGCCGGTGATGGTGTGGTCGCCGGAGACCACCCAGGAGTTGGAGCCGATGCCGTTGCCGTTCGAGCCGAGGCCCGCGTCCGGGACCTTGTCGAGCACGTCGGAGAGGCCCGAGAGCTGCGACTGGTAGCCGCTGGGGGCCTGGGCGTTGCCCGCGACACCGGTGCCGGCGGTGCCGCCGGTACCCGTGCCTCCGGTACCCGTGCCGGTGCCGCCGGTACCCGTACCCGTGCCACCGGTGCCGGTACCCGCCGACCCTCCGGTACCGGTACCGCCGGTACCCGTACCGCCGGAGCCGGTACCCGTCCCAGTGTCGGTGCCGGTACCCGTACCGCCCGTGCCGGTCCCCGACTGGCTGTCCGGCACGTCCCGGTCGGTGAACTTCTCGGTGACGGCGTCGTAGCCGCCCTCCTGGACGATCGGCTTGTTCCGGTCGTACGGGTACTCCGGGTACAGGTCCTTGATCTGCGACGGGCCGAGACGGCTCGTCATCAGGGCGCGGTCGATCTCGTCCTGCATGTTGCCGCGCAGGTCCCAGGCCATGGCCTTGAGCCAGGCCACCGAGTCGACGGGCGTCCACTTCTGGGGCTTGTAGTCGTTCTCGAACTCGAGCGCCGCGTACTCGAGGGAGATGTCCTTGCCCTGCTTGCCGTCGAGATAGGCGTTGACCCCCTTGGCGTACGCCTGGAGGTACTTCTTCGTCGCGGGCGAGAGCTTGGAGTCGTACTCCTTCTCGGCCACCCGGTGCCAGCCCAGGGTGCGCAGGAACTCATCGGTCTTGACCTGGCTCTTGCCGAACATCTCGGAGAGCCGCCCGGAGGTCATATGGCGGCGGACGTCCATCTCCCAGAAGCGGTCCTGCGCCTGCACGAACCCCTGGGCGAGGAACAGGTCCTCGGGGGTCTCGGCGTAGATCTGCGGGATGCCGTTGCCGTCGCGCTTGACGTCGACCGGCCCCTTCAGGCCGTCGATGTCGATCGTGCCCTTGGTCTGCGGGAAGGAGGCGCGGACGGTGCTGACGCTCCAGTACGCGCCGAACCCGATGCCTCCCACGACGGCCAGGACCAGGACGATCACGATCAGTCGGGCTCGGCGCCCCTTCTTCTTGCCGGACTTCCGGCCGGAAGAGGCGGTGGTGTTGGAGGGCATCGCTGTCCTTGCTGTCCTTCGCGAGCGGCAGGTCGGTGCTTGTGCGGGTCCTGGGAGTGCTGGAGCAACCATAGGCGCAGCGGGATACGGCCCCGGACGCGGTGTCCGAAACCAGTATCGAACGCGTGGTCGACAGAGGGGGACGGGCGCGGGAAACGCGTCAAGAGGGCGTTAAAGTTTAGGTAAAGTAACGAAGTACATGGCTCGCACGACGGAAGGAACGGCCCCTGTCTGTCCACGACCTCAACCAGCTTCTGCTCGTCTGCTCGCTCGTCCTGCTCGTCGCCGTGGTCGCCGTGCGCATCTCCTCGCGCAGCGGCCTGCCCAGCCTGCTGCTGTACCTGGGCATCGGCGTGGTGATGGGCCAGGACGGCATCGGCAACGTCACGTTCAACGACGCGCAACTGACCCAGGTGATCGGCTACGCCGCCCTCGTCGTGATCCTGGCCGAGGGCGGCCTCGGCACCAAGTGGCGCGAGATAAGACCCGCCCTTCCCGCGGCGGCGTCCCTGGCGCTCGTGGGCGTCGCGGCGAGCGTCGGTGTCACCGCCGCGGGAGCGCACTACCTGGTGGGGCTCGACTGGCGGCAGGCGCTCATCATCGGCGCGGTGGTGTCCTCCACGGACGCGGCGGCCGTCTTCTCCGTGCTGCGCCGCGTCCCGCTGCCCTCCCGCGTGACCGGCGTCCTGGAGGCCGAGTCCGGCTTCAACGACGCCCCTGTAGTGATCCTCGTCGTGGCCTTCTCCACCGCGGGCCCCGTGGAGCACTGGTACGTCCTGATCGGTGAGATAGCCCTGGAACTGGCCATCGGCGCCGCCATCGGCCTCTCGGTGGGCTGGCTCGGCGCCTACGGCCTGCGGCGGGTGGCCCTGCCCGCGTCCGGCCTCTACCCGATCGCGGTCATGGCCATCGCGGTGGCGGCCTACGCGGCCGGGGCCATGGCCCACGGCAGCGGCTTCCTCGCCGTGTACCTGGCGGCGATGGTCCTCGGCAACGCCAAGCTGCCGCACTGGCCCGCCACCCGGGGCTTCGCCGAAGGGGTGGGCTGGATCGCGCAGATCGGCATGTTCGTGCTGCTCGGCCTGCTGGTCACGCCGCACACGCTGCTCGACGACATCCTGCCCGCGGTGATCACCGGGCTGGTCCTCACGCTCGTCGCCCGGCCCGTGTCGGTCTTCCTGAGCATGCTGCCCTTCTCGATGCCCTGGCAGGAGAAGGCCCTGATGTCCTGGGCCGGTCTGCGCGGCGCGGTGCCCATCATCCTCGCCACCATCCCGATGGTGAACGGCGTCGAGAACAACGAGGAGATCTTCAACATCGTCTTCGTCCTCGTCGTCGTCTACACCCTGGTGCAGGGCCCCACGCTGCCGGGCCTCGCCCGGCTGCTCGGCCTCGGCAAGGGCGGGGGCCCCTCGGACCTCGGCATCGAGTCGGCCCCCCTGGAGCGGCTGCGCGGCCACCTGCTGTCCGTACCCGTACCGGAGGGCTCACGGCTGCACGGCGTCGAGATCAACGAGCTGCGGCTGCCCGCGGGCTCGGCCGTCACCCTGGTCGTCCGGGACGGCACCTCGTTCGTGCCGCTGCCGACGACCGTGCTGCGCCGCGGCGACGAGCTCCTGGTGGTGGCGACGGAACCGGCCCGCGACGCCGCGGAACGCCGCCTGCGCGCGGTCTCGCAGGGCGGCAAGCTCGCGGGGTGGCTGGGGGTGCGTGAGGGGCAGAGGTAGGGCTGGGGACGGCCGGGGCGGAGGTGGGGGCGGCGGGGGTGAGGGCCGGGGTGGCGGGGGTGGCCGGAGGCGAAGGTCGGGGGCGGCAGGGCCGCCGGGGCAGCGGGTCGCCGGGGTGGCCGGGGCGGTGGGGCCGCCGGGGGCGCCGGGGCGGCCGGGGTGGCCAGGGCGGCCGTAATCGTAGGTGGCGGGCGTCTCACCTCTTGTGAACGCAGGCCTCATTTGCCACACGCCTGTACCATGAAGGCGCACTCGGTGCGTACCGCCAGGCGCCGCACAGCGCCGTCCGGGGCGTGCCGAGCCGCACGTACCGACCCTGATCGAACCAACTCTGTCTGACGCAGAGCTGGCGCGACCGTATGGCGGCCGTGGCGCCCTCGCAGTGGGCAGCCCGGTATCTACCGCAGTTCTGCGCTAGAGGACAGCTCTCGGCGCCCCCGCACGGGCGCGCTACCAGGCAGCAGAAAGGCAAGGGCCGTGGCATCCACGGTCACCGAATCCCGCCCGGGCTACGGACAGTTGCTGCGCACCCCGCGCGCCTGGACCTTCCTGCTTCCAGGCTTCGCCGCGCGGCAGCCGTTCGCGATGCTCACCATCTCCATCGTGCTGCTCGTGCAGCACACCACCGGCTCGTACGGCGCCGCGGGCGCCGTGTCGGCCGTCACCGGCGTCTCCATGGCGCTGTTCGCGCCCTTCAGCGGCAAGCTCGCCGACCGGTTCGGGCAGCGCGCCGTGCTCCTGCCCGGTGTCCTCGTACACGCCGCCTCAGGCGTCACCCTCACCGTGCTCGCGCTGTCCGGCGCGCCCCTGTGGGCCCTCTTCGTCGCGGCGGTGCCCACGGGCGCCTCCACGCCGCAGATCGGCCCCATGGTGCGGGCCCGCTGGGGCGCCAAGCTCCAGGGCACGCCGCTCGCGCAGACGGCCGCCGCCTTCGAGTCCGTCACCGACGAGCTGACGTTCGTGCTCGGCCCGCTGGTGGCGACCGCGCTGTGCACGGGCGTCGCCCCGGCCGCGGGCCTGCTCACCGAGGCCGGCCTGACGTTGGTGGGCGGCCTGCTGTTCGCCGCCCAGAAGAGCACCCAGCCGAAGCCGTCCGGCACGGGCGACGGCCACGCGCGCGTGGGCCACGATTCGGCCCTGCGAGTGCCCGGTGTGCGCGTACTGATCGTGACGTTCCTCGGCATCGGCACGGTCTTCGGCGGCATGCAGGTCTCCCTGGCCGCCTTCACGGAGTCCATCGGCGAGCCCGGCCTGAACGGCGTCCTGTACGGCACGTTCGCCGCGGGCAACATGCTCTCCGGGGTCGTCTGCGGCGCCATCGCCTGGAAGGTCTCGCCGCAGCGCCGGCTCCTCGTCGGGTACGTGGCGCTGACCCTGATGGCCTCGGGCCTGTGGGCCGCGCAGTCGGTGCCGCTGCTCGCCGGTCTCGGCCTGCTCGTCGGCGTCTGCATCGCGCCCGCCCTGATCACCGGCTACACCCTGGTCGACAGCCTGGTCGCGCCGGGCGCCCGTACGGAGGCCTTCACCTGGCTCACCGGCTCGGTCGCGCTCGGGCAGGCGGCCGCCGTCACGGTCGCGGGTCAGCTCGAGGACCGCTTCTGGGACGGTGCGGGATTCCTCGTGCCGCTGGGCGGCACCGCGCTCGCCCTCGCCGTCCTCCTGCTGCTGCGCTCGCGGCTCGTCCCCCGGAGCCAGGGCCGCACGGTCGCACGTGGCGTGGGTCACCGCGAACCTGTGGCAGTGGACTGAACCCACGGAATACGTCACTATGGATCGTCGTTAGCACTCATCGAGTGAGAGTGCCAGGAGGAAGCAAGTGCCGACGTACCAGTACCAGTGCACCGAGTGCGGCGAGGGCCTCGAGGCGGTGCAGAAGTTCACCGACGACGCCCTGACCGTGTGCCCGAACTGCGACGGACGCCTCAAGAAGGTGTTCTCGGCGGTCGGCATCGTCTTCAAGGGCTCCGGGTTCTACCGCAACGACAGCCGCGGCTCGTCGTCCAGCAGCTCGCCCGCGTCGTCGTCCTCGAAGTCGTCCTCCTCGTCCGACTCCTCTTCGTCGTCTTCTTCGTCGTCCTCGTCCTCGTCGGACTCCAAGACGTCGAGCAGCGCCGCCGCGTCGAGCTCCTCGGCCGCGTAGCACCGTCCGGCCCGGAGGGGCCCTCCCGGCTGCCGCCGGGCGACGCTCGCTCCCCGCTCTTTCGAAGGCCCCGCCGTCACCGGACGGCGGGGCCTTCGGCGTGCCCGGGGGCTGTACGCACGTGCTGGGTGCGTGCTCTGTACGTGCGCTGTACGTGCGCTGTACGCGGTATGTGCGCGGTATGTCCACGCGGCTAGGGTGCGGGCCATGACGAACACGGTGAGCACGGTGAGCACGGCGAACACGGTGGACACGGCGAGTGCGGCGGACGCGGTGGATACGGCGAGCACGGCGGACGCGGTGGGTGCGGCGGACGCGCGGCAGGCCGAGATCGGTGTCATCGGCGGGTCGGGCTTCTACTCCTTCCTCGACGACGTCACCGAGGTGCAGGTCGACACCCCGTACGGCGCCCCGAGCGACTCCTTGTTCCTCGGCGACATAGCCGGGCGGCGCGTCGCCTTCCTGCCCCGGCACGGCCGCGGCCACCATCTGCCGCCGCACCGCATCAACTACCGCGCCAACCTGTGGGCGCTGCGCTCCCTGGGCGTGCGGCAGGTGCTCGGCCCGTGCGCCGTCGGCGGGCTGCGCGCCGAGTACGGGCCCGGGACGCTGCTGGTGCCCGACCAGTTCGTCGACCGTACGACGGGGCGCGCGCAGACGTACTTCGACGGGGTCCCGCTGCCCGACGGCACCGTGCCGAACGTCGTGCACGTGTCGCTCGCCGACCCGTACTGCCCGGCCGGCCGGGCCGCCGCGCTGAAGGCCGCGCGTGGCCGGGACTGGGAGCCGGTGGACGGCGGCACGCTCGTGGTGATCGAGGGGCCGCGGTTCTCGACCCGCGCGGAGTCCCGCTGGTACGCGGGGCAGGGCTGGTCCGTGGTGGGCATGACCGGCCACCCCGAGGCGGCCCTGGCCCGGGAGCTGGAGCTCTGCTACACGTCGCTGACGCTGGTCACCGACCTGGACGCGGGCGCGGCCACGGGTGAGGGCGTCTCGCACGAGGAGGTCCTGCGGGTGTTCTCCGCGAACGTGGGCCGGCTGCGGACGGTGCTCTTCGACGCGGTGGCCGGGCTTCCGGCGACCGGGGAGCGGGACTGCCTGTGTGCGGGGGCGCTGGGCGGGCTGGAGCCCGGGTTCACGCTGCCGTGAGTCGCTGTGTACCGCTGTGTACCGCTGTGAGCCGCTGTGAGCCGCCGTGAGCCGCCGTGAGCCGCTGTGACGGCGGGGCCGCTGGAGGTGCGGCGGACCGTCGTGCGGCGCGCCGGAACGCGCCGGAACTCCTCCTTCGGGTGCGGGAGTTGTCCACAACCGGTTGGTAGTGCACGGGGCCGAGCGGGATCGGCGGCGGGCCCGCATCGTGGTGGGGAATCCGAGTTCCTCGGCTCCGAGCATCCACACGGCGGGCGGTGGTCGTCATGACGCGTAACCCTTCACACATTCCTGCACCGGCCGCCGCGCCCGTGCCCGTGTCGGCGTGGTCCGACCCGGCCACGGGCGCGGCACGATCCGGCCCGGTCACGGGCGGGGTGCGATCCGGCCCGGTCACGGGGGCGGCGCCGCCGGGGCCCGGCGGCGGGGGTGGGGGTGCTCCGCCGCCGCCCTGCCAGGTGCCGCACTTCTCGCCGCTGCACGTGCGCGGCGGCCGGCAGCGGCTGCGGCGGCTCGCCCGGCACCGGCGGCGGGCGATGGCCGCGGGACTCGCGCTGACCGCCGCCGTGCTCGCGGCGGCCGGGCCGGCGGACGCCGAGCGGAAGCGGCCCGGCGACTCCGCGGCGGCCGTGACCACGACGGAAACGGACACCGGTGGCCGGGACCGGGCCCGGCGCGCCCCACGGCTGGTGACCGCGCCGGTACGGATCGCGGACGCGGCGACGGCGCGGCTGCTGCGCCCCGGGGACCGTGTGGACGTGGTCGCGGCGGAGGACCCGGCGCTGGGCGGGCGCGGCGCACCCCGCGTCGTCGCCTCCGCGGCCCGGGTGACGGAAGTGCCTGAGGTCGCCGACGGTACGGCCGAGGGCGGGGCCCTGGTCGTCCTCTCCGTGCCGCGCCGGACGGCGGCACGGCTCGCGGGGGCGAGCGCCACCGCGCGCCTGGCGGTGACGCTGCGATGAGCCGCGCTCTCCTCCGGGCTGCTGACGCCCTGTCAAGTCGCTCGTTCGCATTACGGAAGTGGACAGGGCTGCCACGCGCTGCCGTAGGTTGCGAGGCGGTTTGCCGTACAACCCGCATGTGCAACGAGAGGCCTAGTAGTGAGCGAAAAGAAGGAACCGGGCGTCTGGCAGGGCTTCAAGGCCTTCCTGATGCGCGGCAACGTGGTCGACCTGGCGGTGGCGGTCGTCATCGGCGCGGCGTTCACGAACGTCGTGAACGCCGTGGTGAAGGGCGTGATCAACCCCTTGGTCGGGGCCTTCGGCACGAAGAACCTCGACCACTACAGCTCCTGCCTCAAGGCCCCGTGCGAGATGAAGAACGGCGAAGCCGTGAAGGGCATCCCGATCATGTGGGGCTCGGTGCTCAGCGCCACGCTCAGCTTCGTGATCACCGCGGCGGTCGTGTACTTCCTGATGGTCCTGCCGATGGCGAAGTACCTGGCCAGGCAGGCCGCGCGCAAGGCGGAGAAGGAAGGCACGCGGGAGGTCATCGAGGTCACGGAGCTGGAGGTGCTCCAGCAGATCCGGGACGCGCTGGTCGCACAGCGCGGCGCGGGCACCGGCGAGGCGGGCCCGGGCGGCGGCACGGCCCAGGACGAGCGGCCGGGGCCGGAGACCGGGCCGCCTGGCGGCGGGGCGCGCTAGCCCGGGCGCGGGCCCTCGCCGGGCGGGCAGCGGCGCGGTCTCGGACGGGGCGGGCCGCGGCGCGGGCTCAGATGCGGTGGGGCGCGGCGCGGGCTCGGATGTGGCGGGCAGCGGCGCGGGCTCAGATGTGGTGGGGCGGCTTCTCGTCCAGGAAACGGGCGAGGTCGGCGGCGCTGTCGCCGCTCGCCGACGGCCGCTCACCCCACCCACGATCCGTATCGTCCGAGGACTGCTGCGACAGCGGGTCGTCGAAGTCCAGCGCGTCGGCGGGCTTCCCGGCGGTCCGCCGGGACGCGGCGCTCCGGGGATCACGCGGTTCGGGGGCGGGGGCGGTGCTCATACCTCCAGCGTACGTCCGCCCGCGCCCGGTGCCGGGCGGCGACCGCCTTCCCGCTCGGCGGCCACCGCAACGGGGCCGGGACGGGGAGCAGGGCCGGAGCCGAGGCCGGGGACGGCGTTCGGGCCAGGAGCAGGGCCCGGGCTGCGTTCAGGGCGGCGGGGAGGGGGTCGGCCTCCGCCCTCCAGCCGGGTGCTCGCGTGCCGACACGGTGCGATCCGGGCGGCCGCACCGCCGGGCTCTGCTGTATTTGCCCCATGACGTCCCCGATGCCCGCTCCGCGCCCCCGCCCCTCCGCCCCTCCCCCGCCGCTGCGCCCGATGGTGGCCCGCGGGCGGGAGGAACCGCACCGCGCGGCGACGCCGCTGGAGCTCTTCTTCGACCTGTGCTTCGTGGTGGCGGTCGCCCAGGCCGGGGTGCGCCTGGTGCACGCCGTGGCCGAGGGGCACGCGGGCGAGGGGGTCCTCAACTACGCGATGGTGTTCTTCGCGGTGTGGTGGGCCTGGATGAACTTCACCTGGTTCGCCTCCGCGTACGACAACGACGACGCGCTCTACCGCGTGGTGACCCTGCTCCAGATCGCCGGGGTCCTGGTGCTCGCGGCCGGTGTCTCGAAGGCCTTCGAGGACCATCAGTTCCTGGCCGTCTGGCTGGGCTACCTGATCATGCGGCTCGCGTTGATCACGCAGTGGCTGCGGGCGGCGGGCGCCTCCACGGGGGCCGAGCGGCGCACGGCGCTGCGGTACGCGGGCGGGGTGGCGCTGTGCCAAGTGGGCTGGCTGGGGCTGCTGGTGCTGCCGGAGGGGGCGCGGCCATGGACGTTCCTGGTGATGGCGGTCGCCGAGATGGCGGTGCCGCCGCTCGCCGAAGGGGCGCGGACGACGCCGTGGCACCCGCACCACATCGCCGAGCGCTACGGCCTGTTCACGATCATCGTGCTCGGCGAGACGATCGCCGCGGCGACGGTCGCGGTGAAGTCGGCGCTGGACGAGAACGACGCGCTGGGCGAGTTGCTGCCCATCGCCGTCGGCGGGCTCCTGCTGGTCTTCGCGGCGTGGTGGATCTACTTCGTGGTGCCGATCCACGGCCATCTGCGTTCGAACCGCCAGGCGTTCCTGTGGGGCTACGGCCACTACCTGGTCCTCGGTTCGGCGGCGGCGATCGGCGCGGGGATCGAGGTCGCGGTGGAGCAGGCCGTCGGCAAGGCGCACGTCTCGGAGACGGCGGCGTCGGCGGCGGTGACCATCCCGGCGGCGGTGTATCTGCTCACGGTGTGGCTGTTGCACGCACGGCACTTCAAGGTGGGCCTCGCCCAGCAACTGGTGTTGCCGGTCACGGCACTCGCGATCCTGGCGTGCACGCTCGCGGGCCGCTGGGCGGTGCTGGCGGCGGGCATCGTAGCCGCGCTCGCGGTGGCGGTCGGCGTACTGCTCACGGCGCGGACGGCGCGGACGCAGCACACCACCTGACCACCACCGCCACCGGGGCCGGGACCGGGGCCGAGACCGGAGCCGCCACCGGAACCGCCACCGTGACCGGGACCAGGCGCGGACCCGGTCGCCGAACCGCCCCGAGCGCACGCGCACCTCCTGGCGGGACCCGTGGTACGCATGCCGCATGACGACTTCGGAGGCACCTGACGCACCTGACGCATCCGACGCACGTGCGGCGGGGGCGCCGGCCGGCCGGGCCGGGGCGCTCACCGACGTGGCCGGGCTCCGGGTCGGGCACGCGGAGCGCGTGGGCGACGGCTGGCTCACCGGGACGACCGTCGTGCTCGCGCCGGAGGGCGGGGCCGTGGCGGCCGTGGACGTGCGCGGCGGCGGCCCCGGCACCCGGGAGACGGACGCGCTCGACCCGCGGAACCTGGTGCAGCGGGTGGAGGCGGTCGTGCTGACGGGCGGCAGCGCGTACGGCCTCGACGCGGCGGCCGGAGTGATGGCGTGGCTGGAGGAGCAGGGCCGCGGCGTGCGGGTGGGGCCCGATCCGGCGCACGTGGTGCCGGTGGTGCCCGCGGCGTGCGTGTTCGACCTGGGCCGGGGCGGCAGCTTCCGGGCGCGGCCGGACGCGGCGCTGGGGCGGGCAGCGGTGGAGGACGCGGCGGCGCGGGCGAGCGGTCACGCGGTGGCCGAGGGAAACCGGGGCGCGGGTACCGGCGCGGTGGTGGGCTCACTGAAGGGAGGCATCGGCACGGCGAGCACCGTGCTGGACTCGGGCGTGACGGTCGCGGCCCTCGTGGTGGCGAACGCGGCGGGGTCAGGGACGGACCCGGCCACGGGCGCGCTGTACGGGCGGTTCTTCGAGGGGGCGCCGGTGGAGCCGCCCGCGGCCGAGGTCCACGCGGCGGCGCGGCGCCGCCTGGCCGAGGCCGCGGCGCGCAACGGACAGCCGCCGCTGAACACCACGCTCGCCGTGGTGGCCACCGACGCCGAGCTGACCAAGGCCCAGGCCCAGAAGCTCGCGGGCACGTCGCACGACGGCATGGCGCGCGCCGTGCGGCCGGTGCACCTGCTGAACGACGGCGACACGGTGTTCGCCCTGGCCACCGGCGAGCGTCCCCTCGACGCCGCCGCCCCCTTGGCGCTCAACGACATCCTGGCGGCAGGCGCGGACACGGTGACGAGAGCCATCGTCCGCGCCCTCCTGGCAGCAACCCCGGTCACCACCCCCGGCGGCACCTACCCCTCCTACAGCAGCCTCTACGAAACCAAGACCGGGTCCGGCCTCAACAGCCCGTCCGGCGCTTGAGGACGAGGCGCGAAGCGCCAAAAGAAGGGGGAAAGGGGCGAAGCCCCATGCGCATACGCCGCAGGCGAGGCGTGGCGCCGCCCGACCCGGGGCCGCGAGAACAGCCGCGGGCGCAGCCATGTGCTGGCGCTCACACCCGAGCACCGGAACCGTCCCCTCGCCGAACGCCTCCTTATCCGTACCGGACATCATCCGTACCGGACATCCGTACCGGACCTTCGCGTCGGACGTCCGTACGGAACATCCGCATCGGGCATCCGTACGGGACCGGATCGCCCACGCACCAAGAATCCTGCTGTACACAGACTGATGGGGAGCAGCCCGTGACAACGCCGGACATCGCAGCGCAGCCACAGCACCGTCGTCGCCGTCGGGTCCTGCTGGCGACCGCGGCGCTCGCGGCCGTCGGCGCGCTGACCCTCACGGCCTGCGGCGGTGACGCCGACGCCAAGGACGACAAGAAGTCCGGGGCGGCCAAGGACGCGTCCGGGGCGCAGATATCCATCTCCTCCAAGGACGGCGCGACCGACGCCTCGATCAACGCCACCGGCGTGAAGGTCAAGGGCGGCAAGCTGACCAGCGTGAAGATGACGCAGGTGACCTCGGGTGCCGCGGTCGAGGGCACCATCTCCGCCGACGGCACCACCTGGAAGCCCAAGGCCCAGTTGGAGCGCGGCACGAAGTACAAGGTCACCGCCAACGCCAAGGACGGCGAGGGCCGCCCGGCCATGGAGAACGCGACGTTCACGACGGTGGCGTCGGCGAACAGCTTCATCGGCACCTACACGCCCGACGGCGGCACCACCGTCGGCGTCGGCATGCCGGTGTCGTTCACCTTCGACAAGGCCATCACGAACAAGAAGGATGTGCAGTCGCACATCAACGTCACGTCCAGCAGCGGGCAGAAGGTCGTCGGGCACTGGTTCGGCAACCAGCGCCTGGACTTCCGGCCGCAGGAGTACTGGAAGGCCGGTTCCAAGGTCACGATGAAGATCGACCTGGACGGCGTGAAGGGCGGCAACGGCATCACCGGCGTGCAGGACAAGACGGTCACGTTCACCGTCGGCCGCGCGCAGGTCTCCACCGTCGACGTGAACGCCAAGAAGATGACGGTCGAGCGGGACGGCAAGGTCATCAAGAGCATCCCGATCTCCGCGGGCAGCCCGCAGAACCCCACGTACAACGGGCAGATGGTGATCTCCGAGAAGTTCGTCCAGACGCGGATGAACGGCTCGACGGTCGGGTTCGGCGGCGAGTACGACATCAAGGACGTACCGCACGCGATGCGTCTTTCGACGTCCGGCACGTTCATCCACGGCAACTACTGGGGCTCGCCCTCCGTCTTCGGCAGCGCCAATACCAGCCACGGCTGCGTGGGGCTCCAGGACGTCCAAGGGGCGCAGGGGAACACCCCGGGCAAGTGGTTCTACGACAACTCGCTCATCGGGGACGTCGTGACGGTCAAGGGCTCGCCGGACAAGACGATCGCCCCCGACAACGGCCTGAACGGCTGGAACATGTCGTGGAGCGAGTGGACGGCGGGCAGCGCCGTCTAGCCGACGGAGGTCCGCGGGGCGCGGGCGGCGCCCCGGGCGCCGCTCGCGCGGCGCCAACGCAGCGAGCCGCACGGGAACTTGCCGTGCGGCTCGATCGTTTTCCTGTTCCCGGACATGATGTCCGACCCAGGGGCTACGGTATGCACGCACAAGGTGACATGCAGCAACGCCGGAAGCATCCGGGAGTATCCGTGAGCGTTCCGTACGAGACCGCGTACGAACCACCAGAGTCGCCCGAGCCCCTGTCTCCAGAGGAGCACCTCGAGCGACTGCTCGGCCGCGCCCTGAACTCCTTCGACCTGCCGGACGTGACGCTCCGGCGGTTGGACCAGGCGCTGGCCTACGACAGTTCGCTGCACTCCGCGCACCACAGCGCGGGCCTGCACCGCGAGACGTACCGCCACACCTGGCTGCTCGCCGACGGCAGCGCGCTCACCCTCTGGGAGCTGGTGCACAACACGGGCCCCGGCAGCAGGCCCACGTACGAGCTGTACCTGGACGAGGAGGAGGCCGGGGTCGCCACGGCCCGGCTGCCGCTGCCGCCCGACACCCCGGCCGGGGACCTGCCCGTCGTCCTCCAGCTCACGGCGGCGAACGAGCCCGCGCACACGTACGTGCCGGACGACTCGGCCGACCACGCCCGCAGGCTGCTGCGCCGCGCGGAGAACCCGGCGGGCGCGGGCCGCCCCGGCGAGGACATGGAGCGACTGCTCCGCTCGGCCTTCGCGCACCAGATCACCCAGGCCTTCGGCCGCTCCGCGCTGAGCGGCGAGGCCCGGCTCGGCTTCTCGCTGTACGAGCACGCGTTCCTGCTCTTCGACGGCTCCGAAGTCAGCCTGTGGGAGGTCGAGCACACGGCGACGGCCGACGGTCGGCACATGTGCGAGGTGTACGTCAGCGAGCCCGCGGCCCGCGCGGCGATGGAGCGCCGCGCGCGGACGTACCCGGTGTCGCGCAGCCGCTGACCGCTCCCGACCGACCGCCCCATGCTCCCCACGGACCGCTCCCGATGGACCGCTCCGCCCCCGACAGACCGCTCCCGTCGGACTGCTGGGGGTTCAGTCCTCCCGGTGGCCGTGCCCCGTGTCGAACTGTCGTACCAGACCGGCGAACGCGGCTCGTTCGGCCGCTGACAGGTCCACGGACTCCGCGCGGGGTGGGCCGGACTGTCCGGGCAGCGAGCGCAGCGCGGGACCTTCCGGGGCCGGCGCCGGGGCCGCGCGCAGGCGCCGTATGCGCAGGAAGGTCAGGGCCCAGAGGGCGGTCGCGGCGGCGAACAGCGCCACGCCTGTCTGCTGAACGATCGAAGCACCGTCGAACATGCGGCTCAGTAGACAACAGCCGCCCACCCCCACAACAGAGGCGTTAAGGGGACTTTGGGCCGGAAGTGACGCATCTCGCACGCGCTACCGCTCCGACGTCACCAGGGCCGCCATGCGGACGCAGATGCCGGGGAGTTCGGGGGCCTCGCGGTCCCAGTCCTCGGTGTCGACGCCCGCGAGGAGGCAGGACGACCACAGGGTGGCGAGCAGCCGGGCGGCGACGTCGGCGCGGGCGGGACTCGCGGCGGGGGCCTGGCGGTGGACGGCCTCGGCAGCCTGCTCGAGCAGGGCGGGTTCGAGGAGCCAGCGGATGCTCGTGCCGGTCTCGATGAGGAAGCCGGAGTAGACGGCCAGGTGCACGGGGTCGGCCTCGACGCCCTTGGCGTGGTTCGCGCGGGCCTGCTCGGTGAGTGCGGTGACCATGCCGAGCAGGCTGCTGAGGTGGCTCTGCTGGAGCTGGCTCACGGTGGCCCCCCACGGGATGCTGCCCGTGCCCGGGCGCCCATGCCGCAGTACCAGTGCAGTATGCCCACGCCCGGGCGTCGGGGAACGCGGTCCGCTCAGGCGGTGACCGCGGCCTTCGGCTCGTCCGCCGCGGACCGCGCCGCGTCCCCCTCCGGTGCGGCCGGGGCCTTGCGGGCGCTCTTGAGCAGGATCACCACGGCCGTCGACACGCAGACCCCGGCGGCGACGGCGAGCAGGTAGAGCAGGGGCCGGCCGATCAGCGGCACCACGAACACACCTCCGTGCGGGGCGCGGAGCGTGCAGTCGAAGGCCATGGACAGGGCGCCCGTGACCGCCCCGCCCGCCATCGACGCGGGGATGACCCGCACCGGGTCCGCGGCCGCGAACGGGATCGCGCCCTCGGTGATGAAGGAGGCGCCGAGGAACCAGGCCGCCTTGCCGTTCTCACGCTCGGTCCGGGTGAACAGACGGCCCCGTACGGTCGTCGCCAGCGCCATGGCGAACGGCGGCACCATGCCGGCCGCCATCACGGCGGCCATCACCTTCAGCGAGCCGTCGGTGGGGTGGGCGAGGCCGCCGACGGCGAAGGCGTACGCGACCTTGTTGAGCGGACCGCCGAGGTCGAAGCACATCATCAGGCCGAGGATCACACCGAGGATGACGGCGTTGGCACCGGAGAGGCCCTCCAGCCAGTCGGTCAGGGCGTTCTGGAGCGAGGCGATGGGCTTGCCGACGACCAGGAACATCAGGAAGCCGACCACCGCCGAGGAGATCAGCGGGATCACCACCACCGGCATGATGCCGCGCAGCACGGCCGGGACGCGGGCGCGCTGGACGCCCCGCACGACGGCGCCCGCGAGCAGGCCGGCCGCGAGGCCGCCGAGGAAGCCCGCCTCGATGGTGACGGCGACCGAACCGCCGACGAATCCCGGTACGAGACCGGGCCGGTCGGCCATGCCGTACGCGATGTAGCCCGCGAGGACGGGGACGAGGAAGGCGAAGGCGAGGCCGCCGGTCTGGAAGAGCAGGGCGGCCCAGCTCGTGTGGTCGGTCCAGACGAAGTGCTCGGCGACCGACGGGGCCTTGTCGATCTTCCAGCCGCCGATGGCGAAGCCGAGGGCGATGAGGAGGCCGCCGGCGGCGACGAAGGGGACCATGTAACTGACGCCGCTCATCAGCCAGGTGCGCAGCTTGGTGGCGTAGCTGTCGCCGCTGTCGCCCGCGTTGTCGACGGGGCTCGGTGCGGCCGGGGCCGCCGTGGCGTCGCCGCGGGCGGCCTTCTCGCGGGCCTCGGCGATGAGGGCGGCGGGGCGGTTGATGCCCGCCTTGACGCCCACGTCGACGGTGGGCTTGCCCGCGAAGCGGTCCTTGTCGCGTACGGGGACGTCGTGGGCGAAGATCACGGCGTCGGCCCGTGCGACGGTCCCGGGGTCGAGGCGGGTGAAGCCCGCCGAGCCCTGGGTCTCGACGGTGAGCTCGACGCCCGCGTCGCGCGCGGCGTTCTCCAGTGCCTGGGCGGCCATGTAGGTGTGGGCGATGCCGGTGGGGCAGGAGGTGACGGCGACGATACGGAACGGGGGCTCGTGTTCTCGGGGCTCGGTGTCCGGGCGGCCGGTGCCTGGGTGATCGGCGTCCGAGCGGCCGGTGTCCGAGCGGTCGGTGTCCGGACGGTCCGGGGTGGGGGCCGGGGCGCCCGCGGCGGGCGGCTCCGTGTCGGGCCGGTCCGCGGTGGCGGCCGGGGCTTCCGTGGCGGGTGCGGCGGGTGCGGCGGGCGCGGGCTCGTCGCCCCGGATCAGGGCCGCCGCCGTCGCCGCGTCGGGGGCCTCGCGCAGGGCCCGCGTGAACGCCTCGTCCATCAACTGCCGCGCCAGGGACGACAGGATCGTCAGGTGGGCGTCGTCCGCGCCCGCCGGGGCGGCGATCAGGAAGATCAGGTCGGCCGGTCCGTCGGGGGCGCCGAAGTCGATGCCCCCGGCGCTGCGGCCGAAGGCCAGGGTGGGCTCGGTGACGTGGGCGCTGCGGCAGTGCGGGATGCCGATGCCGCCGTCGAGGCCGGTGGGCATCTGGGCCTCGCGGGCGGCGACGTCGGCGAGGAAGCCGTCCAGGTCGGTGACGCGGCCGAGGGCGGCCATGCGTGTGGCGAGGGCGCGGGCCGCCGCCTCCTTGGTGTCGGCGGAACGGTCGAGGTCGAGGTCGACCAACTCCGCGGTGATCATGGCGTGGTTCTCGCTCATCGCGGGCTCCTTTGCGCGCGTGCCGCCCGGGGACAGGGGGGCGAGGTGGGGACGGGGGCGAGGGCGGTGGCGGGGGTCGGTGCAGGGGACGGGCCCGGTCGGGCAACGCCTGACTCGGGGAGCGGTGCCGGTTCAGGGAGGGATCCCGGTGCAAGGAGGGGTCCCAGTTCAGGGAGCGGTCCCGGTGCAAGGAACCATCCCGGGTGCAGGGAACGGTTCCGGTGCAAGGAGCCGTCCCGGGTACAGGGAACGATCCCGGTCAGGGAACGGGCCCGCCTGGGTGGGCGGCCCCGGGTACAGGGAACGGTCCCGCTCAGGAAACGGGCCCGATTCGCTGGGCGGCCCCGGCTCAGGAGACGGCCCCGGCTCAGGAGACGGGCCTGCTTGGGTGGGCAGCCCCGGGTGCAGGGAACGATCTCGGACAGGAGACGGGCCCGATTGGGTGGGCAGCCCCGGCTGCAAGGAACGGTCCCAGTCAGGAAACGGGCCCGATTCGCTGGGCGGCCCCGGCTCAGGAAACGGCCCCGGCTCAGGAGACAGCCCCGGTTCAGGAAACGGCCCCGGCTCAAGAGGCGGCCCCGGTTCAAAGCGCGCCCCCGTTCAGGCAGCCGGCTCCGTCAAGGCGAGGTCGAGCGGGACCTCGTCGGTGACGGTGACGGCGCCGGGGGCGAGGTCGGCCGGGGTGGGCATGGCGCTGCCGGGCAGTTGGACGGCGGCGGCGCCGTGCGCGACGGCCGAGGCGAGGGCCGCGGGTCCGGCGCCGCCCGCGACGAGGAAGCCGGCGAGGGAGCTGTCGCCCGCGCCGACGTTGCTGCGTACGAGGTCGACGCGGGCGCGACCGAGGTACGTGCCGGTGTCGTCGACGAGGAGCTGGCCGTCGGCGCCGAGGCTGGCGAGGACGGCGCGGGCGCCGCGTTCGCGCAGCTCGTCGGCGGCCTTGAGGACGTCGCCGAGGGTGGCGAGGGGGCGGCCGACGGCCTCGGCCAGCTCGGTGGCGTTCGGCTTGACGACGTCCGGGCGGCCGGGGAGCGCGGCGAGGAGGGCGGGGCCGCAGGTGTCGAGGGCGATCCGGGCCCCGGCGGCGTGGCTGCGCCGCACCACGTCGGCGTACCAGGAGGGGGCGAGGCCGCGCGGGAGGCTGCCGCAGCAGGCGATCCAGTCGGCGGCCGCGGAGTGCGCGGCGACGGTGTCGAGCAGGGCCGCGCTCTCGGCGGGGGTGAGGGCGGGGCCGGGCGCGTTGATCTTCGTGAGGGTGCCGTCGGGCTCGGCGACGGAGATGTTGGCGCGGGTGGCGCCGGTGACCTGGACCGGGGCGACGTCGATGCCCTGCTCGTCGAGGAGCCGGGCGACGAGGGCGCCGGTGGCGCCGCCGAGGGGCAGGACGGCGAGGGTGCGGACGCCGGCCGCGGCGACGGCGCGGGAGACGTTGACGCCCTTGCCGCCGGGGTCCATGCGCTCGCCGGTGGCGCGGACGACCTCGCCGCGGGTGAGGGCGGGGACCTCGTAGGCGCGGTCGAGGGAGGGGTTCGGGGTGACGGTGAGGATCATGCGCGCACCACTTCCGTGCCCGCGCGCTCGATGGCGGCGGCGTCGTCCGGGGCGAGGCCGGTGTCCGTGATCAGCAGGTCGACGTCGGTGAGGTCGCCGAAGCGGGCGAAGTGCTCCTGGCCGTACTTGCCGCTGTCGGCGAGCAGGACGACGCGGCGGGCGGCGGCGACGGCGGCGCGCTTCACGGCGGCCTCGGCGAGGTCGGGGGTGGTCAGGCCGTGCGCGGCGGAGAAGCCGTTGGCGGCGAGGAACACGACGTCGGCGCGGATCTCGGCGTAGGCGCGCAGGGACCAGGCGTCGACGGCGGCGCGCGTACGGTGCCGGATGCGGCCGCCGACCAGGTGGAGCTGGATGCCCGGGTGGTCGGCGAGGCGGGCGGCGGTGGGGAGGCTGTGGGTGACCGCGGTGAGCTCCGCCTCCAGCGGCAGCGCGGCGGCGAGGCGGGCCACCGTCGAACCGGCGTCGAGGATGACGCTGCCCTCGGGCGGCAGTTCGGCGAGGGCGGCCCGGGCGATGCGGTCCTTCTCGTCGGCGGCGGTGCTCTCGCGCTCCGCGAGGTCCGGCTCGAAGTCGAGGCGGCCGGCCGGGATGGCGCCGCCGTGCACCCGGCGCACCAGGCCCGCCCGGTCCAGGGCCTTCAGGTCGCGGCGGATGGTCTCGGCGGTGACCTGGAACGCGGCGGCGAGGGACAGCACGTCGACGCGCCCGCCCTCTCTCGCCAGGCGCAGGATCTCCTGCTGCCGCTCTGGCGCGTACATGGCTCGGGGCCTCCTGCCGTATGCCCGGGTGTGTGGGTTCCTCCGGAGAGTACGGGCCCTGCGGCGCGAAGTAAACATGAACAGGCGAACAACGGGCACAAACGGGCTTCGACGTCCGGGAGAACCGCCTGCGGAAACGACTCCACCCACCCGCCCGGGGCCGTGTCAGGGCCCCGCCCGGCGGCAGCCGGGAACGCGCGGGTGGGTGGGGAGGAAGGAGAAGGGGCCGAGCGCCGGGAAGGCGCGGCCCCCGGTCTCAGCGGGTGAGGGCCGGTTCCGGCGTCTCGGCGGGCGCGGCGCCCTCGGCGCCGGCGGAGCCCTCGGCGCCGGCGGAGCCCTCGGCGCCGGCGGGGCCCTCCGCGGGCGCGGACTCGGCGCCCTCGATGTGCTGGGCCGGGCGCCGGGGGAGCCCCAGCATCAGCAGGAAGATGACGGCGAGGACACCGACCACCCACCACAGGGCGTTCTCGAAGCCGTGGGCGAACTCCGCGGCGACCCGCTGCGGTACGACGTCCTCGTCGATGACGCCGTAGAAGACGACCGAGACCAGGCCGAGGCCGAGCGCGTTGCCCATCTGCTGCACGGTGTTGATGAGCCCGGACGCGGAGCCCGCGTGCTCGCGCGGGACCTCGGAGAGCACCGCGTCCGTCAGCGGCGCCACGATCAGGCCCATGCCGAGGCCCATCACCACGAGCGGGAGGGCCATCTGCCAGGAGGTGATGCCCGCGCCGTACCGGTCGGCCTCCCAGATGTAGATCAGCACGCCCGCGGCCATGGTCAGCGCGCCGGTCTGGAGGACCTTGCGGCCGAACCGCGGGACCAGCTTCTGCACGGAGATGCCGGCGGCGAAGGAGACCGCGATGGAGAAGGGGACACCGGTCAGGCCCGCGTGCAGCTCGCTCCAGCCGAGGCCGACCTGCATGTACATCGTCCAGACCAGGAAGAAGATGCCCAGCGAGACGCCGAAGACGGTCTGCACGGCGATGCCCGCGGCGAAGCTCTTCACCTTGAACAGGGACAGCTCCACGAGCGGCGAGCCGTCCTGGGCGGCCTTCCGCCGCTCGTACGCCACCAGCGCGGCGAAGACCACCAGCGAGCCCGCCATCGTCACGTGGCCCCAGACCGGCCAGTCCAGCTCGTGCCCGCGCGTCAGCGGGTAGAGGACCATCAGCAGGCCGAGGGTGACGAGGACGACGCCGACGAGGTCGAGCCGCAGGGCGCGCGGCGCCTTCGACTCGGTGATGAACTTCCGCCCGAGGAGCAGGCCCGCGATGCCGACCGGCAGGTTGATCAGGAAGATCGGGCGCCATTCGAGGCCGAAGAGGTTCCACTCCGTCAGCAGGGCGCCGAGCAGCGGGCCGGAGACCGCGCCGAGACCCACGACCATGCCGAACAGGCCGAAGACCTTGCCGCGCTCGTGCGCGGGGAACGTGGCGTGCACGATCGAGAGCACCTGGGGCACCATCAGCGCGGCCATCGCACCCTGGAGGATGCGGGAGGCGACGAGCATCTCCGGGTTCGCGGCGAAGCCGCACAGCGCCGAGGCGACGGTGAAGCCGGCGATGCCGATGAGGAATATCTTCTTGCGGCCGTAGATGTCGCCGAGCCGCCCGCCGGTGATGAGTCCGGCGCCGAGCGCGAGCGCGTAACCGGCGGTGATCCACTGGATCTGGCTGAACGTGGCGCCCGCGTCCCGCTGGATGGCGGGGATCGCGATGTTCACGATCGTCACGTCGACGAGGTCCATGAAGGCGGCCGTCATCACGATCGCGAGGGCGAACCACCGGCGGCGGTCGGCCCGTGACTCCGCGGACGGAGCAGCCGGGCTGGGGGTGCTGGGTGAAGTCATGCCGCCAGGCTAGGAGGCTTATAGGCCAGGACGTGTCCTAGTTCCCTCCGGCCGGTGCGGGAAATTCCGTCGACCCAGTAGGACGGATCGTGTCCTACATCCCCGGCATCCTGGGGGCATGACGACTTCAAGCGGTGGCGGTACGGACACTCCGGCGCGGCTCCTGACGCTCCTCTCGCTCCTGCAGACCCCGCGGGAGTGGCCCGGCGGGGAACTCGCCGACCGGCTGGGGGTGTCGCGGCGCACGGTGCGGCGGGACATCGACCGGCTGCGGGAGCTGGGCTATCCCGTGCAGGCGTCGCAGGGCGCGGCCGGGGGGTACCGGCTCGTCGCGGGCAAGGCGATGCCGCCGCTGGTCCTCGACGACGAGGAGGCCGTGGCCATCGCCGTCGGGCTGCGGGCCGGGGCGGGGCACGCGGTGGAGGGCGTGGAGGAAGCGTCGGTGCGGGCGCTGGCCAAACTGGAACAGGTGCTGCCGTCGCGGCTGCGGCACCGCGTGGCCGCGCTCGGGGCGGCCACGATGTCGCTGGCCAGCGGGGACGGGGCGCGGGTCGCGCCGGAGACGCTGACGACGATGGCGTCGGCGACGGCCGGGCGCGAGCGGCTGCGGTTCGCGTACGAGGCCAAGGACGGGACGCCGTCGCGGCGCCTCACCGAACCGCACCGGCTCGTGTCCACGGGGCGCCGCTGGTACCTGGTGGCGTACGACCTGGACCGGGAGGACTGGCGTACGTTCCGGGTGGACCGGGTGTCGGAGCCGTTCGCCACGGGGGTGCGGTTCGCTCCGCGGATGCTGCCGGGGGGCAGCGCGGAGGCGTACGTGCGGCGCAGCGTGCTGCCGCGGCGGCAGGAGTCCGCGGCGTACGACGTGGACGTGGAGTTCCAGGCACCGGCGGCCGAAGTGGCGCGGCGGCTGCCGCCGTCCCTGGGGGAGGTGACCGAGGTCGCGGAGGGGCGCTGCCGGCTGCGGGGGGCGGTGACCGAGCCGGTGGAGTGGGTGGCGGTGCGGTTGCTGTGGGTGGAGTGCGACTTCGCTGTGCGCGGGCCCGGGGAGCTGGTGACCCGGGTACGCGACCTGGGCCGTCGCCTCACCGCCGCCGCGAGCTGAGCCCCGCTGCCGCGGGCCCGCCCTCCTCGGGCCGGGCCCTGCTGCCCCGCGGCCGGGGCCGCACCCGACCGGGCCCGGGACCGCCCCCTCGGGCCGAGCCCCGCTGACCGGGTGCGGTCCCTTCGGCTGCGCCTGTACGGGGGCCTGCGGCCTCACCGCGGTCTCCGGCCGAACCCTGCCGCCGCCGAGCACCCCCGCCGCGCTGAGCGCGGCACCTCCCACCCACCCACCCGTACAACCCACCCACAGGGCAAGCCCCGACGCCCCCACCCCACACCTTCCGTCCGCTCAGCGCCCCCAGACCGTACGCGCCCACACCCCGAGCAGCACCACGACGCCCGCGGCCCCTGACCGGCCAAGGCGACCGCCGCGCTCCGCGCGGCACATCTCCCACCCACCCACCCGCACAACCCCACCCACACAGCCGGCCCCGACGCCCCCACCCCACACCTTCCGTCCGCTCAGCGCCCCCAGACCGTACGCGCCCACACCCCGAGCAGCACCACGAAACCTGCGGCCCAGACCCGTCAAGGCCGCCGCGCTCCGCGCGGCATGCTTCCCACCCACCCGCCCACACAACCCCACCCACAGGGCAGACCCCGACGCCCCCACACAACACCCTCCGTCCGCTCCGCGCTCGCGGACCGTACGCGCCCACGCCCCGAGCAGCACCGCGACGCCCGCGGCCCCTGACCCGCCAAGGCGACCGCCGCGCTCCGCGCGGCACATCTCCCACCAGACACACCCCGTCCGCTCAGCGCCCGCGGACCGTACGAAGGCGGGACACCCGACAGGAGAATGCAGCAGCAGCCACCGGCGGGGGTGGTCACCACACACGTACCGGCGGCACCCCGAAATCCCGAAGCACGCTGCCCCCAAGCCACCGAGGGGACAACCCACCCACGGACCCGCAGGCCGCGAAGCCGCCGCCGCCCGCAGGGCAGCTTCCACCGTTCGGCCGGCCGCCCTAGGCCACCGCGTCGAAGCCCGTGTCCCGTGCCAGCTTCTTCAGTTCGAGCAGCGCGTGCTTCTCGATCTGGCGGATGCGCTCGCGCGTCAGGCCGTGCTCCTTGCCGACCTCCGTGAGCGTCCGCTCGCGGCCGTCGTCGATGCCGTACCGCATCTTGATGATGGAGGCCGTGCGCTGGTCGAGGCGGCCGATGAGGTCGTCCAGCTCCTCGCTGCGCAGCAGCGTGAGGACGGACTGCTCCGGGGAGACGGCCGAGGTGTCCTCAAGGAGGTCCCCGAACTGGGTCTCGCCCTCGTCGTCCACCGACATGTTCAGCGAGACGGGGTCGCGGGCCCAGTCGAGGACGTCGACGACGCGCTCGGGGGTCGACGACAGCTCGGCGGCGATCTCGGCGGGCTCCGGCTCACGGCCGTGCTCGCGGTTGAACTCGCGCTGCACGCGGCGGATCCGGCCCAGCTCCTCCACCAGGTGGACGGGGAGCCGGATGGTGCGGGACTGGTCGGCTATGGAGCGCGTGATGGCCTGGCGGATCCACCAGGTGGCGTACGTGGAGAACTTGAAGCCCTTGGCGTAGTCGAACTTCTCGACCGCGCGGACCAGGCCCGCGTTGCCCTCCTGGATGAGGTCGAGCAGGGGCAGACCGCTGCGCGGGTACCTGCGGGCTACGGCGACGACCAGGCGCAGGTTCGACCGGATGAAGATGTCCTTGGCCCGCTCGCCCTCGGCCACCAGGGCGCGCAGCTCCTCCTCGGAGGCGGCGACGGCCGACTTCTCCTCGACCTCGCCCTCCAGGATCTTCTGCGCGTACACCCCGGCCTCGATGATCTGGGACAGCTCGACCTCCCTCGCGGCGTCGAGCAGGGGCGTGCGTGCGATCTCGTCGAGGTACATGCCGACCAGGTCGCGGTCGGCGATCTCGCCGCCAGATGCGCGAACACTGCGGGCCGCGTCGGTCTCACCGGTGTCGGCGGACGTACGACGGGCGACGGCACGGGTTGCCATGCGTGCTCCCTTGCGTGGTTGTCACTGGTCGGTCCGGCTGGGACCACTGGTCCGGACGGGCCGGGCGGTCCAGGTGTGGACCTGTGGTAAACGGCACACCTTCCCAGGTGCCCCGCATCTGCTGGAAACAACGACTGGAATCCGGACAGAATTCCCAAGCCGCACATCCATTTTCGTGATCATGCAGTACCCTGTCCGGCCACACAGGGAGGGCACGTGGCACAGGAGCCCGCAGAGGTGCAGGTCAGACCGGGCGTGGAGGGGGACCTCACCGCTCTCACGGACCTCTACAACCACTACGTCCGTGAGACCGCCATCACATTCGACACCGTCCCGTTCCTGCCGGAAGAGAGACGCCCTTGGCTGCTCTCCCACCCCAAAGACGGCCCCCACCGCCTCTTGGTTGCTCAGAGCGGCGAAGGGGGTGAAACGGATGAACCGGGTGAAGCAGGTGAACTCGGGAAATCCTCACGAGGCAGTGCGCGGAGGGAAGCGGGCGGCGGCACGGCACCCCGCATCCTCGGCTACGCCACCTCCAGCCCCCTGCGTCCCAAGCCCGCGTACGCCACCTCCGTCGAGGTCAGCGTGTACTGCGCGCCCGAGGCGGCCGGGCGCGGTGTCGGCACGCTGCTGTACCGCCGTCTCCTCGCCGCCCTGGAGGGCGAGGACGTGCACCGGGCCTACGCCGGGATCGCCCTGCCCAACCCGGCGTCGGTGCGGCTGCACGAGCGGTTCGGCTTCCGGCACCTGGGGACGTACCGGGAGGTGGGGCGGAAGTTCGGGCGCTACTGGGACGTGGCCTGGTACGAGCTGCCCCTAGGGCCAAGGGACTAGGCCGTTTCCTTCGGATCATCGTGCCGACCAGATGAAGATGGCCGCGATGTGGAGTCCGGCGAGGTAGATGGTG
>NZ_BNBT01000092.1 GCF_014656095.1 Streptomyces longispororuber
GCCCCGCCGGGGCCCGCGGTGCGGTCGGGCCCGGCGGCGTACCCGCCGCGGCGGCCGGTGACGCGGTAGGGCTCGGTGCCGTACCCGGCGGCGCGCAGCGTGGCGTCGACGGTCCAGTACGTGTGCGGCCGGGTCGCGGCGGGCCCGGCGTGCACGGCGAGCCGCCCGCCGGGGGCGAGGACGCGGGCGACGAGGCCGTAGAACTCCTGGGAGTACAGCTTGGTGCTCGCGGTGATGCCCGGGTCGGGCAGGTCGGCGAGGACGACGTCGTACGTCCGCCGGTGCGGGCCGCGCAGCCAGCGGAAGGCGTCGGCGTGGGTGACGTGCACGCGCGGGTCGCGGTAGACGTGGCCGTTGAGCCCGCTGAGCACCGGGTCGCGGCGGGCGAGGCCGACGACGGCGGGGTCGAGCTCGACGACGTCGACGCGGCGCACCCCCGCGTGGCGGAGCGCCTCGCGGGCGGCGAGCCCGTCGCCGCCGCCGAGGACGAGGACCCGCTCGTGCCGTCCCGCGCGCAGGGCGGGCCGGACGAGGGCCTGGTGGTAGCGGCGCTCGTCGCTGCCGCTGACGCGCAGCCTGCCGTCGAGGAACAGGCGCAGGGACGCGCGGTCGGCGCCGGTGAGGACGACCTCCTGCACGGGGGTGCGGACGGCGACGCGGACGTCGGAGCCGTACACGGCGCGGCGCGCGGCGCGCTCGAAGTCGTCGACGTGCACGGCGGCGGTGGCGAGCACGGCGAGGACGACGGCGTTCACGGCGAGCAGCAGCCAGCGGCCGCGCGCGGTCAGGTCGCGGCCGAACAGGCCGAGGACGAGCGCGCCGCCCGCGAGGACGTTGACGGCGCCGGTGAGCAGCGCCCCGGTGAGCTGCCCGAACCAGGGCAGCAGCAGGAAGGGGAAGGCCAGGCCGCCGACCAGGGCGCCCACGTAGTCCGCGGCGAACAGGTCGGCCACGGCGCCGCCCGCGTCCTGCCGCCGCACCCGCTGGATGAGCACCATGAGCAGGGGCACCTCGGCGCCGATGAGGACGCCGATGGCCAGGGAGAACGCCACGAACAGGTAGCGGGAGCCGCCGGCCCACATCTCGCCCCGGTCCCCCGCCCACGCGAACGCCGCGTACAGGGCCATGGCGCTGCACCCGCCGACGAGCGCGAGGGCCGCCTCGACGAGGCCGAACCCGGCGGCGGCCCGGCAGCGCAGGCGCTTGGCGAGCAGCGAGCCGACGCCCATCGCGAAGACCATGACGGACAGCACGACGGAGGCCTGGGTGACGGAGTCGCCGATCAAGTACGAGGCCAGGGCGACGAGTTCGAGCTCGTACACGAGGCCGCAGGCGGCGCAGACGAACACGCCCGCGAGGACGAGGAACCGGCCTGTCCGGGGCGTGACGGGCAGACGCTGACGCGGCTCGATCACGCCCCGAACGCTACGTCACCGCCGCCTCACACCAAGTCCCCCACATGGGTGGAGGTGCTGGCAAGGATGTGTGAAGGCCCCTCCGGCCCCGCGCCCGGGCGACCACCCGGAGCGCCCCCGACGTCCGCCCGGAGCGCCACCGGCGCCCCCTGAGAGCGCCACCGGCGCCCGCTCAGAGCGCCACCGGCGTCCGCACGCCGACCCGCGTGCGCGTCGCCACCAACTGCCCCTCCTGCGGGTACGCGTGCCAGGTGCGCCACATCACCGAGCCCTCGTGCCGCTGCGCGAGCAGCGCCGTGAACGCGTGCGGGCTGCCGGGGAAGACCCCGGCGAGGCCGTGCGGGTGCTCGGCGACGAGCGCGAGCAACTCCTGTGCCCGGCCCGCGAACTGGCCCCGCGACAGCGTCTCGACCCGGGCCGCGAACTCGTACTCCCACTCGCCGACCCGCTTGGAGACGCCGAGCGGCAGCGGCGTGCTGCTGCCCGGGATGCACGCGACGGTCTCGGAGCAACTGCCGTGGTCCTCTTCGAGGATGACCTGGTGGGACGCCCCGAGAAGTCTCAACTGCACCGCCGCGCCCGCCAGTTCGAGGTCGAGCGTGGCGAGCGCGGGCAGCGGCTCGCGGCCGAGGGCCCAGGCCAGGTCCCCGGCGCGCGTGTCGGTGTAGACAGTCTTCAGGGTCGTGAGCATGGGTCGGCTCCGCTAACACGCAAAGGAGGGGGTGGGGCCGGCGCGCCCGGTCGGACACCAGGCGGGAAGGGATGCCGGCGCGTGCCCACGGAGACGCCAGGCTGCTCTGTCGAGCCGGGAACGTCCGAGGGCGGTGTGACGGTTAAGAGGGAATCATGAACTGCGACACTGCCACAGCGTTTTTACCCAAGTTCGTAGGCTTTCCATTCCCGGGAGGGCCGAACAGTTCATCTGTTCACATGCCCGGGTACCGGACCGGTCCGAAACCGCCGCCCTTCGGTCGCCACCCGATCTTCACCCCGGTCACGGTCCCGCCGCCCGCTGTCAAGGGGTGCCCCCGACGACGAGACGCCCGGCGGGGGTCTCCCCCCGCCGGGCGTTTCGACCGGTGGACCGGCTGCCCCGTGTCAGCCGCCTCCGCCGCCGCAACCTCCGCCCCCGCCACCGCAGGACGAGGAGCTGCCGCCGCACGACGAGGACCCGCCGCACGACGATCCGCCGCCGCACGACGACGCCGAGGCGCACGAGGTGGAGGCGCCGGCGGACGTGTGGGTACCGGACCCCGCCCACCAACTGCCGCTCCCCGACCGCGTGCTCCTTGCCGTGCCCTGCCTGCCGCGCTGCGCGAGGACGGTCGCCATCACCGCCATGAACACCAGCAAGCCGATGAAGAGAAAGATCAGGATCATTCCTCCCCACCTTCCTTTCTTTTCCCCCGTGGGCCCCGAGGGCCCCTGAGACGGTCCCGGCCGTTCCCCCGATCCGGTCCCGCCGTGCGGATGTCGTGCCCGCGCCGTTGCGTGCCAAGGGCATGCCCTCGGCCGCGCGCCGCCAAAGCAGAGTTGAGGAAGACCAGAGGTTCGGCGGAGGATGACGGCCATGACGTCAACTCCCGGTGCCTCCCGCGACGGCCGCCCGCTGCTCAACAGCCGCCTCGCCGAGTTCGGCACGACGATCTTCGCCGAGATGTCCGCGCTCGCGGTGGCGACCGGAGCGATCAACCTGGGCCAGGGCTTCCCGGACACGGACGGCCCGGAGGAGGTGCGGGAGGCCGCGGTGCGCGCCCTGCGCGACGGCCGCGGCAACCAGTACCCGCCCGGCCCCGGCGTCCCCGAGCTGCGCGCGGCGATCGCCGCCCACCAGGAGCGCCGCTACGGCCTCACCTTCGACCCCGACCTGGAGGTCCTCGTCACCGCGGGCGCCACCGAGGCCATCGCCGCCTCGCTGCTCGCCCTGGTCGAGCCGGGCGACGAGGTCATCGCCCTGGAGCCGTACTACGACTCGTACGCCGCCTCGATCGCCCTCGCCGGGGGCACCCGGGTCCCCGTCACGCTGCGGCCGGACGGCGACCCGGGCACCGGCGGCGCGGCGGCGGGGCGGCGCTTCACGCTCGACCTGGACGAGCTGCGCGACGCCGTCACCCCGCGCACCCGGCTGCTGCTGCTCAACACCCCGCACAACCCGACCGGCACCGTCCTCAGCCGCGCGGAGCTCGCCGAGATCGCCCGGCTCGCCGTCGAGCACGACCTCCTCGTCGTCACGGACGAGGTGTACGAGCACCTGGTCTTCGACGCCCCCGGCCACCTCCCGCTCGCCACCTTCCCCGGCATGCGCGAGCGCACGGTGACCATCTCCTCGGCGGGCAAGACGTTCTCCTTCACCGGCTGGAAGGTCGGCTGGGTCACCGCGCCGCCGGACCTGATCGCCGCCGTGCGCTCGGCGAAGCAGTTCCTCACGTACGTGTCCTCGGGCCCGTTCCAGTACGCGGTCGCGGAGGCCCTGGCCCTGCCGGACGCGTACTTCACGGCCTTCCTCGACGACATGCGCGCCAAGCGCGACCTGCTGGCCTCCGGCCTCGCCGCGGCCGGCTTCGCGGTCCACCGCCCGGCGGGCACGTACTTCGTCACCACCGACATCCGCCCCCTCGGCCAGGAGGACGGCATCGCCTTCTGCCGCGCCCTGCCGGAGCGCGCGGGCGTCGTCGCCATCCCGAACGCGGTCTTCTACGACCACCGCGACGCGGGCGCCCCCTTCGTCCGCTTCGCCTTCTGCAAGCGCACGTCCGTCCTGGAGGAGGCGGTGGCCCGCCTGAAGTCCCTGTAGCCGTCGCCGCCGGGCGGCGGCCACCCGCACGGACCACCCCGCTCGCGCCCGCCCCCGGGGCCCCGCATGGTGCCGGTGTGACCCACCCGACCCCCACCGTCCCCGCCCCCGTCACACACACCGCCCGCGCGGAGTACGAGCGGGCCGTCAGCCACCGGGAACCGGCGCCCGCGGCGCGCGCCGTCGCCCGGGCCGTGGCCGCGTTCGCCGCCGCCCGCCTCACCGGCCTGCTCGCCGTGGCCGTCGTGGCCCGCACCGGCGACCAGAACGCCTTCCGGCTCCTCGGCCGCTCCTGGGACTCCCGCTGGTACACCGGGATCGCCGCCCGGGGCTACGGCCGCACCCTGTTCTTCGACGAGGGCGTCGCCCAGAGCGACCTCGCCTTCTTCCCGCTCTACCCGGCCCTGATCCGCGCGGTGCACACGGTCACCCCGTTCGGCTTCGGCGCCTGCGGCCTCGTCGTCTCCTGGCTGGGCGCCGTCGCCGCCGCCGTCGGCATCTACAAGATCGCCGCCCGGCTGCACGACCACCGCACGGCCACGGTCCTGGTGCTGCTGTGGGGTCTGCTCCCGCACTCCGTGATCCTGACGATGGCGTACACCGAGCCGGTCCTGACCGCGCTCGCCGCGGGTTCCCTGTACGCGCTGCTGACCGGCCGCTGGATCTGGGCCGGGACGCTCGCCGCGCTCGCCGGCCTGTCCCGCCCGAACGGCTTCGCGGTGGCCGCCGCCGTCGCCGCCACGGCAGCGTACGAGCTCGTGAAGCGGCGCGGCCGGGTTTCCCCCAGGCTGTGGACGGGGGTGGCGCTCGCCCCCGTGGGCTGGTGCGCGTACGTGCTGTGGGTGGGGTGCCGCCGGGGCGACCCGCTCGGCGGCTACTTCACGGTGCAGCGCGAGTGGGGCTCGCGCTTCGACTTCGGCCGGGGGTCGTGGAAATTCGTCCAGCACCTGTTCCTGGACGGCGACAAGGTCGTGTTCGCCATGACGGTCGCGCTCGTCGCGGTGGCGCTGCTCCTGTACGGGCTGCTGCTCTGCGACCGGGCGCCGCTGCCGCTGCTCGTCTACACCGGCGTGCTGCTCCTGATCACGGTCGGCGGCTCCGGCTTCTTCGAGTCGAAGCCGCGCTTCCTGCTGCCCGCGTTCCCGCTGCTGCTGCCGCTCGCCTGCGCCCTGGTCCGCACGGCGAGAGCCCGGCCGAGGCACGCCGCCCTGGTGGTCGGCGCCCTGGCCGGGCTCTCGGTGGCGTACGGGACGTATCTGGTGACGACGGCCCGCATGCCGCTGTGAAGCGGGGGAGGCTCAGGCCTCGTCGCCGGGCTTCTCGTCGCCCTCCGCCGAGTCGACGGCCTGCTCCAGGCCGAGCTGCTCCACGAGCCAGCGGTCGAACTCGATCGCGGCCCGCACCCAGCTCACCGTCGACGACACGAAGTGCTCCAGGGAGACACCCGTGCCGATCAGCATCTGCGCCTCACCGATGAGGCGCACGGTGCCGTCGTCGTGCGTGTGCGTGTAGACCTTGGGCCACAGGGTGCGGCGGTTCCAGTCGTCGATGGCCTCCAGGATCTGCGGCTTCTGCTCGATGCCGTGCGGCCTGTCGTAGAAGGTCCGCACGGAGAAGACCTGCTGGTCGTCCTCGCCGCGGAACATGAAGTAGGTACGGAACTCCTCCCACGGCGCCGCGAGGTCTCCCTCGTCGTCGACGACGTACTTGAGCTCCATCTGCTCCAGGAGCTGCTTCACCAGGTCCTGGTCCGGGACGACGGGGCCCGCCGGTCCTTCATTGGGCTGCGGCTCAGGCTGGCCCCCGAAATTCGGAATCGAGGACGGGTCGATGCTCACCGTGTTTTTCCCTTCGTACG
Source organism: Streptomyces longispororuber (assembly GCF_014656095.1). Taxonomy (GTDB): domain Bacteria; phylum Actinomycetota; class Actinomycetes; order Streptomycetales; family Streptomycetaceae; genus Streptomyces; species Streptomyces longispororuber. Next base: position 6,068 of record NZ_BNBT01000092.1, read on the forward strand.
GATTCCGCCATCCTCCCCCAAGAGGGGGCCCCACCCGCAACCCCGGTACCGCCTCCGGCCCCTTTGGGGGCGCGGGGAACTGCGCGAGCGACCACAACCCCCCGCAGACGGCACACAACCGACCGGGGCAGGCGGGTCCCCGCTCACAGCGACTTGCCCGCGCCCGCGTCCGCGGGGCCCACGATGAGGCCGTCCCCGAAGACGTCCACCCGCACCGTGTCGCCGTCCTTCACCTCGCCCGCGAGGATCTCCTTCGCCAGCCGGTCGCCGATCGCGGTCTGGATCAGGCGGCGCAGCGGCCGGGCGCCGTACACCGGGTCGTTGCCCTGGTCCGCCAGCCACTCCAGCGCCGCGGGCGTGACGTCGAGCGCGAGCCGCCGGTCGGCGAGGCGCTTGGCGAGCCGGGCGATCTGCAGCTCGGCGATCCGGGCCAGCTCGGCCTTGTGCAGCGCGGAGAACACCACGAGGTCGTCGAGGCGGTTCAGGAACTCCGGCTTGAAGGAGGCCCGCACGACCTCGAGGACCTGCTCCTTCTTCTCGTGCTCGCTGGTCAGCGGCTCGACCAGGAACTGGCTGCCGAGGTTCGACGTCAGGATCAGGATGGTGTTGCGGAAGTCCACGGTCCGGCCCTGGCCGTCCGTGAGCCGCCCGTCGTCGAGCACCTGGAGCAGGACGTCGAAGACCTCCGGGTGCGCCTTCTCCACCTCGTCGAGCAGCACCACCGAGTACGGGCGCCGCCGCACGGCCTCGGTGAGCTGGCCGCCCTCCTCGTACCCGACGTAGCCGGGCGGGGCGCCGACGAGCCGGGCCACGCTGTGCTTCTCGCCGTACTCGCTCATGTCGATGCGGACCATGGCCCGCTCGTCGTCGAAGAGGAAGTCCGCGAGCGCCTTGGCCAGCTCGGTCTTGCCGACGCCGGTGGGGCCGAGGAAGAGGAAGGAGCCGGTGGGCCGGTCCGGGTCGGCGATCCCGGCGCGGGTGCGCCGCACGGCGTCGGAGACGGCGCGCACCGCCTCGCCCTGGCCGATCAGGCGCTTGCCCAGCTCGTCCTCCATGCGCAGCAGCTTCTGCGTCTCGCCCTCCAGGAGCCGCCCGGCGGGGATGCCGGTCCAGGCCGCCACGACGTCCGCGATGTCGTCGGGCCCGACCTCCTCCTTGACCATGGTGTCGGCCTTCGCGCCGGTCCTCGCGGCCTCCTGCTCGGCCTCGGACGCGGCCTCCAGGTCCCGCTCCAGGGCGGGGATCTCGCCGTAGAGCAGCTTGCTCGCGGTGTCGAAGTCGCCGTCGCGCTGGGCGCGCTCGGCCTGGCCGCGCAGCTCGTCGAGCTTCTCCTTCAGCTCGCCGACGCGGTTGAGGGACTGCTTCTCCTTCTCCCAGCGGGCGGTGAGGCCGCGCAGCTCCTCCTCCTTGTCGGCGAGGTCACGGCGCAGCTTCTCCAGGCGCTCCTTGGAGGCCTGGTCGGTCTCCTTGCTGAGCGCCAGCTCCTCCATGCGCAGCCGGTCCACGGCCCGCTGGAGCTCGTCGATCTCCACCGGCGAGGAGTCGATCTCCATCCGCAGCCTCGACGCCGACTCGTCGACCAGGTCGATGGCCTTGTCGGGCAGGAACCGCGAGGTGATGTACCGGTCGGAGAGCGTGGCGGCCGCGACCAGGGCGCTGTCCGCGATCTGCACCTTGTGGTGGGCCTCGTAGCGGCCCTTGAGCCCGCGCAGGATCGCGATGGAGTCCTCGACGGACGGCTCGGCGACGAGCACCTGCTGGAAGCGGCGCTCCAGGGCGGGGTCCTTCTCGATCCGCTCGCGGTACTCGTCCAGGGTCGTCGCGCCCACCATGCGCAGCTCGCCGCGGGCGAGCATGGGCTTGAGCATGTTCCCGGCGTCCATGGCGGAGTCGCCGCCCGCGCCCGCCCCCACGACGGTGTGCAGCTCGTCGATGAAGGTGATGACCTGCCCGTCGGAGTCCTTGATCTCCGCGAGCACGGTCTTCAGGCGCTCCTCGAACTCGCCCCGGTACTTGGCCCCGGCGACCATGGCGCCGAGGTCCAGCGAGACGAGCCGCTTGTCCTTCAGGGACTCCGGCACGTCGCCCTTGACGATGCGCTGGGCGAGGCCCTCCACCACGGCGGTCTTGCCGACGCCGGGCTCGCCGATGAGCACGGGGTTGTTCTTCGTCCGCCGCGACAGCACCTGCACGACCCGGCGGATCTCCTGGTCGCGGCCGATCACGGGGTCGAGGCGGCCCTCACGGGCGGCGGCGGTGAAGTCCGTGCCGAACTTCTCCAGGGCCTTGTACTGGCCTTCGGGGTCGGGGGTGGTCACGCGGCGCCCTCCACGGATGCGCTGAAAGGCGGCGAGCAGCTTCTTGTCGGTCGCGCCGTTCTCGGACAGTACGTCGGCGGCGGAGCCGCCCTTGGCGGCGAGCCCGATCAGCAGGTGCTCGGTGGACAGGTAGTCGTCGCCCAGGTCCTTGGCGCGCTCGGCGGCGTCCGCGACCACGGCGAGCAGCTCGCGGTTGGGCTGCGGCGGGGCCACCGTGGAGCCGGTGACGCTCGGCAGCGCGGCGAGCGCGCGCTCGGCGGCGGCGCGCACGGCGGCCTGGTCGGCCTCGACGGCGGCCAGCAGGTCGGTGATGTTCTCGTTCTCCTGGCCCTCGAGCAGCGCGAGGAGCAGATGCGCGGGGGTCAGATCCGGATGGCCTTCGGACACGGCCCGGCTCGTCGCCGCGTTGATCGCGTCCCGGCTCCTGTTCGTCAGCTCGGCGTCCACTGGGGGGTGCTCCTCCTCTTACGGCTTGCGGCTTGCGGCCGCGGCTCGCGGCCTGCGGTCCCGCGGCCTGCTGGTGCGGTGGGCGGTACGGGGCGGGTGCCCAGGGAGGCACCCCCTCATACTGACTCAGTCAACGTACACAAAGTTGAGTCTATTCCACTCAAGGCGAGCTCCGGAAGCCCGGAGGGGCTACCGTCCGGCCCATGGCCATCGACCTGGGCGCCCCGCCCGCGCCCTACCTCAGCTTCTGGCGGGAACGCCACCTGTGCACCCTGACGACGCTGCGCCCCGACGGCACCCCGCACGTGGTGCCCGTCGGCGTGACGTACGACCCGGACACGGGCGTCGCGCGCGTGCTCGCCGGCAGGGGCAGCCGCAAGGTCCGCAACGTGCTGGCCGCCGCCGAGGGACCAGGGCCCGGCGCGCGCGTCGCCGTCTGCCAGGTCGACGGCCGCCGGTGGGCGACGCTGGAGGGGCTCGCCACGGTGACGACGGAGCCCGGGCGGGTCGCGGAGGGCGAGCGGCGCTACGCCGAGCGGTACGGGAGGCAGCCGCGGGACAACCCCGACCGGGCGGTCATCGAGATCGCGGTGGACCGGGCCCTGGGGAACGTGAAGCCGCCGCCGGCACCGGTAACGGCCTGAAAGCAACCCCCGCACACCACAGCGGCGCCACCGTGTTCAGGTCCACGGTGGCGCCGCTGCTGGGGGAAGCACCTGCGCGATTTACAACGACGGGGGAATCGCGTCAGGCGCTGCGGGGGGTGGCTGTGAGGTTGTCGGAGGCGGTGGCGTGCTGCTGCGCGCCGCGCTTCCGCTTGCCGATGAGCTGGTGGTCGCGCTGGTCGAGGTTGACGAAGACCATGCCGTAGCGGACCGCGCACCGCACCGGCTGGGGCGCGCCGCGGGGGCGGCGCAGGCACCGGTAGGCGCGGATGTCCTCGTCGTCGTCCCGCACGATGATGACGGGCTCGCCGACCAGGGTGACCATCAACGAGTCGCCGGGGTGGGGGATCGCGGTGACGAGGTCGATGAAGTGCCAGCCGGAACGGTAGGCCGTGGCCATTTCCCGGCGGAAGGTGCGGTCGTCAGGAGGCGTCGTCATGACAGGTCCGAGATCGAGGCGGAGAGGGAGGCTGAGGGGGAGACGCTCCAGGACACATCACCGGCGGTATTCGCCACCGGATCGCTGGATATCGCAGGCCTGGGGCTGCTCCACGCCACGTCACCTGGGACCGCCACGGTCAGAGCGGTGGCGGTAAAGGCAATGGCAAGCACCGAGCGAAGCATTGCTGGGAACATGGTCGGCTTCGTCCTCACTTGGTAGGTCCTCTCCCCCGGCTCCAAACAGACGATGTCTTAATCGAGCACGTCGAAGCCACAGGAGCGATGCATCATGTTCCTGTAGGTTCAGGACCCTGGGGGGTGGAGATTGCTCACAACAGGCACAAAACCGACACATCCTCACCTCATCACCGAACTGTGCGATGAGGGAGCGCGTCTGTACGCGAGCGCGCTGAGTGCCGGTCGTATCGCTCGGGCAGAAATCGAGCCCGCACCATGCCTGCTGGAGTTCGCTCTCCTGCACCCCGACCCGGACGATGCGAACTGGCTCCGTCCGGTTCCGCCATCAGCGATTTTGGCGCAACGCCTGCACCCGATCGAACGCGAGATCCGGGACCGCCGGCGGCTCTCCATCGAGCTGGCCGACACTTTTGAGCCGTTCATGGCCATCAGCGCGCAGCCCGCCGCGACCACTCACGCCATCACCGTTCTGGAGGGGCTGCCGAGCATCAACGCGACCCTCGACGCGGCCACGGAGGCGTGCACCGAGGAAATACTCACGATTCAGCCCGGCGGTATCCGGCACTACGAGGACTTGGCCAAATCTCTCGCCCGCGTGAAGGAGCCGCTGCACCGCGGCGTGCGCATGCGGACCCTCTACCAGCACACCGTCCGCCACGGTCCGGGCGTCTTCGCGTACCTGGAGCAGCTCGAATCGAACCACGTCGAGGTGCGGACGCTGGAAGAAATCATCGACCGCATGATCATCTTCGACCGGTCCGTGGCCATCATCCCGGCGCGCCGCGACCGGCAGGTCGCGCTCGAACTCCGGCACCCCGGACTGGTGGACTATCTGGCGTCGGTATTCGACCAGTTCTGGCAGAAGGCGACGCCTCTGCACGAGGAACCGCACTACCCTGCAACCGCTGACGGCATCACCGGAGTCCAGCGCACCATCGCCCGGCTGCTGATCGAGGGTCACGTGGACGAGGCCATCGCCCGCCGCCTGGGGATGAACGTCCGCACCTGCCGCGCGCACATCGCCAAAATCGCCGCCGCCCTGGGCAGTGGCAGCCGCGCACAGCTCGGTTACCTCATAGCCCAGTCCGGAATCCTCGAGCAGGACAAACCGAAATGACCACCGAACCCACGCCTCACCCCCACGGCCCTGACGAGCTGTGTGAGGCCGGTTCCGCCCTCTACACCCGCGCCCTGCGCGAGGGCCGCGTCGCGCACCAGGACGCCGACGTCGCGCCCTGCCTGATCGACTTCGGCCTGCTGCACCCCGACATCGAGGACATGCAGTGGCTGCGCCCCACCGCCCCCGCCATCGCCCTGCCCCAGCTCCTGCGCGGCATCGAGGACCGCATCGCCCAGCAGCGGCGCCGCGAGGAGCGCCTGACGGCGATGTTCGAGCCCCTGATGGCCCTGGACGCCCGCCAGACCGCGGGCGCCGAGAACCCGGAGATCACCGTCCTCGACGGCTTCGAGCGCATCAACGCGGCCATCACCCGGGCCACCGCCGACGCCACCGAGGAACTGCGCACCGTCCAGCCCGGCGGCGCCCGCTCCCCGGAGATCCTGGCCGACGCCCTCCCCCGCGAGCAGGAATTCCTGTCCCGGGGCTGCCGCATGCGCACGCTCTACCAGCACACCACGCGCCACTCCCTGCCCGCCCTCGCCCATTACGAGCGCCTGGACGGGGACGTAGAGGTCCGCACGCTCAACGAGGTGACCGAGCGCATGGTCGTCATGGACCACACGGTGGCTTTCATACCGGCGAGCAAGGACCGCACGGTGGCCCTCGAAATACGCCAGCCCGCGATCGTCGACTACCTCATCACCACCTTCGAGCGCCTGTGGCGCCTCGCCACCCCCATGTACCCGCACGCGGCCCAGCTCCCCGCCGAGAACGGCGTCACCACACGCCAGCGCGCCATCGCCGAACTCCTCATCGAGGGCCTCACCGACACGGAGATAGCCGAGCGCCTGGGCATGAACGTCCGCACCGCCCGCGAGCACATCGCCAAGCTCGCCGCGATCCTCGGCAGCAGCAGCCGCGCGCAACTGGGTTACCTCATCGGCCAGTCAGGGATTCTGAACCCGCATCACTGACGGATTCCGGGACAGGCACGGTGACGAGGGCCCGGTCCGGAGGGCCGGGGGTGACGAGGGTCCGGTCCAGAGGGCCCAGGGGTGACGAGGGCCCGGTGCGAAGGGCCCGGGGGTGACGAGGGTCCGCCGACGAGGCGACGCACGGGGAGGGGTGCTGCGACGTGGCGCAGGAGCACGGCGCGCGGGAACACGATGTATGCGAGGCACGCGAGGCACGCGCGGGACACGCGGGGCACGAGGCACACTCGGGACACGAGGCACGCGCGGGACACGACGGAAACGACGACCACGACGACCACGACGACCACGACAGCCACGACAGCCACGACGGACTGTGCGACGCGTGCGAGGCCCTGTACACCCGCGCCTTCCGCGACGGGCACCTCCGGCGGGACGAGGCCGAGCGCGCCTCCTGCCTGACCGCGCTCGGGCTGCTGCGCCCGTACCCCGGGCAGCGGGACCGGCTGCGCGTCGCCCGCCCCTCCGCGGCCCTGTACCGACTCCTCCACGGCACCGGACTCCGCACGGCGGAGCACCGCCGCGAGCAGGCGGCCCTGGCCGCCGCGTTCGAGCCGTTCCTCGACCTGCCGGCCGCCGGGCGCGGCGCCGAAGAGGTCCCCAGCGTCATCCACGAGGGCATACCGGCGATCCAGGAGGCCGTCTTCCGCGCGGCGGACGAGGCCACGCGGGAGATCCTCGCCATCCAGCCGGGCGGGCAACGGCCCGCGGGACGGTTGCCCCAGGCGCTCCCCTTCGAGCAGCGGATCCTCGACCTGGGCGGCCGGATCCGCACGCTGTACCAGCACACGACCCGGCACTCCCCGCCCGCGCTCGCGCACTACGAGCAGTTGGCGGGCGACGTGGAGGTCCGCAGCCTGGACGAGCTGCCGAAGCGGCTCCTGGTCTTCGACCGGGCCGTCGCCTTCCTGCCCGTCGGCAAGGACACGACCAGCGCCCTCGAACTGCGCCGTCCGACGGTGGTCGCCTACCTCGCGGAGACCTTCGAACTGCTGTGGCGCCACGCCACCCCGATGTACCCCCACCCGGCCGAGATCCCCTCCCGCCAGGGCGTCACCCCCCGTCGGCGGGCGATCGCCGCGCTGCTCACCGAGGGCCTCACCGACACCGAGATCGCCGCGCGGCTCGGCATGAACGTCCGGACCGTACGCGTCCACATCGCCCGCCTGTCGGCCGTGCTCGACAGCCGCAGCCGCGCGCAGCTCGGATACCTGATTGGCCGGGCCGGAATCCTGAACCAGAATCACTAGCGGCTGAGGGAGAGTCAGGCCCCGGGTGCGGGGTGGGAGGGGCAGCCGCATGACGAGGGAGCACATGGCGCACGGGGCCGGGGAGCTGTGCGAGGCGGGGCACGAGGCGTACGTCCGGGCGCTCAAGGAGGGCCGCCTCCGCGCGGACGAGGCGGACCGGCACCCGTGCCTGCGGGACCTCGGGCTCGTACGGGCCGACGGCCGGGGCGGGCCGTGGGTCCACCCCGTCGCGCCCTCCGTCGCCCTGCCGCGGCTCCTGCACTCCCTCGCCTCCCGCGTCGCGGAGGAACGCGAGCGCGCGGCCCGCCTGGGCGCGGCGTTCGAACCGCTCACCGGGGTGCGCGTACGGCACCAGGAGCGGGCCTCGCCCGGGGTCTGCCTGCTGGAGGGCATGAGCCGCATCGACGAGGCCATCGACCGCGCCGCGGCCGGCGCCTCGGGCGAGCTGCTCGTCATCCAGCCCGGCGGGAAGCGCCCCACCGCCCTGCTGCCCCAGGGCCTCGGCCGGGCGCAGCAGATCCTCGACCGCGGCGGCCGGATGCGGACCCTGTACCAGGACACCACGCGCTACTCCCTCGCGGCCGTCGCCCACTACGCCCAGCTCGACGGCGACGTGGAGGTGCGCACCCTCGACGAGCTGCCCCAGCGGATGTTCCTCTTCGACCGGACGGTCGCCTTCATCCCGGCGAGCCGGACGCGGCCGGACGCGGCCCTGGAGCTGCGCAACCCCGCGGTCATCGCCCACCTGGCCGCCACCTTCACGCTGCTCTGGCAGCTCGCGACGCCGATGTGGCCCGAGGCCTCCCGGCAGTCCTCGCGCAAGGGCGTCACCCCCCGCCAGCAGGCCATCGCCGCGCTGCTCACCGAGGGCCTCACCGACACCGAGATCGCGGCGCGCCTCGGCATGAACGTCCGGACCGCGCGCGTCCACATCGCCAAGCTGTCGGCCCTGCTGCACAGCCGCAGCCGCGCGCAGCTCGGCTACCTCATCGGCCGCTCGGGCATCCTCGACCAGCGCCGCTGAGCACGCCTCCGGGCCCCGGCTAGGGGTGGATCGCCCGCTGCCAGGGCAGGCCGACCGCGCGCAGGGCCTCGCGCACCACCCGCTCGCCGTCCAGGCTCGCGGCCCCCAGCTCCAGGGTCGCCGACTGCTCCCACCGCACCGACGAGGGCCGGCCCATGCTGACCCGCCACAGCAGGGCGCCGTCGTCCCCGCGTACGTCCAGGGCGATGTTCAGGACCCGTACCACGGAGACCTTCGCCACCACCTGGAGCGGGAAGTCACCGTCCAGGAGCCGACGGTCGACGACCCAGGTCACGGGGTAGCCCCGGCCGTTGAGGTCGTCGGCGACCGCGTGCACGGCCGCCGTGTGGCCGGCGGGGGTGAGGGCCGGCACGGGCCCGGCGTCCGCGCCGCGCGCGGTGTCCTCCGCGCCGCGCACCGCGTCCTCCATGCCGCGCACCGTGTCCTCCGCGCCGCACGGCACGGCTTCCGGGCGGCGTTCCGGCCCGGGCCCGCTCGCCGTCCTCACCGCGGCGGCTGCCTCCATGTCGCCATCACCTCATCGTCCGGCACGTACAGGGGCGTTCAGTGTGCTCCGACAGCTCGGATGGTTCCGGTCGTTCGGTCCCGGGCGTCCGGCCCCCGGGCGTCCGGCCCCGGGTCTCCGGTCCCGGGTCTCCGGTCCCGGTCGTTCAGTCTCGGTCGTTCAGTCTCGGTCGTTCAGGTCGTCCGGGTCGAGTCGCGGTCGAAGAGCAGCACCACGTGCCGCGCCCCGCGCGAACTCGCGGGCTCCGCCACGAGCACCGTGACCGTGCCGGGCCCCAGGGTGGGGTGGCGCAACGGCAGCACCTCCTCCTTGGTGTACAGCGAAAGCTCCGGGCTGCGCCGGTAGATGGGCCCGGCCACACCGTCCCGCAGGACGTCGTGGTGCAGTTGGGCGAGCGCCCGGTTGCCGGGGTGCTGGATGCGGGCGAACCGCAGCTCGGCCAGGAGGAGCGGCGCCCACCGCGTCGCCCAGTCCGGGAGGACGCCGGTGCGCGCCTCCGGCGCCAGCACCACCCAGCGCAGCGCGTTCGCGGGCACCGCCCCGTCCGTGAACAGCTCCGCGAACCGCTCGTTGTACGCGACCACGTCCCACTGGGCGTTGATGACGTACGCCATCTCGCGCTGCCCGGCGACCGCCCGCTGCCAGGCGGCGCGGGACGGCAGGGCGATGCCGGCGTCCGGCGACAGCGGGTGCGGCGGCTGCTGCCCGAGCGCGAGCAGGTACACCTGGGTGAACTCGTCCTCGCTCATACGGAGAATGTGGCCGACCTGGCGCAGATAGTCGTCGCGCGGGGATAACCGGCCGCTCTCGAATCGGTGGTACGTGCCCACGGCCCGGTTCGTGAGAATGTCCATATCCGGCTGCGAGAGCCCGATAACGCGCGGGCCGGGCCGCCGCGACGGTTTGGGATTCAGCCCGACTTCCTCGGGCCTGATTCTGGCGCGCAGCCTCCGGAGTAATTCCCGCAGCCCGTCCTCGTCCACTCCTGCCCCCTCCTCCACGCACGCGGTCCCCCGGTTCCGCGAGCGCGTTCTCTGCACCATAGGCCAGGCGACGGCCCCGACCAACGGGCTCGTGCGCGCGCCCCGGCGCGTGTCCGGGCGGATGTCGGGGCGGATGTCCCGGCGCCGGGCGCCGAACGCCGTCCGGCGCGCCGCCTCCCGACAAAGGAGCAGTAGCTGGTCATGGCAACCATGTACGACATGCGCAGCGGTACGAGCGGGGCACCGCCGCCCGGGACTCCGTACGACCGCACGCGTCGGGTGGCGCACGTTGAACTCTGAATAATTGGCGGCCGATTGCTAGGAAAAGTCCCGCCATTGAAGACAGATGACGCGGTGACAACAATGACCACCTACGTGCAGCGCCGTCATGCGTACGCAGCCACGAACAGGGCGGGAGGAGCAAGGGAGCGCCGTGCCGGACGGAGCGATACGGGACCCGGGCCCCACGTGCGGGGCCCAGCCGCCCTGCCGGGCACGGGAGTGCAGGGAGGGGGGTGGCTGCGGGGGTGGCGCGGGGGGTGGTTCCGGGGGCGGTGCGGGTTGTGGCGGGTGCGGCGGGGGGTGCGCCGCTGGGTGCGATGCCGGGTGTGGCGCGGGGTGCGCCGCCGGAGGAAGCACGGGGTGCACCGCCGGGTGTGACGCGGGGTGCGCCGCCGGAGACAGCACGGGGTGCACCGCCGAGTGCGGCTCCGGGTACGAGTGCGGCTCCGAATACGGCGCGGGATGCACCGCCGAGTGCGGCTCCGGGTGCGGTGCGGGATGCGCCGCCGGGTGTGGCTCCGGGTATGGCGCGGGGTGCGGCGGTGCCTGCGGATCGCAATCGCACCCATCCCCACCCTCACGCCCCCACCCACACCCACATCTACAACCCCCGCACTCGCACTCGCACTCGCACCCCCACCCCCACGACGTGCTGTGTCCGCCCGGCCGGGACTTCTACGCCCGCGCCCTGCGCGAGGGGCGCTTCCCCGCCGACGCCGCCCCCGCCGCCTGCCTCCTCGCCACCGGCCTGCTGTACGCGGACCCGGACGACCCCGCGTGGCTGCGCCCCACCGCCCCCGCCGTGGCGCTGCCCAGGCTCCTGGCGGACATCGAGGGGCGGGTCGCGCTGCACCGGGGGCGGGCCGCCCGGCTGGCCACCGCGTTCGAACCGTTCACGCGGGCGGAGCCGGTCCCCGGCACCGCGACCGCCACCGACGTCACCGTGCTCAAGGGAGGGCCACGGATCGCGGCGGCCGTACGGCTCGCGGTCGCCGACGCCCGCCGGGAGATCCTGTCGATCCGGCCGCGCGGGTCCCGGCCGTGGCCGCCGCCGTACGACGAGCCGTGGCGCATGGCCGAGTTCCGCGCGCGGGGAGGCCGGCTGCGGACCCTCACCCAGCCGCCGCGGGACGGCGCCGCGCCCGCTCGTCCGGGCACCGCGTCGGGCGCCGGCGGCGAGACCCGGGCGCTCGACGCGCTCCCGCCCGGCCTCTTCGTCTGCGACCGGACCGTCGCGTTCATCCCGGCCGCTGACGGCGGCCGGCTCGCCTTCGAGGTGCGCTCACCGGCACTGGTGTCGTACGTCGCGACGGCCTTCGACATCCTCTGGCGGCTGGCCGAACCGCTGTCCCGCGAGGCCGCTCCGCGCCTGTCGGGCGAGGCGGTCCCCCCGGTGCAGCGGGAGATCACCCGACTCCTGGCCGACGGCCTCACCGACCGCGAGATCGCGGCACGCATGCACATGAACGTACGCACCGTCCGCGTCCACATAGCCAGGGTCGCCCACACCCTGGGCAGCACGAGTCGCACCCAACTCGGCTTCCTCATCAGCCGCTCCGGCATCCTCGAGGGCCGAGATCCAAGGGGTTGAGGGGGGACCAGGGTGTGCGCGGAGGGGCGCGGGGAGCGGCGACACCGCGGGGCGGGCGGGGGCCGACTGGGCGGGGGCGCGCTGAGGGGTGGTGAAGCGGCAGGGGGCACGCCCGGCGGCGGCGAGGCGGCAAGTGGTGGGCTGAGCGGCGGTGAGAGGGCCGGTGGTGCGCCGGATCCTGGTGGGCCGAACTCCGGTGGTTCGCCCGGTGGTGTGGCGACCGGTGGTGGGCCAGTCGACGTTGGGCCGACCGACGCCACACTGACCGACAGCACCCCATCCGGTAACGGCCCACCCTCTGAGCGGACCGGCGGTGGGTCGGCCGACGGTGAGCTGAGCGACGGTGAGGCGACCGACGGTCAGGCAGCGGGTGACCGGCCCACCAGTGACCGGCTCACCGGCGACGGGACCACTGGCGACCGACCCACCGGTGACGGGACCGCCGGCGACGCGCTGGCTGACGGCGGGGGGACCAAGGGCGCGTTGGCCGGCGGTGAACCGGCGGGACGCCATTCGCCGCACCCCGCCGACGCGATGTGCGGGGCGGGTCGCGTTCTCTACGGCCGTGCCCTGCGCGCGGGCCGCCTTCCCGCGCGGGCGGCGGCCGTCGCGCCCTGCCTCGTCGACCAGGGGCTCCTCCATCCGGACCTCGACGACATGCGGTGGCTGCTGCCGAGCCCGCCCTCCGGCGCCCTGCTGCGGCTGCTGCGCGGCATCGAGGAGGACGTGGCCCGAGAACGCCACCGCGAAGCCGAGCTCACGCGGGCCTTCGCACCGCTCCTGGCCCTGGCACGCGAAGCCCCGGATCACCCCCGCGACGTCCCGGCGGCCCCGCTCACCCTGCACCACGGCGCGACCCGCGTCGCCGACGCCGTGAGCCGGGCCCTCGACGCCTGTACGCACGAGGCCCTGACCATCCAGCCCGGCGGCTTCCGGCCCGGCGCCGACCTGCCCTCCGGGCCGCCGTGCGAACAGGCCCTGCTCTCGCGCGGCTGCCGCGTCCGCACGCTCTACCAGGACACGACCCGGCACGCCTTCCCCGTGGTCGCACACGTCGAGCGGCTCCAGGGCGACGTGGAGGTCCGCACGCTGAGCGAGGTCACCGAGCAGCTCGTCGTACTCGACCGCGCGGTGGCCTTCATCCCCGCCGCGGGGGACCGCGCCCTGGCCCTGGAGATCCGCGCCCCCGCGCTCGTCGGCTACCTGACAGCTCTCTTCGACCGGCTGTGGGACCTGGCCACCCCCATGTTCCCGAACCCGCCGCCCGCACCGGCCCGGCGGGGCATCACCGCCCGGCAGCGCGCCATCGCCGCGCTCCTCACCGAGGGCCTCACCGACGCGGGCATCGCCGAGCGGCTCGGCATGAACGTCCGTACGGTCCGCGCCCACATCGCCAAGCTGTCCACCGCCCTCGGCAGCACCAGCCGCACCCAGCTCGGCTACCTCATCGGCCAGTCGGGCATCGTCGGCCCCGGAGACCTCTCCCGCACCTGCTGAATCACGAAAGTCCGGAATTGGCACCACTTGCCCCCACCTCCGCCCCTTGCACCGCAACAAGATGACGGTGGTGCGGGGGCACGCGCCGTTGCATGGTGGTGGAGGCGGCGGACGGGTCGATGCCAACCGGTACGGCAACCGGCCCGAGCCCGGCGTCATGTGGCTCTGTTGTGGTCTCCCCCCGCAGAGCCGCGCTTCCCTAAGGTCGCCCCGGCCGGCCACGCCCCGTAGGCCCGGCCGGGGCGCTACCAGGCCCCTGGGCCTTGAGCGGGGCTTCGGCGCTACGCGCCTCGTCCTCAAACGCCGGACGGGCTGCACCCATCGCGCCCCCCACCATCGTCGGCTCCCCGGCCTCCCCGCTCCGCACCTCGCCCTCGCACGCCGGACGGGCTGCACCTGTCGTGCTTCCCCACCGCCGTCGGCTCCCTGTTCCCGCCGCTACGCGGCTAGTCCTCAAACGCCGGACGGGCTGAAACCTTCACCGTCCCCACAGCGCCAACGGCCCCCGCAGCCCGCCGCTCCGCGCTTCGTCCCCAAAAGCCGGACCGGCTGAAACCACCACCCACCCCGCCGCCAACGCCTCCCCACAACCCACCACCGCGCGCCTCACCCCCAAACACCGGACCGGCTGCACCTGTCGCGCTTCCCCACCGCCGTCGGCTTCCCGTTCCCGCCGCTACGCGGCTGGTCCTCAAACGCCGGACGGGCTGAAACTGCCGCTCTCCCGGCCATCGACGACTCCGCGCCCCACCGGACCCACCATTCCCAGTGTCGACAGCTCCCGCGCTGCCAGACTCGTTGAGCCGCCGACACACCGGACGGGTTGCACCTGCCGCCCTCCCCACCAGCGACGCCCCCCGGCACCCCGTCCGCAAACGCCAGACCGACTGGATCCCTGGCCCTCCCCGGTATCGACGCCGCTCCACGGACCGTCCGTCCTCAAGGGAAGGGCTGGGGCCTCTCGCCGACTCGCCACCCTCAGCCGTCCGCCCTGAAAAGGGCGGGCGGGTGGGGGAACATCCGTCGCGGAGCGGCGGATCACCGGCAGCCGACAACGGCGCAGCAGCACAGGTACAGCCCGTCCGGCGATTGAGGACCAGCCGCGCAGCGGCGGCAGCCCCCCGGCCCCGGCGGCCCGGGCACGAAGCCGTGCCAGACCCCCAGCCCCGGCAGGGCTAAGCCTCCAGCCAGGTGGTCAGGAGGTGCTCCCTGGCCTCGCGGCGCGGCGTGCCGCCCTCGTGGGCGCGGCCCCACGCCGCCATCGCCGACAGCGTGGTCAAGAGGGTGGCCGCGCCCTCGGTGAGGCGGGTCAGGAGGGCCTGGGAGAGGTCGTACTCCCGCTGGGAGTACCCCGCGGCCGCGGCCGCGTACGCCGTCAGCTCCCGCTCCCCGCCCTCGGCGGTCTCCAGGCGCACCGTCATCGACGGCGCCTCGTCACCCCCGCCCAGACCCACCGTGAGCGCCAGGTCGACCACCATCCCGACGTGCCGCTTGAGGGACTTCACGGGCACGCCCTCGACGGTCAGCGCGCGGACGTCGTCCCACAGCCACAGCCCCGTCTGCCGGTGCCCGAGGCCGGTCACGCCCTCGGGGGTGAGCCGCACCCCGGGCGCGAGCCCGGACGGCTTCGCGCCCACGTACACATCGCCCTCGGCGATCCAGAACAGCCCCACCATGGCCATGGCGAACCCACTTCCCCCGATGTCATCCCATGTCTTCCCGCGGTCAGCAGTCAATGTACGGCCGGGGGCGAGGGCGCGCGAAAAGGGGCCGGGAGGGATCCCACCTGCGGAATCCCTCCCGGCCCCGCGGCCCCGAAGGCCGCACGCGCCCGCGCGCTACTGCTCGGACGACCTCTTCGGCCGCCACACCACCAGGGCGCTCGCCTGCTGCACGTCCTGGTACGGCACCAGGTCGCGGCGGTAGGAGGCGTGCACCGCCGCCTCGCGCTGCTGCATGGCGGCCGCGGCGCCGTCGAGGGCCGCGGACAGCTCGGCCACGCGGGACTGGAGCGCGGCGACCTGGTTCTCCAGCTCGATGATGCGCTTGATGCCCGCGAGGTTGATGCCCTCCTCCTGGGAGAGCTGCTGCACGGTGCGGAGCAGCTCGATGTCCCGGGCGGAGTACCGCCGGCCACGTCCCGCCGTGCGGTCCGGGGAGACCAGGCCCAGACGGTCGTACTGGCGCAGGGTCTGCGGGTGGAGACCGGAGAGCTGGGCCGCCACCGAGATGACGTACACCGGGGTCTCGTCCGTCAGTTGGTACGGGTTGCGTCGGCGGCCGTCCCGCTCCATGAGGTCACGCTCCCTTCGCGGCCTTGAACAGTTCTGCCCGCGGATCGACGTCCGCGGTCGCCTTCCGGTACGCCTCCAGGGCCTCCTTCGCCTCCGGCGACAGCGTCGTCGGGACGGTGACCTCGACGGTCACCAGGAGGTCGGCGGGCGTGCCGTCCTTGCGGGCCGGGCCCTTGCCGCGCACCCGCATCGTGCGGCCGTTGGGCGTGCCGGGCGGCAGCTTCAGGGTGACGGGCGTCCCCCCGAGGGTGGGCACCCGCACCTCGCCGCCGAGCGCGGCCTCGGCGACGGTCACCGGGACCGTCACCGTCAGGTTGTCGCCCCGGCGGCCGAAGACCGGGTGGGCGGCCACGTGCACGACCACGTACAGGTCGCCCGCGGGGCCGCCGCGCTCGCCGGGCGCGCCCTTGCCGCGCAGCCGGATCCGCTGGCCGTCGCTGACGCCCGCCGGGATGCGCACCTGCATCGTCCGCGACGACTTGGCGCGGCCGCTGCCGTGGCACACCTCGCAGGGCGTCTCGGCGATCAGGCCGCGGCCCTTGCAGTCCACGCAGGGGTCGGTGAGGGAGAACCCGCCACCGCCGCCGCGCGAGACCTGCCCGGTGCCCACGCAGGTGGGGCACACGCGGGGCGTGCCGTTCTTGTCGCCCGTGCCCGAACACGCCTTGCAGGGCGCCTGGGAGGACATGCGCAGCGGGACCGTCGCGCCCTCCACCGCCTCCGTGAAGCTCAGCGTCACCTCGGACTCGACGTCCTGGCCGCGGCGCGGCTGCGTACGCGTGCCCGCGCCCGTGCCGCCGCGGTTGAACAAGCCCCCGAAGACGTCACCTAGGCCGCCGCCGAAGCCGCCGGCGCCCGCTCCCCCGCCGCCCGGGCCGCCGCCTCCGAAGAGGTCGCCCAGGTCGAAGTTGAACGTGCCGCCGCCCGCTCCGGGGCCTGGCCTGAATCCGCCGTTGCCGAAGAGCGCGCGGGCCTCGTCGTACTCCTTGCGCTTCTTCGGGTCGCCGAGGACGTCGTTCGCCTCGGAGATCTCCTTGAAGCGCTCCTCGGCCTTCGCGTTGCCCTTGTTGGCGTCCGGGTGGTTCTCGCGGGCGAGCTTCCGGTACGCCTTCTTGATCTCGGCTTCGGTGGCGTCCTTGGGGACGCCGAGGACCTTGTAGTAGTCCTTCTCGATGAAGTCCTTGGTGCTCATCCCCGACGTCCCTCCTTCCTCGTCGTCAGGTCGACGCCGACGCCGACCGCGGCGCCGCCCCCGGTGCCGGCCCGGTGGGTACCGGGCCGGTCACCGCGGCGGCGGCCGAGGTCGACGCCGTCGTCCGTGTCAACGTCAGCCCTCGTCCGGGCCACCGTTCTCCTTGTTGCCGTCCTGCTCGGCGCTCTCGCCGTCGGCCTTGGCCGCGCCCGCCGCCTCCGCGGCGTCCGCCGCGTTCGCCGCGTTCGCCGCGGGCTCGTCGCCCTCGCCGCCGGAGCCCTCCGACGCCTCGGACTTCACCGTCTGCGCGCCCGGCTGCGGCTCGGCCACCGCCACGCGCGCGGGACGGACGACCCGCTCGCCGATGCGATACCCCGGCTGGAGAATCGCGACGCACGTCGTCTCCGTGACGTCCGGCGCGTAGCTGTGCATCAGGGCCTCGTGGATCGTCGGGTCGAAGGGCTCGCCCTCCTTGCCGAACTGCTGGAGGCCCATCTTGGCGACGACCGTCTCCAGCGACTCGGCCACCGACTTGAAGCCGCCGACCAGCTCGCCGTGGTCCCGCGCGCGGCCGATGTCGTCGAGCGTCGGGAGCAGCTCGGTCAGGAGGTTCGCCGCAGCGATCTCCTTCACCGTCACCTTGTCCCGCTCCACCCGGCGCCGGTAGTTCTGGTACTCGGCCTGCAGGCGCTGGAGGTCCGCCGTGCGCTCGGCGAGCGCGGAGCGGGCCTGGTCGAGCTGGGCCGTCAGACCTGCGTCTCGCATCGCGTCCCCGGCCGGGGCCGCCGTGCCCTCCGCGGAGGAGGACTCGGCGGCCTTCGGCGCCGCTTCGTCAGGGGTGGCGCCGGAGGGGACGTCGGGCTGCTCGGCGCTGTCACCGAAACCCGGGGTCTCCTCCGTCATCAGGCAGCGCCGCCCTTCGCGTCACCGGGCTTCTCGTCGTCGACGATCTCGGCGTCCACGACGTCGTCGTCCTTCGACATGTTCGGCGTCTCGCCGCCGGGGGCCGCGCCCTCGGCGCCGGCCGCGGCGCCCGCCGCCTGGGCGTCGGCGTACATGGCCTGGCCCAGCTTCTGGGAGACGGCCGCGACCTTCTCCGTGGCGGTGCGGATCTCGGCGGTGTCCTCGCCCTTGAGCTTCTCCTTCAGCTCGGCGACGGCGGTCTCGACCTCGGTCTTGACCTCGGCCGGGACCTTGTCCTCGTTGTCCTTGAGGAACTTCTCCGTCTGGTAGACGAGCTGCTCGCCCTGGTTGCGCGACTCGGCGGCCTCGCGGCGGGCGTGGTCCTCGTCCGCGTACTTCTCGGCCTCCTGGCGCATCCGGTCGACCTCTTCCTTCGGCAGCGAGGAGCCGCCGGTGACGGTCATCTTCTGCTCCTTGCCGGTGCCGAGGTCCTTGGCCGTGACGTGCATGATGCCGTTGGCGTCGATGTCGAAGGAGACCTCGATCTGCGGCACGCCGCGCGGCGCCGGGGGCAGACCGGTCAGCTCGAACATGCCGAGCTTCTTGTTGTACGCCGCGATCTCGCGCTCGCCCTGGTAGACCTGGATCTGCACGGACGGCTGGTTGTCCTCGGCCGTCGTGAAGATCTCCGAGCGCTTCGTCGGGATCGTGGTGTTCCGCTCGATGAGCTTGGTCATGATGCCGCCCTTGGTCTCGATGCCGAGGGACAGCGGGGTCACGTCGAGGAGCAGGACGTCCTTGACCTCACCCTTGAGGACACCGGCCTGGAGCGAGGCGCCGATGGCGACGACCTCGTCCGGGTTCACGCCCTTGTTGGCCTCCTTGCCACCGGTCAGCTCCTTGACGAGCTCGGCGACGGCCGGCATGCGGGTGGAGCCACCGACGAGGACGACGTGGTCGATCTCGGAGAGCTGGATGCCCGCGTCCTTGATGACGTTGTGGAACGGCGTCTTGCAGCGCTCCAGGAGGTCACTGGTGAGCTGCTGGAACTGGGCGCGCGTGAGCTTCTCGTCCAGGTGCAGCGGGCCCTCGGCGGAGGCCGTGATGTACGGCAGGTTGATCGTGGTCTCGGTGGACGAGGACAGCTCGATCTTCGCCTTCTCCGCGGCCTCGCGGAGGCGCTGGAGGGCCATCTTGTCCTTGGACAGGTCGACGCCGTGGCCGTTCTGGAACTGCTTGACCAGGTAGTCGACGACGCGCTGGTCCCAGTCGTCACCACCGAGGTGGTTGTCACCGTTGGTGGCCTTCACCTCGACGACGCCGTCGCCGATCTCGAGCAGCGAGACGTCGAAGGTGCCGCCACCGAGGTCGAAGACGAGAATGGTCTGGTCGTCCTTGTCGAGGCCGTAGGCCAGGGCGGCGGCAGTCGGCTCGTTGACAATACGCAGGACGTTCAGGCCCGCGATCTCGCCGGCCTCCTTGGTCGCCTGGCGCTCGGAGTCGTTGAAGTACGCCGGGACGGTGATGACCGCGTCCGTGACCTTCTCACCCAGGTACGCCTCGGCGTCGCGCTTCAGCTTCTGCAGGATGAAGGCGCTGATCTGCTGGGGGTTGAAGTTCTTCTCGTCGATCCCCACCTTCCAGTCGGTGCCCATGTGGCGCTTGACCGACCGGATGGTCCTGTCGACGTTGGTGACGGCCTGGCGCTTGGCGACCTCGCCGACGAGCACCTCACCGTTCTTCGCGAAGGCGACGACGGACGGCGTGGTCCTGGCACCCTCGGCGTTGGTGATGACGGTGGGCTCGCCGCCTTCGAGAACGCTGACGACGGAGTTAGTCGTGCCCAGGTCGATGCCGACCGCACGTGCCATTTCGGTGCCTCCAGATGACTTCTTGAGTGGAACTGACTCAAGGATGCCCCACGGGTCCCCCCGAGTCAACAGAGCTGAGCCACCCCGACTCAACTCTTATCTCGCCCTTACGCGCAACCTCACGGGGTTACGGGGAGAGACGGCTACGGCACCCCTGGGGTTGAGGGCGGCATCCAGCCCGTCCGGCGTTTGAGGACGAGGCGCGGAGCGCCGATGCGGGGGAGAGGGGCGGAGCCCCATGAGGAGGCGGGGGGCGCCGAGGCCGAGCCCGGGAGCACGGCTCAAGGCGCCCACGCCAGGAAAGGGCAGCCTGAGCGACACAGATCACCGCCGCGCTGGCTACGCTGCCGCGCAGTATGTGGGTAGTCTCGTACGGACTGCATAAGTTACCGCTTAGTAATAGCTGGATTGCCCACCCGCAGGCCCGAGGAGCCCCGAAATGCAACTCGCCGCGATCATCGTGTCGCTGGTCCTCATCGCAGTCGGCGTCGCCCTGTTCGGCCGTGCCATCCTGCAGATCATCCGCTTCATGATGCTCGGCCGCCCCGTGCCGGCCGGGGCCCGGAGCAACGACCCCGTCCTGCGCACCCTCACGGTGGTGAGGGAGTTCCTCGGCCACACCAGGATGAACCGCTGGGGCGTCGTCGGTGTCGCGCACTGGTTCGTCGCGGTGGGCTTCTTCTCCCTGCTGCTCACGATCGTCAACGCCATCGGCCAGCTCTTCAAGGCCGACTGGGTGCTGCCGGTCGTCGGCGACTGGGCTCCGTACAACGTCTTCGTCGAGTTCCTCGGCACGATGACCGTGCTCGGCATCCTCACCCTCATCGTGATCCGCCAGCTCAGCAGGCCGGACCGCCCGGGCCGCAAGTCCCGCTTCGCGGGCTCCAACACCGGCCAGGCGTACTTCGTCGAGGGCGTCATCCTCATCGTCGGCGTCTGCATCTTCACGCTGCACGCCCTGGAGGGCGCCCAGCACCACGTGGACGGCTACGAGGCCTCGTTCTTCATCTCCTACCCGCTGGTCTCGGCGCTCCAGGACCTGGACGTCTCCACGCTGCAGAACCTGACGTACTTCTTCGCGGGCCTGAAGGTCGCGACCTCGTTCATCTGGATGATCACGGTCTCCCTCAAGATCGACATGGGCGTCGCCTGGCACCGCTTCCTGGCCTTCCCCAACATCTGGTTCAAGCGCAACGCCGACGGCGCCACCTCGCTCGGCGCGCTGCTCCCGATGACCTCCGAGGGCAAGGAGATCGACTGGGAGGACCCGGACGAGGACACCGTCTTCGGCGTCAGCCAGGTCGAGCAGTTCTCCTGGAAGGGCATCCTCGACTTCTCCACCTGCACCGAGTGCGGCCGCTGCCAGTCGCAGTGCCCCGCCTGGAACACCGGCAAGCCGCTCTCCCCGAAGCTGCTCATCATGTCGCTGCGCGACCACGCGCACGCCAAGGCCCCGTACCTGCTCGCGGGCGGCGGCAAGACCATGGAGGGCGAGGAGAAGGCCACCGAGGAGCAGCTCAAGGACGTGCCCGCCGCCGCCCTCGCCGAGGCGGAGCGGCCGCTCGTCGGGACGCTGGAGGAGAACGGCGTCATCGACCCGGACGTGCTGTGGTCCTGCACCACCTGCGGCGCCTGCGTCGAGCAGTGCCCCGTCGACATCGAGCACATCGACCACATCGTCGACATGCGCCGCTACCAGGTGATGATCGAGTCCGCGTTCCCGTCCGAGGCGGGCACGATGCTCAAGAACCTGGAGAAGAAGGGCAACCCCTGGGGCCTCGCCAAGAAGCAGCGTCTGGAGTGGACCAAGGAGGTCGACTTCGACGTCCCGGTCGTGGGCAAGGACATCGAGGACCTCACCGAGGTCGAGTACCTGTACTGGGTCGGCTGCGCGGGCGCCCTGGAGGACCGGGCCAAGAAGACCACGAAGGCCTTCGCGGAGCTGCTGCACATGGCGGGCGTGAAGTTCGCGATCATGGGCGGCGACGAGAAGTGCACCGGTGACTCGGCCCGCCGCCTGGGCAACGAGCCGCTGTTCCAGCAGCTCGGCCAGGAGAACGTCATGGCGCTCAACATGGCGTTCGGCGAGGAGCTCGACGACGACGGCAAGCCGGTCGAGGCGACGAGGAAGCCGAAGACCGCGAAGAAGATCGTCGCGACCTGCCCGCACTGCCTCAACACCCTCGGCAACGAGTACCCGCAGCTCGGCGGCGACTACGAGGTCATCCACCACACCCAGTTGCTCCAGCACCTCGTCGACGAGGGCAAGCTCGTCCCGGTCACCCCGGTCGAGGGCCTGATCACGTACCACGACCCGTGCTACCTGGGCCGCCACAACAAGATCTACACGCCCCCGCGCGAGATCATGGACAAGGTTCCCGGCCTGCGCCAGCAGGAGATGCACCGCCACAAGGAGCGCGGCTTCTGCTGCGGCGCCGGTGGCGCGCGGATGTGGATGGAGGAGCGGATCGGCAAGCGCATCAACACGGAGCGCGTGGACGAGGCCCTCAGCCTCAACCCCGACATCGTGTCGACGGCCTGCCCCTTCTGCCTCGTGATGCTCACGGACTCCGTGAACGGCAAAAAGAACGATGGCGAGGCCAAGGAGTCCCTCCAGGTCGTCGACGTCGCGCAGCTCCTGCTCGACTCCGTCAAGACGCCCACCGACACCCCGCCTCCGGCGGGCGAGGCCGCCTCGGCGGACGAGCCGGAGCCCGAGCCGGTGAAGTGAGCCGGTGAAGTGAGCCGGTGACGCGAGCCGGTGACGCGAGCCGGTCGGTGCGGCCGGTGAAGTGAGCCGTACGGCATGAGCGTGAGGGCCGGGTCCGCCGCGGGGCGGGACCGGCCCTTCGCCGTTCCCCAGCCGCCCGCCGTCCCGCTCCGCGACGCCCGCGGTGCCGTTCCCGCGCGGGAAGGGAACCCGGCCACGGAGTCCCGTAACGGTCCGGCCACTCCCCCGCCACCGCCGCACAACCTTCCGTACGCCCCACCTGTCACATCCCCCGAACACATCTCACTTACGGGGAGCCTCGGTGCGTGTGAGAGACCTGGCCCCGGCAGCGGGCGGCCTCACGCTGCCGCCGGCCGGTAGGCCGGGCCTTCGGCGAGACGCTCCGCCGGCCTTCCCCTCTTTTCTCCTCCGCGGCCGTGATGCCGCGCCCCCGGCGGGGCCACCGTCCCGCCCGCGAATCCAGTGAAGGAAACACGTGCGCAAGAAGACTCTCCCGGCCGTGGTCCTGTGTGCCGCGACCGTGCTCGGCGTCGCGGGCCTGTCCGCCACGCCCGCCCTGGCCACCGGGGCCGCGCCGAAGCCGACGGCCGACTTCAACGGTGACGGCTACGCGGACCTCGCGGTCGGCGTACCGGAGGCGACCGTGGGCGGCACGGCCAAGGCCGGGTACGTGAACGTCGTCTGGGGCGGCCGCGACGGCCTGGGCGCGCACGGCTCGACGACGGTCAGCCAGGCGAGCGCCGGGGTGCCCGGCACGGCCGAGAAGAACGACGGCTTCGGGTACGCGGTGTCGCCCGCCGACATGAACGGCGACGGCGTCACCGACCTGGTGGTCGGCACCCCCGGGGAGGACAACGGCACCGCGCTCGACGCGGGCACGGTCACCGTCCTGTGGGGCTCGAAGTCCGGGATCAAGGGCGGTTTCACGGCCGCCAACGGCGGCTCCGGCAGCCGCCTCGGCCGCCTGGTCACCACCGGTGACTACGACGGCGACGGCGACCGGGACGTCGCGCTCAGCGCCTCCGGCGAGGAGAGCGGCTCCATGGCGGTGCGCCAGGGACCGTTCACGGCCGGGTCGCCCGCCACGCTCACCCGCGTCGACGGCTGGCACTTCAGCGGCCCGTACGCGGCCACGTCCGGCGACTTCGACGCCGACGGGCGGGACGACCTCGCGGTGACGTTCGGGGCCGAGTCCGCGGAGATCGCGGGCACGGCGGTCTACGGCACGGCGTCCGGCGCGTGGGAGAAGACCTGGCACACCGCCGACACCGCGGCCTCGCTCGCCGCCGGCGACTTCGACGGCGACGGCACCACCGACCTGGCCCTCGGCAGGGTCCGGCCCAACCCGGAGGCCGACGACACGTACTGCGACGACCTCGTGGGCGGCGCGGTCGCCACGGTGTACGGCAAGCGGGGCACGACGCTCGGCGGCCCGGTCTCCTGCACCAGCCAGTCCTCCCCGGGGGTCGGCGGCACGGCGGAGGCCGAGGACGACTTCGGCGCGGCCCTGGCCGTGGGCAACCTCGACCGCGACGGCATCGACGAGCTGGTCGTCGGCTCGGGCGCGGAGGCCGTGGGCACCGCGAAGAACGCGGGCAGCTACTGGGTCCTCGCCTCCCTCGGCACCGGCAAGCCGTTCGTGGGCCCCACCCGCAGCCAGAACTCGGCGGGCGTCCCCGGCACGGCCGAGGCCGGCGACCGCTTCGGCGCGGCCGTCGCCACCGGTGACTTCAACGGCGACGGCCACCCCGACACGGCCGTGGGCGCCCCCGGCGAGGACGGCGCGAAGGGCGGCGTCTGGTACGGGGCCACGCCGAAGGACGGCCCGAACCCCGCGCAGGTCTCCGTGACCCCCGGGAAGCTGGGCCTCACCGGCGCCCGCGCGTACGGCGCCGTGCTGGGCCGCTAGCCACCCCGCCCCTCGAACGGCCGGGCCCGCGCCACCCCGCGCGGGCCCGCCTCCTTCTCGCCCGGTTCCTCTTCCCGTTGCTCCTCTTCCCGTTACTCCTCTTCCCGTTGCGCGAAAAAGCCGATGGCCCTTACCGGTTCGGTAAGGGCCATCGGCTTCTGCTGGAGCGCCCGGCAGGCCTTGCACCTGCATTTCCCATCGGATGATGGGCGTCTTTCCTTAAACGACAGACGCGTGACTTCCGTGCTGTGCGCCGGAGTTACGTTGTAGATCATACACAGAATCCCGGCCCGGCCGAAATCGCGCGGCGAGCGCCGCCCCAACTGCCGGTAACGACCGGGCAACTTCGGCGTGACCGCGTACAACCCCCGGCCGGTACCGGCGGTCTCCGCCAGGTGATGGTCCAGGCCAGGTACCGGCCGGACGCCCTCCCACCCCGCAGAAGAGACCACCGCATGGCCCAGCAGCTCCAGCGCTCCGCCTCCCGCGCCACCGAGCCCCCCGGGGTGCCGGGGGCCGCCGAGGCGGGTGACCTGTTCGGCAACGAGCCGGCGTACGGGGACTTCGACGGCGACGGCCGCGCGGACCTCGCCCTCGGCGCCGACTTCGCCGACTGACCCGCCCCTTGCCCTCCCACGGCCGGGCCCGTCCGGGGTCCGGCCCCACCCTCCCCCAGGAAACTCCTTGAAACTCCGCACCACCACCCTGCTCGTCTCCCTGACCGCCGCCACGCTCACCCCGCTCGCGCTCCCGGCGACGGCCTCGGCGGCCCCGGCGACGTACGCCGACGACTTCGACGGTGACGGCCACCGGGACTACGCCGCCCCGCTGTCCGTCACCGACACCAAGGGCGGTGCCGTCCGCGTCACCTACGGCACACCGGCGGGCCCCGGCACCAGGACACAGGTCGTCAGCCAGCGCAGCCCGGGGGTGCCGGGCGCGGACGAGACCGACGACATGTGGGGCGGCGGCACCCGCGTCGCGGCGGACTTCGACCGGGACGGGTACGGCGACCTGGTGGTGGCCGCCGTCGACGAGAAGGCGGGCCGGAACAAGCGCCAGGGCGCCGTGACGATCCTCTGGGGCTCGAAGAACGGGCTGTCCGGCGGTACGGCGCTGCCGAACAAGAACCCCGAGGCGCACGGGGCCTTCGGCAGCGACCTCGCCACCGGGGACTTCAACGGCGACGGCAAGCCCGACCTGGCGGCGGTCAACGACGGTGCCGCGTACGTCTACTTCGGCCCCCTCACGCGGTCCGGGGCGCGCGGCCCGGTCAAGCGGCTGGACCGGGACGGCGCCGCCTTCGACGCCGTGTCGCTGGTCGCGGGGAAGGTCACCAAGGACCGCGCGACCGACCTCGTCGTCGTGGGCCCTGTGGTCAGGCCCGGGGTGCGTGCCGTCGACGCCTGGTTCGTCCGGGGCGGCAGGACGCTGAGGCCCGGGAAGGTGCTGCGCGTCGACAGGTCGGGCACACAGGCCGGGGACGGCGTGATCGCCGACTTCGACAAGGACGGGTACGGCGACCTCGCCCTCGGCACCCCCGAGGACGACCGCCGCAAGGGCGCCGTGACCGTGTGGCGCGGCGGCGCCACCGGTCCCGGCTCCGCCGCCCGCCTCACCCAGGCCACTACGGGGATGGCGGGCACGCCGGAGGAGGACGACCAGTTCGGCGCCTCGCTCTCGGCCGGTGACACCGACCGCGACGGGTACGCGGACCTGGCGATCGGCGTCCCCGGCGAGGCCGTCGGCCGCGAGGAGTACGCGGGCGGCCTCCACGTCCTGCGCGGCGGTCCGCGCGGCCTGAGGGGGACGGGTTCGCGGTGGTTCGCCCGCGACACCCGCGGCGTCCCGGGCGCGCCCGGGATCGACGACTCCTGGGGCAGGACCGTGCGCCTGCGCGACACCGACGGCGACGGCCACGCCGACCTCCACGTCAGCGGCGCCGCCGACTCCCTGCGGCTGCGGGGCTCGGCGTCCGGCGTCACGACGGCCGGGGTGACGCGGTGGCAGGACGGTGGCGAGGCCGTGGAGGGGGTTCTGCAGTAGGCGGCCTGGGCCCGGGGGGGCGGCGGCGGGCTGGGGTTGCCGGGGTGCGGCGGGGGTCGCGAGGGCTGCGGTGGCAGGACGGCGGCGAGGCCGTGGAGGGGGTTCTGCAGTAGGCGGCCTGGGCCGGGGGGCGGCGGCGGGCCGGGGTTGCCGGGGTTCGGCGGGGGTCGCGAGGGCTGCGGTGGCAGGACGGCGGGGGCGAGCAGCGCGCCAGGGCCGTGGCCGACTCTGCGTACGGCTCACGGCCCCGGCGGGCCGTGGCGGCCCGGCCCGGCGGGGGCGCGCCCCCTGTCCGACGCCGCCGTGCGGCCCCGCTCCGGCGAGCCCCGCCACAACCCTTGGCCAACGTCACGTGTCACACAGGTGAACCTCCCCACTTCCGCCGACCGTTGGAGTACCTGTGCGCGCACGAACCCTCGCCCTGGCGGCCGCCACCGCCCTCGCGGCGACCGGCCTCACCCTGCCGCTCGCCGCGACGGCGTCCGCCGCCGGCACGGCCACCGGCCCGGCCAAGGCCGACTTCAACGGCGACGGCTACGAGGACCTCGCCGTCGGCGTACCGTCCGCCTCGGTCGGCGGCAAGGCCAGAGCCGGGTACGTCAACGTCGTCTGGGGCGGCCCCCGGGGGCTGCGCGCCGACGGCAACGTCCGGATCTCGCAGGCCACCGCGCACGTGCCCGGCGCCCCGGAGGCGGGCGACCGCTTCGGCGCGGCCGTCACCGTCGCGGACGTCAACGGCGACGGCATCACGGACCTGGCGGTCGGCGCGCCCGGCGAGGACATCGACGGGCGGGCCGACACCGGCCACGTCACCGTCGTGCACGGCGGTGAGAACGGCTTCGGCACCGCCCACACCGCCGCCCGCGGCGTCAAGGCCAAGGACACCTACGGCAACGCCCTCACCGCCGCCGACTTCAACGGCGACCGGCGGACCGACCTGGCCATCGGCGGCACCGACAAGGTCGTCGTGAACTACGACCCGCGCGCCGCCGGCCTCAAGCCGGGCATGGGCGACCGCATGGGCGGCCGCGCCCCCGTCCTGTCCGCGGGCGACTTCAACGACGACGGCCTCACCGACCTGGCCGTCGCGTTCTACACCCAGCAGCAGCCGTACACCCAGTCGCACGTCCGGCTCTACCGCTACGACCAGCAGGAGCGCCGCCTCCTGCTCGACCAGTCCACCAGCAACGGCGCCACCTCCGCCTTCGCCACCGGCGACTTCGACGGCGACGGCCTCGACGACCTCGCGCTCGGCAACTGCCGCGAGATCGCCGACGAGAACATCGACGACCCGTGCGGCCCCGAGGAGCTCACCAAGGGCGGCGGCGTCCACATCAAGTACGGCAACCCCAACGGCAGCATCGGCGTCCGCTCCCAGACCTTCAACCAGGACACCCCGGGCGTGCCCGGCGTCGCCGAGAAGGGCGACGGCTTCGGCGAGGCCGTCGCCGCCCGCGACGTCAACGGCGACGGTTACACCGACCTGATCGTCGGCGCCCCCGGCGAGGCCATCGGCAGCAAGAAGAGCGCGGGCAGCGTCACCGTCCTGTACGGCTCCAAGAAGGGCATCCTCGACGCCGACGACGAGCTCGGCGACGGCAAGGCCCGCGGCCACGCCTTCCAGCAGGACACGGACCGGATCCCCGGCGCCGCCGAGGCCGGCGACCGCTTCGGCGCCGCCCTCGCCACCGGCGACCACGACAAGGACGGCACCCCCGACCTGGCCGTCGGCGCCCCCGGCGAGAACGCCTCCTCCGGCGGCGTCTGGGCCGTGCCCGGCGCGCTGCCGCCCGGGACGACGACCCTCACGCCGAAGTCCCTGAAGCTGCCCGCCTCGTCGACGGCGCTGACGTACGGCACCGTCCTCGGCCGCTAGACCGCGGCGCGCCACCCGGGCCACGCCAGTCACGTCGGTCACGGCCGGTCCCACGCGTCCCGGGGGCCCTGGGGACAACCCCTCAGGGTCCCCCTAGGGGTTGTCACAGGTCAGCCGCAAACGGAGCCCCGTCCACGGGAAGGGACGCGGCCGACCCCCGGGACCAGGTACGTTCGATGACGTGGCTGGATTCAGGATCGGACGCGGCGGCAGGGACAACCGCGCACAGCAATCGGGACGCGCCCCCGGGAACCAGGGACCCGGGCCGGGCCAGGGCTCCGGGCAGGCGCCGTACGGACAGCGGCCCCCGCACCACGGCGGCCGCCAGGCACCGGGCGCCTACCCGCCCGCGCCCGCCCGCGGACACCGGGCCCCGCCCTCGGGCGCCGGGCAGCC
>NZ_BNBT01000093.1 GCF_014656095.1 Streptomyces longispororuber
GCCGGAGGCCAGTGGTCCGCCCGCCGCCCCGGAGCCTGGCGGTGTGCGTGGCGCCGCCGCCCCGGGCCCCGGTGGTGCGCGCGACGCGACCGTCCGGGGCGTGGGTCGGCCCCGGCGCGCGGCCGTGCCCGCCCCCCGCCCGGAACCGGTCGGCCCAGGAGCCGACTCCGTACCGCGCCCCGGCGCCCACCTGCCCGCCGACACCACGTCGTTCGTCGGGCGGTGCCGCGAGCGGGTTAGGGCCGCCCAGCTCCTGGACATCGCCCGGCTGGTCACGCTGACCGGCGTGGGCGGGGTGGGCAAGACCCGGCTCGCGCTGCGCGTGGCCGCCGACGTGTCCCCGTCCTGCCCGGACGGGGCGTGGGCGGTGGACCTGGCCCCGCTCACCGACCCCAGGCTCCTCGACCGGGCCGTGTGCGAGGCGCTCGGCTTCCGCGACCAGTCCGCGCTGCCCGCGCGCGAGGCGCTCGTCCAGCGCCTGCGGGACATGCGCGCCCTGCTGGTGCTCGACAACTGCGAGCACGTCGTACCGGCCGCCGCCGACCTGGTGCACGCGCTGCTGCGCGCGGCCCCCGGCCTGCGGGTGCTCGCCACCAGCCGCCACCTGCTCGGCGTGCCGGGCGAGCACGTCCTGCCGCTGCCCCCGCTGGCGCCGGACGAGGCGCTGCGCCTGCTCGCCGACCGGGCGCTCGCCTCGGCCCCGGGCCTCGCCGTGGCCGACGCGCACGGGGACACGGCGCGCGACCTGTGCCGGCGCCTGGACGGCATCCCGCTGGCGATCGAGCTGGCGGCGATCCGCCTCGCCACCCTGTCGGTGGAGGAGATCCTGGAACGCCTCGACGACCGCTTCCAGGTGCTGGCCGACGTCGACGCCCACGGCGGCGCCACGTCCGCGTCCCGGTACGGCCGCACGCTGCGCGGCGTGGTCGACTGGAGCCACGACCTGTGCACGGGGTCCGAGCAACTGCTGTGGGCGCGGCTGTCCGTCTTCTCCGGCGACTTCGGCCTGGAGGCGGCCGAGACCGTCTGCGCGGGCGACGGGATCGACCGCGAGGAGGTCGTACGGCTGCTGTCCGCGCTGGTCGCGAAGTCCATCCTGAGCACCGGCAGACGGGCCAGCCGGACCCGGTACCGGATGCTGGAGACCATCCGCCAGTACGGGCGGGCGCGGCTGCGCGAGCGGGGCCAGGAGACCGCGCTGCGCCGCCGCCACCTGGACTACTACCGCTCGCTGGCCGCCGCGGCCGCGGCGCGCTGGTGCGGCCCCGAGGAGGTCGACTGGCTGGCGCGGCTGCGCGACGAGGTGCTGAACATCCGGGCCGCCCTGGACTTCGGTGCCACGCACGCCGGTGCGGCCGCCGCGGGCCTGGAGATCGCGACGAGCCTCACCCGTACGCGGTTCTGGTTCTTCAGCAGCACGCTCGGCGAAGGGCGCCACTGGTTCGAGCGCACCCTGGCCGCGGCCGCCGGGGCCGGGGAGACCGCCGGGGCCGGGGAGGCCGCGGTGGACGCGGTGCCGTCGTCCGGGCCGCCCCCTCCCGATCCCGTCCGCATCGGGGCGGTCAGCCTCCAGTCGTGGATCGCGCTGTGCCAGGGCGACCGGCCCGCCGCGCGCCGCTTCCTCGACGACTGCTACAGCATGTCGGCGCGGCTGCCGCACGGCTCCGCGCTCCCCCAGGTGCTGTTCATCCGGGGCGCCGACGCCATACTCACCCACGGCTGCGGCACGTCGATCGCGCTCCTCGACCGGGCGCGGGCCCGTATGCGGGAGGCGGGCCTGACCGGCGACGCCCACATGGCGACCATGCTGTGGGCGATGGCGTGCGGCTTCTTCGGGGAGCGGGAGGCGGCGTTCGCGGCCTGCCAGGAGTACGTGGCGGACGGCAGGACCCACGGCGGGCCCTGGGCCGGTTCGTGGACGCTGTGGGTGCACGGCCTGACCGAGCTGCTGCACGGCGACCCGGGCGCCGCCCTCCGCCTGGTCCGCGACAGCCTCCTGCCCCAGTGGGCCATCGACGACCGCTGGGGGCCGGTGTGGGGCGTGGAGTCGCTCGCCTGGGCCGCCGAGGCCACGGGCGAGCCGGACTACGCCGCGCGGCTCCTCGGCGCCGCCGCCCGGCTGCGCCGCACGACGGGCGTCTCCCTCGACGGTCTGACCCCGTTCTACGACGTCCACGTCCGCACGGTCCGCAGGGCCCGGGCGGCCCTCGGCGACGACGCCTACGTGGCCGCCTTCGCCCGCGGCACGGACACGACCGGGACGGGTCTGCGGGACCTCACCCTGCGGACATGAGCCGACGCCGGAGCGCCCGGCCGACGTGCGGACAGCCACAGGCCGCCGGGTCGCGGGGCCACAGGGTCAGGACGGTGCCGTCGGGTGTCAGCCGCGAAGAAGCCTAGGCGTCCGTGCTGCCTCCACGAACATCGAGCCCGTCCGACACGAGCCCCTCCGGCGCGGGCCCTTCCTGCGGCCCGTAGAGCGCCGCGGGCGCCCCGGTGACCAGTGCCCAGTAGCGGTCGCCGAAGGACCAGTGCCACCACTCGGTGGGGTAGTTGACCAGACCCGCCGCGGTCAGGGCGGAACCGAGCGTCTCCCGGTGGGCGCGGGCCCGCGCGCCGATGTTCGCGGCATGGGTGTAGCAGGCGCCGTCGCTGTCCTCGGGGTCCGCGTCCAGTCGCGTGCCCATGTCGAGTTCGCGCCCGTCGGCGTCGGCCAGGGTGAGGTCGACGGCCGCTCCGGCGCTGTGCGGGGCGACCGACGGTGGTGACACGTACCGGCTCGCCGCCGCGTGGATCCGCCCGGCGGACCAGTCGGGGTACAACGCGCGCAGCTCGCGCATGTGCTCCTCGAAGTAGGACCGCTGCAGCGACAGCGGCCGGTACCCCTCGACGAACAGCAGGCGCAACCCATCGGGCAGCGACGCCTGGGCCTTCAGCAGCCGTTCCAGCAGGCCCGCGCGGACGTACGCGAAGGCACCCGCGGCGTCTTCCTGCCGGTCGTCGACCAGCAGCCCGCCGTGACGGCGTACGTCGACGAGGGGTTCCCCGCACTCCGTCACGGGTATGGCGGCGACCCTGGCGTCTGACATCAACACGATCTCGGTCATCGCGTGATGATCTCGCGTCACCGCCCCGTCCGGAAACCCCTTGTGTGCCGCGCACATGGAGTCTCCAGCGGGTGGAGACCGCACGATGGGGTCATGAACGGCGACGCGCTCCTCTCCATCGGTGAACTGGCCCGCCGGACCGGCCTGTCGGTCCGGACCATCCGGTTCTACTCCGACGCGGGCCTCGTGCCGCCGGCCGACCGCACCCGCGCCGGGTACCGCCGCTACGACGCCGGTGCCGTGGCCCGTCTGGACCTCGTACGGACCCTGCGCGAGCTGGGCCTGGACCTCGCCACCGTCCGCAAGGTGGTCGAGCGCGAGGTCCCGCTGTCCGAGGCGGCCGCGGCCCACGCCGAAGCCCTGGACGTGCAGATCAGGGTGTTGCAGCAGCGCCGTGCCGTGCTGACGGCTGCGGCCGGACGCGGCTCCACGCCGGAGGAGTTGGGGCTCCTGCACCGCCTGACCCGGCTCTCCGGGCGGGAACGGCAGTGCCTCGTCGACGACTTCCTCGGCGCGGTCCTCGACGGGCTGCGCGCCCACCCCGCGTACACCGCGGTGGCGCGGTCCCTCACGCCGGAGCCGCCCGGCCTCCCGGACCCGGAACAGGTGGTTGCCTGGGCGGAGTTGGCGGAGCTGTTCCAGGACGCCGACTTCCGCTCCAGCGTGCACCGGATGGCCGGGGAACTGGCGGCCGACCGCGCGCGGGACGACACCACGGGGCTGCCCCTCGTCCTCGCCGAGGCGGTCCGCGCCCGGGTCGGACCGGCCCTGGCAGCCGGGGTCGACCCGGCGTCGGCGACGGCCGCCGCGGTCATGGCCCCCGTCGTCGCCCACTACGGCCGGGTCCTCGGCCACGCCGAGGGCCGCGGCACCACCGCCGACGCGATGCTCCGCCACCGGCTGGCGGACCGCCTGGAGCACATGAACGACCCCCGGCGCGACCAGTACCTGCGCCTGCTCGCGGTCGTCAACGGCCGGCCGGTCCCGGCGAACCTCGCCCCGGCGCTCGACTGGTCGGTGCGGGCACTGCGGACCACACGTCGCGTGTGAGGCCCGGCGCGGGCCGCGGGCGCGTCCCCCGACCGGCCGTCCGCCGCGCCGGAGTCGACAGGCCCGCCCAGGCGCACCGCGGCGGACCCGTGTCAGCGCCGGGCGTGGCGGATCGTGAGGCGGCCCATGCCCATCGCGCCGGAGACACGGATCGTGGGCCCGCCCGGGCCGGGGTGGCGCGGGGGTGTGTAGCGCGTGTCCTTCATCGCGGTGTGCAGGTCGTCGACGTCGACGACCGCGTCGCGGGGCACGGTGATGCCGGCCCTGCCGGTGGCGAGGTGCAGCTCGATGTCGACGACCGGGTGGGCGATGACCGCGCGGGACAGGTCAAGACGCACCGTGCCGAACGCGGACTCCACCTTGAGATGCCGGGGCACCCGCCAGGCGCCGCGCCGCTTGATGCGGCCCGTGGCGGCGGTGATCGTGGCGGTGGTGCCCTGCTCCTGCCGCTCCTCCGGCGGGAGCGCGGCCAGGGCCGCCTCGACCTGGTCGTGCGTGGTGGCGGTGAGCACCTGGTCGAGGCGGTCGTCCATCTCCTGGTGGGAGAGGTGTCCCATGGCGTACGCCTCCCGCAGGCGCCGCACGGCCTCGTCACGCTCGTCTTCGCCGACGCGCCTCGGCAGGTCTTCCGACAGGGAGCTCATCCCCACACTGTAGGCCCACGTCAACGGCATGAAGCCTGCGCCGCCGGGGAGTTGCTTCATGTCTTCCGCCCATGGCTCCTGAGGCGTGCCCTGCCGCGTGCGTTCGTACGGCCGTACTCCGTGAGGGTGGCTTCCCCCGCCGGGTGTGGCCCGCTCGCCGTCGTATGGCTCTTCTCTGACGTGTGACTCTTCCATGACGTCGGAGGAATTGTCTGCCGCAGAACACACGTGAAGATCTGCATCCGGGGTAGGACAGCGTAACTTGGGACGGAAGCAGCCGTTCTTGTGTGCCGTGTCTTCGGACCAATCCCGCCCCGGGCACACAGGATCATGGCGCGAAACATACGGGTAGGATCCGCCAACACCCGTTCGTACGCAGGAGAGGTGGACGCCATGTCTGACGCCCTGACCGAACCGACCGGGCTCGAGAGTCAATACGCCGCGCAACTGTCGGCCGACCTCGAGCGCAACGCCACGGAACAGGACCGCATCGGTGCCGAAGTGATCGCGTTGCAGGAGAAGTTGAAGGGCTTGCAGCGCGACCGGGAACTGCTGCTGAGGTTGCAGCGGCTCCTGGGCGAGCAGTCCACACAGGCCGAGCCGACCACGCGGGCCGAACAGCCCCAGGAGGGCGAGCGGTCCGCGCAGGCCGAGTCACCGGCCGAAGCAGCAGCCGAGCCGCAGACCGCGGAGGCCGAGGCGCAGACCGAGGCGGCCCCCGCGAAGCGGGTCCCGGCACCCCGGGGGTCCCGCCCCGCCACGCGCCCCACCAAGGCCCGGGGAAGCTCGGCGGGGACCCGCACGAAGCGCACCGGGCGCAAGAAGGCCGCGCCGCCCAAGAGCAAGGAGAAGTCCAAGGACAAGGCCAAGGACAAGGCCCCGGCCGGGCCGACGCTCATCGAGCTGGTGCGCGCGCACCTGGGCGAGCAGAAGGAACCCCGCTCCGCCGCCGAGGTCACGGCGGCGCTCACCCAGGACCACCCCGAGCGCCCCGTCAAGACCACGGTCGTACGCACCACCTTGGAGAACCTGGTCGCCAAGGGGCAGGCCCAGCGGTCCAAGCAGAAGAACTCCGTGTTCTACAGCGCCCCCGAGGCCGGCGAGCAGCAGCCCGCGCCGGCGCAGGAGGCCGCGGCCGAGCCGGAGCCGAAGCCGGAGGGCTGACGCGCCGCGGGCGACACCTTCCGTGCGGTGACACTCCCGGTGGTGTGACTCCCCCGGGATGGCGCCTCCCCCGAGTAGGCACTCCTCCGGGATGGCCCCTCGTGCGGGATGACACCTTCCGTGGTGTGGCGGCACCCGTGGTCCCGGACGGCGGAATGCGAGGAACGGCACCGGATGTTGCAGCGCACGAGGGATCCGTCCGGCTCCCTGACCGGTGCCGCCCTCGCCACCCGGCAGGGCGGCCGCGCACCTGAAGGAACGCCCGCACATGACGCACGACCAGCGCACCGTCACCAACCCGCCCACGCTGCACGACCCGACGCCCTTCGGTTACAGCCACGCCGTCTCGGCCCCCGGCGAGACCGTGCACATCGGCGGCCAGTACGCCTCCGACGCCAACGGCGCGCCCGTGCCCGGCGACTTCGCGGCGCAGGTGGACCTGGCCTTCGAGCGGCTCCGCTCGGCCCTGGAGGGCGTCGGGCTCGGCTTCGAGCACGTCGTCCGCCTCGGCACGTACATCGTGGACCACGACCTCGACAAGCTGGAGGTCCTCGGCAAGGCGCTGCACGCCCGCTTCGGCGACCGGCTCCCCGCCCAGACGCTCAGCGGCGTCGCCTCGCTCGCCCTGCCGGGCATGCTCTTCGAGGTGGACGCGGTCGCCGTGCGCCCCGTCTGACGGCACAGGCCCCCGCGTCCCCTGCCCGACGCGGCGGGAGCGGTCCGCATGCCCGGCGGTACGTCATCCGGCCGCGTGCCGCAGCGCGGCCACGCGGTCGGTGCGCTCCCAGGTGAACTCGGGCCGCTCCCGCCCGAAGTGGCCGTAGGCGGCGGTGTGCGCGTAGATGGGGCGGCGCAGGTCGAGGTCGCGGATGATGGCCGCGGGGCGCAGGTCGAAGACCTCGGTGACGGCCCGCTCGATGCGCTCCACGGGCACCGTGTGCGTGCCGAAGG
The DNA here is from genome assembly GCF_014656095.1 of Streptomyces longispororuber. Taxonomy (GTDB): domain Bacteria; phylum Actinomycetota; class Actinomycetes; order Streptomycetales; family Streptomycetaceae; genus Streptomyces; species Streptomyces longispororuber. The sequence goes on from NZ_BNBT01000093.1 coordinate 6,917, forward strand.
TCTCCACGAACAGGCCGACGGGCTCGGCCTTGCCGATGGCGTAGGCGACTTGGAGCTCGCAGCGGGAGGCGAGGCCGGCGGCGACGACGTTCTTGGCGACCCAGCGCATCGCGTAGGCCGCCGACCGGTCCACCTTGGAGGGGTCCTTGCCCGAGAAGGCGCCGCCGCCGTGGCGGGCCATGCCGCCGTAGGTGTCGATGATGATCTTCCGGCCGGTGAGGCCCGCGTCGCCCATCGGCCCGCCGATCTCGAACCGCCCGGTGGGGTTGACCAGGAGGCGGTGGCCCTCCGTGTCGAGTTTGGTGCCGTCCTCGGCCAGGTGGCGCAGCACGGGTTCGACGACGTACTCGCGTATGTCGGGAGTGAGGTGGCCGTCCACGGTGGCGTCGGGGGCGTGCTGCGTGGAGACGACGACGGTGTCGAGGCGGACCGGGCGGCTGCCCTGGTACTCGATGGTCACCTGCGTCTTGCCGTCGGGCCGCAGATAGGGCACCGACCCGTCGCGGCGGGCCTGCGCGAGGCGGCGCGAGAGGCGGTGGGCGAGGTCGATGGGCAGGGGCATGAGGGTGGGTGTCTCGTCGGTGGCGTAGCCGAACATCAGGCCCTGGTCGCCCGCGCCCTGGGCGTCGAGGGCGTCGTCGGCGCCGAGGACGCGCTGTTCGTACGCGGCGTCGACCCCTTGGGCGATGTCGGGTGACTGGGTGCCGATGGACACGGACACGCCGCACGAGGCGCCGTCGAAGCCCTTGGCCGAGGCGTCGTAGCCGATCTCCAGGATCTTGTTGCGGGCCAGGGCGGCGATGTCGACGTACGCCGTGGTGCTGACCTCCCCGGCGATGTGCACCTGCCCGGTGGTGAGGAGGGTCTCCACGGCGACCCGGGAGGCGGGGTCGGCTTTCAGGAGGGCGTCGAGGACGGTGTCGCTGATCTGGTCGGCGATCTTGTCGGGGTGGCCTTCGGTGACGGATTCCGAGGTGAACAGGCGGGTGGCCATGGCGGGTTCCTTGGGTCGGCGGGTGCGTGGTGGCGCAGGGCTCAGCGGGGCGCGGGCGTGGTGGGGGCGTGCGGGGCGGCGCCGGTCCCGCGCAGGGCCCCGGCGACGAGGTCCTCGGCGGCGCCCGTGTAGTCGGCCGGGTCGAGCAGGGTGTCCAGGGCGGTGGCGTCCAGGTGCCCGGCGACGTCGGGGTCCTCGGCGAGCACGGCAGCGAGGGTGCGCTCCTGCCGGTCCGCCCGCGCGGAGGCGTCGGCGAGCAGGTGTGCGGCGCGGGCCCGGCCGAGGTGGGGCGCCAGGGCGGCCGCGAGGCGTTCCGTGACGATCTGGCTCCGGGTCAGGGCGAGGTTGGCCCGCATGCGCTCCGGCCGTACGACCAGGCCCGCGGCGAGTTCACCGGCGGTGGCCGCCGCGCCGCCGGTCAGGCGCAGGCACTCCCGCAGCGGCAGCCACTCGGCGTGCCAGGCACCGGCCGCGCGCTCGTCCTCCGACACCAGGGCCTGGGTCAGCACGGACGCGTACGCCGGGACTTGGAGGGCGGCGCTGCGGATGAGGGTGGCGAGGACCGGGTTGCGCTTGTGCGGCATCGCGGACGAGGCGCCGCGCCCCGCCCCCGTCGGCTCGGTGACCTCCGCGATCTCGGTCCTGCTCAGGGTGGTCACGTCGGCGGCGAACTTGCCGAGCGCCCCCGCGGTGAAGGCCAGGGCGGCCGCCAGGTCGGCCGTGGGGGTGCGCAGCGCGTGCCAGGGCAGGGCCGGGCGCGCCAGCCCCAGTTCGGCGGCGTAGGCGTCGACCAGGCGCTCGGCGTAGCCGGTGTCCGGGCCCGCGTGGTCGGCGGTGTCGCGGCGGGCGTACTCCAGGTAGCCCGCCAGGGTGCCGGCCGCGCCGCCCAGGGAGACGGGCAGGGACCGCTGCACGACGGCCAGGCGGTGCTCGGCGTCCAGGACGAGGGAGCGCCAGCCCGCGGCCTTGAGGCCGAAGGTGGTGGGGACGGCGTGCAGCGCCAGGGTGCGGGCGGCGGTGACCGTGGCCCGGTGCCGGTCGGCGAGGTCTGCGAGGGCGGACGCGGCGCGCTCCAGGTCGGCCCGGAGCACGGTCAGGGCGCGTACGGCGACCAGCATGGCCCCGGTGTCGAGGACGTCCTGGCTGGTGGAGCCGCGGTGGACGTACTCGGCGGCGTCCGGGTCGCGGCGGGCGACGGCCTCGGTCAGGGCGCGGACGAGGCCGACCACGGGGTTGGCCGTGGCGCGGGAGGCCAGGGCCAGCGCGCGCGGGTCGTAGAGCTCCGCCCGCGCGGCGCGGGTGATGGCGGCGGCGGCGCTCGCCGGGACGGTGCCGAGGGCGGCCTGGGTGCGGGCCAGGCCCGCCTCGGCGTCGAGCATCGCCTGGAGCCAGGCGCGGTCGCCGACCGCCGCCTCGACGGGGACGCCCACGCGCACCGGTGACAGCAGCCCGCTGTCGTCGGCCGCCGCCGTGCCCGTGGCGCGCGGGGTGACGGGCCCGCTGCCCGTTGGTGTCGGGGCGGCGCCACCCGCCGCTTCGGGTGTGGGCTGTGCGGGACGGTTCACGGGGTCGCCTCCATCAGGTCCGGGTCGCGGCCGTGTGAGGCCGCGGAGCCCGTGCGGGCGGGGCGCAGCGCGAGCGCGGCGCGCGCGATGGCGTCCGCGTCGCCGAGGGTCACCGAGTCGACTCCGGGGCGGATGCCGGCGGCGGTGACCCAGTGCACGCCCTCCGTGGGCACGCCGTAGGCGAAGCGGCGCGGGTGGGCCCGGCCGCGGGCGTCGAGGAGGCGGGGCGGGCGCGGGGTGACGGCGAGTCCGCCGCTCTCGTAGTCCGCGCCGTTCCCGCCGTTCCCGCCTGCGATGCGGTACGTGGTGGCTTCCCCGGCGGCGAGCAGGTGGCGCAGCAGGGCGTCGCCGGTGCGCCGCAGGTCGGGCTCGGGCAGGCGGGCCTCGATCAGCGCGGTGGCCCGGACGGGGGGCGCGTCGACGGCGGGGGAACGGGCGGTGAAGGCGGGTGCGGGGCCCTCGGTGTCGAGGGTGATGTCCAGGTCGGGGCCGAGGAGGTGGACCACGTCGGCCTCGATGAGGGCGCGCAGCTCCTCGACGCGCGAGGCGGGCGGTCCGATGGACAGGAAGGCGTTCAGGGGGGTGTACCAGCCCTGGAGTTCGTCCCGGTAGGAGGTGCCGTCGAGCCCTCCGTGGTCGACGCACAGCCGGATCTCGTTGCGCAGGTCGCGCAGCACGTCCAGGGCGGCTTTGAGGGGGCCGCTGACGTTGCCCTGCCGGGCGGCGCGCACGTCGTCGGCCAGGTGGCGCAGCAGCCAGGCGCGGTGGTGGGCGCGGGAGGCGAAGCGGCGCCCGCGGTGCGGCCGTGCGAGGCGCTCCCAGTCCCAGCGGTCGGCCTCGGCGATGCCGTGGGCGTCCAGGAGGCGTCGTAAGGCCCGCTCGTCGGGGGCGGTGAGGTAGCGGTCGGCGAAGTCGGTGGCGCCGGGGTGTCCGCGGGAGGCCAGGAGGGTGCCGTAGTAGACGCTCTCGACCTCCCTGGCGATCAGCGGCCACAGGTCGGTGCCGAAGTGGGCGCGCTCGCGCGCGTGGCGGTGCCGCAGCCGGGCGGCGGTCTCCTCGGTGACCAGGCGCGGCACGTACCGGCCGTGGGCGCCCTTCTCGTTCTCGCCGCGCGCGTGGTAGGGCAGGCCGCGGCGCGATCCTGCGGCGATGACCGGCTCGCGCCCGGAGGGCTGGTAGACGAGCCGGCCGCGCTGCCGCGTGAACAGGCCGCCGCGGCCGCGGGTGAGCAGCGCGAGGTGGTCGAAGAAGTTCAGGCCGAGGCCGCGCAGCAGCACCGGTTCGCCGGGCGGCAGCACGGACAGGTCGAGGTCGGCCGGGTTGGCGGGGCCGACGTAGGTCAGGCCGTGGGCCGCGGCGGCGCGGGCGAGGCGGTCCTCGTGGGCGGTGGCGGCGGCCGGGAGGTGCCCCTGGGCGAGGACGACGGCGTGCAGGCCCTCCAGGCGGGTGCCGTCGGCGAGGGTGAGCGCCTGGGCCGCGTCCGGGCCCCCGTGCGCGTCGGCGAGGCGTACCGCGCGGGTGCGGTGCTCCACGACGCGGCAGTGCGCGGGCGCGGCGGCCGTCACCCGCGCGTAGACGTCCTGCAGGTAGCGGCCGTAGAGGGCGCGCGTCGGGTAGGAGTCGGGCAGCAGGTCGCGGGCCTCGGCGCGCACCTGGTCGTCGTACGCCGCCGGGCTGCCGGGCAGGGCGGTGTGCTTGGCCCAGGCGTAGAGGCTGGGGCCCTCCTCGACGGGCCCGGCCATGGTGACCGACGCGTCGGTGTACGCGGTGACCTGGCAGGCCACGGTGTTCATCAGCAGCAGCCGGGACTGGGCGGTGCGCCAGACCCGGCCGGGGCCGGGCGGGTAGGGGTCGATCACGTGGACGGTGAGCGGGGTGGGGCGCGGGTCGGCGCGCTCGTTGGCGCACAGGCGCTCCAGCACGGCCAGGCCGCGCGGGCCCGCGCCGACGACGGCCACCTCCCGGCGGGGCGAAGGGTGTGGGGTGTGCGGGTGCATGGTGCCGGTGTCCTCCGGGTCAGCGGGTCAGCGGGTCAGGGTGCAGCGTTCAGGGGTGGTGCAGCAGGACCTTGCCGAGGCTGGCGCGGCGCTCCAGGTGGGCGTGGGCGGCAGCGGCGTCGGCCAGGGCGAACTCGGCGTCGACGCGGGCGCGCAGCGTCCCGTCGAGCAGGCCGGCGAAGACGGCTTCGGCGCGGGTGGTGAACTCCTCGCGGGTGAGCACGTGGTGGGTGAGGGTGGGCCAGGTGAGCTTGAGGGAGCCCTTCTGGGCGAGCAGGAAGGGGTCGATGGGCTCGGTCTTGCCGCTGGCCTGCCCGAACAGGACGAGGGAGCCGCGCGGGCGCAGCGCGTCGAGGCTCGCGTGGAAGGTGCGCCGGCCCACGGAGTCGTAGACGGCGTGGGCACCGGCGCCGTCGGTGGCGGCGCGCACCGCGGCGGTGAAGTCGTCCCGGTCGTAGCGGACCACGGTGTCCACGCCGAGTTCGGCGGCGAGCGCGGCCTTGGCGTCGCTGGAGACGGTGCCGACGACCCGGGCTCCGGCCCGCTTGGCGAACTGTACGAGGAACTGGCCGACGCCGCCCGCCGCGGCGTGCACGACGACGGTCTCGCCCCGGGCGACGGGGTGCGCGTCGTGTGCCAGGTAGTGGGCGGTCATGCCCTGGAGCATGGCGGCCGCGGCCAGGCGCGGGTCCAGCTCCGGCGGCACCGCCACGGCGAGCCGGACCGGGACGGTGACGAACTCGGCGTAGGCGCCGGGCGCTTCGGCGTAGGCGACGCGCTGGCCGACGGCGAGTTCGGTGACGTCGGCGCCGACGGCGTCGACCGTGCCGACGGCGTCCATGCCGGGGGTGTAGGGCAGCGGGAGCGGCATGGAGCCGGTGCGGTGGTAGACGTCGACGTAGTTGACGCCGATGACGTCGGTGCGCAGGCGGATCTCGTCGGGGGCGGGCTCGGGCAGGGGGATGTCTTCGAGGCGGAGCTGTTCCGGTCCGCCGTGGGCGTGGACGCGGATCGCCTTCATCGGGTACTCCCTTGGCTGTTCTGGAGGGGTTCGGCGGGGGTCGGGGGCCCGGCTGTCGGCTGGGCCGCACTACGGTCGGGGCGGTTGGCGGCCAGGCCACCGGCGATCATCAGGGCGCCGCCCGCGAGCTGGAGCGGCGTGGGCGCCAGGGCCAGGGCCACGAGGCTGATGACGACGGTGAACGCGGGCTCCAGTTGCAGCACACTGGCCGTCTGCCAGGGCCGCAGCCGGATCAGGGCCTGGTGCAGGGTCACGTACGCCAGGCAGAAGTTGGTGACGGCGAGGACGAGTTGCAGGCTCAGTGTGGCGGCGTCGGGGTGCCAGCGCAGCGGGCCGGGCACGAGGGGCAGGACGGGCAGCAGGACCAGCGCGGCGGGCAGCAGCCGCCACAGGCTCAGTTGCAGGGGCGGCACCCGGTCCATGAGGGTCTTGGCGGGCAGGTAGGCGAGCCCGGCGAGCAGCGCCCCGAGGAGGACGAGGAGGTCGCCGGTGCGCAGCGAGGTGAGCCCGGCGGTGGGGCTGCGCATGACGACGAGCAGCCCGCCGAACAGGGTGACCGTGATGCCCAGCGTCTGCCACCAGCGCAGCCGGTCGCCGAGGACGGCCACGGACGCGAGCACGGCGACGGGTCCTTGGAGCTGGATGAGAAAGCCGCCGTTGACGGGGCTGGTCATGCTCAGCCCCGTGACGACGAGGGCGAGGGAGAGGCCGGTGCCGATGACGGAGACGAAGCCGAGCCGTACCCAGTCCCCGCGGTCGAGCCCGCGGGGCAGCAGCGGCCGGCGGCGCACTGCCAGGTAGGCACCCAGCAGTGCGGCGCCGATCGCCAGGTTCAGCTCGGTGGTCAGCAGCGGGTGGATGTCGACGGTGACCCGGTTGGCCAGGACGGCGCCCGCCCCGAAGAACGCGGCGGTCAGGAGCGCGAAAGCGTAGCCGTGCGCGGACATGGGCGGGGCCTTTCCGGGGTCGTTACGTTTCGGTGGTGGCCAGTGGTGCCGAGAACGCTGGGGGTGGCTTCGGCACCGGGCGTTCCGGTGGTGCCGGTGGTGCCGGTGACGCCGGGCGTTCCGGTGGGGGCAGTGGCGCCGGTGGTGGCGCCCCGGTGCGGTTCACCGGGCGCGCAGTCGGACGGTGTGGCCGCGCTCGATGCCGTGCCGGGCGGCGAAGTTGCCCTGGTTGAGGGCGAGGCCGAGCTGATTGCGGCTGGCGATGTAGGCCAGCGGCTCGCCTTCGCCCGTCTCACCGAAAGTATGGCGCAGCGGGGTGCGCATGGAGGTGCCGTTCACTTCGATTTCCAGTTCGGCGCCGAATGCGATGCGCTGTTCTTCGAGGAATTCGCGGGTGATGTTGGTCCATACGTTGCCGTAGTTCTTGTCGAGAAGGGCGACTTCGCCGACGACCCAGCCGTCGACCAGGGCGGGCCGCGCCGTCTCCAGCAAGGTGATGTCGGTGACGGCGAGTTCCTCGCCTATCTCGGCGAACGGTACGCCGTTGGCCACGTGCGCGGCCGCGGACATGACGATGTCACGGCCGTAGAACGTGGGGTCGATGACGGGGCGGCGCACCTTGTCCGCCGTGATGTGCCGCACCTCGGCCACCCCGGCCTCCGCGACGATGCGCGTGAGCAGCCCGTTGTTGGGGGCGAAATAGGTGTGGCCCTGCGGGGTGCGCAGCCCGATCGCGTCGTCCTGGACGCCCGTGTGCGGGAACGTCACACACGCGAAGATCGCGTCGGCCGGGAAGTACCGGAAGGAGTCCCGGATGTAGAGGCTCGCTTCGTAGATGTCGAAGGGGGTGACGTCGTGGGTGACGTCGACGATGTTGGCCTGGGGGGCGATGCCGAGCACCATTCCCTTGCAGATTCCTACGGCGTCGTCGACGAGTCCGAAGTCGGTGAGCAGCCCGACGATGGGCCGGTGGTCGACGAGCGCGGTGGCGCGTTCGGTGGCGGCGGTGACTGGCATGACGTGGTCCTTTCGCGTATGACGACATGACGGGACGCGGACGTACGAGGATGGGGCGATGGAGGCACCCGGGCACCTGGGCACCGGGCACCCGGGCAGCGGGGCGCACAGGGCCCCGAGGGGTGACCGCGCGGAGAACGGACGCCGACATGCGCGCCGTCGGAGGTGATGACGGCCGGCGTGACGACGGCTGACGGATCAACAGGAGTGGCGGGTGAGCAGCACGCGCGGCCGGGCGATGGCGCGCCGGGCGGCCCTCACAGCATCTGCCGAAGCAAACGCCCTGCCTTTGCAATTCCCCGCAAGGGTGAAAACAGTTCTCGCGTAACGAAAAAGGACACTAGCACCCGATTACGGACGGAATCAAAGGTTCCTCGACTTCCGCCCCGTAAAAGCCGGGCAAAAAGGCGGGAGCCGCGTCCACTGCTTCTCTTTTTCCCTTTCCACGGCGTTCTCCGCGCCGTTTCGGAAACGTCCAGGGCGCTGAGCCGGGCGCGCGCCGCCGAGGCGGGACCGACAGACTCCTGGCGCCTTCGAGCGCCGGGGCGTATGTCCCGCCGCTACGGACAGCCGGTTTCCCATCCGTCTTCCTCATGGCTCTCCTTGGCTTCCTGCCATCGGCCCGGCGAACAGCGCGTGTCACCCGATGAGTTCGTTGAGCCGTACTGGACATGCAAGTAAGCCGACGATGCCCGACGGCCCCACGGGAGGCCAAGCAAGATTCCGCTGAGTGGACCACATGACGCAGGACGCCCGGTCCGCAGTCGTGGACCTGCCAGGCGACGGCTTCGGGAGTCGGCCCCGGCGCCTGTGTCACGGGCGACGGAGTCTGACCGCCAGGAACAGTGGCTGCGTGTGTGTCTTGTCGTAGCGGCGTGCGTCGATCCGGCGGGCCTCCTCGGTGGCTCTCGGCTCCGCCAGCTCCTCCAGGACGAACCCGGCGCCGAGGAGTTCCCCGAGGAACGTCTCCAGCGTCATGCGCCGGTAGCGGATCACACCGCCCCCGAAGGGCAGTTCGACCCGGTCGCCGGAGAAGTAGGAGCCGCCGAAGTAGGTCCAGTCGCTGGTGGGGTGGGTGGTGGAGACCAGGAGGGTGCCGCCCGGGCGCAGGACGCGGCGGATCTCGGCGAGCAGTTGGCCGCGTGCCTCGACGTGGTGGTAGACGAGGGCGAGCACGGCCAGGTCGAAGGCGTGGTCGTCCAGGAAGGAGAGGGGTTCCTCCAGGTCGTGGTGGTGCAGGACGGCACCGTCCGCGTGGTCGGCGAGGCGCGTCCGCGCGGCCGCCAGCAGGGACTCGCTCCCCTCGACGCCGGTGACCCGCGCGGCCCCCCGCGCCAGGAGTTCGGCGGCGTAGTGGCCCGCGCCGCAGCCGAGGTCGAGCACCCGTCGTCCCCGTACGTCGCCGGCCAGCCGCAGCATGGCCGCGCGGTCGGTGTGCGCGTTGTAGGCGCTGTCCGTGGCCTGCGCGGCGAAGTACTCGCCCATGTCCCCGTGGTACGCGGTCTCCGGTCTCACCCGGCCATCCTGGCAGCGGGCGGCCCCGCGCCACAGCTCCGCGCCGAAAGCCGCCGCGCCGCGGGGCCGCCGCCCGGGTCGGTCCGCGGCCCGGCAACCGCGCCCTGATCGCCTAGACTCGGTGGCGATGGCCACTTACTTCGACGTGCACCCCGACAACCCGCAGCGGCGCAGCATCAGCAGCGTCGTCGCCGGCGTGCGGTCCGGCGCGCTGATCGCGTACCCGACCGACTCCTGTTACGCGCTGGGCTGCCAGCTCGGCAGCCGCGACGGCATCGCGCGGATCCGGGCGATCCGCAACCTCGACGACCGGCACCACTTCACGCTCGTCTGCGAGAGCTTCGCGCAGCTCGGGCAGTTCGTGCGGCTCGACAACGACGTGTTCCGCGCCATCAAGGCCGCGACGCCCGGCAGTTATACGTTCATCCTGCCCGCGACCAAAGAGGTGCCGCGCCAGTTGCTGCACCCCAAGAAGAAGACGGTCGGTGTCCGGATCCCCGACCACGCGGTCACGCAGGCGCTGCTGGCCGAGCTCGGTGAGCCGCTGCTCTCCAGCACGCTGCTGCTGCCCGACGAGGACGAGCCGCTGACGCAGGGCTGGGAGATCAAGGAGCGCCTGGACCACCAGGTGGACGCCGTCATCGACTCCGGCGACTGCGGTACCGAGCCCACGACCGTCATCGACTTCTCCGACGGGGAGGCCACAATCGTGCGCCGGGGCGCCGGGGACACCTCGCGGTTCGAGTAGCCGGTCACTGCCCGGGGGCCGGGTGCCGCCACCGCCCCGGGGCGACCGCCCTCACCAGGGGTTTCCGCTGCCGTACGGGGCGTAGAGGTCGAGGAGGCGGGTGCGGGCCGCGTGCAGCCGGTGGGCGACGATGCCGCCCACCCACTCGGCGATGTGCTGCCCGAACGCGGGGTCCCTCCGGCACAGCGCCCGTACGGCCGCGGCGTCGAACTGGTGGGCCCGTACGGGGGTCGTGGCCTCGGCGCCCAGGTGCCAGGCGTACGGGGCGTAGAGCCAGGACCAGCCGACGAGTTGGTGGTGGCCGAGGGTCTCGATGACGGCCGCGCGCCGTCCCGGCACGCGCAGGTCGAGGGTGACCGTGCCGGTGCGGACGATCCAGAACCGGTCGGCGTGCCCGCCCTCCTCGAAGAGCCGGGCCCCCTGCGGGAACGACACCTCCTCGGCGATGTCCATCAGCCGTGCCTGGTCGGCGGCGGACAGGGCCCTCAGCGTGCTCGGCGGTGCGAGGTTCATGACATGCCTCCAGAAGTGCGGGAGCGCCCGGCACGGGAGGAGCGCTCGCCCCCTTCATGGTGTGCCGGGACCGCCGCGCCGCCGTAGGGCCGTTCGGCCCGTGCCGAGGGCCGTACGGGGTGAGGCCCGAAGGCCGTACGGTCCCCGCGCGTCCCCGTGCGTCCCCGTGCGGGCCCAGCGCCCGGCTCCCTGGAAGCCGGGCGCGCCGCTCAGCGCCAGCCGAAGCGGCGGTCCACCACGGCCGCGAACTCCTCCAGGGTCAGCACCTCGTCCCCGTTCTGGTCGGCGGCGTCGAACAGCGCCGAGGAGGCGTCAGCGTCCCCCACGCCCCAGAACGGCAGATCGCCGGAGGCCGCGAGGGAGGGACCCTTGGCGCGCAGGGCGGTGATCACCTCCTCGCGGGTCAGGGTCCCGTTCTCGTCGAGGTCGAGGGCCTCGAACAGCTTGCGGGCCTTGTCACTGGTCACGTCGTCCTCATCCTGATCCTGTCGTCGGCGGGGCGGGACCGTCCCGCCCCGCGCTCGCGCTCACGCCGCGCACACGCACGCACGCCGCGCGCACGCGCTCATGAACCGCAACGTACGCCGCGCGGCGCCGGTTCCCCGTGCCGTCCTGCGGGCGCCGGTTCCCCCGTGCCGTTCCGGGGCCGTCACCCGGTGGGGCCGGACCGGGCCGCCGCGCGGGCGAAGTGCCGGGCCACCGCGTGGAAGGACTCCTTGGGCTCCCAGTGCCACCGCGCCGTCGGGTCGTCCTCGGTTCCCCAGACGGCCTTGGTGAGGGTGTAGCCGGCCATGTCGTAGTCGTAGCGCGGCTCGCCGCGGTGCGGCTGGTCCGGGGAGACGAACTCGTACACCATCGCCGCGTGCAGGCCGAGGTCCTCGAAGACGTCGAGGACCTGGGTCAGGTACCGGGCCTGGGTACGTTCGCTGCGCCGGAGGCCGGGCCTCACCTCCGGCTTGGGCTTGGTGTGGTCGACCGTGTCCCAGCCCATGCCGCCTGCTTCGGGAGCGCCCTGGAAGGTGCAGGTGCCGCACTCGGTGATGGCCACGGGCCTGCCCCACTCGCAGTAGGGGGCGAGTTCGCGGGCGTAGCCTCCGGGATCAGCGAAATACGAGTAGTAGTTGACGCTGACGATGTCGAACAGGGTCCAGCCGACGGTGTCGCCGAGGGCGGCGCCGTAGGTGACCGGCCCGTGGAACACCGCGCGGGCGGTCGCGGCCGCGCGCGGGATGAGCCGGTCGAGCTTGCGCTGCGCCTCCTCGGGGTCCCAGTTGCCCGACAGCATGTTCCTGACCCGCTCGTACGCGTTGTCCCCCGGGGCGATCCCGGGGACGAACAGCACGAACTCGCAGCCCACGCTGAGGTACACCCGGGCGCCCTGCCGCCGGAGCCGCTCGGCCTGCCGGCCGGTCTCGGCGAGGTGGTCGAGGATCTCGCGCTCGGGGACGTCCGCCAGGCGCGGCTGGAGCCACACGTGCATGCCGTGCTCGGCCGCCTCCGCCGCGGTGGCCGTCAGGCGCTCCACGCCGGTGCCGTAGGCCACGAGCGAGTTGGCGTGCAGCGACCGCCGGATGGCGCGCACGTCGGAGCACATGCGGTTCCTGTCCCACCCTGTGTGGGGTGTCTCGCCGTCGGCGCACTCGTACAGCACACCCCGGTAGGTCAGCCCGCGCCGGGACGACTCCTGCCCTCCGTCGGTCGGCCCCTCTCCCCCGGCCGGGCGCGGTGCCGCAGCGGCCGCCGGTCCGGTCAGCAGCGGCGCCGCCACCGTGGCGGCGCCCGCCGCCGCGGCGCCGGCGAGGAATCTCCCCCTGGTCATGCCGTCGTGGCCCATCCCCATCGCGTACTCCCTCGGTCGTCGGCTGGTCGGCTCCAGCGTCGGCCGTGGGCGGGGCGGCGGACATCGGCATTCGGTCCCGCGTTCGGTGACCGAAGTCGGCACCGTCCGCGCCAGGAGTTCACCGGGACGCGCGGCCAGACCCTACTTCCGCGCGTGCTCCGGGGACCGTACGGCCATCGGGTCGGCGCCGGTCCCCGCCGGTGCGGTCCGCAGGGGCGGCAGGGGCGGTTCGACGAGCGGGCGGAACACCCGGCGGACGGGCGGCGTCGAAAGGAGCACCACCGCGGTGACGACGGCCACGGACAGCAGGACCTGGCCGCGCGTGCCGAGGTCCTTCAGCTCCGGGTAGATCCCGGCGGCCTCGCCCGCGCGGAGCAGGAGCCCGTGCAGCAGGTAGGGGTACATGGTGACCGCGCCCAGTGCCGTGAAGGGCGTACGCCGTCTCGGGACGCAGGCGAAGAAGGCCGCGACCAGGAGCGCGCCGGCCGCGAAGAGGGCGAGGCGCAGCGCCAGGTACGCCTGCCAGGACACGCCCAGGTCGGTGTGGCCCACGTCCATGGACAGCCAGTGGTCGTCGGGGCCGGGGGCGAGCAGGTACGCCCCGGCCCCGGCGAGCACCAGCACCGGCACGGCGCAGCGGCGGGCCACGCGGGTGGTCAGGAGCTGGAAGTGCCGGGGGCGCAGGCGCAGCCCGAGGACGAACCAGGGCAGGAACATCAGCACGCGGGGCAGGGCCAGCTCGTAGCCCATGGTGGTGAGCCCGGCGGTGAGCGAAACGAGGACGCTCACGGCCAGTGGGTACCGCACGGCCCGCCACAAAGGTGTGCTCAGCCGCCACAGGAACAGCGCGACGAGGAACCAGCACAGGTAGGTGGGTTCCGTGGGGGTGTACGCGAAGGGTTCGTCGCGCACCGCGCTGTTCGCCGCGGCGTACAGGGCCTCGAAGGCGAGGTACGGCAGGAGCACCGAGGAGAGCAGGCGGCGGACCTGGTCGGGGCGCCCGGTGAAGCGCTGCGAGAAGTAGCCGCAGAGCAGGGTGAACGCCGGCATGTGGAAGCCGTAGACCACGGTGTGGACGGCGCGCAGCGCGTGCGTGTCCGCGACGATCTGCTCCCAGGCGTGCCCGAGGGCGACCAGCACGATGAGGAGGAACTTCGCGTTGTCGAAGTACGCCTCGCGCGGGTCGCGGCCGGCCGCCCGGGTCACGTCGCCGACCTCGCCGGGGTCGCCGAGACGTCGCCGCGGCCCGTGGCGGCCGCGTCGACCGGCTGCCAGGGGGCGAAGCGGGCGCCCTTGCGCGGGGTCTGCGTCCAGTACAGCCGGCCGTCGAGGCCGAGCGCGGTGAGGACGACGCCGCCCGAGCCGGTCGCGGTGCCCGAGGGGGCGCCGGCGAGGAGGAAGCCGGTGCGGCTCCAGCGCTGCGGCCGCGGGTCCACCCCGGCCGGCAGCCAGGCGGTGGCGAGGTCCCCGGTGCTGGAGCGCGCCGCCAGCAGGGCGTCGCCCCAGCCCGCGGGGGTGACGCTCGCCGGGCCGTAGCCGCCGGCGCCGCCCAGGTCGGTGACGCGGGCGGGCGCGCCGGCGCGGAGGCCGTGCGGGTCGCGGACGGGCGTCAGGTCGCTCGCGCGCAGGTGGGCGGTGCGGATGTTGCCGGAGTGGGGGCGGCGGAAGTAGAGGCGGACGCCGTCGCCGTCGGGCCGGACGGTGAGCGGGAGCGTGGTGGGCGGCAGCCCGGTGGCCAGCGGGCCGCGCACGCGGCCGCCCGGCCGGTCCTGGACCCAGGCGAGCACCGTGCGGGGGGTGGCGGCGAGGACGTAGGCGCGGCCCGTGCTGTCGGTGGCCGTGACGGGGTCGCTGTGGACCGCCCTGCCGCCGAGGGCCTGCCAGGGCGCCCAGGTGCCGCCCGGCAGCCGGGTGCGGGCGGTGAGCTGGTGGGAGCTGTCGCGCAGGAACACCGTCGTGGCGCCGTCGGCGCCCACCGACACCGCGGGGGCGCTGATGTCGGAGGTGCCGACGAGGTCGGACTGCTCCGGGGTGCCCAGGGAGCGCCAGGGCCCGAAGGCGGCGCCCGGGCGGCGCTGCTCGGTGTAGCCGACCTCCCGGTGGTAGGCGGCGGGGCCCGCGCCGAGGACGGCGCGGGTGCCGTAGACGGCGAGGCGGCCGTCGGGCAGGGTGACCGGCTGGATGCCCGCGTCGAAGCCGGTGCCGGTGAGGAAGGCGGGGCCGCTCCAGCGGGCCTGGCCGGTGCGGCCGCCGGTGCCGGCCGGGCGGTGCCACTGGGCGATGCGGCCGTCGAGGACGGCGAAGGCCGACAGGGTGCCGTCCTCGCCGATCAGCAGCCAGTTGGTGCCGGTGTCGCCGGCGTGGTGGATGGTGCTGGTCCAGTTGCGCTTGGGGTGGGCGGCCACCTTGCGGTCGCCGCAGCCCGCGGCGTCCTTGCAGGCGTTCGGCGCGCCGCCGTCCCCGGCGTACGTGTCGATGGTGCGGGCCTTGGACGCCCCGGAGGCCGGGTCGAGGGCGCCGGGCAGGCCGCCGTTGAAGTATCCGATGTACGTCTGGACGGTGAAGTGGGGGCGCCCGCCGAGGGAGGCGTAGCGGGCGAGGGCCTCCTGGACGAAGCGCGCGCCGTAGCGGTGGTCCTGGTGGTCGGCGCACTTCAGGTTCCGGTCGAGGCGGCCGGGGGTGGGGTTCTGCATCCGCACCTGGGTGGGGCGGAAGCGCTCCAGGTAGCCGGTGAGGGTGCGGATGAGCTGTTCGCGGTCGTAGGCGAAGTTCCGGGCGACCTCGCCGCCGTGCACGAGCTGGGAGCCGAGGGTGGGCACCCGTCCGTCCCACAGGCCGTGCAGGCTGTGCGGGCGGTCGCCGGTGATGCTGCCCGCCTCGTGCAGCAGCGTCCACACGAGCTGGATGTGCGGGTGGCCCTGGAGCGTGTCCAGCTCGGCCTGGCCGCCGCCCGCCGTGGCGATGACGGTGCGCCGCCACGGGTGGGTGGCGTCGCCGGTGACCATCTCGGCGTAAGCGGCGCGGATGCCGTTCTGCCGGGCCTTGGCGTACTTGGCGTGGTCGCGCTCGGCGGGGAAGAGCCGGGGCTGCGCGTCCTTGCGCCGGGGGGCGTTGACGCCGTTGGCCTCGCCGGAGGTGAGGTAGATCGTGGTGAGGGGGCGGCCGCTGCGCAGGGACTGGCCGACCTCCGGGTTGAGGAAGAACAGGTCGTCGTCGGGGTGGGCGACGATCTGCACGACGGACTCCGCGGTCCTGGGCGCCCGGCCCGCGGCGGTCCAGGTGCCCGAGGGCGACACCGTGGTCAGGGCCGGCGGCTGGTGCTTGGGTCCGGCCGACGACGCGTCCCGCGCCCCCGAGGCGGCCGCCATCCCGACGGGGACGATCGCGCACAGCGCGGCGGCCGTGAGGAGGTCACGACGGGTCGTGGGCGCGAGGCGGCGGACTCCGGAGAACATGAAATGGCGTGCTTTCTTTCTACGAACTGTTCATCGTGCAGCCGCGTACCGGCCATATGGCCGAAAGCGACAGGTAACGTCTTCTTGATCACTCAGTGAGATGCCTGAGCGGCGCGGCGGGTTGTCTCTCGTGATCGTCATCACGCCCCTACCGCACCAGCCGGAACGGGAATCGCCCCCGGCCCTTCGGCGGGGATGAACTATGTCACGGTTTGCGGGGTCCGGTGCGGGGTGCTGCACTGAGGTCGGGGCGTACGCGGACACCGGTTCCGCTCCACCGGAGCTGGGGCGTACGCGGACACCGGTTCCGGCCGCCGGGCCCCGGTTGCGGCCGGTGAGGAGGCGATCGTCCATGCCGGACGTCGACCGGGGGTCAGCCACGGCGGAGTTCGACCGTGGGCCGACGGCCTCGTTCGCCGCGCTGCTCCAGCAGGTGCCGGACCCGCCCGTCCGGGACGCCTTCTGGTTCGACTGGGGGCCGGTCTTCCACCGCGGCCGCCTCGACGGTTCCGCCCGCGTGCTGATCGTGGCCTCGGACCCCGGCCCGACCGAGCGGATCGCCGGGCGCAGCCTGGTCGGCAACGCGGGCCAGCGGGTGCAGGGCTTCCTCGCCAAGCTGGGCCTGACCCGCTCGTACGTGTGCCTGAACGCGTGGGCGTACGCGGTGCACCCGAGCCGGGCCCTCGCCATGAAGGAGCGGCTCGGCGACCCGGACCAGCTCGCGTGGCGCAACGCCGTCTTCGACCGGGCGACGGACCGCACGCTCCAGGCGGTCGTCGCGATGGGGTTCATGGCGCAGGAGGCCGTACGGCTGTGGAGCGGGCGGCCCCCGGTCCCGCTCGTGGAGGTCCCCCACCCCTCCAGCCACGACCCGGCGGCGCTGCTGACCGCCTGGCGGGCCGCCGTGACCGAGCTGCGGGCGGTCGTGACGCCGGACGACGACGGGGACGCCACCGGCCCGAACTACGGCACCGAGTTCCGGGAGTCCGACTACGGCGCCGTCCCCCGGCGTGACCTGCCCTTCGGCGCGCCCCGCTTTCTCGGCGACGACGCCTGGGTGCGGGCTCAGGCGGGCGGGCCGCGCAACTCCGTGAGCCGCCCCTCGCCGGACGACGAGCACACGCTGATCTGGAAGGCGCCGGGCTGATGGCGCTCGTCCTGCGCGGCACGGTGGTCACCTTCGACAGCGACCACCGGATCCTCGACCCCGGCGCCGTGTACGTGGGGGACGACGGGCGGCTCGCCGCGGTGCGGCCCGCCGCCCGGGCCGCGCCCGCCGGGTTCTCCTCGGCCCCGGTGATCGACACGGGCGCGCTGATCCTCCCCGGCCTGATCGACCTCCACAACCACCTGCTGTACAACACGCTGCCGTTGTGGGAGGCGGCCGGCGTGCCCTACCAGCACCACGACCGCTGGGTCGACGAGAGGCGCCCGCCCGACTACGCGACGTCGGTCACCTGGCCGGCCAAGGTGCTGGGCCAGGCGGCGCCCGAGGCGCTGCTCAAGTACGTCGAGGTGCGGGCGCTGGTGGGCGGGACCACGGCGGTGCAGGGCGCGCCGCTGTCGACGCGCCCCGTCGACGGCTGGCTGCTGCGGATCATCGACAACGAGAAGCTGCCCGCGGGTGCCGACATGGTGATGACGGCCGCGCTCCAGCTCGACGCCGAGGTGCTGCGCGAGGACCGGGCGCCCAAGCTCGACGGCACCCGGCTGCTGATCTACCACGTCGCGGAGGGGCGGCCCGGCTCGCTCGTCCACCGCGAGTTCGAGGACCTGGAGCCGTGCCTCAGGCCGGGCCTGATCGGCGTGCACGGCACCGCGCTGACCGGGGCGGACTTCGCGAAGTGGCAGAGCGCGGTGCAGGCCGTCGATGCCCGGGAGAAGGGCACCGTCGTCTGGTCGCCCTTCTCGAACCACTGGCTGTACCACACGACCACGGACGTCGTGGAGGCGGACAGGAAGGGGCTGCGGATCGCGCTCGGCTCGGACTGGTCGCCGTCGGGGACCAAGAACGTGCTCGGCGAGCTGAAGGTCGCCGACGCCGTCAACCGCCACGACCTCGGCGGGCACTTCGGCGACCGGGAGCTGTGCGACATGGTCACCGCCCACCCCGGCGACGCGCTGGCCACCGCCTGGGGCCCGCAGGTGGGGCGCCTGGAGCGGGGCAGCGCCGCGGACCTGCTCGTGCTCGAACGCCACGACCCGGCGCGGGACCCGTACCGCAACCTGATCGCCGCGACCGAGCGGCACGTCCGCCTGGTCCTGGTGCGCGGCCGTCCGTTCTACGGCACGCCGTCGCTGATGACCGCCGCCGGGGCGCGCGACACCAGCGCGCTCACGGTGGCGGGGGTCCGGCGCCGGGTGGCGGTGCGCGAACCGGGGCGCGCCGACGCCACGCTCGACTGGCCCGGCGTCAAGCGCGCCCTGGAGAGGGTCCGGGCCGACCCGGTGGACGCCTGGCGCGCCGCGCAGGACGCGCTCGCGGACTGGGGCGGGCCGCTCGACGACCCCGAGGCGCCGCTCGCCCTCTTCGGTGACATGCCCGAGGGCGACACGGGCGCCCTCGCCGCCGCCGGAGAGGTCCCGCTGGACCTGGTCGTCCCGCGCCTGGACCCGCTCACCCACGACAGCGCCTTCCTGGCCGCCGTGGCCCGCGCCGGGGTGCCGCAGCTCCAGCACCTCGCGGAGTACTACGCATGAACGGGGAGGCCCGCGTCATGGGCCTTGAGGACCGCCTCGTGAGCCGGGAGAGCCGCGTCATGGGCCGGGAGAGCCGCGTCATGGGCCGGGAGAGCCGCGTCATGAGGCGGGAGAGCCCTGTCACGCACCGCGGGGACGCGTCGTGAGCCGCGTGGTCGCCGAGCCCGCCCGTGAGCTGCCGGACTCCACCGGGCTCGCGGAGTTCCTGGAGCGGGCCGGGGCCGATCCGCTGCCGCTCGCCGACCGCCACCGGCTCGTGGCCGCCGCCCGCGTGCTCCTCGAGGAGCTGTACGTCCACCTCCCGCTGAAGCGGGCGATGCACGCCACCGACCCCGTGCAGCGGCTGCGCCTCCTTGAGCGCCGCCTTCCGCCCCTGAGCGAGCTCCAGTTCCACGCCGAGCTCACGGACGTCTTCCGCGGGCTGCGCGACCTGCACACCGGCTACCAGTTGCCCGCCCCGTACCGGGGCCACGTGGCCACGCTGGGGTTCCTCGTGGAGCGCTACGCCGACGCCGACGGGACGCCCCACCACATCGTCTCCAAGATCGACCCGGCGCTCGTGCACGCGGGCCTGGACGTCGGCGCCGAGCTGCGGTCCTGGAACGGGGTACCCATCGAGCGGGCGGTCGAGCGCAACGCCGCCGCCCAGGCGGGCTCCCACCCCGACGCGCGCCTCGCCCGCGGCCTGGAGTCGCTGACGCTGCGCCCGCTGCGCACGGCCCCGCCGCCCGACGAGCACTGGGTGCTGCTGTCCTACCGCACCCGGGGCGGGCGCCCGCGCGAGACGCGTGTCCCCTGGCGCGTGCGGGCCGCCGAGCAGTACGCGGGGCGCGCCCAGGACCCCGTCCCGACCCTGGCGACGGGCCTTGGCATCGACGTCGGCGGCGAGGTCGCGCGCCACGTCAAGCGGGACCTCTTCGCGCCGTCACCGGCCCGCCGCCCGGCGGCGCGGACGCTGCGCGGCGTCGTCGGCCACCGCACGCTGCGCATCCGGGGGCGCGCGTACGGGTATCTGCGCCTCTTCTCGTTCAACGTCGCGGGCGCGCGCCGCTTCGCCGAGCACGTGGCGGGGATCGCGGCGCGCGCCCCGGAGGGCGGGCTGATCGTCGACATCCGCGGCAACCCCGGCGGCCATGTCCCGGCCGCGGAGGCCGCGTTGCAGGTGCTGAGCCCCGCCCCCGTGGTGCCGGTCAGCTTCTCCCTGTCCACCTCGCGCGCCGCGCTCGCGCTCGCGCGCGCCCACCCGGGGTTCCGTGTCTGGGCCGCCTCGATCCACGCGGCGCCGGAGACGGGTGAGCTGTACTCGCAGGCCTTCCCGCTGACCGACCCCGAGGCCGTCGCCGCCGGGCTGCCGCGCCACCGCGGCCCGAAGGTCCTGGTCACCGACGCGCTGTCGTACTCGGCGGCCGACGTCTTCGCCGCCGGTTTCCAGGACAACGGCCTCGGCCCCGTCCTCGGCACCGCGCCGCGCACCGGCGCGGGCGGTGCCAACGTGTGGACGTACGACCTGCTGCGCGTGTGGCTGCCCGAGCTGCTCGGCGACCTGCCGCGCGGCGCCGGCTTCCGCGTCGCCCTGCGGCGCGCCACCCGGGCCCGCGGCAACGTCGACGTACCGCTGGAGGACCTCGGCGTACGGGCGGACGTCCTGCACCGGCTCACCGAGCGGGACGTCCTCGACCGCAACAAGGACCTCCTCGCGGCGGCGGCCGCGCTGCTCGCCGGGGACCACGGCTGAGGCGGCCGCCGCCCCCGCGGCGTCCGTGCGCTGCCCGGCGGTGTCAGTGCGCCGTGTCCCGGTCGGGCACCGCGCCGGCGTACGTGGCAAGGCCGTCGGCCATGCGCCCCATGAATCGGGTCAGGTACCGGCGCCAGAACGGGCCCGACAGGGGCAGTCTGGGCTCGAAGACGGCCGACCAGGTGATGTCGGTCCCGCCGTGCGGCACCGGGGTCAGTTCGACGGTTCCGCGGTAGGAGCGGAACACCCCGCCGTCGTTCACGTAGCCGAAGCGCCGGCCGGGCACGAGTTCGACGACGCGTTCGCGGGCGACCGTCCGGCCGGTGCGGAAGACGCGCGTGTCGCCGACCTTCTGGGGTTCGAGCGGGTCGCCGCCGCCCTCGACGGCGGCGTCGTCGATCGGTGACCACGACGGCCAGGTCCCGGCGCGGACGAGGACGGCGAACACGGTCTCCGGGTGCGCCGGGGAACGGGAGGTGACGGCGTAGGTGTACGGCATGCCGTCACGCTAGGCCGGTGCCCGCGGCGCGGGACATGCGCGGGATTGCGGTCCTGCCGCTCCGATGTTGCTCCGGCCCGGGTGCGCGTACGGAAGCGGTCGCTCGCTCACCTCTCGCGGTACGCCGACGGCCGGACTCCGACGTGTTTCAGGAAGGCCGCGGACAGGCTTCCGGGGCCGGCGAAGCCGCAGCGTGCGGCGATCCCGGCGAGGGTGAGGTCGGTGTCGGTGAGCAGCCGCCGGGCCTCCTCGATCCGCAGCCGGGTGAGGTGGCGGTGCGGGGTCTCGCCGGTGGCGTCACGGAAGACGCGGAGGAAGTGGTACACGCTCAGCCGGGCGGCGGCGGCGATGTCCGCGAGCGTCAGCGGATCGGCGAGGCGCTCCCGCATGAGCGCGACGGCCGCGCGCACCGCCGCGTGCTCGGGGCCCGCCGGGGCGTGGCCCCGGCCCCGGGTCAGCAGATGGGTGGTGAGGAAGGCCGCGGCCGCCTCCGCGTACAGGTCGTCCGTGTCCCTGGCGGCCGGCAGCCCGCGCAGGAGGTGCTCCACCACCGTGTCGCCCGTGGCGAGGCCGGCCGCCAGGGCTTCGAAGTCGGGTGCGGGGCCACCCAGTTCGGCGGCGGTCCGCTCCACCGTGGCCCGGGGGATGTGCACCTGGACGCTGCGCAGGGCCACGGCCGCGTGGTAGCTGCGCACGGTGGACCGGCCGGGGACCATGAGTTCCAGGCGGCCGGGGATCCAGCGCCGCCGGGCGGCGCGGCCCCCGCTGCGGGTCCGCATCGTCGCGTCGCCGCCGGTGCAGAGCACCAGGTGCAGGTCGGAGACGCCGGGCAGCGGCAGGTCCTCGGCCCGGGGCGCGTGGGTGAAGCTCTGGACGAGCAGGGAGCGCCAGCCGGCGTCGTGCCAACTGCAGTAGGTGCGCCGCACGGAGGCCGCCGTGTCGAACTCGGCGTACGGCGTGAGGTCGAAGTCGGGCGAGTCGAACACCCGGCCACCTTACGCTCGTCGGCCGGGGTGGCACGGCGGCGCGCGCGTGCCGCCGGTGTCCGCCCTGCCCGCGGGCGGGGCGGACACCGGCGGGACGCTCCGGGGCCGCGCTCAGCCGGAGGCCCCTCCCCGGTGGCTCGCGAGGTGGCCCTTGAGGGTGAAGCCGGGCGCCGTGGCGTCGGCGGGGCTCACCTTGATCCCACCGCCGAGGAGGCGGCGGGCCGCGATGTGGTCGGTGGGCCGGTTGACGGACTCGACCGCGCGCAGCTCCTGCCCCTCGAAGAGGAGCACCGAGTACGCGTCGGGGTCCTCGCCGAGCACCACCTCGGTGTCGGGTGCCTCGGCGAGCCCGGCGATCTGCACGGTCGTGGAGAACTGCTCGCTCCAGAACCAGGGCAGGTCGTCGTAGGCCCGCGGTGACCCCGTGAGCCGTTCGGCGACGAGCCGGGCCTGTCCGACGGCGTTCTGCACCGACTCCAGGCGCAGCCGGTTCCCGGAGCGCGCGTACGGGAACGCCGCGCAGTCGCCGATGGCGGAGATGTACGGGTCGGCGGTCAGCAGGGACGCGTCGACCGTGATGCCGTCGCCCACCGGGAGCCCGGCCGCGGCGGCCAGTTCGGTGCGCGGGCCGACCCCGACGCCGATCAGGACCAGGTCGGCGGGCAGCCGCCGGCCGTCGGCGAGCTCGACCGCGTCCACGCCGCCGCGGCTGTTGCCGTGCAGGGCCGTGACGC
Source organism: Streptomyces longispororuber (assembly GCF_014656095.1). Lineage (GTDB taxonomy): Bacteria > Actinomycetota > Actinomycetes > Streptomycetales > Streptomycetaceae > Streptomyces > Streptomyces longispororuber. The sequence continues at coordinate 29,183 of NZ_BNBT01000093.1, forward strand.
CCTGCCCGAACAGCAGGTGCGTGCCCTCCCGTTGGTGCAGCCGCGTGAAGTGCGCGGCGCCGCGCGCGGACAGCACCCGGGCGAGCGGGCGGTCCAGCGCCTCGACGACGGTCACCGCGCACCCCGCCGCGCGGGCCGCGGCGGCGCCCTCCAGGCCGATGTACCCGGCCCCGACGACGACCATCCGCCGCGCCGAGGCCAGCGCCGCGCGCAGGGCGTCGACGTTCCGCGCCGTGCGCAGCGTGTGCACGCCGCGCAGTCCGGCGCCCGGCACGTCGAGCACCCGCGGCCGGGCCCCGGTGGCGAGGACGAGGTGACCGTAGTCGTACGCGGAGCCGTCGGCGAGGCGGACGGTGCGGGCGGCCGGGTCGATGCCGGTGACGGTGCCCTTGACGAGGTCGATGGACTGGCGCACGTAGTAGGTGGCGGGCCGCAGCCAGAGCTGTGCCTCGTCCGCCGTTCCCTTGAGGTACGCCTTGGACAGCGGGGGGCGTTCGTAGGGCAGCGCGTCCTCGGCGCTGACGAGGGTGACGCGCCCCTGGTAGCCGAACTCGCGCAGGGACGCCGCCGTCTGGTGGCCGCCCTGTCCCGCGCCCACGACGACCACGGAGTCGGGCCGCTCGTCGGGCGCCATCAGTTCTGCCGTTCGGGCAGGTGGACGATGAGGCCGTCCAGGTCGCCGGTCACGTCGAGCTGGCAGCTCAGCCGGCTGTTGGGGCGGCGCGGGCAGGCGGTGAAGTCGAGCATCTCGTCCTCCTCCGGCGCGGCCGGCGCCAGCTTGTCGAGCGTGGTCTCGTCGACGTACACGTGGCACGTGGCGCACTGCGCGTTGCCGCCGCACTGGGCGACGATGCCGTCGACGTCGTTCAGGACGGCGCCGCGCATGACGCTCGTGCCGAGGGGGACCTCGACCGCCTGCTCGGTCCCGTCGACGGCGACGTACGTGATCTTGGGCATGAGTACTCCTCGGAGGCACCCGGCCGGGCGCGACAGCGCGCGGGGGCGACGGGTGCCGGTCACAGGGACATCGGAAACGTGGTGCGGAAGGCGCACCGACGCTGCCGGGGCCGGTGGGGGACGCGACACCCCTGCCAACTCACCCGTACGCTCCGGCCGTTCGGACACACCACATCCTCGGCCGGGGACGACGGCAGCGCGTTGGAACGTATCAGAGGAGGTGGCCGCGCGCCAGGACGGACCCGGGGGCGCGGTCGCGGCGCGCGTCGGGCAGGCGGTGGGTCATGAAGGGCCTGCTGGTGGTGAACTCGCGGAACTTCCGGGCGGCTTCGGAGAGGTAGGCGTCGCGGTTCCACACCAGGGTGAGCACCCGGTGGCAGCCGGGAGCGTCCACCCGCACCCAGGCGACGGGGACGCGCGTCTCCGTGCCGGCCCGGCGGGACACCGCCGGGATGAGGCCGATGCCGAGGCCCGCGCTGATCATGTCCTGGCTCGCGGCCGGCTCGTTCCCCTCGCAGGACAGCCGGGGCGTCAGCCCCTCGGCGGCGAACAGCCGGTCGAGCAGAGCGCGTTGCCAGTGGCCGGGGCGGGTGGTGACGAAGGGCTCGTCGGCGAGCTCGCGGACGGTCACGCTCTCGCGTCCGTCGAGCCGGTGGCCGTAGGGGACGGCGAGCAGCACCTCCTCGCGGGCCAGCTCCACCGACGCGAAGCCCGCCCCGGTCAGCGGCTGCGAGGCCACGCAGAAGTCGACCTCCCCGGCGCGCAGCCGGCGGTCCATGTCCTCGGCGTCGGACTGGAAGAGCCGCACGTCGGCGCGGGGGTGGGCGGCCCGGAAGCTGCCGAGCAGAGGGGTGACGGTCAGCAGCGTCTCGGAGGCGACACGGACCCGGCCGAGCCCCGTGTCCCGCGCCTCGCGCACGGCCCTGCGGCCGTCGTCGAGCTCGGCGAGGGCGCGGTCGACGTGGCGCAGGAACATCTCGCCGTACTGGTTGAGCCGGATGCGGCGGCCCTGCCGGTCGAAGAGCGGTGACCCGAGGTCGGCCTCCAGGCGCGCGAGGGAGCGGCTCAGCGAGGGCTGGGCGACCCGCAGCTCCTCCGCGGCACGGCTGATGTGCTCGTACCGGGCGACGACCTGGAAGTAACGCAACTGCAGCAGATCCACGGCTCACCTTCACTCATGCCTTCGGCGTCATCATCACATAGCGGAACTGGTCGTGGAACGCATGAGCAACTCTCCCTACGGTCGTCACCAGGGCCACCGCGCAGGTGAGGGCCGTCCCGGCCGCCATCTGCACGCGACGCGGTGGCCCTTTCCACCCCACCCCTCTTCTCGTCGACCCTCCGCCACCCCGCCCCCAGAAAGGTCCCTCATGAGCGCTGCGGACCTGGCGCGACTCCAGTTCGCGGCCACGACCGGCATCCACTGGCTGTTCGTGATCCTCACCATGGGGCTCGTCCCCCTCGTGGCGATCCTGCACACCCGGGCCGCGTTCACCCGCGATCCCGCCGAAAGGGCCGCCCGGGAGCGCATGACGCGCTTCTGGGGACAGCTCTACGTCATCAACTACGCGGTCGGCATCGTCACCGGCCTCGTCATGGAGTTCCAGTTCGGGCTGAGCTGGAGCGGCCTGAGCAAGTTCGCGGGCAACGTCTTCGGGGCGCCGCTCGCGCTGGAGACCCTCATCGCCTTCTTCGCCGAGTCCACCTTCCTCGGCATGTGGATCTTCGGCTGGGGCCGGCTGCGCCGCGGCGTGCACGTCACGCTCATCTGGCTGGTGGCCCTGACCGCGTACGCGTCGGCGTACTGGATCCTGGTCGCCAACGGGTTCATGCAGCACCCCGTCGGCTACGAAGTCCGCGACGGCCAGGCCTACCTGACCGACTTCGGGGCGCTGCTGACCAACCCGAGCGCCCTGCTGGCCCTCGCCCACGTCACGCTCGCCGCGCTGACCACGGGCGGCGTCTTCGTCGCCGGGATCAGCGCCGTGCACTGCCTCCGGGGCGCGAAGGAGAGGGACCTGTTCCGCGGCTCCCTGCGCCTGGGCGTCTGGGTGGCCACCCTCGCCTCGTTCTTCGTCATCATCGTCGGCGACCTCCAGTTCCCACTCCTCGACCGGACGCAGCCGCGGAAGCTGGCCGCCCTGGAGGACGGCGGCGCGCCCTGGCACCTGTGGCTGCGGATCTCCATGGACACGATGACGATCATCGGCAACACCGTCTCCACCATCACCCTCGTCGCCGTCCTGCTGCTGTGGAAGGACTGGCTGGTGCGGTGGCGCCCACTCGCGTACCTGATGGCCGCGATGATCCCGTTCCCCTTCATCGCCTCGGCGGGCGGCTGGGCCTTCCGCGAGGTGGGACGCCAACCCTGGCTGGTCTACGGGGAGTTGCGGGTCGACGATGCGCTGTCCCCCGTCGGGACGGCCTCGCTGGCGGTGTCCTGCGCCCTGTTCATCGCGCTCTTCGTGGCGCTGGCGGCGGTGAACTGGACGCTGTTGGTGCGCTTCGCCCGGCGCGGCCCGGAGGCCACGCAGCTCGGTGCGACCGAGCCGCTCCCCGACGACCTGCCCGAAGGCGGCTCCGGCGACGCGCCCGGCGGCGGCACCGACGAGAAGCACCCGGTGCCGGTCTTCTGAGCCGCCCCTCCATCCCCGGCCTACCGGCCCCTCCCCTGCGGAACCTGGGTCGTCCCCTGACGGAAAGTTGAGCGAGATGAGTCTGGAGATCTTCTGGCTGGCCCTGCTCGGGCTGCTGCTCGCCGGGTACTTCGTGCTCGGCGGGTACGACTACGGCGTACAGATGCTGCACCCGTTCCTCGGCGGCCGCGGCGGCGGCCCGGGCGCCCGGGAAGCGCCACCCGCCGGCTCCCCGCCCACCGGCCGGAACGCCGCCCTCGACGCCATGGCCCCGTTCTTCCTGGGCAACGAGGTGTGGCTGGTCGCCTTCACCGGTGTCCTGTTCGGCGCCTTCCCGCACCTGGAGGGCAGCCTGCTGTCGGGCCTGTACCCGCTGATCGTGGCGATCCTCGCCGGGCTCGTGGTCGGCAACGCCGCCGTCCAGCTCCGCGGCCGCGCCCGGGGCCCGCGCGGCCGCCGGTGGTGGGGCGCCCTCATCGCGTGCGGCGGGGCGCTGCCCGCCCTGTGCTGGGGACTCGTCCTCGGCCTGCTGCTGCACGGTGTGCCCCGGCGGGCCGACGGGAGCTTCCACATCGGGCCCGGCGAGGTGCTCACGCCGTTCGTGCTGGCCTGCGGGGCGACCACCGCGCTGCTGTTCGCGGCGCACGGGGCGGCCTTCGTCGCCCTGCGCTCCGCGCCCCAACTCGCAGCCAGGGCACGGCTCCTGGGCACCACGCTCGTACGGGCGACCGGCGCCGTGGGCTGCCTCCCGCTGCTGCTCACGCTCTTCGGCGCGGGCGCGTCCCCGGTCAACCGCGCGGCGTCGGCCGTCCTCGCCGCCCTGCTGGCCGCGGCCCTCGCCGGGGCCTGGTGGTGCCTCTCGCGCGGGCACCACGCCCGGGCGTTCGCCGCCACCTCCGGCGCGGCGCTGCTGCCCGTGGCACTGGTGGGCGCGGGGCAGTACCCGTACGTCCTGAAGGCGTCGGCGGGAGGCGGGATGACGCTCCACGAAGCCGTGACGGACTCCGCCACCCTGACAATCCTGACCGCGTTCGGGGTCGTGCTGGTCCCGGTGATCCTCGCCTACCAGACGTGGAGCTGGTGGGCATTCCGGGGGCGTACGGGGCGCCGCCACCCGAGCTACTTCTGAACGGGGCCGCGCCTGCCTCGGGGGCCGGGACCGCACCTGCCTCCGGAGCCGGGGCCGCACCTGGCCACTGAGTCAGGGCCGCACCTCACCTCCGTGTCCGGGTCGCGCCCACTGCTGAGCACCCGGCCCCGGCGTGTCAGCCCTCGCCCCCCCGACCGGCCCCCTCCCCCGACCGACGAGAGGTCCCCCACCATGAAGCCCGTCGAACGCCGCCTCCTGCGCGAACTGCCCGTGCTGCGGCGCCACGTGACGACCTCCGCGGTACTGGCGCTGCTCGGTGCCGGGCTCGTCGTCGCCCAGGCGGTCCTGCTCGCGGCGGTCCTCGCGGCCGGCTTCGCCGGGCACCGGACGCGGGTCGCGCCGCTGGTGGCCCTGGGCGCCGTCATGGCACTGCGCGCCCTGCTGTCCTGGGCCCGCGGGGCGCTCGCCGGGCCCGCGGCGGCCGAAGCCAAGCGCGCGCTGCGGGACC
>NZ_BNBT01000094.1:0-12051 GCF_014656095.1 Streptomyces longispororuber
GGCGCCCGGCCCAGGCGGCCCCGGCGGCCCCCGCCGCCGCCGCGCGCGAGGCCGTCGCCGCCGTCGCGGCCGTCGTCGCCAAGGGCGGGGCGCCCACCGCGCTCGCGCCCCGGGCGGCGGCCGTCCTCGGCGAGGGCGCGGACGGTCTGCTCCGCGAGGACCCCTGGCAGTTGCTGCGGATCCCCGGGGTGCGGCCCGAGCAGGCCGACGGCTTCGCCCGGGCGCTGCTCGGAGACGGCTGCGGGCCCGGGGACGAGCGCCGGGGCCGCGCCCTGGTGGTGTGGCTCCTGGAGCAGGCCGCGCTGGCCGGACACACGGCCCTCGACACGGCGGCACTCACCGCCGCGCTCGGGCAGCGCGCCGTGCCGGACCCGGACGAGGCGGTGCGGAGCGCCGTGGCGGAGGGCGACGTGCTCGTCTTCCAGGACGCCCTGGACGACGCCCCCCAGGCGGCTCCCGCCCCCGCCGCCGAGGGCACCGGGGACGAGGAGGAGGCGGCGCCCCCGGTCCGCGTCCTGTTCGGCCTGGAGCGGTACGCGCTGGCGGAGGAGAGCCTCGCCGACGGTCTCGCCCGCGTGCTGAACTCCCTGCCGAAGGACGACGGACCCGGCCCGGGCGCCGAGGCGTGGGAGGCCGCCGCCGGCCACGTCTCCGGCTCCGCCGCCGAGCTGATCCGCGCCGTCGCCGCGCACGGCCTGGTGGTGCACACCGGTGGCGAGGCGGCCCGCTCCGAGCCCGCCGCCCTGGTCGCGGCGGCCCGCTCGCTCGGCCTGCGGGTGTGCGCGGCGACCCACACCGCGGACGGGCGGCGCCGCCTGGCCCGGCGTCTGGACGCCGACGGCGGGAGCGGCACGGCCGGCGCGAGCGGCGCCGCCGATGCCTCCGGTTCGGGCTCCGGCGCGGTCCGTGCCGAGGGTTCGGACACCGTCGTCACCGTGGCCGGGCTGCTGTCCGGGCAGCAGGGCCTTGGCCGGGACGCGGAGGGCGCGCTGGCCCTGGACCTCCTCGTGGTCCTGGACGCGCCGCAGCTCGACGTGGAGACGGCGGCCGTGCTCGTCGAGTCGCTGCCCGACGGCGCCCGCCTGGTCCTCAGCGGCGACCCGGGCGTGCTGTGGTCCGCGGGCCCGGGCCGGGTCTTCGCCGACCTGCTCGCGGCGCGCGCCTGCCCCCAGGTCGTCTCGCGCACGCCGGACCCCGGCCCCATCGGCGAGCTGGTCTCGGGCATCGGCGTCGGCGAGCTCACCCAGGTCGCCGCGCCGGACAAGGAGGTCGTCATCGTGCCGGTGCGCGACGCCGCCGACGCGATCCACCGCACGGTGCAGCTCGTCGCGGACTCGGTGCCCCGCGCGCTCGGGGTGCCGCCCGAGCACACCCAGGTCCTCACGCCGGGCCATGGCGGCGCCGCGGGCACCCGCGCGCTCAACGCGGCGCTGAAGGAGCGGCTGAATCCCGGCCCGGGCCGGTTCGGCGGCTTCGACCCCGGCGACCGCGTCGCGTACGCCCCGGCGCCGGGCCGTACGGCGCTCGGCCACGTCGTACGGGCCGACGCCGAGGGCCTGCACCTGGAGTGCGACGGCACCCCCGTGGTCGTACCGAAGGAGCGGGTGGAGCAGAGCGTGCGGCACGCCTGGGCCGTCACGGCGCACCAGGCGGCCGGGCGCCGCTGGCCCGCCGCCGTGGTGGTGCTGCCGGGCGACGCCGCCGGGGTGCTGACCCGGCCCTGGGTCTACTCCGCCTTCAGCCGCGCCGAGCGCCATCTGTCGGTGGTCCAGGGCGTCGCCCAGGCCCTGCCCCAGGCAGTGGCGGAGCGCCCGGCCAAGGAGCGCACGACCCGCCTGCGCACCCTGCTGCGCCCCCAGCCCGAAGCGGGCTGACGGGCCGCGGGACCGGAGGCCCCGGCCCGCGCGGTGGCCGGGGCTCCCCGGCCGCCGCGCGGGCCGCGCGCGCGGATCGAGGCGGACTCGCCCGGCCTGCGCTCGACGAGCTCCACTTCCTCGGTGTCGCCCAGGACCACCGCCTCGTCGAGCTCGTACTCCAGCTCACCGTCCACGTCGGAATCGACCGGATCCCGACCGCCGACGTCGTCGACGTCGGCGACATCTTCGACGTCGTCCACATCGTCGATGTCCTCGATGTCGTCGGTGTCATCGATGACGTCGGCGTCGTCGTGGAGGCCGCCGACACCGTTCGGCTCGTCGTCGAAGACCGCGCTGACGTCGAAGCGGCACACCACGCGCTGGGGGTCGACCTGCTCGAAGGGCGACTCCAGCCACTCGCCGGCCTCCGCCGGTTCCTCCAGGGCCGTGACCCAGAGCGTGGAGTCGCCCTCCTCCAGGCCGAACTCCTTGTGCCGGGAGGCGATCTCGTCCGCTTCGAACTCACCGAAGAGCAGGCCGATGGCGCCCGGCACGGTGCCCGCCTGACGGTCGTCGTCCGCCGCGTCCTCGTCCGCCGCCTCCACGCGCGCGGCCTGGGCGAGGAGCCGCTGCGGTTCCGCCACGGCGTAGTCGCGCCGGATCAGCACGCTCAGCGCGGTCGGCTCCGCGGGCCCCTGGTACGGCGGAAGGCTGTCCTCCGCGCCGGGGATCTCGAAGGGGGTGACCTCGTCGTACCGGTCGTAGAGCAGTTCGTCGTAGGCCTCGGCCGCGGCGGCCAGCTCGTTGAACGCGTCGTAGACGGCCGGATCGTCCTCGCCCGACCTGCGTTCGACCGCGGCGAGATGGCGGTCGAGCGCGGTCTTGACCGCCTCGGCGGCGGCGCGTACCTCGGCAGCGGTGGGCTGCGCAGCATCAGACATAGTGCAGACGCTATCCGTACCGGGCCGGTGCCCGCACAATAGATGCGATGCCGGAATACGAATTTGTCGACGTGTACGTTCCGCGCGGGGTCTCCCGCAAGGAGGCCACACGTCTGCTGACGGACCACGCAGAGTACGGACACTGGGAGCTGGACCGCCTCAGCCTGCACGCCGACGGCAGTCGGCGGGTGCGGCTGCGGCGGCGCATCATCCGCCAGGTCCGGGCCACTTGGTGAGGCGGTGAGACGGGTGGTGTGACGAGGGAGCGGGCCCCGCGCGATCACGGGGCCCGCTCCCTCCTCACACCACGTCACGCACGTGCTCGGCGGTACAGGACCGAACCCGCGAGCAGCATGCCCGCCCCCATCGGCAGCGCGAGCGCGGCCATCGGCGAGCTGCCGGTCTGCGCGAGCTGGTCCTTGCCCGCGGGCGGGGCGACGGCCTGCGCCACGGGCTGGTCCGGCGTGCCGGGCGGTACGAGCGCCGTCTCGCCGTACGGGGCCGTGTCACCGTAGGGGCCCGTGGCGTCGTGCGGGCCCGTCCCGCTGGACCGGTGCGGCCCGTCGGGCTGCCCGTACTCCCCCGGCCCACCCGGGTGTCCGGGCCTGCCGTGCTGGCCCGGGCCGCCCTGGTCCCCGGAGGTGTCGTCCCCCGGCTTCCCGGGGTGCCCGGGTGTACCCGGTCCGCCCGGCTGTCCAGGGGTGCCGGGTCCGCCGGGCTCCCCCGGCTGTCCGGGCTTCCCCGGATGCCCGGGCTTCCCGGGCTTTCCGGGCGGCGTCGTGGTGCCGTCTCCCTCGTTCGCGCAGCCGTTGCCCATGACCGCGTTGCCCGCGCCGCCGATGGTGACGCTGTCGCCGCACAGGTTCACGGGCGCGTGCACGGGCGCCTGCACGGTGTTGCCGGAGCCGACGCCGGGCGAGTGGCCGGAGCCGCCGTGGGCCGAGGCTCCGCTCCCCGAGGGCCGGCCCCCGTGGCCGTCTCCGTACCCGCCGTCTCCGTGACCGGAGGAGTTGGAGCAGCTATTACCGGCCGCGGGATTCAGTACCCCCACCACGTTCACGGTGTTTCCGCACAGGTTCACCGGGGCGTGCACGGGGGCCTGCACGGTATTTCCCGACAGCACTCCCGGAGAATGCGTACTCCCGCCTTTGGCACCCGCGTCCGCGTGGGCGTACCCACTGGTGACCGCGAGTACCCCGCCGGCCGCCGCCGCGGTGAGCAGACCTTTGCGCGTGGCCTGTCGCATGGTTTTCCCTCCCTGACCTACAGCGATACGCACGGGCCCGTCGCACCGTGCGCCCTGCGCCACGGCCCCGGAGCGCAGGGCACGCGCTCCGGGGCCGGTGGACTCAGACCCTCGATGGGGTGGCGCCCCTCAGGGGGCGAGACACGGCAACGTCACTTGTTGACGCAGTAGTTGCCGAAGGCGGGGTTCAGCACGCCGACGACGGAGATCGTGTTGCCACAGGCGTTCACCGGCACGTGGACGGGGATCTGGACGACGTTGCCCGAAGCGACACCCGGAGAGTTCACGGCGGCGCCCTGCGCGCCGGCGTCGGCAGCGGCGACGCCCGCGCCGGCGAGCACCAGACCGCCCGTGGCAACCGCTGCGGCGACGACCTTCTTGATCATTGTTCCTCCTAGTTGGCAATGCGGCCCCAGCCGCGGACCGCACCACCTGTAACGAGGAGGCCAAGGGGCGGCTACGAGCGCCGGACTGCTTTCACTCTTTTCAGTCCAATACGCACGTGCAGCCGATTATTAGGAGTTTCGTTTCGGCTTATTGACCGGCTAGCCGGATTATCCGCCCCCTTTCTTCCAGGACGCGTAGGACACGTAGGACACACGCAGGAAATTCAGGACAGATCAGGACAGATCAGGATGCGTCGATGAAGCGGTCGAGGACGCGTACGCCGAACTTCAGCGCGTCCACGGGCACCCGCTCGTCCACGCCGTGGAACATGCCCGCGAAGTCCAGCTCCGGCGGCAGCTTCAGCGGCGCGAAGCCGAAGCCGCGGATGCCGAGGTCGTCGAAGGACTTGGCGTCCGTACCGGCCGAGAGCATGTACGGCACGGCCCGGGCGATGGGGTCCTCGGCCTGGAGCGCGGTCTGCATGGCCTCCACGAGGGCACCGTCGAAGGTGGTCTCCAGGGCCTTGTCCGCGTGCACGTCCTCGCGCTTGACGCGCGGGCCGAGGATCCGGTCGAGGTCGGCGAGGAACTCCTCCTCGAACCCCGGCAGGAACCGGCCGTCGACGTGCGCGGTGGCCTGGCCCGGGATGACGTTGACCTTGTAGCCGGCGCCGAGCTGGGTGGGGTTGGCGGTGTTCCGGAGCGAGGCGCCGATCAGCTTGGCGATGCCGCCGAGCTTGGCGAGGGTCTCGTCCATGTTCTCCGGGTCGAGCTCGGTGCCCAGTGCGTCACCCAGCTCGTCCAGGAAGTGCCGCAGCGTCTTGGTGACGCGGATCGGCCAGTTGTGCCGCCCGAGGCGGCCGACGGCCTCGGAGAGCTCGGTGATCGCGTTGTCCTTGTGGATCATCGAGCCGTGGCCGGCGGTGCCGTCCACGGTCAGCTTCATCCAGTGCATGCCCTTCTGGGCCGTCTCGACGAGGTACAGCCGTAGCTGCTCGTTGACGGTGAAGGAGAAGCCGCCGACCTCGCTGATCGCCTCGGTGACGCCCTCGAAGAGGTCCGGGTGGTTGTCGACCAGGTACCGCGCCCCGTAGGTGCCGCCTGCCTCCTCGTCCGCGAGGAACGCCAGCACGATGTCGCGCGGCGGCTTGCGGCCGCTGCGCAGCCGGTCCCGGACGACCGCGAGAGTCATCGCGTCCATGTCCTTCATGTCCACGGCGCCCCGGCCCCACAGGCAGCCGTCGGCGATCTCCCCGGCGAAGGGGTGGTGCGTCCAGTCCTGGGCGTTGGCCGGTACGACGTCGGTGTGGCCGTGGATGAGCAGCGCGGGCCGCGACGGGTCCTCGCCCTCGATCCGGGCCACCGTGGAGGCGCGCCCCGGGTGGGACTCGAAGATCCGCGGCTCGAGACCCACCTCCGCGAGCTTCTCCGCGACGTACTCGGCGGCCTTGCGCTCCCCCGGACCCGAGTGGTCCCCGTAGTTGCTGGTGTCCATCCGGATCAGGTCACGGCACAGGTCGACGACCTCGTCCTCACCGGACACGGCCCCCGCTCCGCTGCCCTTGCCGCCCGTGGTCGGCTCGCTCACGCTGTTCCTCCCGATGTCGCGCTCTGGGTCCCCTCCATCCTCCCGCGCCCGCCCGCCGGGCCCAAGGGCGGGCGCCCCTCGTCATCCGCCGTTCACGCTCGTGACCTGTGTGATCAGGGACCTCCGAATGTTTGCTATGGTTTTCCACGTCGCCGCGGGAAACCGCGACAGACCACCGGTCCGGGTGGCGGAATGGCAGACGCGCTAGCTTGAGGTGCTAGTGCCCTTTATCGGGCGTGGGGGTTCAAGTCCCCCCTCGGACACCAGCAAGAAGGCCCCTCTCGAGGGGCCTTCTTCGTGTGTGGGGTGTGGTGTGAGCGGCCCGGTGGGCGAGCGTTGGCCGGAGGTCGGCGCGGCCCGCGTGTCGCGGTTACGGTGTCGGCTGTGGGGGGACCCTGCGCCAGGGGGCGAAGGCTGTGGCTGTGCGGGGCAGGAGGGCGGCCAGGTCGGGGCAGTGGCGGAGGATGACCGTGTTCATGCTGCCCTTGCGGACCCAGTCGATGCCGAGGGGGGTGTAGATCTCGGGGCGGAAGTCGACGGTCAGGAAGCGGTCGCTCTGGAGGCGGCGCGTGGCCATCAGGATGAAGACGCGGAACGCCGTGTCGCTGAAGCCGAAGCCGGTGGGCGGGTTCTCGGCGAGCAGGCCGACCACCGTGTCGATCTCGTCGACCGAGGCGTAGACGTCCTTGAGCCGGGCCAGCGTCTCAGGGTTCTCGGTCAGGTCCTCGAAGCGGCGCAGGCGCGGTCGGTGCAGGCCCGCGCGGAAGTCGTCGTAGCGCGGGACGCCGCGGCGGCGGGTGCGGACGAGGTCGACGACGGACAGGTCGATGAGCTCGCCGTCGCGTTCGAACCGGGTGAGGGCGCGCGGGAAGTTGTGCAGCGTGATGGCCCCGGGGTGGGCGATGCCGAAGGAGTACAGGGTGTTCGCGAGCCCTGTCTTGCGCAGGACGCCCTCGGCCGCCGTGCCGTTGATGTCGAGGAAGCCCACGGTCTCCAGGCGCTGACCGAAGTGGTGTTCGCGCAGCTCGAAGTCGTCGGGGATCAGCGGGTGCATGCGGTAGACGGTGATGAAGTCCTCGGTGAGGGAGTACGGGGCGCCGTGGTGGTCGGGCAGGGTGGCGGGGATGCCGGTGAGGGCCTGGGACTCGAACAGCCACAGGCCGAGCTTGTCGAGCCACTTGTCCGGCGGGCCGTCCCAGTTGGTGTGCAGGCCGATGTCGAGGGCCTCGGTGGCGAGGATCGCGGGCGTCCACTCCACGGTGTGGATCTTGGCGATGAGGGCGGAGACCACGAGGCGCGCCGTGTGGTAGACGGACTCCTCGCCCATGGAGGGGTACGCCTGCCGCAGCGCGGCGCAGACGGCGTTGTGCTCGCGGGCGAAGAGGGTGTGCAGCACGCTGAGGCCGAGCCACCAACTGTCGGTGAAGCCGCTGAGCGGTGCCCCGTCGCGACCCGTCGGCAGGTGGCCCCCTTCCAGGCGCAGGTCGGCGCCGCCGCCGGGGGTGCGCAGGGAGCGCGCGGTCGTCTCGTTCTCGCCGTACACCTCGGAGCCGTCCCACCAGTGCGAGGCGGTGTTGCCGAAGAGGGGCGGCCGGCCGTCGGGGACGGGGAGGCTCTCGTTCTCGGCGAACCGCATGACCCGCTCGGCGGGCCCGCCGGGCGTGTTCTGCCAGGACATCCCGGAGGGCAGCGGGACCTCGACGGTCTTGGTGCCCGCGGGGTGGCGGCGGTGGTTCACCCAGTCGTGCACCTGGAACTGGATCCAGGCGGCGGCGAGCACGTTGAGCGAGGTCGCGGGCAGGAAGGTCTCGCGGTGGAGCAGCTCGCGGCTGACGGTGACGGGGTTCGGGGTGTCGAAGGTGTCGGGCCGGTGGACGGGCGCGAGGTTGCGGCCGAAGGCGGCGCCGACGGAGCCCATGGCGGGCGCGGACAGGTCGTTGTACGTGCCGTCGTACGAGCGCGCGGTGCGCAGGCGCTCGTCGGGCGGGCGCGGGACGGGCACGGCCCGCGGCGGCGCCTCGTGCACGTCGGTGTCGACGAGGTTGGCGCGGCGCAGCTCCTTGCGCAGGAAGAGCAGGTTGAGCAGGCTCGCCCGGGTCGGCAGGCGGTGCCAGGGCACGAAGCGGTTCAGGAGCCGGAAGGCCGCCTCCGCGGGGACCGAGAGGACGCGGTTGCGCAGGGGCTCCTCGGTCAGGAAGCGCAGGCCCTGGCGGTGGGCGGCGCTCGCCTCGTAGGCGGCCTTGCGGGCGCGGTTGAGGTTGCCGAGGGGGCGGAAGTCCTCGGTGGTGTACCAGGGGTTGAAGGTGAGGTCCTCCACGCGGAGCGCGGCGGCGCGGGCCTCGGCGGTGTCGAGGTCCTGGCCGGGAATGGTGAGCCGGGCGACGGGCAGGGCGGGCGCGACGGCCTCCCGCCAGTCGGCGGAGCCGTCCTCGACGGGGGTGCGCGCCTCGTCGACGTACCGCTGGACGCACAGGTCGAAGGCGATGTCCGCGGTGGCGAGGCGCCGTTCGAGGTCACGGCGGAGGTGGTTGGGGTCGCGGCGGTCGGGGCGCGGGGCCGAGGCCGCGCCGCCGGCGGGGCGCAGCAGGTAGCGCACCGGCCCCGCGGTGCCCCACAGGATCGCGCCGCGGCTCCAGTACGTCTCGGCCGCGAGGCTCTCGACGGTGTGCCGGGTGCCCGCCAGGACGGTGCGCCGCATGCGGCGGGCGGTGGCGGGGCCGACGGCGAGCGGCAGCTTGACGAAGAGGCCGACGGCGGCCTGGAGCCGGGTCCGGGCGCCCGCCATGGCCCGGGCGAAGGCCACGAACTCGCGGGCGTCCTTCGCGTGCGACACCGGCCAGTTGGTGGCGAGCAGGTCGTGGCTCTCCTCCCCCGACACGACGACGCGTACGGCGAGACCGCGCAGGTCGGCCGTACCGTCGGCCTGCCGGGCGCCGCTCGCGTTGGAGATCCGTACGGTCGCCGGGTACTCGGCGCCGGGCCGCGCGAAGCCGTGGCGCAGCTCGGCGGGCAGGTCGTCGCGGAAGCGGAGGCGGGCGTTCTCCATCCCGAGCGCGGCCTTGGCGTGGAACGTCCGGGCCAGGGAGCCGCCGCCCGCGGCGCGCCGGGTGACGGCCTGGACCCGCGTCAGCTCGCGGGCGAGCCGCTCGAAGAGGCGGCGCTCGGCCTCGGGGCTTCCGCCGGCGTAGCGCTCGTACCCGTGCCCGGGCACGGGCGGCGTCGCCTCGGCCGTACTCCGCCCGGGCGCTGTCTCTTCGGCCGTACTCCGCTCGGGCGCTGTCTCTTCGGCCATCGGGCGCTTCCCTTCGCACGAGGTCGGTACACGGCGGGAGGCGTCGACGCTACTGGCGGCGCGGGACGGGCCACAGCGCCCGAACCCGCCATGTGCGCGGCCCCCGCGCGGGGTCGAACAGGCGGCCGGGCGGCGCCGTCCGGGCCTGTCAGCGGCCCCGGGGCGGGGGCGCGGCGGGACGGCCCGCGTCCCTCGCGGTCCTCGGTCCTCTGGTTTCCCTCTTCGGGGGGTGCGCCGGTGGCCGGGTCATGACGGGTACGTCGCCGGGTCGGGGGCGTGCGGGGGCCGGGGGCGGCGGGGGTTCGGGGGCGGGGCTTGGCCTTGGGGTGTGCCGGGGCGCGTGCCCCGAGGTGCCGGGGCGCGGGGTGTGCCGGGGCGCGGGTCAGTCGATGAACTCGCCGTCGACGTAGACCCAGGCGCCGTCGACCCGTTCGAAGCGGCTGCGCTCGTGCAGGGAGTCCGGGCGGCCGTCGTCGCGGTAGCGGGCCCGGAAGGTGACGGTGCCGGTGCTGTGGAAGGCGGTGCCCTCGGTGGTCTCCTCGACCTCCAGGCCGGTCCAGCGCAGCGCCGGGTCGAAGCCGATCTCCGGCGGGCGGGTGCGCGGGTGCCAGGTGCGCAGCAGGTACGCCTCGTCGCGCACGGCGAAGGCGCTGTACCGGGACCGCATCAGCTCCTCCGGCGTCGCCGCGGCCGCCTCGCCGCGGTGCAGGCGGCCGCAGCAGTCGTCGTACGACCGAAGGCTGCCGCAGGGGCAGGTGCCGGGGTGGGTGGGGCGGGCGGGGCCGACGGGGCGGCGTGGTGCGCGTGGGGGCATGGGGTCATTCTCGCCGAGGGTGGGGGTGAGGGTGGGGTCTGCGGGGAGGGAGTGAGGTTTGCGGGGGGTGGGGTCCGCGGGAGGGCCGCCGGGGGCTGCGGGGGTGTGGAGCTCGGGACGGCTCTCGGGCTGGAGGCGGCTGGTGGGTGCTGGGGCCCGGTGTGGTCAGGGGGCCAGGATGTCCAGTTCGCGCAGGGCGCCCTCGGCGATCTCGCGGGTGAGGGCCTCCGCGCCGGCCGCGTCGCCCTCCCGTACCGCCTCCGCCAGGCGGACGTGCAGGGTCACGGCCGCCGGGTCCGGGTCCTCGAACATCACGTCGTGGTGCGTACGACCGGCCAGGACCTCGGCGACCACATCCCCGAGGCGGGCGAACATCTCGTTGCCGGAGGCGTTCAGGACGGTGCGGTGGAAGGCGATGTCGTGCACCAGGTACGCCTCGAGCTGCCGGCCGCGGGAGGTGGCGACCATGCCCAGCGCGTACTCGGTCAGGGCCGCGCACTGCCCGGCCGTGGCGTGGCGCGCGGCGAGACCCGCGGCGACCGGCTCGACCGCCGAGCGCAGGACGGTCAGGGAGCGCAACTGGCGCGGGCGGTCGGCACCGGCCAGGCGCCAGCGGATGACCTGCGGGTCGTAGACGTTCCACTCCTCGGCGGGCAGCACGGTCACGCCGACCCGGCGGCGGGACGCGACCAGGTGCATGGACTCCAGGACGCGCACCGCCTCGCGCATCACGGACCGCGACACCTCGAAGCGCTGCGCGAGCTCGTCCGTGCGCAGGACGCTCCCGGGCGGGTACTCGCCCCCGGTGATGGCGGGCCCGAGGCTGTCCAGTACACGGGCGTGCAGCCCCCGGGCCTGTGCGGTCATGGAGCCAGCGTACGAGGACGGTGTCACACCTAAAAAGTCAGACTTTTATGTCACAGTCTCTTGAATTCGTCAGACCTAATGAGTTTCAGTGGCGTGAACGGAACGGGTCCGTGTCCGAAACCGTCGCCGGAGGGCGTGCGGTGGGGTGGCGGCCCGCGACCGATGTCGATGAAGACAGCGAGGCAGCAGCGATGAGCACCCCCCACGTCGTCGTAGTGATGGGCGTCGCAGGTACCGGCAAGACCACGGTCGGCCCCCTGCTCGCGGCCCGGCTCGGCGTGCCCTACGCCGAGGGCGACGACTTCCACCCGCCGGAGAACATCGCCAAGATGTCGTCCGGCACCCCCCTGACCGACGACGACCGGTGGCCCTGGCTCGACGCCATCGGCGCGTGGGCGCACGGGCGCGCCGGGCGTGGCGGGGTGGTGAGCTGCTCCGCCCTCAAGCGCGGCTACCGCGACCGGCTGCGGGCCGCCGCGCCCGGCCTCGTCTTCGTCCACCTCACCGGCGACCGCGCCCTCATCGAGGACCGCATGAGCCACCGCGAGGGCCACTTCATGCCGACCGCCCTCCTCGACTCGCAGTTCGCCACGTTGGAGCCGCTGGGCTCGGACGAGGCGGGCGTGGCCGTGGACGTCACGGGCTCGCCGGAGGAGATCGCGGAGCGGGCGGCGGGGGCTTTGGCCTCGCGGTAGGGCTTTGTCGTTCCGGCCTTGTCGTTCCGGTCTTGCCGTTCCGGCCTTGTCGTTCCGGTCTTGTTGTTCCGGCCTCGTCGTTCCGGCCTCGTCGTTCCGGCCTCGTCGTTCCGGCCTCGTCGTTCCGGCCTCGTCGTTCCGGCCTCGTCGTTCCGGCCTCGTCGTTCCGGCCTCGTCGTTCCGGCCTCGTCGTTCCGGCCTCGTCGTTCCGGCCTCGTCGTTCCGGCCTCGTCGTTCCGGCCTCGTCGTTCCGGCCTCGTCGTTCCGGCCTCGTCGTTCCGGCCTCGTCGTTCCGGCCTCGTCGTTCCGGCCTCGTCGTTCCGGCCTCGTCGTTCCGGCCTCGTCGTTCCGGCCTCGTCGTTCCGG
>NZ_BNBT01000094.1:12151-33917 GCF_014656095.1 Streptomyces longispororuber
GTTCCGGCCTCGTCGTTCCGGCCTCGTCGTTCCGGCCTCGTCGTTCCGGCCTCGTCGTTCCGGCCTCGTCGTTCCGGATGCGCTGGTGCCTGCGCCTTCCCTGCGGCGTTGCTTCCCTTTCTGCCCTTCTCTCCCCTTTCTCCCCTTCCCTGCGTCGTTTCCCTCCTTTTTCCTCCCCTCCTCGCGTACGTACGCCCTCACGTCGGCGTACGCCCACTCGTACAAGGAACCACCGTGACCAGTCTCAGCGTCGAGATGCTGGCAGCGGACCCCGTCGAACCGATCACCTCGGCGGGCCATGCCCAGCTCGGCATCGCCGTTCTCGCGGGCATCGCCGTCATCGTCCTGCTCATCACGAAGTTCAAGGTCCACGCCTTCCTGGCGCTGACCATCGGCTCGCTGGCCCTCGGCGCCTTCGCCGGGGCCCCGCTCGACAAGGCCATCAGCAGCTTCACCACCGGACTCGGCTCGACCGTGGCGGGCGTGGGCGTGCTCATCGCCCTCGGCGCCATCCTCGGCAAGCTGCTCGCCGACTCCGGCGGCGCCGACCAGATCGTCGACACGATCCTGGCCAAGGCCGGGGGTTCCGGCGGGCGCGCCATGCCGTGGGCGATGGTCCTCATCGCCTCCGTGATCGGACTGCCGCTGTTCTTCGAGGTCGGCATCGTGCTGCTGATCCCGGTCGTCCTGATGGTCGCCAAGCGCGGCAACTACTCCCTGATGCGGATCGGCATCCCCGCGCTCGCCGGGCTCTCCGTCATGCACGGCCTCATCCCGCCGCACCCGGGGCCGCTCGTAGCGATCGACGCCGTCAAGGCCAACCTGGGCGTCACGCTTGCACTCGGTGTGCTCGTCGCCGTCCCGACCGTGATCGTGGCCGGGCCGCTGTTCTCGCGGGTGGCCGCGCGGTGGGTGGACGTCGCCCCGCCGGAGAAGATGATCCCGCAGCGCGCCACCGACGAGCTGGAGAGGCGGCCCGGCTTCGGGGCGACCGTCGCCACCGTGCTGCTGCCGGTGGTCCTGATGCTCGCCAAGGCGCTCGTCGACATCGTGGTGGACGACCCCGAGGCCACCGTCCAGCGGGTCTTCGACGTGGTCGGGGCGCCGCTGGTGGCGCTGCTCGCGGCCGTGATCGTGGGCATGTTCACGCTGGGGCGGGCCGCGGGGTTCACCAAGGAGCGGCTGTCGACGACCGTCGAGAAGTCCCTCGCCCCCATCGCGGGCGTCCTGATGATCGTGGGCGCCGGCGGCGGTTTCAAGCAGACGCTCATCGACGTCGGCGTGGGGCAGATGATCCTCGACTTCTCCGAGGACTGGTCCATCCCCGCGCTGCTGCTCGCCTGGCTCATCGCCGTCGCGATCCGGCTCGCCACGGGGTCGGCCACGGTGGCGACGATCTCGGCGGCGGGGCTGGTGGCGCCGCTCGCGGCGGACATGTCCACGTCGCACGTGGCCCTTCTCGTCCTTGCCATCGGGGCCGGGTCGCTGTTCTTCAGCCATGTGAACGATGCCGGGTTCTGGCTGGTGAAGGAGTACTTCGGGCTGGATGTCGGGCAGACGGTGAAGACGTGGTCCGTGATGGAGACGATCGTTTCCGTGGTGGCTCTGGGGTTCGTGCTGCTGTTGTCGCTGGTGCTGTAGTTCTTCGGCGGCGGCTTTGGGGGGGTGCCCTGCCCGGGGTGGTTCGCTGCCGCTTCGCGGCGGGTTGTGCCCACCCGCCCGCCCGCCCACCCGTTCCGGCTCACCGGGTTCGTCCGGGTCCGGCCTGGCGGCTTGCGGGCCGTCGTCCGGCTGGCCCGCCGCTTCGCGGCGGGTGTCACCCACCCGCCCACCCGTACTGCCCGACCGAGGCCGTGCGGCCCCGGCCTGGCGGCTTGTACGTACGTCGTTCATAGGCGGGCAGGTCTGGCCCCCCCCCTGCGGCCCAGGTCCCGGCAGCGGCGAAGCCGGGTGGGCGGGACCCGAGCCCAGCCTGACGGCTCGGGGGTTGACGCCCATCTGGCCCGCCGCTTCACGGCAAATGCCACCCACCCGCCCACCCGTACTACCCAACCGGGACCGTGCGGCCCCGACCTCCCGGCTTGTACGTGCGTCGTTCATGGCGCGGCGGGCCGCGTCAGCGCGGTGGGGGCGGGTGAGTGGGGGCAAGCCCGGCCGACACCCATGCGGCCCACCATCCGGCGAAGCCGGGTGGAGCCGAACACGCACCCGGCCTGACGGCTCGGGGGTCGTCGCCCAAATGGCCCGCCGTTTGCGGCGGATGTCACCCACCCGCCCACCCGTACTACCAACCGAAACCGTGCGGCCCCGACCTTACGGCCCGTACGTGGGCGCGCCAGGCGCCACAAGCCCGTCCGGCGTTTGAGGACGAGCCCGCCAGCGCGATGAGGGAGCAGGTGGGTGGGGACAGGCCCGGCCGACACCCCTCGGGCCAGCCCCTGGCGGCAGCGAAACCGGGTAGGACCGAACACGCACCCGGCCTGACGGTTCCGGGGGCTCAACTGACCCGCCGGTTGCGGCGGATGTCACCCACCCGCCCACCCGCACTGCTCAACCTGGATCGTGCGGCCCCGCCCTTACGGCTTGTACGTGCGCCCCTCGTGGGCGCGCCAGGCGCCACAAGCCCATCCAACGTTTGCGGACGAGCCCGCCAGCGCTATGAGGGAGCGGGTGGGTGGGGGCAGGCCCGGCCGACACCCCTGCGGACCAGCCCCAGGCGCCAGCGAAACCGGGTAGGGCCGGACACGCGCCCGGCCTAACGGCTTCGCCCAACTGGCCCGTCGCTTCACGGCGAATGCCACCCACCCGTACAACCCAACCGGGACCGTGCGGCCACGGCCTTATGGCTTGTACGTGCGCCCCTCGTGGGCGCGCCAGGCGCCACAAGCCCATCCGACGTTTGTGGACGAGCCCGAAAGCGCGATGAGGAGCGGGTAGGCGGGAGCAGGCCTGGCCGACGCCCATGCGGTCCAGCATCAGGCAGCGGAGAAGCCAGGCAGGCCCGGCCGACACCCCTGCGGACCAGCCCCTGGGGGCAGCGAAACCCCGGGTAAGGCGGAACACGCACCCGGCCTGACGGTTCGGGGGTTGTCGCCCAAGTGGCCCGGCGGTTGCGGCGGATGTCACCCACCCGCCCACCCGTACTACCCAACCGGGACCGTGCGGCCCCGACCTTACGGCTCGTACGTGCGCCCCTCATGGGCGCGCCAAGCGCCACAAGTCCATCCGGCGTTTGAGGACGAGCCCGTCAGCGTAATGAGGGGCGGGTGGGTGGGAGCAGGCCTGGCCGACGCTCATGCGGTCCAGCATCCGGCTGCAGCGAAGCCGGGTGAGGCCGGACACGACCCCGGCCCAGCGGCTCGCAGGCCCGCGCCCAACTGGCCCGCGCGTACTACCGACCGAGCCCCTGCGACCCCGTCCTCACGCCGTACACCTGCACCGTGCACCTGCGCGCTGGGACGGGTGGGTGGGAGCAGGCCCGGCCGACGCCCCTGGGGCCCAGCATCCGGCAGCAGCGAAGCCAGGTGGAGCCGGACACGAGCCCGGCCTGGCGGTCTGCGAGCCGGCGCCCCACTCCCGCCCAACCGAGACCGCGCGCCCCGACCCCCGCGCCGTGCACCTGCGTCGTCCATAGGCACGGTGGGGGCGGGTGGGTGGGAGCAGGCCCCGGCCGGAACACCGAGGTTCACACCACTGCGGTCCAGCGCCCGGCGGCGGCGGAGCTGGGTGGGCCAGGCCCGGCCACGGCGCGGTGCTCTGCGCGGTGTGCCCGAGCCAGACGCCAAAGCAGCCACGCCGCCGCGCCCGGCCAACTCACGGTGCCCCGCAGCATGTGCCCGAGCCGGACGGCAAAGCAGCCACGCCTCCGGCCCGGCCCGGCCCGGGCGCGGTGCCCCGCAGCATGTGCCCGAGCCGGACGGCAAAGCAGCCACGCCGCCGGAGCCGGTGAGGCGTCAGGCCTCGCAGGGGTCGGCGCGCCGGGAAGCGGTGGGGTCAGGACTCGCGAGGCGGGGTGGTCGCGGCTGCCTTCTCCAGTTGGAAGGCCTCGTTGCCCAGGCCGATGCGGGCGTGGGCGGACGGCCTGCGTACCCGCATGACGGCACCGTGCACCAGCCCCGCCACCGCCGCCGCCCCGATGATCCCCGGCAGCACCCACGGCAGGGCCGACCCGGGTGCCGCGCCGACGAGGATGTCGAAGTCCTTGACGGTGTAACCCGCGATGACCAGCAGCGCGACCGCCGCGAGGCCGGACGCCGCGATGCGCCACGCCTGCGCCCGCGCCGCGCCTCGGCGTACGAAGAACACGATGACCGCCACGGACGCCGCGGCCATCAGCAGCAGCACCCCGAGCGCGCCCACGTTGCCGCCCCAGGTGAAGAGGTGGAGTACAGGAGCGGTCGGGTCGCCCGCCGGGCGGTCGTCGGCGACGGCGAAGCCCACCACCACCACGGCCGCGACCACGGTCTGCAGCAGCGACCCCGTACCGGGCGCCCCGCTCGCGCTGTTGGTCCGGCCGAAGGCGGCCGGCAGCAGGCCCTCGCGGCCCATCGCGAAGGCGTACCGCGCGACCACGTTGTGGAAGCTCAGGACCGCCGCGAACATGCCGGTCACGAAGAGGACGTGCAGCACGTCGGTGAAGGTGCCGCCCAGGCGCGACTCCGTCAGTCCGAAGAGCAGGCCCGCACTCTGTTCGCGGGCGGCGGGCACGATGCCCGAGGGGCCGGTCGCGACCGTGAGGGCCCAGGAGCTTAGCGCGAAGAAGACCGCGACGAACCCCACGGCGAAGAACATCACCCGCGCGACCACGACCTGCGGCCTGCTGGTCTCCTCCGCGTACACCGGCGCCTGCTCGAAGCCCGTGAACGCGGCGATGCAGAAGCACAGCGACGTGGCGACGCCCGCGCCGGTCAGGGTGTCGGGGTTGAAGGCGTGCAGGGACAGGCCCTCGGGGGACGGGTCGGCCAGCGCGGCCACGTCGAAGATGACGACCAGCGCCACCTCCACCAGGAGCAGCACGCCGAGCACCCGCGCGTTCAGGTCGATCTTCAGCCAGCCGAGCACGGCGACGAGCGCGACGGTGACGAGCGCGGGTATCCACCAGTCCACGGTGACGTGCGCGTACTTGTCGAGCAGCCCGGACACCTCGAAGCCGAGCATCCCGTACAGGCCCGCCTGGAGCGCGCTGTAGGCGACCAGCGCGACGGCGGAGGCGCCCGCGCCCGCGGTGCCGCCGAGCCCGCGCGAGATGTACGCGTAGAACGCCCCGGCGTTGTGGACGTGGCGGCTCATCTCCGCGTAGCCGAAGCTGAACAGCGCGAGCACGACGCCCAGGGCGAGGAACAGCAGCGGCTGGCCCACCACGCCCATCACGCCGTACGTGGTCGGCATGACCCCGGCGACCACCATCAGCGGGCCGGTGGCGGCGAGCACGGAGAGCAGCAGCCCCGCCGTGCCCAGGCGGCCCGCGCGCAGCGCCCGCTCCTGGCCCATGTAGGTGCTGATGCCGCCGCGTTCGGGGGCGGGCCTGCCGTGGGCCCCGGTCCCCGTTCCGGCGTGCTGCCCGGATCTGCTTGCGCTCGCGTTCGAACTGCCCGTCGCCATGGCGCGGTTGTCCTCTCCGCTGGTCGTGGGTCGGTCGGTCTGGTGTCTGGTGCTTGCGTCTGGTGCTGGTGCTGGTGCGTGGTGTTCGGTGTGGTGCGTGGCCTGCGTGGCCTGCATGGACTGTGTGGCCTGTGTGGCCTGTGGTGTTGTGCTGTTGTGCTGTTGTACGGACGCTTGCCGTCCGGCTGACTTCTTCGGTGCTGCCGTGCTGCCGTCTTGCGGGGCCGGGCGGGGCCGGGCGGGGCCGGGCGGTGCCGGGCCCCGGGCCGGTCAGTCCGCCGTGCCCAGCGTGATCGCGCGTGCGGCCGTGTACGCCTCGTACGCGTCGCGGTCCGGGTACGACCAGGGCGCCTCGGTCTGGTGGCGGCCGATGCGGTGGAACAGCGCCGCGGCCTCGGCCGTCCGGCCCCCGCAGTACGTGGCGTGCGCCAGGTAGTTGAGGTCGACGAAGGCGCGCGGGTGGGCCGTGCCCGCGGGGGCGCCGCCCGGGGTCTCCCAGGCGAGCCACCAGTCGAAGGACGCCTTCATCACCTGCCGGGCGCGGCGGCTGGTCCAGTGGCCGGAGGCGACCGGGTCCCGGCTCTCGCTGCCCGCGGTGGCGAGGACGCGGTAGCGCTCGGCGTGCGCGACGACCGGGAGCAGCGCGAGGGGCGAGTGGTCGGGGGCCTGTTCCGCCGCCCAGGACGCGAAGTCGTACACCTCGTGCAGCGGGTCCTGGCCCGCGCCGGGGCGCCGCTCGGCGAGCCGGGCGACCATCAGGTGGTGGGCGTGGTGGTGCTCGGGGTGCCGGTGCCTGACCTCGTCGAAGAGGCGTACGACGTCCTCCTCGTGGCCCAGCGAACGCTCCAGGAGCAGCAGCGCGAGCCACGGCGTGGGGTCGGCGGGGACGCGCGCCGCGGCCTCGCGGCAGGCGGTGCGGGCCTTCTCGGAGCGGCCCTTGCCTCGCAGCGCGCCGTGTACGGCGGCGAAGGCGAGCAGCACGACGGCGTCGGCGCTCTCCGGTTCCGCGAGGCGCCAGTCACGGGCCCAGGCGGTGGTCGTGGGCTCGCGGGCGAGGACGTCGCAGCGGTGGCCGCGCCGGTCCCAGTCGTCGCCGGTGGCGGCGAGCAGCTCGCGCACCTCGCCCCAGCGCCCCTGCGCCAACGCGGCGCGCGCGACGACGAGTTCGGCGTCGTCAAGAGCGGCGTCGAAGACGTGGGCCGAACGTTTGCGAGAGCGACCGAGGGGTGGGGGTGGGGACACCGCGGGCGTCCTCCCAGACGCGGTAGGTGGGCAGGCGATCACGCACAGCCAACCGGTAGGCAGCGCTCCACGTCAAGGCCCGGGCGCCTCCCGCGTCTTGACACACCTCCCACACAACCTGCGGCACTCCTCCACCGTTTACGGCGGGGCACCGCGGTTCACCAGCGGCGTCGCGCGCCCCTCGCGGTGCCGGGCCCGTCCGCGGGGCGGGCCCGTCGCGTGAAGTCGCCGGGCGGGTTCTAGCCCACGGACCTGGCCGCCGCACGGCCCGCCGCGCGCCCCGAGAAGAGGCAGCCGCCGAGGAAGGTGCCCTCCAGGGAGCGGTAGCCGTGCACCCCGCCGCCGCCGAACCCGGCCGCCTCGCCCGCCGCGTAGACGCCGGGCAGCGGTTCGCCGCCCTCCTGGAGGACCCGTGAGTCCAGGTCGGTCTCCAGGCCGCCGAGGGTCTTGCGCGTGAGGATGTTCAGGCGTACGGCGACGAGGGGGCCCGCCGCGGGGTCGAGCATCCGGTGCGGCGCGACGGAGCGGATCAGCCGGTCGCCGACGAACCTGCGCGCGCCGCGGATGGCGGTGACCTGGAGGTCCTTGGTGTAGGCGTTGACGATCTCGCGGTCGCGGGCGGCGAGCGTCCGATGCAGGGCCGCCTCGTCGATGAGGGGTTCCTTGGTGAGCGCGTTCATGCCGCGCACCAGGGCGCCGAGGTCCTTCTCGACCACGAAGTCGACGCCATGGTCCATGAAGGCCCGCACCGGCCCGGGCACGTCGGCCCGCGCGCGCTCAATGACTCCGCGCACGGACCTGCCCGTCAGGTCGGGGTTCTGCTCGGAGCCGGAGAGGGTGAACTCCTTGCCGATGATGCGCCGGTTGAGCACGAACCACGTGTGGTCGTAGCCGGTGCTCATGATGTGGCTGAGCGTGCCGAGGGTGTCGAAGCCCGGGAACAGCGGGACGGGCAGGCGGTTGCCGCGCGCGTCCAGCCAGAGCGAGGACGGGCCGGGCAGGATGCGGATGCCGTGCCGGGCCCAGATCGGGTTCCAGTTCTCGATGCCCTCGGTGTAGTGCCACATGCGGTCGCGGTTGATGAGGTGCCCGCCCGCGCGCTCGGTGATGCCGAGCATCAGGCCGTCGACGTGCGCGGGCACTCCGGAGAGCAGCTTCGCGGGCGGGCTGCCGAGACGAGCGGGCCAGTTGGCGCGGACGAGGTCGTGGTTGCCGCCGATGCCGCCGGAGGTGACGATCACGGCCTGGGCGCGGAACTCGAAGGAGCCGGTGACCTCACGGCTGCTCGCCCTGCCGCGCTCGACGCCGGAGGGCTCCAGGACCTCCCCGGTCACGGTGTCGACCACGCCGCCGGTGCGGGCGAGCCCGGTGACCCGGTGGCGGAACCTCAATTGCACGAGGCCGCGGGCGGCGCCCTCGCGCACCGCCCGCACGAACGGCGCGAGCAGGCCCGGCCCGGTGCCCCAGGTGATGTGGAAGCGCGGCACGGAGTTGCCGTGGCCCTGGGCGTCGTACCCACCGCGCTCGGCCCAGCCGACCACCGGGAAGAACCGGACGCCGAGGCCGTGCAGCCAGGCGCGCTTCTCGCCCGCCGCGAAGTCCACGTACGCCGTGGCCCACTGCCGCGGCCAGTGGTCCTCCTCGCGGTCGAAGGCGGCCGTGCCCAGCCAGTCCTGGAGGGCGAGTTCGCGGTGGTCCTTGATGCGCATGCGGCGCTGTTCGGGCGAGTCGACGAAGAACAGGCCGCCGAAGGACCAGTGGGCCTGCCCGCCCAGGGACTGCTCGGGCTCCTGGTCGACGAGGATCACCCGGCGGCCCGCGCGCAGCAGTTCGGCGGTGGCGGTGAGTCCGGCGAGTCCCGCACCGATCACGATGACGTCCGCGTCGTAGGCCATGACGGCTTCCTCTCCCGGGTTACTGGTGGGTCAGATCCTGGAGAGCGCGGGGGCCCGCGTCAACCAGGGGGAGGGGGTGGGTCGGCGCCGACGGCCCCCGGGGCGCCCCTGGTACCGGCGGCGCCGCGGGGCTCGCCCGGGGCCCGGCCCGGCCCGGTCCGGTCGCCGGTTCGCACCGCCTGACAGGATGGCCCGTATGAGTGCTGACACCACGAATCCGGCGGACGAGCTGCTGCCCGTCGTCGACGAGCACGACCGCGTCGTCGGCGAGGCCCCGCGCGGTGAGGTGTACGCCCGCGGGCTGCGCCACCGGTGCGTCTTCATCGAGGCCCGGGACGCCGCGGGGCGCGTGTTCGTGCACCGCCGCACCGCCACGAAGCTCGTCTTCCCGTCGCTGTACGACATGTTCGTCGGCGGGGTCGTCGGCGCGGGCGAGTCCTACGACGACGCCGCCCTGCGCGAGGCCCAGGAGGAGCTGGGCGTCGAGCGGCTCCCCCGGCCCGTGCCGCTGTTCACGTTCCTGTTCGACGACGGCGCGGGCCGCACCTGGTGGTCCTATCTGTACGAGGTCCGCTGCGAGCTGCCGGTGCGGCCGCAGGTGGAGGAGGTCGCCTGGTACGACTTCCTCACGGACGCGGAGCTGGCGCGCAGGGCCGGGGAGTGGGAGTGGGTGCCGGACGGCCTGGAGGCGTACCGGCGGCTGCGGGCGTTCCGCGCGGCGGACGGCGGCGCGGACAGCGGCGCGGGAGACGGTCCGTCCGGCGGCGCGGACGGTGGCGCGGACAGCGGCGCGGGGCGGTGAGCGGCTTGATGGGCCCCGGCGCCTAGGGTGCGACGGTGAGCAACTTCGTGCAGAGCCTGCGGCTGTGGTTCAGCCCTGCCCGGCTGCGGGCGGAGGGCGACACCCCGGACTACCGCTTCTCGCTGGCCAACGAGCGCACCTTCCTCGCCTGGCTGCGGACCGCGCTCGCGCTGGTCGGCGGCGGCTTCGCGGTGGACCAGTTCCTGCCGGACCTGCGCTGGGCCGCCCGCGCCGGGCTCGCGCTCGCGCTGCTCGGGGCCGGGGTGCTCTGCGCGCTGCGGGCAGGCGGCCGCTGGGCGCGCTGCGAGCTGGCCATGCGGCGCGGTGAGGACCTGCCCGTGTCGCGCTTCCCGGCGCTGCTGGGCCTCGAGGTGGCGCTCGTCGCGCTGGCGATGGCGGCGGTGGTGCTGTTCGGGTGGGAGCGGTGAGGGGGCCGCGCGGCGCGGCGCGGGGCACGGGGCCCCGGCCGGAGCGGGCCGACGCCGCGCGGGACCCGGGGCTCCAGCCGGAGCGCACCCGGCTGGCGTGGCGGCGTACGACGCTGGCGTGCACGGTCGCCACGGTGCTCGCCGTGCGGTCGGCGCTGCACGAGGGCCTCTGCGCGGCGGGCGCGGTCGCGGGTGCGCTGTGCCTGGCGTGCTGGCTCGGCTTCCTGCTGGTGGCGCACCGCAGGATCACGACGCTGACGGCTCCCCGCCCGCGCACGCTGGCCCCTGGCGTCGCGGCGGTGGCGGCCCTGTGCACGGCGGCGCTGGCACTGTGCGGGGTGGCCGCGGTGGTGTGAGCGGCCCGGGCCCGGACGTGCGGGCCCGGGCGTCCCGGGCCGGGCCGCGGTGGACCGGGCGGCCGGACCGGCCAGGCCGGTGCCACCGCTCCGGCCCCCTGCCAGGACAAGCACCCCCCGAGATGCGGCCGCCCCGGCCTAGCCGTCCCAGTCGACGGTCACCACGATCTTTCCGCGGGTGCGCCCCTCCTCGCTGCGGCGGTGCGCCTCCGCCGCCTGCTCCAGCGGGAACGTCGCGTCCACGTGGACGGTGACGACGCCCTGCTCGGCGAGTTCGGACAGGTGGCGCAGGTCGTCGGCGTCCGGGCGGACGAAGCAGTAGCGGCCGCCGAGGCCGAGCACGGAGCCGTCGGCGACCGAGGCCAGGCGCCCGCCGGGGGCGAGCAGGGCCGCGGACAGGCGCAGCGTGTCGCCGCCGATGGTGTCGAACGCGGCGTCGACGCCGTCCGGGGCGAGGGCGCGCACCCGGTCGGCGAGGCCGTCGCCGTAGCGGACGGGCTCGGCGCCCAGCTCCCGCAGGTAGGCGTGGTTGTGCTCGCCCGCGGTGCCGATGACGCGGGCGCCCGCGTGCCGGGCGAGCTGGACGGCGAAGGAGCCGACACCGCCGGCGGCCGCGTGCACCAGGACGACGTCGCCCTCCCCCACGCCGAGGGCCCCGCGCACGACCTGGTAGGCGGTGAGCCCGGCCAGCGGCAGGGCCGCGGCCTCCTCGAAGCCGAGGTTGCGCGGCTTGCGGGCCAGGGTGCGCACCGGGGCCGCCACGTACTCGGCGAACGTGCCGCGCGCCAGGAAGTCCTCGCGTACGTAGCCGATGACCTCGTCGCCCACGGTGAACTCGGGGACGGCGACGCCGGGCTGGACCACCACGCCCGCCACGTCCCAGCCGGGGATCACCGGGAAGACGGCGTCCAGGATGCCGTCGAGGTGCCCCTGGCGGCACTTGTAGTCGACGGGGTTGACGGCCGCGGCCCGCACCTTGACCAGGACGCTGTCCGGGCCGACCTTCGGGTCGGGCACCTCGCCGTACTCCAGGACCTCGGGTCCGCCGTACGCCTTGTAGCTGATCGCTTTCATGGGCTCGCCTCACGTCGCCTCACGCCGTCGCGGCACTACCGGCCAAGCTGTCACAGCGGGAGCCCGCGGGCACCGAGGGCTAGCCTGAGAGAGTCACACACCCCCTGGGAGGTGTTACCCCATGACCACCCTCCACCAGGAACACACCGCGCACGACCACGAGCACGGCCCCGCCTGCGGGCACACCCCGGTCCCGCACGGCGACCACGTCGACTACGCGCACGACGGCCATCTGCACCGCGCCCACGCCGGGCACTACGACGAGTGCGAGCAGGGCGGGCACGTGGCGCACGACGGCCACGGCCACGCGCACGGCCGGGACTGCGGCCACGACTCCGTACCGCACGGCGACCACGTCGACTACCTGCACGACGGCCACCGGCACGCGGCCCACGACGGCCACTGGGACGACCACTGACCCGCTGAACCCCGCCCGCTCCCTCGCAGCCACCGGGCCGCCGCGGCCCCCGCGGCCACCGCGATCCTGATCACGTTCGGGCACCCCCCTCTGGACGACATACCGACTGGTCGGCATCATGAACGCCGAC
Source organism: Streptomyces longispororuber (assembly GCF_014656095.1). Taxonomy (GTDB): domain Bacteria; phylum Actinomycetota; class Actinomycetes; order Streptomycetales; family Streptomycetaceae; genus Streptomyces; species Streptomyces longispororuber. The sequence continues at coordinate 24,098 of NZ_BNBT01000094.1, forward strand.
GCACCGTCCGCCGTTCACCGCCCGCCCGCCCGCCCGTCCGTCCGTCCGCCCACGATCAGGAGCGATCCGCCCATGAGCGCTGACCATCCGCCCGGCCTCGACCTCGACCGGCTGCGCGACCACCTGGACCGCGCGCGCCCGGGGCTGCTCGGCCCGGGCCCGCTCACGGCCCGCCTGGTCGAGGGCGGCCGGTCGAACCTCACGTACACCGTCACGGACGGCGATACCCGGTGGGTGGTACGGCGTCCGCCGCTGGGCCATGTGCTGGCCACCGCGCACGACATGCGGCGCGAGCACCGGGTGATCAGCGCGCTGCACCCGACGGCGGTGCCGGTGCCGCGTCCGGTGCTGCTGTGCGAGGACGAGTCGGTCCTCGGGGCGCCGTTCTACGTCATGGAGTTCGTGGCGGGCACGCCCTACCGCACGGCGGAGCAGCTCCTGCCGCTCGGGCCCGAGCGGACCCGGGCCGTGGTGCTCGGGCTCGTCGACGCGCTCGTGGACCTGCACGCCGTGGACCCCCGGGAGGTGGGCCTTGCGGACTTCGGGCGGCCCGAGGGGTTCCTCGACCGGCAGTTGCGCCGCTGGGGCAAGCAGCTCGCGGCCTCGCGCGGGCGCGAGCTGCCCGGCATCGACGAGCTGCACGCGGCGCTCGGCCGGACGCTGCCCGCATCGCCCGCGCCCGCCGTCGTGCACGGCGACTTCCGCCTGGACAACGTCCTCATCGACTCCTCGGACGGCACCGACCGCATCGCGGCCGTCCTCGACTGGGAGATGTCGACGCTCGGCGACCCGCTGACGGACCTGGGGCTGCTGGCGATGTACAGCGTGCGCCTGGAGGTGCCCGACTCCCCCGTCAGCACCACGGCGGGCGCCCCGGGCCACCCGGACCCGGCCGAGCTGGTCGAGCGGTACGCCGCCCGCTCGGGGCGGGACGTGTCCGCCGTCTCCTGGTACACGGCGTTCGCGTGGTTCAAGCTCGCCGTGATCCTGGAGGGCATCCACTACCGCTACACCCTGGGGCAGACGGTCGGCGCGGGCTTCGACCGCATCGGCGAGCTGGTGCCCCTGTTCATCGAGCACGGCCTCACCACCCTCCAGGAAGGCTGACCGGACCCATGGACTTCGCGTTCGACGCCCGCACCGAGGAGCTGCGCGGCAGGCTGCTGGCCTTCATGGACGAGCACGTCTACCCGGCCGAGCGGACCGCCCACGAACAGCGCGCCGCCCTGGCGTCGCCCTGGGACACCCCCGCCGTGGTGGAGGAGCTGAAGGCCGAGGCCCGCCGCCAGGGCCTGTGGAACCTGTTCCTGCCGGACACCGAGCACGGCGCCGGCCTGACGAACCTCCAGTACGCGCCGCTGGCCGAGATCAGCGGCCGCAGCCCGCAGTTGGCGCCCACGGCGCTCAACTGCGCGGCCCCGGACACCGGCAACATGGAGGTGCTGGCGCAGTTCGGCACCGAGGAGCAGCGGAAGCGGTGGCTGCGGCCGCTGCTCGCGGGCGAGATCCGCTCGGCGTTCGCCATGACCGAGCCGGACGTGGCCTCCTCGGACGCCACCAACATCACCACGCACATCCGGCGCGAGGGCGACTCGTACGTCATCACCGGCCGCAAGTGGTACATCTCCGGGGCGATGAACCCCGACTGCCGGGTCTTCATCGTCATGGGCAAGACCGACCCGGACGGCCCGGACGTCCGCCGCCAGCAGTCGATGGTCCTGGTACCGCGCGACACCCCCGGCGTCGAGGTGCGCCGCGCCATGACGGTGTACGGGTACGAGGACCACTACCACGGGGGCCACGCGGAGGTCGTCCTCGACGAGGCCCGCGTACCCGTGGAGAACCTCGTCGGCGAGGAGGGCGGCGGCTTCGCCATCGCCCAGGCGCGGCTCGGACCCGGCCGCATCCACCACTGCATGCGGCTCATCGGCATGGCCGAGCGCGCCATCGACCTGATGTGCGAACGGGCCGTGCACCGCACGGCCTTCGGCAAGCCGCTGGCCGCGCAGGGCGTGGTCCAGCAGTGGATCGCCGACGCGCGCGTCACGGTCGAGCAGCTCCGGCTGCTCGTCCTGAAGACGGCCTGGCTGATGGACACCGTGGGCAACAAGGGCGCCCACACGGAGATCCAGGCCATCAAGATCGCCACGCCGCGGGCGGTGGTGGACATCCTGGACCGCGCCGTGCAGGTCCACGGGGCGGGCGGGGTGAGCCAGGACTTCCCGCTGGCGGAGCTGTGGGCGGCGGCGCGGACGCTGCGGCTGGCCGACGGGCCCGATGAGGTGCACCAACGGTCGCTGGCGCGGCGGGAGCTCAAACGGTTCGCCTAGCTGCGGGCCGGGCCGGTCTCCCTCGTGCTGCCCTGGTTCCCCGCGGGGCGGCACCTCGGGCTGTGCCCACCCGTCCCGCCCCGCGGAACGATTGCCCACAGCGAGGCCCTACGGGGCCCGCCTCACGGCCGCAGCGCCCGGAGCAGCAGGTCCGCGAGGTGGTCCGCGACCTGGCGGGGGGTCAGGGGGCCGTCGGGGCGGTACCAGGTGGAGAGGTGGTGGACGGAGCCGAAGTGGTAGTCCACCACCAGGTCCGCGGGGGTCGCCGAGGAGAAGACGCCCGCCTCCTGGCCCTCCTCGACCAGGGCGCGGAAGCGCTCGTGGTAGCGGCGCCGCTCGGCCCGCACCTGCTTGAGCTTCTCGGGGCTGAGGTGGTGCATGGACCGGAAGAAGATGGCGGCGTCGTCGAGGTTGGCGATGGTGGTGACGACGACGTCGGCCGCCGCGTCCCGCAGCCGCCGCTCCACCGGCGCGTCCGCGTCCGCGAACGCGTCGAGCCGCTCCTGCTGGACCCGCAGCATGCGCGCGTACACCTCGTGCAGCAGGTCGTCCTTGGAGCCGAAGTAGTGGTAGAGCGCGCCCTTGGTGACGCCGGCCGCCTCCACGATCTCCTGCACGGACGTGCGGTCGTAGCCGCGGTCGGCGAAGAGCCGGGTGGCGGCGGCGAGCAGCCGCTGCGGGACGGGCGTACCGTCCCCGTCCGTCGTCCTGGCCACTGGCCGCCACCTGCCTTTCGTCGTCCCGTCGTACGGGGTGCTCCAGTTGTACGGGGTGCCCCGGGTGTGCGGGGTTCTCCGGGTGCACGGGTGCTCCGGGTCGTGCGCCCGGTCCCCGGTGACAACGCGGATCCCGCCGGAGGATCTTCCCACCCGCCGGCTACGGGAGCCGCGTCGCCTCCCACTTCTGCTGGATGTGGTTCATGCTGGTGAGCCACTCGTCGGGGGCGGCGGCCCGCCGCTCGTAGAACACGGCGGCCTCCGGGTGCGGCAGGATCAGGAAGCGGTCCTCGGCCATGCCGGCGAACAGCGCGTCGGCGACGTCCTCCGGCTCGATCGCGGTGGGCGCGAGGACGAGTTCGCCCGCGGACCCGGCGGCGGTGAGCATGTCGGTGCGCACGCCCTGGGGGCAGACGGCGTGCACCGAGACGCCCCGGTGGCGGTAGGTGAGGGAGAGCCACTCGGCGAAGGCGTAGGCGCCGTGCTTGGTGACGCTGTACGGCGCGGCGCCCACCATGGTGAGCAGCCCGGCGGCGGACACCGTGGACACGAAGCGGCCCTCGCCGCGCTCCAGCCAGCTGGGCAGCAGCGCCCGCGCGGCCCGTACGTGCGCCATGACGTTGACCTCCCAGGCGCCGGTCCACACCTCCTCGTCGGCGGCCTCCGTGCCGGGCGCGGGCACGCCCGCGTTGGCGCAGTACACGTCGACCGTGCCGCCGAGCGCGGCCAGCGCGTCGGGCACCACGTCGCGGGCGTCCCCCGGCACGGCGAGCCCGCCGACCTCCTCGGCGACGGCCGCGGCCTTGGCGGCGTCCAGGTCGTTGACGGCGACCCGGGCGCCGGCCGCGGCGAAGCGGCGGGCCAGCGCGGCCCCGATCCCGTCTCCGGCGCCGGTGACGACGACGGACTTGTCGCGCAAGCTCTCCACGGACGATCTCTCCTCTTCGGCCTCGGTGACCGTGCCGCACGGCACGCAGCGCCAACAGACTAACCGGTCGGTATGGAGCCGTGGAAGGGCGCCTACCGGTAAACCGGTAGCCCTCTCGGGGCGTGCGCCCCCCTGCCGGTCCGGGTGCCTTCCGGCTGGTGACGGGCGTGCCCGCGCCGGGATCGTGATCCTCGGCGCGAGCAGCGCGTACCGCCACGAGGTGAGGAGTGATCGGACATGGCACGACGGGTGAGGGCGGCACGGAGGGGGCGGCGCGCCGCGGTCCCGCTGCTGGTGGCCGCGGCCGGGGCCCTTCTCGCCCCGGAGGCCGCCCACGCGGCGAACCGTGCGGCGGACCACGCGGCGAACCACGCGGCGAACCGTGCTGACGGCCCGGTGCGGGCGCTGGAGCGCGTCGCGCACCCGCTGCGCTCCACCGCGCCGGGGGGCGCCACGGCGGACCTGCGGCCGCTGGCGGCGATGGCGGGCGACGCCACGGTGGTGGGTCTGGGCGAGGCCACGCACGGGTCGCACGAGTTCTTCACGATGAAGCACCGGGTCTTCCGCCACCTGGTCGAGGAGAAGGGCTTCACCACCTTCGCCCAGGAGGTGAGCTGGACCACCGGGCTGCGCTTCGACGCCTATGTGCGCGGCGGGCCGGGCGACGTGCGCGCGCTCGTCCACCGCGAGCTGGCGAAGACGCCGTGGGACACCGAGGAGTACGTGGCGCTGCTGACCTGGATGCGGGCCCACAACGACCGGCACCCGCACCGGCCGCTGCGCTTCATGGGCAACGACCTGAACTACCCCGGGACCGGCCGGGAGGTCTTCGACGGCGTCACGGACTACGTACGGCGCCACGAGCCGGACCTGCTGCCGCGGATCACGGAGCTGTACGCGCCGCTGCGGCGCCTGGCGGACGGCGACGCGCACATGGGCCGGCCGCGGGCGGAGCGCGAGCGCCTGGCGCGCCAGGCACGCACGGCGTACCGGCTGCTGGCGGAGCGGCGGCCGCACCATGGCCAGCGGCAGTTCGCGTGGGCCCTGCAGCACGCCCGGTCGATCCGGCAGACGGCGACGCTCTACTCCTTCGCGCTGCACACGCCCGACGGGGACCGGCGGGCCATGCTCTACCGCGACCGGCTGATGGCTCAGAACACCGCCTGGTGGCAGCGGTACACGGGCACGAAGGTGCTGCTCTCCGCGCACAACTCCCACGTCGCGTACGCCTCGTACGACCCGCGCTACCCGAAGATGCAGGGCGCCTTCCTGCGCGACCGGCTCGGGGCGAAGTACGTGAGCGTCGGTTTCACCTTCGAGCGGGGCGCGTTCCTGGCGATGCCGGACGGCGGGACGCCCTGGAAGTCGTTCTCGGTGCCCCCGGCGACGCGGGACATGAACGAGTACACCCTCGACCGGGTCCGCCACGAGGACTTCTACGTCGACCTGCGCACGGCCCCGAAGCCCGCCCGCGCCTGGCTGCGCACGGCCCGGCCGACGTACACGATCGGCGCGGGCTGGCCGGACGGGCCGTACCGCGTCGCGCTCGGGCCCTCGCACGACGTGCTGATCCACCTGCACGACGTCACGGCGGCGCACCGGCAGCGACCGTGAGGCACGCGCCGTGCGCCGCGCGCCGTGCGCTGTGCACCGCGCGCCGCGCGCCGTGCACCACGGGTCGTGAGCCCTGCGCCGTCCCGCCACGGATCTGGCCAGGGGCCGCGCGCGGCGGGACGATGCGGGCGTGGAACCCTACTGGGACCTGACCTTCGACGCCGACGGCGACGTCCACCCCGCGCAGCGCGACCAGTTGCTCTCCGGGGCGGAGGACGCGGGGATCACCGACCTGCTGGTGTTCGCGCACGGCTGGAACAACGACCAGGCGCTCGCCCGCCGCCTGCACGGGCGGTTCTTCGCGCCGTTCGCCCGCCTCGCGGGCCCGGACGTACGCCTCGGCTACGCCGGGGTGCTGTGGCCCGCGATGCGCTTCCCGCGGGAGCGCATCCCGGACTTCGAGCCGTCCGTGGCCGCGGACGCCGGGCCGCCCGTCGCCTCACCCGCCCTGGACGAGGCGACGCGGCACCTGCTCGCCCGTATCTTCCCGGGTCCCGGCCAGGCGGACCGGCTGGACCGCCTCGCGCGGCTGCTCGAGGAGCGGTCCGCGGTCCGCTCCCGCGTGGACGAGTTCGCACGGCACGTCCGGGACCTGGTGGCCGTGCGCGAGACGAGCCCCCTGCACGAGTTCGCCGACGACACCGGCGCGGGCGAGCCCGCGATGCTCACCGACGACGCGGTCGAGGTCTGCGAGGTGCTCGTCGCCGCGCTGGAGGGCACCGGCCACCCCGAGCTCCTCGGCGGGCTGCGGGACCGCCTGTGGCACGGCGCCAGGGAGCTGCTGCGGCAGGCCTCGTACTACACGATGAAGCGCCGCGCGGGCACCGTCGGCCAGCTCGGCCTCGGCCCGGCGCTCGGGCTGCTCGCGGCCGACGTGCCCGGGCTGCGGGTGCACCTGGTCGGGCACAGCTTCGGCGCCCGGCTCGTGGCGTACGCGGTGCGCGGGCTGCCCGCGGGCGCGGGCTGCGTGGCGTCGGTGACGCTGCTGCAAGGGGCGTTCTCGCACTACGCGTTCAGCGAGCGGCTGCCGCACGACCGGTCGCGCGGCGGCGCCCTGCGCGGGGTGCCCGCGCGCGTCGACGGGCCGCTCGTCGCCTGCTTCTCCCGCCACGACGACGCCCTCGGCAAGCTGTACCCGCTCGCCTCCAAGCTCGCCGGGGACTCCGCGAGCTTCTGGGGTCTGTGGGAGCGGTGGGGCGCCGTCGGCTTCGACGGGATCAAGGCCGTGGGCGGCGCCGCCCGCGTACGGCTCGCCGCCGCCCTGCCCCGGCGCGGCTGCGTCAGCGTGGACGCCGCCGCGGTGGTCCGGCGCGGCGGCCCGCCCAGCGGCGCGCACAGCGACATCTGCCACGCGGAGCTGGCGCGGGTCGTCTGTGCCGCCGGGCGGATCGCCGGGGCCTGAGCACCCCCGCCGGGCCGGGGCTCACCGGGGCCTGAGCACCCCGCGGGGCCGGGGTCCACCGGGGCCCGGGCTCAACGGTGCCGGGGGAACTCCACCACCTGCTGGTACGTCGGCCGGTTCTGCCACTGGATCGCGCGGTGCGTGATGCCGCCGACCGGACGGTGCAGCACCGCGTCCGCGCACCACTGGTCGCCCGCCGCGCAGGTGCCGTCGCCGGGGTAGACCTCGGACGCCGGGGCGGCCGCCGCCTGCTTCAGGGTGGCGAGGAGCGCGTCACGGCAGGCGTCGCGCGAGCCGCCGCCGCAGTACGCGGTGCGGCTCCAGCCCTCGGCGGGCCGCCCGAGCACGGTGCGCAGGTCCTTGTCGACGTATCCCCACCAGCCGTACTGGAACGCGGACCCGGCGTGCGCGCCGGTCGGCCCGTGCCCCGCCGAGGGCGGCTCGTCGACGCCGAGCTGCGCGGTCAGCGCCGCGTACAGGTCCGCCCCGAGCCCGGGCCTGAAGGCGGCCTCGACGAGCCTCGGCCACCAGGCGTCCATGAGCCGGACGGCGTCGGGGTGGGTGTACACGTGCGAGCCCCGTGCGGTCTCCACGCGCCGGGCCCCGGCCTCGCGCCAGGCCTCCAGCAGCTCCACGGCCCGCGCCAGGGCGGGGTCGTCGACGTCCTCGGTGCGGATGACCTCCAGGAGTCCGGGCAGGACCTGTTCGCCGCGCAGGTCGGTGACGGCCGCCTCGGCCATGGCGCGGGTGAGCGAGGCCCGGGTGACACCGCCGTCCGCGACGAGCTTCCTGACCCGGTCGTCGAGCAGGTCGCCGCGGTGCACGGCGCTCATGCCGAAGCCGCCGGAGGAGTAGTCGGTGGCCTGCTTGTTGTTCCAGGAGATGTAGTAGTCCTGGTTGACCGACTGCGGGTGCGCGGCCGGGGGCGTCTGCGCGGAGGTGTTGTCCGCCGGGTCGAAGTCCCGCCACTCGTAGGCCGGTTCGGCCCGGACGGGGAAGTCGGGGTCGACGTCCGGGGCGCGCTCGGGGTTGGCGCCGCTGTTGTAGTACGCGATGTCGCGGGCGTCGGCGTAGAACCAGTTGAAGGCGTAGGAGATGTGCCGTGCCGCCTTCTGGAAGGTCGCGGCGTCCTTGACGTACGAGGGGTCGTTCAGCATCTGGAAGCCGATGATCGAGTCGGCCTCGTGGCGGTAGGTGGAGCGCAGCGAGACGTACGCGACGGGTGTCCCGCCGACCGTCGCGCGGTGGGTGACGACGCCGTACTTGGTGCGGAACACCTGCATGCGGTAGGAGCCCGCGGCCGTGGAGTCGGCGAGCGACGGCTTCCAGGCGTTCCTGCGCTCCAGCTTCTCCATGGGGGTGCAGGCGCCCCGGTAGCGGTAGTGCGCCGACTGCCTGGTGGGGGTGCCGCCGCCGGGTTCGCACAGCTCCACGGCGTACGTGTCGGTGATGTCCTGGGTCGCGGAGGTCGCCGACCAGGCGTAGTCCTGGCCCCGGCCGAGCTGGACGTACATGCCGACGCCCGCGAACGACACCCCGCGCGCGCTGATGCCGGGCCCCTGGAGCTCCTGCTGCATCAGCAACTGCGGCGCGAAGTAGCCGGTCTGCGGGCCGAACACGGCGACGGGGTGGCCGCTCGCGGTGTGCTTCCCGGAGACCAGGAGGGCGTTGGACATGCCCTTGCGCCCGGCGGCGGCCTTGCCGAACAGGTCGGCGGGCAGCACCCCGTCGTCGTGCAGGCCCCGCAGGGGCTCCAGCTTCTCCGGTGCCTTGACGGGGTCCTTGGCCGGGGTCCGCGCGCCGCCCTCGCGGTCGTACACCAGTTGCTCGCGCCGGACCGACCCCGGGTCGGGCAGCGCGGTGCCGCGCGCGTGCTCCGGCCTGCCCGCGTACGGGAAGCGGCTGCCGTCGTGGAGGGTCTGCACCGTCTCGGGGTCGTTGCGGGCGCGGAACCGCTCCCAGACCTCGGTGCCCTTCTCGACGCCGTACTCCTGCTGCGCGGCGAGCAGCGAGAGGGCGGACTCGACCTCTCCGCCGCCGCCGTTGCCGAACAGGCCCCCGACCACGGAGGCCAGGGCGATCATGTCGGTGACCTTGAAGGGCTCGATCTCGCCCACGTTGGTGATCGCGTCGATCTTGCCGGTGAGCACGTACTCGCCGGGGAAGGTACGGCTGTCCTTGGCCTTCTCGCGGTAGGCGTTGAGGCCGTCGACGTACGCCTGGGCGTCCGCCATGGCCTGCCGGCCGCGCTCCCCCTGGGTGTCCCTGATGTACGCGACCTGCCGCTCCAGGTCCTGCTCGGTGTACGGGGCCTGCGGCCAGAACTGCTGCTCCAGGCCCTGGTTGGCCGGGGCGCCGCCCGCGAACGGGGTGAGCTGCCCGCGGCCGACGTGCCGGAACAGGTCGATGAGCCACAGCCGGTCCTGGCCCGCCGCGTAGCCCGCGCCGAACTCGGTGCCGTAGCGGGTGGTGCCCTGGACGTGCGGGACGCCGTACTTCTTGTCCCGGGTGATCGTCACGTCGGCGCGCGGCCGGGTGACGGAGGCGACCTGGTCCGGGGCGACGCCGAAGGAGGCGTCGCCGAAGAACGCGCCGAGCTTGTCGTCGGTGAGCGAGGGGTGGCCGGTGGCGAGGGCGTCATAGGGGCCCACCTGGTCGTCCGCGTGGGCGGGCCGGGTGCCGAGCAGGCGGTGGCTGAGGATCTCGGCGAGGGTGGCGCCGCCGTTGGTGCCGGGCGGCAGGATGTCGGCGCACCGGCCGCCGCAGTGGTCGGGGGCGGGTGGCGGCTCCGCGGCGGGCCGCGCGGGGGCGGTCGGCGGTGGGGCCTGCC
>NZ_BNBT01000095.1 GCF_014656095.1 Streptomyces longispororuber
GCTTCCCTTCGGTATTTCGTGTTTCCGACTCTATCAGATCTTTCCGGCTTCCCGGTCCGTTCCGACTTCCTCGGTGCCTTTCCGGGCTTCGCTTTCGCGTTTCCCTTTCCGGCGGTTCCGACTTTATCAGAAGTTTTCGGCCGGTCTGACCGGCTCGGTTTCCGGAAGTCGGGGCGGCTTCTCGATCAATGAAATTCAAGAAGCAGGCAGATGTTCACTGCTGCCGTTCGAGCTCTACAGCTCTAGGCAACTGTTCGAATCTACCTCCCTGGTCCGGCCGTGTCAACGGCTTTTACGGGGCGACGAGGAGACTAGCAGCTCAGCGGGGTTGTACGCACATCACGCTGCGGCGGGGGCCTCGGCGCTCCGCTCCGAGGCGTCGATGTCACCGGTCTCGCCCGCACGTACCGCCCGGCCGCCGAGGACGTAGACGTACGACAGGAAGAGCAGTTCAGCGGTGACCCCGATGGCTATGCGGCCCCAGGTGGGCAGGCCGGAGGGGGTGACGAAGCCTTCGATGGCGCCGGACACGAGGAGGACCAGGGCGAGCCCGATGGCCATGCCCAGGGCGGAGCGGCCCTCTTCCGCCATGGCCACCCGGCGGGTGCGCGGGCCGGGGTCGATCAGGGTCCAGCCGAGGCGCAGACCGGTGCCGGCCGCGACGAAGACGGCGGTCAGCTCCAGCAGGCCGTGCGGCAGGAGCAGCCCCAGGAAGGTGTCCAGTCGGCCGGCGGAGGACATCAGGCCGATGCCGACGCCTACGTTGAGCATGTTCTGGAAGAGGATCCAGATCACCGGGAAGCAGAGGAAGGCGCCCAGGACCAGGCACATCGCCGCTGCCTGGGCGTTGTTCGTCCACACCTGGGCGGCGAACGACGTCGCCGGGTGGCTGGAGTAGTACGTCTCGTACTCGCCTCCGGGGCGCGTCATGTCGCGCAGCTCCGAAGGGGCCGCGATCGAGGACTGGACCTCGGGGTGCGTGCCGACCCACCAGCCGATGACGCCCGCCAGGAGGATGGACAACAGGGCCGTGGGAACCCACCAGCGCCGGGAACGGTAGACCGCGGCGGGGAAACCGTGCACCAAGAAGCGTGTGACGTCCCTCCAGGAGGCTCGGCGTGTGCCGGTCACGGCACTGCGCGCGCGGGCCACCAGTTGCGTGAGGCGTCCGGTGAGCTGCGGGTCCGGGGCGCTGGACTGGATCAGGGAGAGGTGCGTGGCAGTGCGCTGGTAGAGGGTGACGAGCTCGTCGACCTCGGGGCCGGTGAGGCGGCGCCGGCGGCGCAGCAGGGCGTCGAGGCGGTCCCACTCGGCTCGGTGGGCCGACACGAAGACGTCGAGGTCCATCGGGTTGGCTGCTCCTCGGCTTCTCGTACTGCGCGCGCTTCTCGCGCTTCTCGTACTTGTCCTACTGCGGCGCGATCACTCTTCAGCTTGGCAGACTGGCGGTTCCGGGGGCAGAGACGGGAAGGACGGCGGGCGTGAGTGAGCTTGTGACGGGCGAGGCGGTGGCGCTGGAGCTGCGTCCCGCGAAGCTGCCCAGCCGGGTGCTGGCCCTCCTGGTCGACATGGTCGTGGCCTGGTCGGTCTACCTCGCCGTGACGTTGGGGCTGCTGGCCGCGACGGCGTCCCTCGACGACGCGGCGGCCGCCGCCGTAGCCGTCGCGACCTTCGTCCTGGTGCTGGTGGGCGTGCCCATCGCCGTGGAGACGCTCAGCCATGGGCGGTCGCTGGGCAAGCTCGCCTGCGGGCTGCGGGTCGTACGGGACGACGGCGGACCGATCCGGTTCCGGCACGCGCTGGTGCGGGGGGCGATCGGGGTCGTCGAGATCCTGATGACGTTCGGGGTGGTCGCGTGCATCGCCTCGCTCGTCTCGGCGCGGGGGCGACGGCTCGGGGACGTGTTCGCCGGAACGCTGGTCGTGCGGGAGCGGGTGCCCGCCGCGCGGACCGGGTATGTGCCGGCGCCACCGCCCTGGCTGGCGGGGCGGTTCTCGGAGCTCGACCTGTCCGCGGTGCCCGACGGGCTGTGGCTGGCGATCCGGCAGTACCTGACCCGGATGGGGCAGCTCGACCCGCAGGTCAGTTGGGGCATGGCGGAGCGGCTCGCGAGCGACCTGGCGGCGCGGACCGGTGCTCCGGCGCCGGAGGGGGTTCCTCCGGCTGCGTTCCTGGCCGCCGTCGTGCACGAGCGGCAGACGCGGGAGACGCAGCGGGCCTTCGGCGGGGGTGGGGCGCCGGGTGCCTGGGATGGCGCTCCGGACTCGTACGCCGCACCCGCCTCACGAGACTCCGCGGGTCGGTGGGCGGCTCCCGGCGCAACCGGGGGCGAGGCGCCTCCGCCCCCGGCGTCCGCCGGGCCCGCCCCGGACGCCGCTGCGGGGCCGGAGCGTCCGGCGACGGGCTTCGTACCGCCCGCGTGACGGGGCGGGGTCGCGTCAGGCGAAGACCGACGGCGGCGACTCGAGGTGTTCGAGCTCGATGCCGGGGGCGGCGAGGACGACGTCGCCGCTGAGGTGGACGGCGTGCTGCTCGCCCGTGTCCAGGGCTGTGACCTGGTATTCGTCCACGGTCAGCGGGCCGTTGTCAGTGGCGTGTGCTTCTCTTGCGAGCAAGGCCCAGGACTGGTCGAGGGTGCGCGGCGCCAGGACCGGGTCGGTGAAGGCGACCAGGCGGACGCGCGTCGCGGGGGCGGCGGGGGCGAGGCGCAGCAGCCGGGCGGTGGCGACGAGGAAGGCGGGGGACGTGCCGGTGAAGGCGTGAGCGGGGGCGTTGTTCTCGGTGGCATGGGCGCCGGTGGCGTCGGTGCGGACCCAGGTGACGCCGTCGAGGGCGGCGGCCCGTACCTGCCAGCCCGCGGCGTTGAGTTCGAGACGGATGGGGCGGCCGAGTTCGTCGAGCGCCAGGTCGACGGAGCCCGCGTGGTCGCCGGAGGGGGTGGTGCGCTGGGCGACGTAGCGCCAGCCGGACGGGCCTGGCGCGCAGTGGAAGTGTTCCTCACCGAGGGGGGTGTGATCGTGCGGGTCGTACAGCGAATAGCGGCCGCGGGGCATGAGGGCTTGGTCCTTGTCGGAGGACGTGCGCGACGAGGGCGTACGTGACGTGAGGCGTACCTGAGAGGCGTACCTGAGGGGGGCATACCTGAGGGGCGTCCTGCGGCGGATGGCGGAGCGGCGGGGTCCCGGGAGCGGGATCGGCAGCCGGTCCGCAGCACTTGAGCGGGCGCCCGTGGTCCGCCGCGCGTGGCGGGGCACCGGGGCCACTACGGCGGCAGGCCCCCGCCGGGTGGCGAGGGCCTGCTGGAGTCGTCCTGGCCGCCGGTCCGTGCCGGCTGCCGTGCCGGGCGGCTGGTGGACCGGGCGGCCGCCGGCCGTGGTCCGGGCCGGGCGCCCCCGCGCCGGGGCGGCCCGTTCCGGAGCCCGCGGTCGGGCGGCGGCTCAGTAGCGGTAGTGGTCCGGCTTGTACGGGCCCTCGACCTTGACGCCGATGTACGCGGCCTGCTCGGGGCGGAGCGTCGTGAGCTTCACGCCGAGCGAGTCCAGGTGCAGGCGGGCGACCTTCTCGTCGAGGTGCTTGGGGAGCACGTAGACGCCGATCGGGTACTCCTCCTGCTTGGTGAACAGCTCGATCTGGGCCAGGGTCTGGTCCGCGAACGAGTTGGACATCACGAAGGACGGGTGGCCCGTCGCGTTGCCCAGGTTCAGCAGGCGGCCCTCGGAGAGGACGATGATCTTCTTGCCGTCGGGGAAGGTCCAGGTGTGGACCTGCGGCTTGACCTCGTCCTTAACGATGCCCGGGACCTTCGCGAGGCCGGCCATGTCGATCTCGTTGTCGAAGTGGCCGATGTTGCCCACGATCGCCTGGTGCTTCATCTTGGCCATGTCCGAGGCCATGATGATGTCCTTGTTGCCGGTCGTGGTGATGAAGATGTCGGCCTTGTCGACGACCTCGTCGAGCGTCGTGACCTGGTAGCCGTCCATCGCGGCCTGCAGGGCGCAGATCGGGTCGACCTCGGTGACGATCACGCGGGCGCCCTGGCCGCGCAGGGACTCGGCGCAGCCCTTGCCGACGTCGCCGTAGCCGCAGACGACCGCGGTCTTGCCGCCGATGAGGACGTCGGTGGCGCGGTTGATGCCGTCGACGAGGGAGTGGCGGCAGCCGTACTTGTTGTCGAACTTCGACTTGGTGACGGCGTCGTTCACGTTGATCGCCGGGAAGAGGAGGGTGCCCTCGCGCTGCATCTCGTACAGACGGTGGACGCCGGTCGTGGTCTCCTCGGTGACGCCGCGGATCTCCGAGGCGAGCTGCGTCCACTTCTGGGCGTTCTCACCCAGGGTGCGGTGCAGGACCTCGAGGATGACGCGGTGCTCGTCGTTCTCGGCGGTCTCGACGGCCGGGACCTTGCCGTCCTTCTCGTACTGGACGCCCAGGTGGACGAGCATGGTGGCGTCGCCGCCGTCGTCCAGGATCATGTTCGGGCCGCCGGTGGGTGTGTTCGGCCAGGTCAGGGCCTGCTCCGTGCACCACCAGTACTCCTCGAGCGTCTCGCCCTTCCAGGCGAAGACGGGGATGCCCTGGGGGTTGTCCGGCGTGCCGTTCGGACCCACGGCGATGGCGGCCGCGGCGTGGTCCTGGGTGGAGAAGATGTTGCAGGAGGCCCAGCGGACCTGGGCGCCGAGGGCTGCCAGGGTCTCGATGAGCACGGCGGTCTGCACGGTCATGTGCAGGGAGCCGGTGATGCGGGCGCCCTTGAGGGGCTGGGCGTCGGCGTACTCCTCGCGGAGGGCCATCAAGCCGGGCATCTCGTGCTCGGCGAGGCTGATCTCCTTGCGGCCGAACTCGGCCAGGGAGAGGTCGGCGACCTTGAAGTCCTTGCCGTTGACGGCAGTCGTCATGGTGAGCTGCTCCTCGTGATGGGTCGAGGGTGGGCATGGCTGATCTGCGGCGTCGGGGCACGAAGGTGCGCCGGCGCGCGCAGCGCAGTCCGTCGGAGGCCCTCTCTCCCTCGGCCGGTCCAGGGGCGGACCGCCCGACCGCCATCAGCAGCGACGTCTGGCACTGTCACGAATCTACACCGATCGGCGCAGTGAGCCACAAGGGCGCCCGGCGCCGGCCTCATGGCCGAATCGCACCCGCGGCGGTCCCCGGGCGGCGGCGAGACAAAGGTCGCGATGCCCGACGAACTGGGACCTTTGCTTTTTTGATCCTGTGTCTCTCTGTTGCAGGATGCCTGGAGATCGCGAACATATGCGCGACCTTTGGCCACGGCGTGAGGAGAACCACGTGACCAGTCCGGCCGAGCCCTCGGCAGGCGTCGGCGGGCAGCAGCCGCGGAAGCGGCCGCTGCTGCTCGCGGTGACCGCCTGCCCGACCGGCATCGCCCACACGTACATGGCGGCGGAGAAGCTCCAGCAGGCTGCCGAGCGCCTCGGCGTCGACATCAAGGTGGAGACACAAGGGTCCATCGGGGCTGAGAACGTCCTGACTGACAACGATGTCAGAGGCGCCGACGGCGTCATCATCGCCGCCGACAAGGACGTCGGTCGCAGCCGGTTCGCGGGCAAGCGCGTGCTGTCCGTCGGGGTGGCCGAGGGCATCAGCCGACCCGAGCACCTGATCGAGCAGGTCCGGAGTGCGCCCGTACAGGGCGCCGGGGACCAGGGCGTGCGGGCCACCGCAGCCGGAGGCGGCGGAGGCGGCGGTGCACCAGGGGGCGCGGGCGGCAGCGGTGGGCGGGAGCGGAGCGTCGCGTACAAGGCGCTGATGAACGGTGTCTCGTACATGATTCCGTTCGTCGTGGTCGGCGGTCTGCTGATCGCGATCTCGCTGTCGCTGGGCGGGCACACCGACCCCAAGGGCGGGCTCGTCATCCCGGACGGTTCGTTCTGGATGCACGTGAACCAGATCGGCGTCATCGGGTTCACGCTGATGGTGCCGATCCTGTCCGGGTACATCGCGTACGCGATCGGGGACCGGCCCGCGCTGGTGCCGGGCATGATCGGCGGGTGGATCGCCAACACCGGTGAGCTCTACGACTCCGAGGCGGGGGCCGGCTTCATCGGGGCGATCGTGACCGGCTTCCTGGCCGGTTATCTGGTGCTGGGGATCAAGCGGGTCAGGGTCCCGAAGTTCGTGCAGCCGATCATGCCGATCATCGTGATCCCAATCCTGGCGACGAGCGCCCTCGGTCTGTTCTTCATCTACGTCATCGGCAAGCCGATCTCGTGGGTCTTCGAGCACCTGACGGACTGGCTCAGCGGGATGACGGGCACGAGCGCGATCCTGCTCGGCGCGATCCTGGGGCTGATGATCGCCTTCGACATGGGCGGTCCGGTCAACAAGACGGCGTTCCTGTTCGGTGCGGGGCTCATCGCCACCGGCAACCAGACCGTCATGGGCATGTGCGCCGCGGCGATCCCCGTGATGCCGCTGGGGCAGGGGCTCGCGACGCTGGTCCGCAAGCGGCTCTACACCGATCAGGAGCGGGAGACGGGGCTCGCGGCGCTCTTCATGGGGCTGTTCGGCATCTCGGAAGGGGCCATTCCGTTTGCGGCGGCCCGGCCCGCCCAGGTGATTCCCGCGAACATGCTCGGCGGCGCGGTGGCCGGTGCCCTCGCGGGCCTGGCGAGTGTGGAGGACGCGGTGCCGCACGGCGGCCCGATCGTGGCGGTGCTCGGGGCGGTCGGCGGCGTACCGATGTTCTTCGTGGCCGTGGCCGCCGGAACGGTCGTGACTGCGCTCGCCACCGTGTCCCTGGTGGACCTGAGCGAGCGGAAGCGGCGTGGCGGTGCGGCGCTCGGGAAGGCGAACGGGGCCGAGGGCGCTGCCGCTGCGGCCGTGCCCACCGCCGCGTCACCCGCGTCACCCGCGTCGCCCGCGTCAGAGGCTCCGGCCGCGTCAGAGGCTCCGGCCGTGTCGGAGGCTCCGGCCGGTGCCGAGCCTCCGCGTGGGCCCGAAAGCCCTTGGGCAGCCGCGGCCGCTGCCTCCGACGCCCCTACGGAAGCCCCGGAAGTGCTCTCCGGGTACCTCACCGAGCAGACCGTGAAGGTGCGGCTCGACGCCGGGGACAAGGAGGCCGCGATCCGCGAGATGGCGGAGCTGTTGGCGCGTACGGGCAAGGTCGCGGACGTGGCGGAGCTGGTGCGGACCGCGCTCGCGCGTGAGGCGCAGGGGACCACGGGGCTCGGTGAGGAGATCGCCATCCCGCACGCCAAGACCGACGCCGTGACGGCGCCGGTCGTCGGCTTCGCGCGGTCGGCCGAGGGCATCGAGTGGGGCTCGCTGGACGGTACGAAGGCCAGGCTGATCTTCATGATCTCCGTACCGGAGGCCGCCGCGGGCGATGAGCACCTGCGGATCCTGGCCCTGCTTTCGCGAAAGCTGATGGATACCGGGTTCCGGGAGCGGCTGGTGGCCGCGAGGGACGAGGCGGCGGTCCTGGAGGTGCTGGGCGAGGTGGGGTGAGCCGTGCCGTTCGGCGCCTGCCGCCCCGGCATGGCGGAGGGGCCCGCACCTGTGCGGTGCGGGCCCCTCTGTCGTCGCCCTTGTCGGTTGGCCCGGCCCTGGGTCAGTGGCCGGGCTCCGGTGCCGGGCCGCCCGGGGTCTTCGTCGGGCTCGGACCCGCGGCGGCCGCTTCCTCGCTGTATATGTCCGGCTCCAGGTAGATGACGCGGGCGATCGGCACGGCGGCGCGGATGCGGTCCTCGGCGGCGTTGATCGATGCGGAGATCTCGCGGGCGGTGTCGTCGTGCCGGACGGCGATCTTGGCGGCGACCAGCAGCTCCTCCGGGCCGAGGTGGAGCGTGCGCATGTGGATGACGCGGGTGACGGTGTCGTCGTCGACGAGGGCCTTCTCGATCTTCGCGACCTCTTCGATGCCCGCGGCCTCACCCAGCAGCAGCGACTTGGTCTCGGCGGCGAGGACGATCGCGATGAGGATCAGCAGCACGCCGATGCACAGCGTGCCGATGCCGTCCCAGACGCCGTCGCCGGTGGCGAGCGCCAGGCCGACGCCGCCGAGCGCGAGGACCAGGCCGACGAGGGCGCCGAGGTCCTCCAGGAGCACCACGGGCAGCTCGGGCGCCTTGGCGCGGCGGATGAACTGCTTCCAGGAGAGCGAGCCGCGCAGGGCGTTGGACTCCTTGATGGCCGTCCGGAAGGAGAAGGACTCGGCGATGATGGCGAACACCAGGACCCCGACGGGCCAGTACCAGTGCTCGATCTCGTGCGGGTCCTTGATCTTCTCGTAGCCCTCGTAGAGGGCGAACATGCCGCCGACGGAGAAGAGCACGATGGAGACCAGGAACGCGTAGATGTAGCGCTCGCGTCCGTAGCCGAAGGGATGCTGGGGCGTGGCTTCGCGCTGGGCCTTCTTGCCCCCGAGCAGCAGCAGTCCCTGGTTGCCGGAGTCGGCCAGCGAGTGGACGCTCTCGGCGAGCATCGAGGACGAGCCGCTGAAGAGGAACGCCACGAACTTCGACGCCGCGATCGCGAGGTTGGCGGCGAGCGCCGCCACGATCGCCTTTGTTCCGCCTGACGCACTCATGTGTGCCCGTCTGTCCCTTCGATTGCCTGCCATGCCTGCCGCACGGCCCGCGTGCGTACGTCCATCCGCGCCGGCCGGGTCCCGAGGGGCGGCCGGTGCGGTGGGTCATTGTTGCAGCACGTGGTGCGCGGGGTGGTTCAGGCCACCACAGTGGCGCGGAACACGGTGCCGCTGCCGGATACGTCGGTCTTTTCACCCGCGGGGACGAACGCGGACTGACCGGGCGTCAGGGAGAGGTCGCCCACGCGGACCGTGCCCGCCGTGCAGAGCAGGATCTGCGGGGTCTCGGCGGTGAGGTCGTGCCGGGTGTCGCTCCCGGGCAGGACGAAGCGGGAGAGGCGGAACTCGTCGATGGGCGTCTCGTAGACCTCCTCCCCGTCGGGCGAGGCCTCGGGGCGCAGCACGCCGGGCTCGCCCGCCTCGAAGCGCACGACCCGCAGGAGTTCGGGCACGTCGACGTGTTTGGGGGTGAGGCCGCAGCGCAGGACGTTGTCGGAGTTGGCCATGATCTCGACGCCCATGCCGTTCAGGTAGGCGTGCGGGACTCCGGCGCCGAGGTACAGGGCCTCGCCGGGCTTGAGGCGGACGTGGTGGAGCAGCATGGCCGCGATGACACCGGGGTCGCCGGGGAAGTGGCGGGCCGCGTCGGCGTACGGGGCGTAGGAGCCGCCGAGGCGCTCGGCGGCGGCCGCGGCTTCGGCGACGGTCTTGGCCATCTCGTCGCGGTCGGCGGTGAGCACGGCCGTGAGGACCTCGCGCAGGGCGGCGTCCTCGGGCTGGGCGCGCAGCAGGTCGACGTACGGCTTGAGCGAGTCGACACCGAGGCCGTCGAGCAGGTTCGCGGCGTCGGCGGGCGCGCGGAAGCCGCACAGGCCGTCGAAGGGCGTGAGCGCGCAGATGAGTTCGGGTTTGTGGTTGGCGTCCTTGTAGTTGCGGTGGGGGGCGTCGAGCGGGATGCCGCGGGCCTCCTCGTCCTCGTAGCCCTCCCTGGCCTGCTCCAGGTTGGGGTGCACCTGGACGGAGAGCGGGGCGCCCGCGGCGAGGATCTTCAGGAGGAACGGCAGGCGGGGGCCGAACTTGTCGACGGTACGCGGGCCGAGCTCGCGGCGCGGGTCCTCGTCGATCACCTCGTCGAGCGGCCCGCGCTCGGTGCGCGAGGGCGCTCCCGGGTGGGCGCCCATCCACATCTCGGCCTCCGGCTCACCGGTCGGCTCGACGCCGAGGAGGCCCGCGAGGGCGGTGGTGGAGCCCCAGGCGTAGGGGCGGATGGTGTTGGTGAGGCGGTCCACGGAGAGGTCTCCCTTACGGGCTTGCGGGGACGCGTACGAGGGGATGTCTCCGCGCGCGTACGCGGTGTCTGTCGAGCGTGGTCCTACGGGTGCGAGTGCGGCGCGAGTGCCGGTGCGGGTAGGTGTCCGCGGGTTCGGCTCTACCCGTGGGTGCGCGTCCGCCCGCGGGTGCGCGTCTGCCTGCGTACGGGTGCCTGCCCGCGGGCGCGCACGGGTGCGGGTACGGCCGCGGGTGGGACGGCGCCGGTGCGAGGGCCGGGGTCATGATCGGTCTCCGGAGGCGACCGCCAGGTAAACGGCGGCGAAATCCGTGAGGGCGATCAACTCGGCGACGCGCTCCAGGTCGTCGCCGTCGTCCGGGTCGAGCTCACTGAGGGCGACGTCGTGGCTCTGCGCCAGCTCGCGGGCCGCGGGGGCGGCGGTGAGGCCGCCCGCATCGGCGGGGCGGTCGCGCAGCAGGACGGCGCGGGGCCGCAGGAGGGCCGCGTCCTCGACGCGGTCGCGGAAGAAGTCGTCGCCGTCGGCGCCGCCGGCGGGCCCCTGCCCGAGCAGCGCGGCGTGCGCGGGCAGGGCTTCGGGGAGCTCGGCGGCGAGCGCCGGGTGCCCGGCGAGCTCGGCGAGGGTGGCCGCGAACCGCCGGCCGACCGGGCCCGCGGTCGGGCCCTCCGTCCAGATCAGCGGCAGCGCCTCGGACAGCTCGGCGGCGAGGGTCTTCGCGGGGTTGCTGTACGTCGCGACAGCGGGGCCGCACCGCTCCGCGACGGCGTCGAGGCGGTCGGCGACCTTCTGGAGCGTCTCGGTGGGGGCGCTGAGCAGGCCGGTGCGGTCGAACAGGGCCAGGAGCGGGGTGAGCAGGGCCCACAGGGTGCCGGGGGCGGCGGTGGGGGCCTCGGTGCCAAAGGGGGCGTCGGCGGCGGGCTGCGGTGACAGGGCCATCGGGACGGCGAGGCCGTGGGCGCCGCGGACGCCCTCGGTGAGCGGCGAGCGGGCCGGTGCCACCGCGACGACGGTGCAGCCGCGGCGGTAGGCCTGCTCGGCGAGGAGGGTCAGGCCCGGCTCGGAACCGTCCGGCGTGGCGATGAGCAGCAGGTCCACCGAGCCGACCCAGCCGGGCAGGGCCCAGCGCAGGGCGCCCGCGGCGGGGGCCACGCCCGTGGGGGCGAGCCGGACGACGGGCGAAGTGGTGCCCACGAGCGCGTCCAGGAGGTCGGCGACGCCGGTGGCCGCGGTGCCGGGGCCCGCGAGGAGGACGGCGCGGGGGCGGCCGTCCGGCTTCAGGTCCGTGACCCCGGCCTCCGTGGCGTGCCGGATCGCCGTCCGTACGCGGGCACCGGCTTCGGCGGCGCCGCGCAGCAGCTCGTGCCGGTCGGCGCGGACGAGGTCGTCGGGGGCGTCAAGAAGTGACTCGTCGAGCATGGGGGCGGCCTCCGATCACCGGGCGCGGCGGGTATGCGGCTGGGCGTACGTGGGAACGCGCGCCTCGCCCTCGTCTGATCCTTACTCGGGGCGGCGGGCCTCGTCGACCAGGAGCACGGGGATGCCGTCGCGGACCGGGTAGGCGAGACCGCAGTCGGTGCCCTCGGCGGTGCAGACCAGCTCGGTGTCCGTCTCCTTGAGGGGGGCGTGGCAGGCCGGGCAGGCGAGGATCTCCAGGAGGCCGGCTTCGAGCGGCATGGGGCGGGTCCCTTCGGGTGGTCGGTGAGGTCCGCCCAGCCTATCGCTGACCTGGGGGCCTCGGGCGGGGCCGGGGCGGGGGCTTCGCCCCCTTGCCCCCTGCCCCCCGCCTTGTTCTGGTGTGCTGTTCGGTTTCGGGTGCGGGTCGGTGGGGCGTTCGTGCCCACCCGTTCCGCCCTGCGGAACGCCTGCCCACGAACGCCGGGCGGTGTCGTTCACCGTTCCGCCCGCGGAACGCCCGGCCACAAACGCCGGGCGGTGCGTGCGAGCCCCGAATACGCCGGGTCAGGCCCTGATGATCGCCAGGGCTGCGTCGCGGATCTTCTCCATGGTCTGGGCGTCGCGGGCCTCGGCGTTCAGGCGGAGCAGGGGCTCCGTGTTCGACGGGCGGACGTTGAACCACCAGTCGGCCGCCGTGACGGTCAGGCCGTCCAACTCGTCGAGGGTGACGCCGTCCTGTCCCTCGTACGCGGCCTTGACCGCGGCGAGGCGGGCCTTCTGGTCGGTCACCGTGGAGTTGATCTCGCCCGAGCCGACGTAGCGGTCGTACTGCTCCACCAGGCCGGACAGCGGGCCCTCCTGGCCGCCGAGGGCGGCGAGGACGTGGAGCGCGGCCAGCATGCCCGTGTCCGCGTTCCAGAAGTCGCGGAAGTAGTAGTGCGCGGAGTGTTCGCCGCCGAAGATCGCGCCGGTCTTGGCCATCTCCTCCTTGATGAAGGAGTGCCCCACGCGGGTGCGCACCGGGGTGCCGCCGCACTCGCGCACGACCTCGGGCACCGACCAGGACGTGATCAGGTTGTGGATGACCGTGCCCGAGCCGCCGTGCTTGGCGAGCTCGCGGCCGGCCACCAGGGCGGTGATCGCCGACGGGGAGACCGGGTCGCCGTTCTCGTCGACCACGAAGCAGCGGTCCGCGTCGCCGTCGAAGGCGATGCCGATGTCGGCGCCCTCCTCGCGGACGCGCTGCTGGAGGTCCACGATGTTCGCCGGGTCCAGGGGGTTCGCCTCGTGGTTCGGGAACGTGCCGTCCAGCTCGAAGTACATCGGTACGAGGGTGAGCGGCAGGCCTTCGAAGACGGTGGGGACGGTGTGGCCGCCCATGCCGTTGCCCGCGTCGACGACGACCTTCAGGGGGCGGATGGCCGTCAGGTCCACCAGGGAGCGCAGGTGGGCCGCGTAGTCCTTGAGGGTGTCGCGCTGCGTGCGGGTGCCCGGGGTGGCTGCGGGCTCCGGGGCGCCCGTCTCGGCCCAGGACTCGACGAGCGCGCGGATGTCGGCGAGGCCGGTGTCCTGGCCGACCGGGGCGGCGCCCGCGCGGCACATCTTGATGCCGTTGTACTGCGCCGGGTTGTGGGAGGCGGTGAACATCGCGCCGGGCAGGTCCAGCGCGCCCGAGGCGTAGTAGAGCTGGTCCGTGGAGCACAGGCCGATCTCGGTGACGTCCACGCCGAGGGCGGTCGCGCCGCGCGCGAAGGCGCCGGAGAGGCCGGGTGACGAGGGGCGCATGTCGTGGCCGACGACGATCGCGTTCGCACCCGTCACCCGTGCGAAGGCGGCGCCGAACAGCTCGGCGAGGTGCTCGTCCCACTGGTCCGGGACCACCCCGCGTACGTCGTACGCCTTCACGATCTGGGACAGATCAGCAGCCACGGTCAGCCCTTCCTCGACGTTCTGCACTCCATGCCGCACCTTCGCCCGGCGGTCCCCAAACTACCTCCAACCGCTGACGGGCGGTGGTGATGGAGTGACAGATCAGGGTCGCGTCCGGGTCGGTCGGGGGCAGATCAGGGGCAGGCTCGGGGTCGTGTTCGAGGTTGACGTCCGGCCTGCCCGTCTGTCGGCCCCGTCAGGGGCCTTCTGCCCCGTTCGTCACGTCTGACCCATGAAGCCCACCGGGCTCCTCGGATTCGTCGGCCCCTCCCGTCCTGCTCGCGCTCTCCGCCGCGTCAGGGCAGCATCCAGCCGAGCGCCGCCGTGCTCTGGCCCACCACGATCAGGCACATCAGGAGCAGCAGCCCGAGGCTCCAGGGCAGCACCTTGCGGAGCAGGTCGCCCTCCTTGCCCGTGAGGCCGACGGCCGCGCAGGCGATGGTCAGGTTCTGCGGGGAGATCATCTTGCCGAGCACGCCGCCCGAGCTGTTGGCGGCGGCGAGCAGTTCGGGCGACAGCCCCGACTGCTCGGCCGCGGTCACCTGGAGGGCACCGAACAGCGCGTTCGCGGAGGTGTCCGAGCCGGACACGGCCACGCCGAACCAGCCGAGCACCGGGGACAGGAAGGCCAGGCCCGCGCCCGCGTCCGCCACGAAGTGCCCGATGGTGGCGGCCTGCCCGGAGAGGTTCATGACGTACGCGAGGGCGAGGACGCTCGTCACCGTGAGGATCGCGTACCGCAGTTCGTGGACGGTCGCCGCCCATTCCCGTGCCGCCACGCGCGCGTGGACGCCGAGGATCGCCGCCGTCGCGCATCCGGCGAGCAGCACGAGCGTGCCGCCGGTCGCCACCAGGGGCAGCGAGAAGACGTTGCCGCCGACCGGGTCGCCCGCGGGGTCGGCGACGTCCAGGAACGGCCAGTCGACGGTGCGGGTGGCCTCGGCCAGGACGTCCTTGACGGGCGGGATCTGGGCCACGGAGAAGACCGCGACGATCAGGGCGTACGGGGCGTAGGCGCGCAGCACGTCCGCGCGCGGGTCGTCGTGGTCGAGGTCCTCGCTGCGGGCGCCGGTCAGGACGGCGGCCCGTACGGGCTCGGCGGCGGGCCTGCGCGCCTGCGGCACGGCCACGAGCGCGCCCGCGCCCGCCAAGGCGGCGGCGATGTCCGCGAGTTGCGCGGAGACGTAGTTGGAGGCCACGAACTGTGCGACGGCGAACGCGAAGCCGCACGCCGTCGCGGGCAGCCAGGTCTCGCGCAGGCCGCGGCGCCCGTCCACCAGGGCGACCAGGAGCAGCGGCACGACCAGCGCGAGCAGCGGCGTCTGGCGGCCGACCACGGAGGCGACGGTGTCCAGGGGGATGCCGGTGACCTGGGCGAGCGTCACCACGGGCGTGCCCATGGCGCCGAAGGCCACGGGCGCGGTGTTGGCGACGAGGGCGACGACCGCGGCGCGGACCGGGTCGAAGCCAAGGGCGACGAGCATCACCGCGCTGATCGCGACGGGCGCGCCGAACCCGGCGAGCGCCTCGAGCAGCGCGCCGAAGCAGAAGGCGATGACGAGCGCCTGGACGCGCGGGTCGTCGGAGAGACGGCCGAAGGAGCGGCGCAGGACGTCGAAGTGCCGGGTGCGGACGGTCATGCGGTACACCCACAGGGCGTTGACGACGATCCACAGGATGGGGAAGAGCCCGAAGGCGGCGCCCTGTGCGGCGCTTGCGGCGGTCTGGCCGAGGGGCATGCCGAACGCGAGCCAGGCGACCGCGGCGGCGACGCCGAGGCCGATGGGCCCCGCCAGGTGCGCCCGCATGCGGACGCCGCCGAGGAGGACCAGGACGGTCAGCAGGGGCAGGGTCGCGACGAGTGCGGACAGGCCGAGCGAGTCGGCTACGGGCTCCAGTTCCTGGACGAACATGCGGGCCTCCCCGGGTGCCGCGGCCTCGCGAAGAGTGCGGGATCACGGTGGGGGCATGGTCAGGTCCGCGTGAACGGGACGTCAATGGGGCGTGCGGGGCTGGTCGTTCAGCGGTGAACAACGCGTGTCTACGGAGAGGGTGGCGGAGAGGGGCGGTGGCCGTGCGGGCCACCCGGGGTGCTCAGGTCTCGCCCTAGCGCCGCCGTGTCGCCGTGTCGCCGTGCCGCCGTGCCGCCGTGCCGCCGTGCCGCCGTGCCGCCGTGCCGCCGTGAGCCTCGCCGGGTACGCCTCGCCGAGCAAGCCCATCGGGCGCGCCGTGCCGGGTGCGTCCCGCGGGGCCCGGCGTACGCGTCCCGCGTGTCGGCTCAGGACTCCGGTGAGCGCAGTACCCGCAGGTGCCCGCGGCGGGCGACCTCCATGGGGTCCGCCCCGCGCGCACCGCTCCCGCCGGCCTCCGCGGCACGTTCCTGCGGCCGGGCCGCCTCCCGTACGGCGTTGGCCAGCGCTTCGAGGTCGTCGCCGCTGGGGCGGGCCGGGCCCGAGCCGTCGGCGAGCCGGACGACCTCCCAGCCGCGCGGCGCGGTCAGGCGCTCGGAGTGCTCGGCGCACAGGTCATAGCAGTGGGGTTCGGCGTAGGTGGCGAGGGGGCCGAGGACCGCGGTCGAGTCGGCGTAGACGTACGTCAGCGTCGCGACGGCGGGTCGGCCGCAAGCGGTGCGCGAACAGCGACGTACAGGGCTCACGACGTTGGACGGTACCGCACTCTTGAGCGGGCCGCGACGACTCTCCACCAGGTCACTCCCCCGTGTCGTGCTGTGATCCCGCCCACAGGGTGTCCGGAAAGCGCCGCTCTGACCTGCGGTGACACAAGGGACCAGCGGGGCTTGAGGTGTTGGACCCGGTCGTGACCCGGAGCAAATACTGCCAATCGGGGCGAGATCGACGGTCCCGGAGAGATACACAATCGAGCTCAAGCTTGGCTGGAATGGTCAGGAAGCGACATGCCGTGCTCCGTGCGGAAAGGGCGATCTCGGGGACTACGCTTCGTCAGTGATGGACGACCCCGTACAGCCCCCTTCCGCCGAGCCGAGGCCCCGCCGCCGGGACCGCCACGGCCGGGGCATGCGCGGCCCCGTGGCGCCGCCCCAGGTTCCCCTCTCCGCGAGCCGCGCCGAGGCCTTCACCGACCTCGTGCAGGACTCCGTGGAGCGCCTTGAACGGCGCTGGCCGCAGCTCAACGACATCGACTTCCTGGTCCTCGAGGTGCCGCCGACCGTCGGGGGCGCCGCCGACGGTGAGTGGAGCGCGGAGGGCGTGCCGCTCGGCGGCACGGTGACCGCGTCCGAGGGCCGGCCGGCGCGGGTCGTCGTCTACCGGCGGCCGGTCGAGATCCGCACCAAGGGGCGGGACGAGCGGGCCGCCCTCGTCCACGAAGTGGTGGTCGAGCAGGTGGCGGAGCTGCTGGGGCTGTCGCCGGAATCCGTGGATCCGCGGTACGGGGAGGACTGACCGCCCGGCCGCCGCACAGGCAGGCGGGACATGTCGACTGCCACACGACAGGCCGGACGCATCGACCGCCGCACAGGCAGGAACGCCCCGGCCGCCACCCGCGCGGGACCACCCGCCCTCGCAGCGCCGCCGCGCCGCCCCCCGGGACCCGGGCCCGGGGACACCTCCCCGGCACCCCCTACCTCTGCAGCACCTCCACGTCCTGCTTGGCCTTCGGCACCGCCACCGTTCCCCTGTCGTCCGGCAGGGGCTGGATCGTGAACATGGGGATGCCGTTCTCGGGCAGCTCCAACGTGCGGGAGGCGTACACCGGGGTGTCCGTCCCGGGCTCCAGGGTGAGGGCGTAGGAGCCCTTCAGGCCGGGCGGTACGGGCGGGGTCACGGCCAGGGTCGTACCGGCCTTGACCGTGTACGTCTTGGTGGTGGGGTCGCCGGACTCCGTGCCCGCGGACGCGGTGACCTGGACGCGGGCGTCCTCGTCGGGCGCGGTCAGGGAGAGCGTGGAACCCTTCTCCCTGTTGTCGGCGACGGTGGCGCGGCTGCCCACCGGCCCGGTCGCCGGGATGAACGCGACCTCCTGCCGGGCGCCCTTGCCGCGGACCACGCGCAGGGCCGCGACGACCGGGACGGGGTCCTCCGTGGGCGTGAGGACCAGGGAACCCGCCTCCCCCTTGGTCACGTCGCCGAGGTCGACCGCCGTCGTCATGCCCGCCTTGACGTGCAGGGTCTCGTGCCCGGCCGGGGTGATCGAGCCGGAGGGCGAGGCGAGTTGCACCTTCAGGTCGGCGTCGCCGGCGCCCGGCGCGAAGGCGACGAGGCGGACCGACGTGGCGTCCTCGGGGATGCCGGGCAGGACGAGACGGGGCGCGGGGTCGGTGCTCGCGGGCAGCCAGTCGCTGCCGAGCTTGTCGTCGGAGGACTGCAGGGAGGCGGCGACACGGCCGCTGCGCGCGGTCACGCGCACCGTGAGGTCGGTCTGCGGCTTGGGCGTGAGCGTGGACAGGAGCACCGGGAAGCTGGTGCGGGGCTGGACCTGGATGGACTCGCCGACCTCGGCCTTGAGCGCGCCGTCGGGGCCGTACAGCTCGATGTCCACCACCGCCGCCGTGTCGTCCGGGTTCGTCAGGTGGACGTAGTCGTCGCGGCCCTTGGCGGAGCCGGCGCCCGGGAACCAGAAGTCGGTGTCCGGGGCGACGCAGTGGGTGCCGAGGAGGCCGCGGCCGGCCCCCGCGCTGACCGACGTGGTCTGCTGGACCGTCCAGCCGGGCGCGAGGCGGCCGTCGGCGCTGCCGACGA
Source organism: Streptomyces longispororuber (assembly GCF_014656095.1). Lineage (GTDB taxonomy): Bacteria > Actinomycetota > Actinomycetes > Streptomycetales > Streptomycetaceae > Streptomyces > Streptomyces longispororuber. Next base: position 17,877 of record NZ_BNBT01000095.1, read on the forward strand.
GCGCGGGGGCCTCCGCGCCGGACTCCTCGCCGGAGACGGGCTCGCCCGGCGCCTTCTGCGTCAGGAACGGCTTCGGTCCCTTGCCGTCGTCGCCGTCGTGCGCGTCGGTCAGCGCCTTGACGACGGGGAACAGGGCGGCCCCGCCCGCGCGCGCGGAGGCCGCGGAGTCGTCCGGGGCCTTCGACTCGGGTGTGAACGCCGTGTACGTCGTCTCCGCGAGGTCCGACGTGCTGGGCTGGGGGCACAGCAGGCTGGTGCGCTCCACCGGCAGTTGCCTGGCCGCGGCGGCGCCGTCGTCGTCGCCTGCCGGGGCGTTGACGGCGGCGAAGCCGGTGACGGCGGCCAGGGCCGTCACCACGGCGATCAGGGACAGGGTGGTGCGGTTCACTGCTGGCTCCCGTCGGGGCGCTCACTGCCGGTGCCGTGCGGCGGCCGCGGCGGCATCGGGGGCTGCTGCGGGTAGGGGGCGTCCGGGGTGTCGTACGCCTGGCCGTAGCCCTGGTCCGGTCCGTAGGTGCCGTACGCGCCTCCGTAGGCGTACGGGTCGTACTGGGTGCCCTGGTGCGGGTCCTGCTGGTAGGCCTGGTCGTATCCGCTCTGCGCGTACGCCCCGCTCTGGTACGGCTGTTCACCGCCGTACGCGCCGTAGTCGGGGCCCGCGTGGGCCGGGGCGCCCCAGTCGCCCTCGGCGGGCGCGGACGGAGCCGGGGTGTGCTGGGGCGGAACCGCGCCCAGGGTGGTCCCTTCGGGCAGGGGGTCCGTGAACCCGTCCTCCTGGGTGGCCTGTTCGCCCTGGGCGCGCAGTCGTCGGGCCCTGCGGCCCTCGCCCGTGGCCGCCTGGGCGGGCACGAGCTCCTCGGGGAGGTCGTCGTCCACGTCGCGGCGCCGCCCGGGCAGGGCCAGCACCACCAGGACGAGCGCGAGCGCGCCCTGGGTCCACAACAGCGCCGTGTGGGCCAGGGGCGGCTCGTACGTGATGTCCAGGTGGCCGCCCGCGGCGGGCAGTTCGAAGCCCTGGGCCCAGCCGTCGACGGTGGTGCGGGTCAGCGCGTGGCCGTCCAGGGTCGCCGTCCAGCCCGGGTCGGCCTTGTCGGCGAGGCGCAGCACGCGGCCCTCCTTGCCGGACGGCACCTTGGTGTGCACCTCGACGGGGCCCGCGGCGACCGGCTCGGGGTCCTTGGCGCCGGACACGACGGTCGCGCGGGCGACCTGCCGGTCCACGCGCCACAGGGCGCTGCCGTCCTCCTGGCTGAGCCGGGTCAGGCCCGGTGTGGTGTCCAGGGTGCGGCTGAGCTCGCGGGGCGCCCCGTCGCGGACGAGGACGTACCGCACCGCGTAGCCGCTGAGCTGGTCGGCCTGGTCGGCGCCGGAGCCCGCGAGGAGGCGGGCCACGATCCGGTCGAGGCGCCGGTCCGTGCCGTCCTGGGCGGCGAGCTCCGCGTCCCCGAGGCGGGCGCCGGAGCCCCGTACGAGCATGTAGGAGACCTGGGCGGTGGTGTCGCTGTCCAGGACGAGCGTGCGGGCCTGATCCTGGGTGCCGCTCTCCTCGGCGACGAACGCGGGCACCTGCACGGGATCGCGCCGCTCCAGGGGGCCGTCGGCGCCGCGGATCATCCACCCGGCGGCGGCGAGCAGCGGCCCGGCGGCAGCGGCGAACGCGATCAGGGCGGCCACCGGCTGGCGCCAGCCGAAGCTCTGCTCGGCGACCCGCGCGCGTGCCCCGTCGGCGCCGAGCGCGGCGGCCGCGAGCAGCGCGATGCCGTAGGCCAGGGTGGCGGGGCCCGCCCACGCCGAGCCGTTCGACACCGCGGCGAAGACCAGGGAGACGAGTGCGGCGGCCCAGGCGGCACGCACGGCCGGCTGCCGCTCGCCGCGCAGCAGGGCGGCCAGCGCGGCCAGGACGATGCCGCTGAGCATCAGGCCGTGCACGGTGCCGGGGCCGCCGGGGCTGGAGCCGAGCAGGTCGAGCGCGGACGCGGCCCCGGTGCCGTAGGCGAGGCCGGCCTCCTTGAAGAAGCCGGTCGGCAGCAGCGTGAGGGACCAGGGCGCGAGGACGAGCAGCGGCGTGCCCAGGGCGGCCAGGAAGCGCAGCCCGTACGCGAGGAGGTCACCGCGGCGCAGCGCCAGCACCAGCAGGCCGAGGACGAGCGCGATCGGCCACACGACGGGGGTGAAGGCGGTGGTGACGGTGAGCAGCAGCGCGTACGCCCAGGTGGCGCGCCAGCTCCCGCGGGTGCCCTGCGGGGAGGTCAGGCCGCCGGCCGCCGCGCCCGCGCGCGCGATGAGCGGCAGCAGGACGGCGAGGACGGCCGTGCCGAGGCGCCCGCCCGCGAGCGCGCCGGTGGTGGCGGGCAGGAAGGCGTAGGCGACGGACGCCCACGCGCGCAGCAGCCGGGAGGTGACCAGGGGCCGGGAGGCGAAGTACGCGGTGAAGCCGGCGAGCGGCACCGAGCCGATCAGCAGGGCGGTGACGGCGAGCCCGGTGGAGCCGAACAGCAGTGTCGACAGGCCGGCGAGGAGGGCCAGGTAGGGCGGCGCGGCTTCGGTGCCGCCGATGCCGACGGGGTGCCAGGCGTCCGCGTAGCGCGACCAGAGGCCGGTGGCGTCGGGAGGCGCGGGCAGGAGCGCGCCGCCCGCGAGGGCGCCGCCGCCGAGCAGCGAGCGGCAGGCGACGAGCGCCACGAAGAGCAGGACGACGAAGAGCAGCGGCCCCGGTCTGCGGGCGATGCGCTTGAGGCGGGCGAACTGCTCGATCTCCAGGAAGTCGGCGTCGTCGCCGCCGGGTCCCGACTCGACGGCTCCGTGCCGGCCGGCGGAGGAGACCTCGGGGTCGGAGCGGCCCACCACGTTGCTGGCGACCTGCTCGACGGTGGCGCGCAGCGTGGCGCCGGGCGGCGGGAACAGCGGGCGCATCTCGCCGCCGCTCACCCGGGGTGTGCCGCGCTGCTTGCGGGCGCTCAGGACGCGCTCGGGCCGCAGCAGCGTGCCGAAGAGGCCGGCGACCTCGTCGAGGGCCTGTCCGGGGGCCTTGCCGAGGAGCAGGCCGAGCGTGCGCAGCAGGGTGCCGACGACGAGCCGTACGAGCACCCAGGGCAGCACGGCGGAGCGGGAGTTGGCGAGCAGGGTGTAGACCGCGCCGGCCTTGTCGACGCGGTGCGGGGAGGCGGCGGTGCGGCCCACGCAGTCGACGGCGCGGCGCTCGCGGGAGGCGGCCTCGGCGTGCCGGACGACGGCCTCGGGGGCGACGAGGACGCGGTGTCCGGCCGCGTGGGCGCGCCAGCAGAGGTCGATGTCGTCCCGCATGAGGGGCAGTCGCCGGTCGAAGCCGCCGAGCTGCTCGAAGACGTCGCGGCGGATCAGCATGCCCGCGGTGGACACGGCGAGCACGGGCCGTACGTGGTCGTGCTGGCCCTGGTCCTGCTCGCGCCGGTCGAGGCCGGTCCAGCGGCGGCCGGAGTGGGCGATGGAGACGCCGACTTCGAGGAGCTGCCTGCGGTCGTACCAGCCGCGCAGCTTGGGGCCGACGACGGCGACCTCCTGACCCGCCGCGCGCTCCGCCTCGACGACGCGCAGCAGCTCGGCGAGGGCGCCGGGCTCGGGCGCGCAGTCGTCGTGCAGGAGCCACAGCCACTGCTCGGGCTCGCCGTGCGGCAGCTCCGGCAGGTCGTACGCCTCGTCGCGCCAGGTGCGGCTGACCGGGTCCCAGCCGCTGGGGCGCTGCAGGTAGGGCAGGTCGTCCGGGGTGAGGACGGGGGCCGTGCGGACCGCCTCGTCGACGGCGGTGCCGAAGCCGGAGCGGCGGGCCAGGTGCAGCACGCGGTCGTCGCCGAGGGCCTCGCCGACCAGGCGCGCGGAGTCGTCGGCGCTGCCGGTGTCGGCCGCGATCGCGTTCTGCACGGGGCGGTCCTGGCCGAGCAGTCCCGCGAGGGCGTCGGGCAGCCAGCGGGCGCCGTCGTGGGAGACGAGCACCGCGGTCACGACGTGACGCGGGAACTCGGGTGGGCTTGCCGGATCGAACCCGGCCGCGCGGGACGGGTCGAACCCGGCGGCAGCGCCCTGGTGGGCTGCCGGGTGGCTGTGCACGGACATCGAGGTACGGGCCCCGGTTCGATGGACTGTGGTGGACGCCGCGACCCGCGGGGGCGCTGTGGCGTCTCGGACGGGGCCCCACACTAACGGCTGGCGCCGCAACGCCCCGCCGCCTGTGGACAACTGGGGAGTACGGGGAACGGCGGTCACCCTCGCGGGGTGTCGCGGGCCGGGTGGGCCCTCCCCACAAACGTCCGCGGGCCGGAACTCGCGGGGAGTTCCGGCCCGCCGGTGTGCGGGAGCACTCCGGTGTGCGAGAGGGGGGCGGGGGTCAGACGGCGGCCTTCTTGAGGCGGCGGCGCTCCCGTTCGGAGAGGCCGCCCCAGATGCCGAAGCGCTCATCGTTCGCAAGTGCGTACTCAAGGCACTCGGAGCGGACCTCGCAGGCCAGGCAGACCTTCTTGGCCTCGCGCGTCGAGCCGCCCTTCTCAGGAAAGAAGGACTCGGGGTCGGTCTGGGCGCACAGCGCGCGCTCCTGCCAGCCGAGTTCGTCGTCCGCGTCCTCGACCAGCAGTTCCTGAACCAGCTCGGTCATGTGCGCCCCTCGTCCGTCTGTGCGTCCCCGTGCTGTCGTTACCGATTTCGGCTGAACGACACGAGTGAAATTACAAGTGTGCCGATCCGGGCCAGTCAAGCCGAGATCTGCTATTGGGCCCCTTATTCACTCTGCGGAACCAAGGCTTTGCGGAAAGTGTTCATATCTACCTAAACCATGACACTTGCCAGAGGCCCATTCCGGCGCGCGTGTCGCCCTGTCCTCTCAGGGACAGGGACGCCGCGACTCCCGCTCCCGTTGCAGCGATCCCGTCGAAGCGAACCGGATCACACAGGGATCACGACCGCGCCCCGACAGTCGTGCGCCGGTTGACGCGCTGGTTGACGCGCCGCGTCGAGCGCCGGTTGGAGCGCCTTGTGTCCCGAGCGGTGAACGCACAAACCTTTCGCCAGTCAGCGCAACCGGATGAGGTGAAACAATGTCCACATTCCGGACAATGAGTTGACATCCAAGGTGTGAGCCGCTGTTCTGGTGGGCATGCTCGCGAAATTGGCGCTTTCCGTGACCCGCACCAGCGGGTCTTCCGGTGCTGCCCCCGCGCGCTGTCGCTGTCGCTGTACCTGTATGTGTACGTGCGCTTGTTCCAGCCGTTGAGCCACACCGCTTCCGGCTGTTGAACCCCTGAGGCGCACCACCCCGCGCTCTTCGCACGCGCGCGCCGCGCGCTGCGCTCCGGCCGCGCCCCACCCGGCGTCTCACCCCCCGCGCCGTCCCGCTCCGCCCTTCCGCTTCTCGCATGGCCCCCGTCTTCCCCCTCTTTCCCCCGCGACACCCCCTCACCCGACGTTCCAGCTCTCCGCACGTTCCAGCCCCGTACGTTCCAGCCCTCCGTACGTTCCAGCTCTCCGACGTTGAGGAACCACCGCACACCATGAACAGCGACAGCGACCTCCAGATCGCCGGCGACATCCTCGAAGTCCCGCACCTCCTGCAGCCCGCGCGCGAGCACCCCGTCACCGTCGCGGAGTTCGCCGGACTCGCCCGCGCCATCGCCGCCGACCGTGCCCAGTGGGCGCCCCTCGTCCAGTACGACGCCACCAGCCGCTGGTACCACCGCCTGCGCACCGGGCCCGGGTACGAGGTGTGGCTGCTCTCCTGGGTGCCCGGCCAGGGCAGCGGCGTGCACGACCACGGCCGCTCCTCCGGCGTACTGACGCTCCTGGAGGGCCGGTTGACGGAGCGCAGCCGACGCGGCAGCCGCACCCTGACGGTAGGCGCCCAGCGCGTCTTCGCCGCCGGATACGTCCACGAGGTGGTCAACGACTCCCTGGAACCGGCCGTGAGCCTGCACGTCTACCACCCCGGCCTCACCGACATGCCGATGCACACGGCTCGTTGCGAGGCTCGCGCGCCGCGGAAACCGGCGCACGACGCACTCACGGCGTGAAGAACACCACCGGCGCGATCCCGCCGGTGCCGCGGCGGATCCGGCGACCGGCTGCCGCGATGTCACACCCGCCTGCGATGCTGGGCACATGCGCATTGTGGTTCTGGCCGGCGGCATCGGCGGCGCCCGCTTCCTCCGCGGACTCAAGAAGGCCGCGCCCGACGCGGCGATCACCGTCATCGGCAACACCGGTGACGACATCCACCTGTTCGGCCTGAAGGTCTGCCCCGACCTCGACACGGTGATGTACACGCTCGGCGGCGGCATCAACGAGGAGCAGGGCTGGGGCCGCGACGACGAGACCTTCAAGGTCAAGGAGGAGCTCGCGGCCTACGGCGTCGGACCCGGGTGGTTCGGCCTCGGCGACCGGGACTTCGCCACGCACATCGTGCGGACCCAGATGCTCGCCGCCGGCTATCCGCTCAGCGCCGTCACCGAGGCGCTGTGCGAGCGCTGGCAGCCCGGGGTGCGGCTCATCCCCATGTCCGACGACCGCGTCGAGACGCACGTGGCCGTCGAGGTGGACGGCGAGCGCAAGGCCGTGCACTTCCAGGAGTACTGGGTCCGCCTGCGGGCCTCCGTCGACGCGCACGCGATCGTGCCCGTCGGCGCCGACCAGGCCAAGCCCGCGCCCGGCGTCCTGGAGGCCCTCGCCGAGGCGGACGTCATCCTCTTCCCGCCGTCCAACCCCGTGGTCAGCGTCGGCACGATCCTCGCCGTTCCCGGCATCCGGGAGGCCATCGCCGAGGCCGGGGTGCCCGTGGTGGGCCTGTCCCCCATCGTCGGGGACGCGCCCGTACGGGGCATGGCCGACAAGGTGCTGGCCGCCGTGGGGGTCGAGACGACGGCCGCCGCGGTCGCCGAGCACTACGGCAGCGGACTGCTCGACGGCTGGCTGGTCGACACGGTGGACGCCGGCACCGTGGAGCGCGTGGAGTCCGCGGGCATCCGGTGCCGCGCCATACCGCTGATGATGACGGACGTCGACGCCGCCGCGGCCATGGCCCGCGAAGCGCTCGCGCTGGCCGAGGAGGTGCGGGCGTGAGCGGTACGGACGCGCCGGCCGAGGCCGCGGGGAGCGGTGCCGACGCGGAGACGTCCGGGCCGGCCCCGGCGTACCGGGTGTGGGCCGTGCCCGGACTGCCCGAGGTGCGCCAGGGGGACGATCTCGCGAAGCTCATCGCCGCGGCCGAGCCCGCGCTCGCCGACGGGGACGTCGTCCTCGTCACCTCGAAGATCGTCAGCAAGGCCGAGGGGCGCGTCGTCGCCGCCGCCGACCGGGAGGCCGCGATCGACGCGGAGACCGTCCGCGTCGTGGCGCGCCGCGGCACCCTGCGCATCGTGGAGAACCGCCAGGGCCTGGTGATGGCCGCCGCCGGTGTCGACGCCTCGAACACCCCCGCCGGGACCGTGCTGCTGCTCCCCGAGGACCCCGACGCCTCCGCGCGCGCCCTCCGTGAGGGGCTGCGCGGCGCACTCGGCGTGAACGTCGGGGTGATCGTCACCGACACGTTCGGCCGCCCCTGGCGCGCCGGCCTGACGGACGTGGCCATCGGCGCCGCCGGGGTGCGGGTCCTCGACGACCTGCGCGGCGGCGTGGACGCGTACGGGAACCCGCTCCAGGCCACCGTCGTCGCGACGGCCGACGAGTTGGCCGCCGCCGGGGACCTCGTCAAGGGCAAGGTCTCCGGGCTGCCGGTCGCGGTGGTGCGGGGGCTGGGGCACGTGGTGCGGGAGGTTGGTGCCGGGACCTACGAGACTCCTGAGACTTACGAGACTCCTGGCAGCTCCGAGGTCTCCGGTACTGCCGGGGCCTCCGGGGTGCCCGGCACCGCGGATGCCCTCGTGGCCTCCGGGGCCCTTGAGTCCACCGAGGCCCGTGAGGCTCCCGAGGTCCCTGCGGCTCACGCGGCCCCTGCGGCCCCTGCGGCCCCTGCCGATCAGGACGGCGGGGCCCGGGCGCTGGTGCGGAGTGCCCGGGACGACATGTTCCGGCTCGGTACGAGCGAGGCCGTGCGGGAGGCGCTCCGCCTGCGCCGCACGGTGCGCGAGTTCACCGACGAGCCGGTGGACCCGGGGGCCGTACGGCGCGCCGTCGCCGCGGCCGTGACCGCGCCAGCGCCGCACCACACCACGCCCTGGCGGTTCGTCCTCCTGGAGTCCGCCGCGGCGCGGCTGCGGCTCCTGGACGCCATGCGGGACGCCTGGGTCGCGGACCTGCGGCGGGACGGCAAGTCCGAGGACGCCGTCGCGCGCCGCGTGCGGCGCGGCGACGTGCTGCGCAACGCGCCCTACCTGGTGGTGCCCTGCCTCGTCATGGACGGGGCGCACACGTACGGGGACGCGCGCCGCGACGTGGCCGAGCGGGAGATGTTCGTCGTCGCCGCGGGCGCGGGCGTGCAGAACCTGCTGGTGGCCCTGGCCGGGGAGCGGCTGGGGTCCGCGTGGGTCTCGTCGACGATGTTCTGCCGGGACGTGGTGCGTGAGGTCCTCGGCCTGCCGGCGGAGTGGGACCCGATGGGAGCGGTGGCGGTGGGCCACCCGGTCGCGGCGCCGCCGCCCAGGCCGGAGCGGGACCCCGAGGCCTTCGTGGTGGTGCGGTAGGGCCGCGGCGGCTCAGAGCAGCCCGATGTCGGTCTTGGGCATCTTCGGCTTCCGGCGGGCCGGGGTGTGGCCGCTGAGCAGGATCAGCCGGGCCGCACGGTGGCGCTGCCCCTGGTAGGGGGCCAGGAGCTCCAGCATGCGGGCGTCGTCGGCCTCGCGTTCGCCGGCCAGGGCGTAGCCGACGATGCCGGGCAGGTGCAGGTCGCCGACGGTGACGGCGTCGGCCGCGCCGTTGCTGCGCTGGACGGTCTCCGCCGAGGTCCAGGGGCCGATGCCCGGGACCAGCTCCAGGCGGGCCCGGGCCTCCTCGGGCGGCATCGCCGCCGCCTCCTCCAGGCGCTCGGCCACCCGCACGGCGCGCAGGATCGTGGCGGCGCGCTTGTTGTCCACGCCCGCCTTGTGCCACTCCCAGGACGGGACGTGCCGCCACGTCGCCGGGTCCGGCATCACGTGCATCCGGGCCTGGGCGGGGGTGGGGCCGGGGGCCGGTTCGCCGTACGTACGGACCAGGAGGCGCCAGGCGCGGTACGCCTCGTCCGTCGTGACCTTCTGTTCCAGGATCGAGGGGATCAGGGATTCGAGCACCAGGCCCGTGCGGACCAGGCGCAGGCCCGGACGGCGGCGCTCCGTGTGGGCGACCAGGCGGTGGCGCGCGGTGAAGTCGGCGGGGCTGTCCTCGGCGCCGAGGAGGCGTGGGAGCCGGTCCAGGATCCAGTCCGCCCCCTGCCCCCAGGCGTCCGCCTCGGCGGTGCCCGCGCGCAGGGCCACGCGCAGGGTGGCGGGGCCCTCCGGGGTGCGGGTGGCCCGCCAGACCGAGCCGTCGGGGGTGGTGCGGAAGGTGGGGTCGGCGGGGCCTCGGCGCAGGGGGCCCAGGGTGAGGGCGAGGTCGAGGGGGGCGGGCGGGGTCCAGGTGCGGTGCTTGGGGGTGGCCGCGGGGCGGTGGGGCGCGGTGGCCGGGCGGGGCACGGGGGTCGCGTCGGCGCGCTGGGTGGTCGCCCCGCCGCGGAGGGTGGTGTCGCCGCCGCGCACGGTGGTGCGGGTGGGGCGCGGGGCGAAGCGGGAGGACACCTGTCGAGGGTACGGGGTGGGGCCTCGCGGGGGCGCCCCACTGTGCCCATCAGCGCGCTCCGCGCGCGGGCGCCCCTTCCCGCAACCAGGGGGCTGCCGCCCCCTGGACCCCCGCTCATCGGCGCTCCGCGCCTCGTCCTCAAACGCCGGACGGGCTGAAAGATCCCGCCGGACGGGCTGGATATGTCCGCCGCTCTCGGCCGAGATGCGCAGCCGGGCGGGCTGGAAGACCCGCCGGACAGGCTGCAGGACCGGGTACAGGCCTACTGGTCCGAGGAGAAGCGCAGGGCGCCTGCCGGGAGGGTGGCTTCGCACCAGACGCGTGCGCCGGCGCGCAGTTCATTGTCCGCGCCCACGCGTGCGCCGTCGCCCACCACCGCGCCGGAGAGCACCGAGCGGGCTCCGACGGAGGCGCGCGTCCCGACCAGGGAGTCGGTGATGACGGCGCCGGGCTCGATGACCGCGCCGGAGAGGATCGTGCTGCCCACGAGCCGGGCGCCCTCGCCGATCACCGCGTCCTCGCCGACGACCGTGCCGCCGGTGAGTTTGGCGTCGGAGGCGACCCGGGCCGACGGCAGGATCAGGCGGTCGCCGCAGCGGCCGGGGACCGCGGGTGACGGGGCGCGGCCGAGCACCAGGTCGGCGGAGCCGCGGACGAAGGCCTGGGGCGTGCCGAGGTCCAGCCAGTACGTCGAGTCGACACGGCCCTGGAGGTGGGCGCCGGAGGCGAGCAGGTCCGGGAAGGTCTCGCGCTCGACGGAGACGGGGCGGCCCGCCGGGATGGTGTCGATGACCGACCGGCGGAACACGTACGCGCCCGCGTTGATCTGGTCGGTGACGATCTCCTCGGGGGTCTGCGGCTTCTCCAGGAAGGCGAGCACCCGGCCGGTCTCGTCCGTGGGGACCAGGCCGTACGCGCGCGGGTCGGTGACCCGGGTCAGGTGGAGCGAGACGTCGGCGCCGGTCGACTCGTGCTCCCCGACGAGCGCGCGGATGTCCAGGCCGGTGAGGATGTCGCCGTTGAAGACGAGGACCGGGTCCTGGGGGCCGGAGTGCAGGCGCGAGGCCACGTTGCGGATGGCCCCGCCGGTGCCCAGGGGCTCCTCCTCCGTGACGTACTCGATGTGGAGGCCGAGCGCGGAGCCGTCGCCGAAGTACGGCTCGAAGACCTCGGCCAGGTACGACGTCGCCAGGACGATGTGGTCCACCCCCGCCGCGCGGGCCCGGGCGAGCTGGTGGGTGAGGAACGGCACGCCCGCCGCCGGGACCATGGGCTTGGGGGTGTTCACCGTGAGCGGCCGCAACCGGGTGCCCTTGCCGCCGACCAGGAGGATCGCTTCTGTCACCTGTCGTCTCTGCTTCCTGCTGGGGCCGGCCGAACTCTGTTACGGCCGGCCAGTGTATGCAGACGTCATCGCGGACCGTGCAGTGCGACCGGGCCTCAGCGGCCCTGGAGGCGGGCCGACGTGGCGCGGGCCGTGCCGAGTTTGCCGTAGAGGCGGCGGCCCGGGCACTCGGTGGCGAAGCCGTCCCGGTGGCCGGAGATCACATGCAGCCGGACCTTCGTGCCCTTCCTGTAGAGATTGCCACCTCCGGACTTCAGGTAGGTCTTACCGCGGGGGTTGGCTCCGAACAGGCCGAGCTTCCATGCCGTGAGGCGGGCGACGGCGTTGACCGCGGCCTTCGGCGGGGGCGCACTGGTGTAGGTGCCGATGACGGCGATGCCCATGCTGTTGGTGTTGAAACCGAGGGTGTGCGCGCCGAGCACCGGCTTCGCCACGCCCCCGGCGCGGCCTTCGTAGATGTTTCCGCACTTGTCGATGGCGAAGTTGTAGCCGATGTCGCGCCAGCCACTGCTCTTGACGTGGTAGCGGTAGATACTGCGCAGGACGGAGGGCGCCTGCGAGCAGCGGTACTTGTTGCCGGTGACGGTGTGGTGCAGGAAGGCCGCCTTCACGGTCTTGGTGTACGCGAAGTCGCGCTCGCGCAGGCGTTCGTCGGCGCCCCAGCCGCGGCGCGTGACGATGGCCGGGCGCGGGCCGATGTAGGGGCGCGCCGCGGTGGTGTTCGGCAGGCCGAGGGCGGTGAGCAGGTCGGCCTCCGTCTGGGCCTTGGTGAGCTCGGGGATGAGCGGCGCGCCGAGCGGGGCGAGGTCGGCGTTCACGGCGGAGGCCGCCGCCGACGCGGTGGTCAGGCTGTTCGCGCGCGGGACGTCGGCGGGGGTGCCGCCGGGCGGGGGCTCCTCGCCGGGGTCGACGAGCTCCAGGCGCAGGCCCGTGGGCAGCCGGGGGCCGGTATCCCGGCCGTCCTGGCCGTGCTGGCCGCCCTGACCGGGCTGGCCGGGCTGGCCGGGCTGGCCGGGCTGGCCGGGCTCGCGTGGGGCGGGCCGGACCCGCACCTCCACCCCGTCCGAGTCCCCCACCCACAGCGGCGCCGTCGACCCGCGCACCCGGCCGGATTCGCGCTCCGCGGTGCCGGGGTCGGCGGCGTGCTCGTGGTTGTGCGCCTCCAGGTTCTGCCAGGCGGACCAGGCCGTACCGCCGGTGGCCCGGGTGCGGACCTGGACGCTGCCGTGCAGCTCGGCCTCCGGGTCGTCCCAGACGACGCCGAGCAGGGAGAACGGCGCCACGTCGTGCCGGGTCAGCCCCTGGGGGCGCCCGGTGTCGCCCGCGCGGTCGGGACCGTCGAGCGGCACGAGCGGGAGCGACCGGGTGGTCCCGGACAGGGAGTCCGCGGCGGGCCTCCCGCGCGCCCCGGGTTTCGCGCCCGCGCCGGGCTTCGCGCCCGTGAGCGGCTTCGCGCCCGGCTTCGCGCCCGTGAGCGACTGCGCGCCGGGCTTCACGCCCGTGAGCGACTTCGCGCCCGGCTTCCCGCCCACGGCAGGTCGGGCGCCCACGCCGGACCCGGCATCCGTGGCGGGCCCGGTCGTCGTGGCCGGCTCCACGTTCGCGCCGAGCCGCTCGTCCGCGCCGGGTACGCCGGGCACGCCGGTGGCCGCGGCGGCGTCCGCCGAGGGGAGGGTGAGCGGCAGCGCGAGCGCCGCCGCACAGGTGACACCGATCGAGGAAGCAAGGAATCCACGCATGCAGACGATCGTCGTCATACCGGGTCATATCTGTCCATTGGGGAACTGACGGTCCGTCGGCGGACCGTCGGCCGAACCGGTGGCCCAACTGCCCCGCCCGCACGGGCGACACGCGGGTCCCCGCGTACCCTTGCGGCCGTGAACGCCAACGACCGCACCCCTGCCGACCTGCTGCGATCCGCGCTCGCCGCCGACCCGGCGCGCCCGCTCGTGACGTACTACGACGACGCCACCGGCGAGCGCGTGGAATTGTCCGTGGCCACCTTCGCCAATTGGGTGGCCAAGACCGCCAATCTGCTCCAGGGCGACCTGGCCGCCGAGCCCGGCGACCGCCTCGCGCTGCTGCTGCCCGCGCACTGGCAGACGGCGGTGTGGCTGCTCGCCTGTTCCTCGGTGGGCGTGGTCGCCGACGTGGGCGGGGACCCGGGCGGCGCCGACCTCGTCGTGAGCGGGCCCGACACCCTCGACGCGGCGCGGGCCTGCTCCGGGGAGCGGGTGGCGCTCGCGCTGCGGCCGCTCGGGGGGCGCTTCCCGCAGGTGCCGGACGGCTTCCTGGACTACGCGGTGGAGGTGCCGGGCCAGGGCGACCGCTTCGCCCCGTACGCCCCGGTGGACCCGGACGAGGCCGCGCTCGCCGTCGGCGGGGTGGAGCTGACCGGGGCCGAGCTGGTGCGGCGGGCCGTGGCCGACGCCGGGGAGTACGGGCTCGGGCCCGGGTCGCGGCTGCTGTCCGGGCGGCCGTACGACACCTGGGAGGGGCTGAGCGCCGGGCTGTACGCCCCGCTGGCCGCCGGGGGCTCGGTGGTGCTGTGCCGGCACCTGGAGCGGCTGGGCGCGGACGGGCTGGAGAAGCGGGTGGAGACGGAGCGGGTGACGTCGACCGTGCGCTAGCCCCCGCGCGGGGGCGCCCCACTGTGCCCATGAGCGCGCTCCGCGCGCGGGCGCCCCTTTCCCGAAACCAGAGGCTGCCGCCCCTGGACCCCGCTTTTCGGCGCTCCGCGCCTCGTCCTCAAACGCCGGACGGGCTGGAACTTTCCGCCGAGCGCGGCGGAGATCTTCAGCCGTGGGCGCGCCGGAACGTCTCCGTCGTGGCCGCGGTAGAGATCTTCAGCCCGTCCGGCGTTTGAGGACGAGCGCGCCAGCGCGATGAACGGGGGTCCAGGGGGCGGGCCCCTTGGTTTCGGGAAAGGGAGCCCGCTCGCGGCTCTCGCGGGTTCACCCGTTCGGCTCACCCCATCCCCGCCCCGCGCGGCCTCGCGGGCCATGGTCGTAGGAGTGCCACGCACCTACGCAGCCACGAGGGGTGGACTCACACGTGACCGAGACCGCGCGCACTCCGTCCTCGCCGCTGGCCGTTGTCGGGCCCGGGGCGGGGGCGAGTCCGTCGGGGCTCGGCGCCCGGCGGCGCAGGGGGCGGTGGCTGCGCGGCGCGGCCCTGGCGACCGCCGTGGTGGTGCTCGCGGCGGGCGGCGCCGGGTGGGCGGTGTACGAGAAGCTCGACGGGAACATCACCGAGGACACCGGCGCCGCCGCCGAGCTCGCGCGCTACGAGAAGGAGCGGCCGACCCCGCTGGTCCACGACGCGCAGAACATCCTCCTGATCGGCTCCGACACCCGCTCGGGCCCCGACAACCGCAAGTACGGCCGCGACCTCGGCACCCAGCGCTCGGACACCACGATCCTGCTGCACCTGGCCGCGGACCGGCAGAGCGCGACCGCCGTGTCGCTGCCGCGCGACCTGATGGTGCAGATCCCGAGCTGCCGCCGGCCGGACGGCTCCCGTACGCGGGCCCAGTTCGCCCAGTTCAACTGGGCCTTCGAGTTCGGCGGCACCGCCTGCACGATCCGTACCGTGGAGAAGCTGACGAACATCCGCGTCGACCACCACATGGTGGTGGACTTCGCCGGGTTCAAGGACATGGTGGACGCGGTGGACGGCGTCGACGTGTGCCTCAGGGAGCCGATCGACGATGCCGACGCAAAGCTGCGGCTGCCCGCAGGGCCCCAGACGCTCGACGGCGAGCAGGCCCTCGGATTCGTACGGACCCGCAAGTCGACCGGTGACGGCAGCGACACCGAACGCATGGACCGGCAGCAGGAGTTTCTCGGCGCGCTCGTCAACAAGGTGCGCGGCAACGACGTCCTGCTGAATCCGGTGAAGCTCTATCCCGTGCTCGACGCCGCCACGTCGTCGCTCACCACGGACCCGGGACTCGCGAGCCTGCGCGGCCTGTACGAACTGGTGCGCGGGCTGCGCACCATCCCCACGGAGCGGGTCCAGTTCCTCACCGTGCCGCGCCGCTCGTACACGTACGACGCGAACCGGGACGAGCTGGTGGAGCCCGCCGCGGAGGCCCTGTTCACCCGCCTCCGCGAGGACGATCCGGTGCAGGTCACCCCGGCGGAGCAGGACGCCGCGAACGGCGTCGGCCCCGCGCGCGAAAGGGCCGGGGACGGCCGGGAGTACGAAGAGGCACCCGAAGGCACGCGGGAAGAGACGCGGGAAGAAGTACGAGAAGAGCCCCAGGAAGAGGCCCACGAGGAGCCGTACGCAGGGACGTACGAAGAGACGTACGAAGAGGGAGCGTTCGACGGAGAAGGCGCGGGGGGCGCCGAGGAGAGCGGAGGACGCGGCGACGGGAAGGGTGCCGGGCGCGGCGACGGGAAGCCCGACGACCCCACCCATACGCCGAGTCCGGCGCCCACATTCCGGGGCAGCACCGCCGCGGGCACCGCCTGCGGGTAATGCGGGCGGCGGACGGAAGGGACACCGGGACACAGAAATTGGGCGGATTGCCCAGGTGTAGGCGAGTGGAATTTGTCACCGGCGTCGTTGGAGGCTGAACTGGGCGGATAGTGTGAGCCGATCCGGTGTCCGGCCGCTGCGCCGCACACCGCTGGTACGAGTGACCGAGCGCCTTCTTGAGGGGGGAAAGGCGCCGCGTGGCCCTGACGGAGGACGCAAACAACCGTGGACGCGCAAGGCCGTGGGCGGGCTGACAACATCGATCCCGCAGACCAGTGGGTGCTCAACCCGCAGACCGGCGACTACGAGCTGCGACTGAGTCCTTCCGCAGAGCAGTCGGCGCCCCAGACAGGCGTACCCGGTCCCCGCAGGGCGGCACCGCGGCAGGGCTCCCCCCGGCAGGGCGGCGCGCGTCAGGGCGGCACCCGCCAGGGCGCACCGCAGCAGGGCACCCCGCGGCCGGGCGGCCGTGGCG
>NZ_BNBT01000096.1 GCF_014656095.1 Streptomyces longispororuber
CCACCCGCCCACCCATGTGAGGATGTTCAGCCCGTCCGGCGTTTGAGGACGAGGCGCGGAGCGCCGAAAAGGCGGGGTCCAGGGGCGGCAGCCCCTGGTTTCGGAGAAGGGGCGGGTCTGGGGCGCCCCGCGCAGGGCTAGCTCACGCGTTCCGGGCGGTGCTTGGTGGCGCGGAGGCGGACCTTCGCCGGGAGGCGGGTGAGGCCCGCGGAGTCGCGGGCGTGGGCGAGGGCCTCGGTGCTGAGGCCGCGCAGCACGTCCTCGGGCACGGCGTCGCCCGCCAGGGCGAGCCGGACGCGCGCCTCGGGCGCGGCGCGCCGCCCGGCCAGCCGCACCCGCGCCCGCCGCACCCCGTCGAGCGCAGCGGCCTCGCTCTCCAGGGCGCCCTCCATCGCCCGGCCCCGCAGCAGCGCCCCCTCCCCGTCCCCGGTCTCCACCAGGACCTCCGCGGGGCGCCGCCGCCGGAGCTGCGCCGCGAACCACCACAGCGCGAGCAGGACGAGCAGCGCGAGGGCGCCGATGACCGTCGGCCACCACCAGCCCTCGCTCCGCCACCGCGTCCGTTCGGCGGCACCGAGCAGGACGTCGTGGCGCCCGTCGTGCACCCACCAGGACGGCGGCCGCACCCCGAGCCCGACCGCGAGCACGGCACCGCCGAGCACGACGAGGACCAGGCCGGTCAGGCCGAGCAGTACGCGGTTCAGTGGGCGCACCATGGCTCCGCTCACCCCTTCTTCCCCGGCCGGGCCACACGCACCGTCAGCGCGGGCGGGGCGCCGAGGCCGAGCCCGCGGATACCGTCGGCCAGGGTCCGGTCCAAGTCGCCCCGTACGTCGTCGAGTTCGCGGAAGTGGGACTCGGCCCGCACGTCGGCCCTGCGCCGCGTCACGCGGACCCGTACCGACCGCACGCCCGCCACGTCCATGGCCCGGTCGCGCAGCACCGCCGCGGCGGCGGCCCGGTCGAGCCCGGCCCGCACGTCGGCGTGGTCGCGCCGCATCGGAAGCACGGACCGCAGGCCGGGCGTCAGCGCGAGCACCAGCAGCCACAGGCCGACGGCCACCGCGGCCGCGGCCCCGGCGAGCACCGCCGTGTCGTCCAGCGGGCGCTCGGCGAGCTCGCGGGCGAGGCGGCGGCGCCAGCGCATCGCCGGGCGGTCGGCCCGTACCGCCACGACGTCGTACAGGAGGAGCCCGCAGCCGCCGAGGACCACCAGTGCCACCAGCGCGGCGGGCACCCGCCGCGCCGACCAGAAGCGGCGGGCCCGGCCCTCCTCGGGGGCGAGGACGGGGTGCGCCTCGTAGGCCGCGGCGGACGACGACTGCGTCGCCGGGTAGAGGGCGCCCGGGTCCTGCTCGACGACGGGCAGGGGCCGGGTGCCGCCCGTCCCCGGGTCCCGCCCGGGTGTCTCGTGGGGCTCGCTCATCGGGTCCTCCCCTGTGCCGCGGCCCGGGTCTGCGCCGAGTGCAGCCGCTCGACCTGGACCGCCACCTCGGGCACGTCCATGCCCGCCAACGCCTGTACCCGCTCCGCGACATGGCGACGCACGGCCCCGCACTGGCCCCCGATGTCGCTGGGGTAGTCCAGTTCCAGGCTGACCCGGACGCGGGCGGCGTCCCGGTGCACGCTGACCGTGGCGTGCGGCGGCGCGGCCTCCTCGGGCAGCGACCACAGCGCCTCCCGGGCCGCGCGCGCGGCGATCTTCGCGATGACGCGGTCGGCGATCCGGGTCGCGCCGCGCTCGGCGGGCGCGACCTGCCCCACGACCTCCGCCGCCACCGGTCACCGCCGCCGGTCGCCGCGGGTGCGGAAGAAGTCGCCGGGTTCCAGGTCCCCCTCGAGGAACCGCCCGGCGACGAATCCGATGGCGCCCAGGGCGGCCACCAGGAGGAAGGCTCCGAACCCGCCGAAGTATCCGGCGAAGCCCAGGGCCATCCCGGCGATCATGCCGATGACGGCCATGTTCATCGTGCGCTCCTTCGCTGCTGCGCGTGTGCTGCCGGTGCCCGCTGCGTCCCCCGGCGGTGCGGCCGGGGTACGCCGGTGGCGGGCGGCGGGCACGGGGCTCCGCGCCCGCCGCCCGGGTCGTTCGTCCGCGAGGGGCCTGGCCCGCGGACCGCCGGGTCGGTGGTGCTCACCGCACGGGTCTCCTTGTTCCCTCGATGGGGCCGCTCACCACGTTCCCCCGATGGGGCCGCTCACCACGGCCCCGTCCCGCCGCAGCCGCGGCCGGAACCGTGCGACTCGGCCCGCGCCGGGGGCCGTTCGGCCGCTGCCGCGACCGGGGCCGCCGGGGCCGTTCGTGCCGCTACTGCAACCGGGGCTGTTCGTCGTCCTCGTCGTCGGGCAGCTTCACGTCGCTGACCGCGATGTTCACCTCGACCACTTCGAGGCCGGCCATGCGCTCCACGGCCGTGACGACGTTCTCCCGCACGGCCCGGGCGACGTCGGAGATCGACACGCCGTACTCGACCACGATCTCCAGGTCCAGGGCCGTCTGCACCTCGCCCACCTCGGCCTTGACCCCGCGGGTGACGGACTTCGCGCCGCTGCCCGGCACCCGGTCGCGTACGGCCCCGAAGGTGCGGGCGAGGCCACCGCCCATCGCGTGGACGCCCACCACGTCGCGCGCGGCGAGTCCGGCGATCTTCTCGACGACGCCGTCCGCGATGGTGGTGCGCCCGCGCCCGCCGGGGTCCCCTCCCCCGCGCCGCGAGGTGCCGCCGCGGCCCGCGTTCTCCTCAGGCGACTCCTTCTCGAGCGTCTTGGACGTCTTGTGCTCTCCGGTGTCGGTCATCACCGTCGTCCTTTTCGACAGGGGATCTGCTCCTTCGTCCACACTAAGCGCGGCCGCGCGCTCGCGCGCCAGGGATGCGGCAGGCTGGAG
Source organism: Streptomyces longispororuber (assembly GCF_014656095.1). Lineage (GTDB taxonomy): Bacteria > Actinomycetota > Actinomycetes > Streptomycetales > Streptomycetaceae > Streptomyces > Streptomyces longispororuber. The sequence goes on from NZ_BNBT01000096.1 coordinate 2,888, forward strand.
CAATGACGGGTGACGGATGGACCTCGGCGGTACGGCGCCAGCTCGGTCTGGGCAGGGTGCTGCCCCTGGGCGGGGCGGGTGACGGCGCGTGGATGACGGAGGCGGCGGCCGCGGCGCTCCTGCGCCGGGCGTGCGGGCGGGTACGGGGAGCGCGCCTGACCACCGTGCGCCTGGACCTGGCCGACCCGGACGCCGCGTACGTCCCGTCCGGCCCCGGCGCCTCCCCCGACGCGTACGCCGCCGCGGGCCCGGCCCCGCCGAGCGCCCTGCCGCCGGGGGCGCTGCGGATCAGCGGGGACGTGGCGGCGGCCTCGGGCGAGCCGCTGCCCGCGGTGGCGGACCGGCTGCGCACAGCCCTGGCGACGGCCGCGGCCGACCGGCTGGGCCTGGTGGTCACCGAGGTGGATCTGCGGGTGACGGCCCTGCTCGACGGGGCGGAGGAGGAGTTGGACCCGCAGGGGGCTGTTGGGGCTTCCGGGGCCGTTGGGTCTGCTGAGGCTTCTGATACTGCGGGGGCTGGCTGGGCCGGTGAGGCTGCTGAGACTGCCGAGATGGTTGCGGCCATTGACTCGACGGAGGCTTTCGAGCCGGGTGAGTTGCCCGATGCAGGCGAGTTGCTCGGGTCCGGTGAGTTCCCCGAGGCCGATGAGTTCCTCGAAGCCGGAGCCGTAGACGTCGCCGAGGCGGCCATCGGCACGGGCCGACCAGCGGGCGCGGACACGGACGCGGACTCCCCCGAGGAACGCCTCGCCCGGGCCGCGCTCTCCGTGCCCGGCGTCACCCGGCTGACCGGGGCGCTGGGCGGGCTGGGGCGCGCGGTGCACGTGCAGGAGCACAAGCCGTCGCACTCCCTGCCGCGCCGGCATGTCCGGGTGGAGCTGGCGGTGGCCGGAGACCGTCGCACCCTGGACGTGGCCCGCGCGGTCCGCGCGGCGGTGGGGGACGCGCTGCCGGACCACCCGACCGTGGCGGTCCTGGTGACGGCGGTCGACGAACAGGAACAGGGCTAGAGCGGCGACCGCGCGCCGCGAGGCGGGCCGTACGCGGACGGGGCCGCGCGCGACGGGTCGCACAGGGGCGGGTACGCGACGGTTGCACAGGGGCGGGGCCGCACGTGACGGGTCGCGCAGGGGCGGGGCCGGGGATCCGCACCCGGCCGGGCCCGCGGCGGCCCCGCCCCCGCCCGTCACGCGTCGGCCGCGCGTCAGTCGCCGAGCCCGGCGAGGACACGCAGGCGGCGGGCCTGCGCGGCGCGTTCGGCGGTGCGCTGCTCCTCGTAGGAGCGGCCGACGGCGCCCTGGAGCAGGGCCTTGGTCTCGATGACGGCGTCGCGGGGCGCGGCGAGCAGCGCGGCGGCCAGGTCCTCGGCGGCGGCGTCGAGCTGGTCGCCGGGCACCACGAGGTTGGCGAGGCCGGTGCGCTCGGCCTCGGCGGCACCCACGAAGCGGCCCGTGGCGCAGATCTCCAGAGCGCGCGCGTAGCCCACGAGGGAGACGAGCGGGTGCGTGCCGGTGAGGTCGGGCACCAGTCCGAGGCTGGTCTCGCGCATCGCGAACTGGACGTCGTCCGCGACGATGCGCAGGTCACAGGCGAGCGCGAGCTGGAAGCCCGCGCCGATCGCGTGCCCCTGGACGGCGGCGACGGACACGAGGTCGCTGCGCCGCCACCAGGTGAACGCCTCCTGGTACTCGGCGATGGTCGCGTCCAGGACGTCGTCCGCGCCGCGCGCCAGGTCGAGGAAGGACGGCTCGCCGTCGAAGCCCTCGGGCGTGAACGCCTGCCGGTCCAGGCCCGCGGAGAAGGACTTGCCCTCGCCGCGCAGCACCACCACGCGGACGCTGCCGGGCAGCGCCCGGCCGGCCTCGGTCAACGCCCGCCACAGCGCGGGGGACTGGGCGTTGCGCTTGGCCGGGTTGGTCAGGGTCACGGTGGCCACGGTGTCCTCGACCGTGAGGCGTACGCCGTCCTTGTCGAGAACCGGTGGAGCCGCGCTCTGCGGGCTGTCGGGCGAAGCCATCAGTGCCTCCGAGGGGTGCAGTCGTCGGTCGGGACGCCTGGGGCGCCCCTAAGTGACTGCACAGTAACCACCCGGCCGCGGAGACGGCCGACCGGGTGGTCACCCTTCGGGTCACACGAGCCGCGGACCGCGACGGGTGTCAGACGGAGGCGGCCTTCTTGCCTCGCGTCGCACCGCCACGTCCGCGCAACACCACGCCTGACTCGGTGAGCATCCGGTGCACGAATCCGTACGAGCGGCCGGTCTCCTCGGCCAACGCCCGGATACTCGCACCGGCGTCGTACTTTTTCTTCAGGTCTGCCGCGAGCTTGTCGCGCGCGGCGCCGGTCACCCGGCTGCCCTTCTTCAGAGTCTCGGCCACCCGTGCCTCCTCATGGGAAGTGCGCTCTGGACTTCTCATGATCACCCCTACCGGGCCTCCTGGCCACCCATTCGGCAAGGTCGGTGTGACTTGATTCGCAGTGTGGGAACGGGACACCACGAGCGGAGTGAACGATTCCGCACGTGTGCCTCTCCGTCACCGAACGGGTTCGGCGAGGAACCGGCAGGTCAGGGACGTGCCGGGACAACGGTGGCGGACACGGCCGAGATGCGTGTATCCCGCATCTCGGTACGAGGACGTCTCACACAGATGATGGATCACGGATCGGCCGAATGATCCATACGGAGTGGATCAGTGCTGTGGATCAGTGCGGCGATCAGTGCACCGACCAGTGACCCGGCCAGTAACTGGGCCAGTAACTCGGCCAGCCAACTCGGTCAGTGATCCGATCCATGACTCGGTCGAGCCGCCGGGTCGGCGGTCCGGTCCTGCGGGAACCCGGGGACCCGGGACCCGAGGCCCGGGACCGAGGGCCGGGGGTCAGGCCAGGGCGACCAGGTCGGCGTAGTCCGCGCCCCACAGGTCCTCGACGCCGTCGGGCAGCAGGATGATCCGCTCCGGCTGGAGCGCCTCGACGGCGCCCTCGTCGTGCGTGACGAGGACGACCGCGCCCTTGTAGGTGCGCAGCGCGCCGAGGATCTCCTCGCGGCTCGCCGGGTCGAGGTTGTTGGTGGGCTCGTCCAGGAGCAGGACGTTCGCCGAGGACACGACGAGGGTGGCGAGGGCGAGCCGGGTCTTCTCGCCACCGGAGAGCACGCCCGCCGGCTTGTCGACGTCGTCGCCGGAGAACAGGAACGAGCCGAGCACCTTGCGCACCTCGACCAGGTCCAGGTCGGGGGCGGCGGAGCGCATGTTCTCCAGGACCGTGCGGTCCGGGTCGAGGGTCTCGTGCTCCTGCGCGTAGTACCCGAGCTTGAGGCCGTGGCCCTGGACGACCGCGCCGGTGTCGGGCTGCTCGACGCCGCCGAGGAGGCGGAGCAGGGTGGTCTTGCCCGCGCCGTTGAGCCCGAGGATGACGACCCGGGAGCCCTTGTCGATGGCGAGGTCCACGTCCGTGAAGATCTCCAGCGAGCCGTACGACTTCGACAGGCCCTCGGCGGTGAGCGGGGTCTTGCCGCAGGGGGCGGGCTCGGGGAAGCGCAGCTTGGCGACCTTGTCGGCCTGGCGTACGTCCTCGAGGCCGGAGAGGAGCTTCTCGGCGCGGCGGGCCATGTTCTGCGCGGCGACGGTCTTGGTGGCCTTGGCCCGCATCTTGTCGGCCTGGGCGTTCAGCGCGGCGGCCTTCTTCTCGGCGTTCTGCCGCTCGCGCTTGCGGCGCTTCTCGTCGGACTCGCGCTGCTGCTGGTAGAGCTTCCAGCCCATGTTGTAGACGTCGATCGCGGAGCGGTTGGCGTCCAGGTAGAAGACCTTGTTGACGACCGTCTCGACGAGGTCGACGTCGTGGGAGATGACGATGAAGCCGCCGCGGTACGTCTTCAGGTAGTCGCGCAGCCAGATGATCGAGTCGGCGTCCAGGTGGTTCGTCGGCTCGTCCAGGAGGAGCGTGTCCGCGTCCGAGAACAGGATGCGGGCCAGCTCGATGCGGCGGCGCTGACCGCCGGAGAGCGTGTGCAGGGGCTGGCCGAGCACGCGGTCGGGGAGGTTCAGCGCGGCGGCGATGGTGGCGGCCTCGGCCTCGGCGGCGTACCCGCCCTTGGTGAGGAACTCCGTCTCCTGGCGCTCGTACTGCTTCAGGGCCTTCTCGCGCGTGGAGCCCTTGCCGCTGGCGATGCGCTCCTCGTTCTCCCGCATCTTGCGGATCAGGGTGTCCAGGCCGCGCGCGGAGAGGATGCGGTCGCGGGCGAGCACGTCGAGGTCGCCGGTGCGGGGGTCCTGCGGAAGGTAGCCGACCTCTCCGGAGCGGGTGATGGTGCCCGCGGCCGGGACGCCCTCGCCGGCGAGGCACTTGGTGAGCGTGGTCTTGCCCGCGCCGTTGCGGCCGACGAGCCCGACGCGGTCGCCCTTGGCGATACGGAACGAGGCGTTCTCGATGAGGATGCGGGCGCCGGCGCGCAGCTCGATACCGGAGGCGGTGATCACGGTCGGACTCCTGGACAGGGAAGGACGGCGGAAGCGGGCGAAAGGCAGGGCGTCATGCGCGCGGGGCGCGCCACGCAGCCGTCTAATGCAGCAGGAGAAGGGCCATACGGCAATTCTACCGGGGGCCTGCAACCGGTTTTCCGGCGCTCCCGGGCAGCTCGTTGCCCAGCGGGGTCCGGCGGGGTGTGACACGGCCGAGGTCGTCCACGGCGACGAGCTGCGCGGTCCAGGGCGTGGCCCCGGCGCGGCAGGGCTGGGCGAGCAGCAGCACGCCGTGGCGCCGTACGGAGCGGGCGGGGTCGAAGGCGCAGCCCTCGCGGGCGGGCAGCGTCCAGCGCAGGTCGCCGTCGGCGACCCGGTAGGCGGCGACGTGGCGCGGGGTGACGACGGCGAGCATCCGGGCCGCCGGGTCCAGGAGCCGCAGGACCCCGGCACCGCCGCGCGCCCCCGGGGAGGCCAGCCAGGGGGCGCTCGCCGGGATCGCCCGGTGCCAGCGGACCGCGCCGCGCGCGGTGTCGGTGACCAGGCCGTCGTCCCAGAGCGCGAGGGCGTGCCCGCGCGCGGGCAGCAGGGTGAGCGGGCGGCGGCCCGGGCGCGTGTACGTCCAGTGGGCGCGGCCGCTGTCCGCGTCGCGGGCGCGCACGGCCCGCCCGGTCACGTACGGCACGCTGTCACCGTCCACGCGCGCGTGGAGCGTGAAGCGGTCGCCGTATGGCGCCGGACGCACGTGGTGGTCGGCGGTGGCGAGCGGCACGGTGAGGAGCGCGAGGAGCAGCGGGGCGGCTAGGCGCGCGAGGCGCGTCAGGTGGGCTTGCCGTCCGGCCGGGCCGCTCCGGAGCCCCGGAGGCCGGAGGCGGGCACGCCGCCCGGAGGGACCGCTCCGCTGCCCGGGTGCCGGACCGGGGCCCGCTGCCCGCGCGGTTGCCGGGTCCGGTGCCGCCCTCGGGTCATCGGGTGCGGCCGGTGCGCGGCGCGGCGCCGGCGCGACAGCCGATGTGGGCCCTTCGGCCGGGGTCGGCACCGCGGCCGCTGTCGGCGCGACGGCCGGTGTCGGCGCGACGGCCGGTGTCCGTGCGGCAGCCTCTGTCGATACGTCGACCGATGTCGGCGCGTTGGCCGGTGCCTGTGCGTCGGCCGGTGTGTGTGCGACAGCCGGTGTCGGTGCGTCGGCCGATGCCTGTGCGTCGTCGGTCGGTGTCCGTACGGCAGCCGCTGCCGATACGTAGGCCGGGGGCGGCACGGCAGCCGACGTGGGCGCACCGGCCGGGGTCTGCGCGGCGGGTGGTGTCGGGGCTTCAGGTGCTCCCGGTGTTGTTGGCGCGGCGGACATCGTGCCCCCTCCACTCCCCCGGGCGCGGCCGCGGCCGCGGGTCAGGCGCAGACAGTAGCGGCGGTGCGCGCGGGCCGGGTGGCGGTCGTGGGGCGACACGGCGGGCGGGGTGGGGCGCGTCGCCCGTTCGGCCCTTCGTCCGGCGCCGGAGGGCGGGTGCCGTACCAGGATGGGAGGGGCCGGGACCCCGCGCGGGGCCGGAGGGGCCGGGACCCCGCGCGGGGCCGCGGGACGTCACCCCTCGAACGAGGCGGGTCCGCCGTACGCGACGTGGCGGCGCTGTCGTCCCGTACGCGCCGTGAGGCGTCCCGTACGCGACACGAGGTGGTGCGCCCATGCAGTTCGACGACGACGCGGAGCTGGACACCTCCGAGGTGCGGGACGTGCGCGGCAGCCGGGTCCCGGGCGGCCGTGCCACCGTCGGCGGGGGCATCGCGGGGCTGATCGCGCTCTTCCTCGGCCTGCTCTTCGGCGTCGGCCCGGACCAGCTCGGCCTGACCGACTCCGGTGACGAGCCCTCCGCCTCCTCGTCGTCGCCAGCGCAGGTCCAGGAGAGCTGCCGTACCGGCAAGGACGCCAACGCCCGGGAGGACTGCCGGACGGTGGCGGTGGTCAACAGCGTCCAGGACTACTGGCGCCAGGAGTTCCCGCGCCGCCAGGGTCGGTACACGCCCGCGCGGACGGTGTTGTTCACCGGCCGCGTGGGCACCGCGTGCGGCGCGGCGTCCTCGGCGGTCGGCCCGTTCTACTGCCCCGGGGACCGGCAGGTCTACCTGGACCTGGGGTTCTTCCGCGAGCTGCGGACGAACTTCGGCGCCCGCGGCGGGCCGTTCGCGCAGGCGTACGTCGTGGCGCACGAGTACGGGCACCACGTGCAGAACCTGATGGGCACCCTGCGGCGCGCGCAGGACGGGCGGACCGGCGAGGACAGCGACGCCGTGCGCGTCGAGCTCCAGGCCGACTGCTACGCGGGCGTGTGGGCGCACCACGCCACGCGGACGCCCGCCGAGTCGGGCCGGCCGCTGATCACCCGGCTCACGGACGAGGACGTCCGCGACGGCCTGGACGCGGCGGCCGCGGTCGGCGACGACCGCATCCAGGAGCGCTACCAGGGCCGGGGCACGCCCGAGTCGTGGACGCACGGCTCGGCGCGCCAGCGGCAGGAGTGGTTCCAGCAGGGCTTCCGTACGGGCGACATGGCGCGGTGCGACACCTTCCGCTGAGCCGGAAGCCGGGCCGAACGCCGAGTCGAAACAGGAGGAAACAAGGGCAAAAGGGCGAAAGGCGGGGAAAGCATCAGGGACGGGAGAACGGACGCGCCCCGGCCGGGGGCCCCGGACGCACGGGGCCCGCGGGCGGTCCCGGCGCGCGGAGTGTGAGGAGCGTGAGAGGTGAGCCCTATGACGGGTGCCGCGCGGGGGCGGCCGAGCATCTTCCCGACGCTGGTGTACGCGGACGCGAAGGCCGCGATCACGCAGCTCACGGAGGCCTTCGGCTTCACGGAGACGAGTGTGTACGAGCGGGAGGACGGGGCCGTCCTGCACGCCGAGCTGTCGTACGGCAACGGCACGGTGATGCTCGGCTCGCAGGGGACCGGCGGTGTCTTCGCCGAGGCGATGCGGGGCGCGGGCCCGGCCGGGATCCACGTGGTGGTGGACGACGTCGACGCCCACCACCAGCGCGCGGTGGCGCACGGGGCGCACATCCTGATGCCGCCGACGGACCAGGACTACGGCGCCCGGGACTACCTGGCGCAGGACGTCGAGGGCAACGTGTGGAGCTTCGGCACGTACGCCCCCGAGCCGGGCGCCTGACGGGTCCCGCCCCGGCCCCCGCGGGACCGGGGGGCGGGGTCAGACGCCGCCGGTGTGCACCTGGAACGCGGCGCGGCGCACGGCCTTGGCCAGGGCCGGGTCCGGGTGGGCCGCGGCGAGCGCCACGAGGACCTGCACGGTGCGCGGGTGGCCGACGGTGCGCACCTCGTCGAGCAGCGCGGGCACCGTGGGCTGCGGCGCCGAGTCCAGGTGGCGCACGAGGAGTTCGGCCTCGCCGTGGTCGGCGACGGCGGCCGCGGTGTCGACCCACAGCCAGGTGGACTCCTCGCGGGTGAGCACGTGGTGGACGTCCTCGGGGTCGGTGCCCTCGTACTCGGCGAGCCACAGCAGGGCGTAGGGCCGCAGCGAGGTCTCGTCGACGACGGCGCGCACCTCGGGCTCGGCCGGGGCGCCGACCACGCGCAGCGCCTCGAAGGCGAGGCCGCGCAGCAGGGCGTCCTCGCCCCGGGCGGCGTCGAGGAGTTCGGCGACGGCGGTGCCCACGTCGCGGGCGGCGAGCCAGGCGCGGTACTCGGCGCGGGCCGCGTTCGGCCGCAGGCGGGCGCAGCCGCGGAGCATGTCCTCGGCGGACTGCTCGATGTTCCCGGCCGGGCTCTGCGCGGCGACGCAGATCTGCTCCAGCTTGACCCAGACCGCCCAACTGCCCAGCGGGGTGAGCGTGGCCTGGCCGTCCGCGCAGGTGAGCGCGCCGACGGCGGCGAGGGCGCGCAGGGCCCAGGCGAGCAGGTCGGCCGGCGGGGCGGCGGCGCACTCGTCCGGGCCGCCACCGTCGGGGCCGTTGCCGAGGCCGCCGTCCGGGCCGTTGCCGGGCCCGGCGTCGGGGCCCGTGCCGGTCCGGTGGGTCTCCTCCTGGGGGCCGTACGGGATCTCGCAGCGCTCGGTGCGCAGTTCGCGGACGCGCTGCTCGAAGAGGTCGAGGAGCTGCGGGACCGGCACGGGGCCCGCCGAGAGCTGGAGGAAGGACAGGAGCTGGGGGACGGCCTCGACGGTCTCCGCGACGGTGGCGGGCGGCAGCGCGGCGGGCGCCGGGTGGGCGAGGGACCAGGCGTCGAAGAGGGCGACCCAGCCGCGCAGCACGGCCGCGTCGTCGCGGTCCCAGGCGCGCAGCCGCCAGCCCGGGCGGGCGACGCCGCCGTGCACCTCGACGAGCCCGGCGAGGCGGGCGGTGTCCCAGTCGGTGCGGACCTGGTGGACCGTCACGCCCCGGTCGGCGGCGACCAGTTCGGCGGCGGCGTCGGACAGGGCGCCGGTGGCCGCGGCCGGGGCGGCGTCCCCGACGGCGGCCCGGGCGAAGGACAGGAAGGCCGCCCGCGGCCTGCGCTTCGCGCCCGTCGCGCCGAACACCGCCGACAAGGTCACCGTCCCCGACGGCTACCGCCAGAACGTGGTGATCCGCTGGGGCGAGCCCATCCTGCGCGGCGCCCCCGCCTTCGACGCGGACAAGCAGACCGCGAAGGCCCAGGCGGGGCAGTTCGGGTACAACAACGACTTCCTCAGCCTGCTGCCGCTGCGCCACGAGAGCGAGGGCCACGGCCGCCAGGTGCTCGTCGCGAACCACGAGTACACGGACGAAGTCCTGATGTTCAAGGGCTACGACCCCAAGAACCCGACCCGCGAGCAGGTGGAGATCGCCTGGGCCGCGCACGGGCTGTCCGTGGTCGTCGTCGAGGGCGAGCGGAAGACGGGCGCGCTGCGCCCCGTGCCGCGCCACCGCCTCAACCGCCGGCTGACCGCCACCACCAAGTTCCACCTCACCGGCCCGGCCGCGCGCAGCGAGTTCGTCCGGACGAAGGCCGACCCGCGCGGCACCACCGTCCTCGGGACGCTGAACAACTGCTCCGGCGGCACCACCCCGTGGGGCACCACGCTCCACGGCGAGGAGAACTTCAACCAGTACTTCGCCCACGCGGACAAGGTCACCGACCCGACGCAGGCGGCCCGCCTGAAGCGGTACGGCGTCGTCGGCGGCGAGTCCGAGCGCAAGTGGGAGCGGTTCGACGACCGCTTCGACCTCACCAAGGAGCCCAACGAGCCGCACCGCTTCGGCTGGGTCGTCGAACTCGACCCGTACGACCCGGACTCCACGCCGCGCAAGCGCACCGCGCTCGGCCGCTTCAAGCACGAGGGCGCGCAGCCGAGCCTGACCCGCGACGGCCGCCCGGTGGTCTACATGGGCGACGACGAGCGGTTCGACTACGTCTACAAGTTCGTGAGCAGCAAGCGCATGGCCAAGGGCGACTCGCGCTGGGCCCGTGAGCACAACCTGACGCTGCTCGACGAGGGCACGCTGTACGTCGCCAAGTTCACCGGCGACTCCCCGGCGGAGGAGATCGACGGCACGGGCACGCTGCCCGAGGACGGCGAGTTCGACGGCAGCGGCCGGTGGATCCCGCTGGCCACGGCGTACGCGGGCGGCAAGGCCGTCTCCCACGTCGAGGGCATGACCGCCGACGAGGTGTACGTCTTCACGCGCCTGGCCGGTGATAAGGTGGGCGCCACGAAGATGGACCGGCCCGAGGACATCGAGCCGTCGCCGCACTCGGGCAAGGTGTACGTCGCCCTGACGAACAACACCGACCGCGGCAAGCCCGGCAAGGCCGGGGCCGACGAGGCCAACCCGCGCAACCTCAACAAGCACGGGCAGGTGCTCGAACTGACGGAGTCCCGTAACCGGCCCGAGGCCACCCGCTTCGCCTGGAACCTCTTCCTCGTCGCGGGCGACCCGAACGACCCCTCCACGTACTTCGCGGGCTTCCCGAAGGACAAGGTCAGCCCCATCTCCTGCCCGGACAACGTGGCGTTCGACCCGCACGGCAACCTGTGGATCTCCACCGACGGCAACCAGCTCGGCTCCCACGACGGCCTGTTCGGCGTGGCCACCAAGGGCGAGCGGCGCGGTGAGCTGAAGCAGTTCCTGACGATGCCGAAGGGCGCGGAGACCTGCGGCCCGCTCGTGCAGGAGCGGCGTGTGCTCGTCGCCGTCCAGCACCCGGGCGAGGTCGACGGCGCGTCCGTCGAGAAGCCCGCGAGCACCTGGCCGGACGGGCCCGGGAAGATCGTGCGCCCGGCGGTCGTGTCGGTGTGGCGCGCCGACGGCCGCGACATCGGCGTCTGAGGACGTCAGGAAGGACGGCGCCGACGGCCTGCGTCAGGAGGGGTGCCCCGGCCCGGGGCGCCCCTCGGGGGCGCGGCTCACAGGGGGGTGGGCCGCAGGTCGCGGGCGGTCTGGGGGCCGAGGTCCGGCGGCGGGGGGAGCGGGGCGGGCACGGGGCCCTGCGGGGCCGGGGGGCGGGGCGCGGGGGGCCCGGCGGCTCCGGTGCCGAGGAGCCAGTCCTGGTACGCGGGGGCCTCGGCGGCGGCCTCCCAGTAGGCGGCCTCCAGGTCGCCGTACACCGCGTTGAGCTCGGTCTCCGTACGGGCCGCGACGTACAGGCGTACGCCCAGCGGGTCGCCGTACAGGGGTCTGACGGCCATGTCGGGTCTCGCCACCGAGGTGGGCTGGCAGAAGGTGACGACCTCGCCGGTGGCGACCAGCGTGGCGGCGGTGAGGTAGTCGCCGTGCAGGACGCGCGGGTCGAGCCCCGCCGCGGTCAGCACCCGCCGCAGGCCGTCCCACTCCCCGTCGACGGTGGGGTCGACCATCCACCGGTCGGCGGCGAGGTCGGTGAGGCGGACGACGGGGAGGCGGGCGGCGGGGTGGTCGGCGGCGAGCGAGACGAACTGCGGCTCGCGGTCGATGAGGACGCGGCGGGCGAGGGCCTCGGGGAACCGCAGGGGGCTGCCCTCCACCTCGTGCACGAAGGCCACGTCGAGCTGCCCGTCGGCGACGGCGCGCAGCAGCGCGTTCGCGGACACGTCCATCTGCAGCGAGGTCTCCGTGCCGGGCAGGCTGGCGCGGAGCCGGCGCAGCCAGCCCGGTATGGCGCGGCTCGCCGTGGAGCCGATGCGCAGCCGGGGCTCGCCGTCGCCGGCGCGGGCCGCCGCCGCGCGGGCCTCGGTGACCAGGGCCCGCATCTCCACGACGAGGGGGCGGGCGCGGCTGAGGACGGTGCGCCCGAGCGGGGTCGGCCGGCAGCCGGTGCGTTCGCGGACGAAGAGCGGGCCGCCCACGGCGTGCTCGATGCGGCGCAGTTGCGTGGTCAACGAGGGCTGGCTCATGCCGAGTTGGCGCGCCGCCTTGTGCAGGCTGCCGGTGTCGGCGATGGCGCACAGTGCGCGGAGGTGCCTGACCTCGAGCTCCATGGCCGTGAGCGTAGAGCGGGTTACGGCAGCACACCAGCCTCCCAAACACCCATGGAACCGTAGAAGTTGCCCCTTCCTGCGGTGACCGGATGCGCGGCGATAGGGGCGCGCTATCGCCACCTGCCATCATCCGCGCGGGGTCCGGCTCCCCGACACTCACGGATAACCGAAACGTTCACCTTTCACCGAACGAGTAGGGAGCCCCCCACATGCACAAGCGTTATGTGTCCGTCGCCGCCGCGCTCGGACTCGCGGTCGCCGCGCTCGGCACCTCCTCCGTGGCCTCGGCCGCCCCGTCGTCCGACACGGCCAAGTCCACCACCTCGGTCTCCGCGACGTCGTCGGCCGCCCGGTACGCGGGCTCGGCCGAGGAAGCCGCCGCGAACAAGGCGTTCTTCGAGGCCGTCGTGAAGGCCGTCGCCGAGAAGCGGGCCGCGAACCCCGGCGCCCGGGCCGTCACGGTGACGTACAACGCCTCGCGCGCCCCGTCCTTCCGCCAGCAGATCGCCGCGTCCACCTCCATATGGAACGCCGCCGTCACCAACGTGCAGCTCCGCGAGGGCACGACCGGTGCGAGCTTCTCGTACCGCGAGGGCAACGACCCGCGCGGCTCGTACGCGAGCACCGACGGCCACGGCCGCGGCTACATCTTCCTCGACTACCGCCAGAACCAGCAGTACAACTCGACCCGGGTGACCGCGCACGAGACCGGCCACGTGCTCGGCCTGCCCGACAACTACCGCGGCCCGTGTTCCGAGCTGATGTCCGGCGGCGGCCCCGGCCCGTCCTGCACCAACGCCCAGCCGAACGCCACCGAGCGCGCCCGGGTCAACCAGCTCTGGGCCAACGGCCTGGCCAAGGCCATGAAGCAGGTGGAAGCGGCCCGCTGACCCCGCCCCCGCGTCCCCGTGAGGTCACCCTCGCGGGGACGCGATGGCACGGGCGGCCGCCACCTCCTGGCGCAGGGGTTCCAGGACGCTGTCCTCGGGGCCGGTGAACTCCACCGGCACCGGGACGAGCACCTCCACCTCGCGCAGGCCGTCGGCCAGCTCCCGCAACTGCCGTACGACTTCCCCGGCCTCCGCCCCCTCAGGGGCGGGGGCCCCGTGGCGTACCCGCACCCGTGCCGCCGTGGTCGCGTCGACGATCCGCTCCACCGCCACCACCAGCGGCCACCACGCCGCGGCCCGCGCGCCCATGGGCGGCGGCTCGCTCAGGGCCCGCTGGAACTCCGTACGGATGTCGGACAGGTCCCGGTAGAGGCGGCGCCGCATCCGGGCGCGCGCGGCGGGGTCGGGCTCGCCGCCGGGGGCCCCGAAGGCGCACTCCACGTACTCCGCCGTGTCGGCGACCGCGTCCGCGAGCCGGTGGCCGATCCGGGTGTGCCAGCTCTCCGGCCACAGCAGGTAGCCCGCGACGAGCGCGATGGCGCAGCCGATGAGGCTGTCCAGGAGCCGGGGCAGGACGAGCCCGAAGCCCTGGTGGTTCAGGACGTCGGAGAGCAGCAGGATGACGGGCGTGATGGCGGCGGTCTGGTAGCCGTACCCGCGCGGGGTGAGCGCCGGGATGAGCGTGGCGAGGACGAGGACGACGGGCACGTCCCACCAGCCGCGGTCGGCGGCCGGGAGCACGGCAGCGGCCACCACGAGCCCCGCCGCCGTGCCGAGCGCCCGCAGCACCGCGCGCGAGAAGACCGAGCCGAAGTCCGGCTTGAGGACGAAGGTGACGGTGAGCGCCACCCAGTACGAGCGCGGCACGTCGACGAGGGACACCAGCGCCTGCGCGATCCCGATGCACAGGGCGAGCCGCAGGCCGTACCGCCAGGAGGCGCCCGACAGCATGACGTTGCGGGTGGCGCGGCGGGCCCGGACGCGCAGCGCGGCGGGCCGCCCGAGCCGGTCGTCGGCGGGCACGGCGGTGAGCGGGTCGGGGTCGGCGAGGGTGTCGTCGGCGTGCCGCAGGGCCTGGTACACCGCCCGCGCGGCGGCGCCGTCGTCGTCGGGCACCTCGCCGGGCAGGCCGAGGTTGCCGGGGTGGGGGGCGGGGCCGCGGGCGATGGCGTCGGCCAGCCGGCGGGCGGCGCGCGGCAGTTCGGGCGGGAGCCGCTCGCCGTAGCGGTGGGCGGCGGGGGCGGCCTCGACGACGGGCGTGATGGCGTTGAGCTCGGCGATGAGGCGGACCAGGTCGGGGCTGCGGCCGCGGTCGCGGGCGCGGCGGGCCAGGACGAGGTCGTAGGCCTTGTTGAGGGACGCGGTGACGGTGGCGCGGGCCTCGTCGTAGGCGTCCTGGCGGGCGTGGGCGGTGCCCGCCGCCTCCAGGAGGGCGGCCACGTTCCGGTACGCCGTCGCGACGGCCGTCCGCTCCGGTACGCCGGACCGCAGCGGCCAGGCGAGCAGCGCGAGGGCGAGGACGAGGAGGCCGCCGCCGGTCATCAGGACCGGCGCGAGCCACCACGCGCCGGGCAGCGGGAGGCCGGCGCCGATGACCGCGTTGAGCAGGAGCAGCAGGCCGGAGACGGAGGCCACGGCGCCGATGGTCGACATCATCCCGGAGACCAGGGCGACGAGCGTGACCGCGGCGACCGCGGTCCAGCCGTGGCCGTGGACGAGGGAGCCCAGGGTGACGCCGACGGCCCCGAAGAGCTGGGGGACGGCGATGTTCAGGACGCGCATGCGGTAGGCGTCGGCGGTGTCGCCGATGACGCCGGACAGCGCGCCCATGCCGGCGAGCGCCCCGTACGCGGGGTGCCCCGCCGCGGTGCCGACGGCCAGGGGCAGGGACATGGCGACGGCGGCGCGGGTGGCTGCGGCCCAGGGGACGGGGGCCGGTTGCGGTCTGAGCGACCTGACGAGCCAGGGGGGTGGGGCGAGGGAGGCCAGTGGGGCTCGACGGGGCATATGCCCATTATCGCCGGGGTGATCGTCCGGGCCGCCCTCGCGGGTGCGCCCCAGACCCGCCCCTTCCCCGAAACCGGTGGCTGCCGCCCCCGGCCCCCCGCCCTCACGTCTGGGGCTCCGCCCCTCTCCCCCGAATCGGCGCTCCGCGCCTCGTCCTCAAACGCCGGACGGGCTGAAATCTCCTCGCACGGCGGACAGTTTCAGCCCGTCCGGCGTTTGAGGACGAGGCCGCCAGGCCGATTTCCGGCAGGCGACGGCGGCGGGACGCGGACGGTTTCAGCCTGTCCGGCGTTTGAGGACGAGGCCGGAGGCCGATGGGGGGCGGGTGGGTGGGGGCAGAGCCCTGGATGGACGTCAGGGCCGGTGCAGGGTCAGGTCTAGCTGCACCGCACGGTGATCCGTGTTGCCGATCTCCACGAACCGCACGTCCCGCGCCCCGAAGTCCGGCGAAGCCAGCACGTGGTCGATCTGTGCCCCGAACGGCCGGGGCAGCGCCGTCGGCCAGGTGGGCGTACGGGAGGACCCGGCGACGCGCGCCGCGTCGCGGAGCCCCTCGTCGAGGATGCTCCGGAACGCCGCGTGGTCCTGCGTGGCGTTGAAGTCCCCGGCCAGGACGGTGGGCTGCCCGTCGCCCGCGGCGGCGTAGTCCCGCAGGGCGCCGAGCTCGCGCCGCCAGCGGTCGACGTCCCCGGCGGTGGGCGGCATGGGGTGGGCGAGCTGGAGCCGGACCCGGACGCCCTTGACGTCGGCGACCGCCCCGGGCATGCCGAGGGTGCCCCGCACCCCCGCGGCCCGCTCCAGCGGCACGTTGGCGAGGATGACGGAGCCGTCGGCCCCGTCCCCGCCGGCGGCCACGCGGTAGGGGTAGGCGGACTCCGGCAACCGCTCGCGCAGCAGGTCCTGGCAGGCCCGGTCGCACTCGGACACGAAAACGAGGTCCGGCTTCCGCTCCCGGACGGCCTTGACGAGGCCGGGCGCGCCGCGCCCGAACTCGACGTTCGAGGCGAGCACCCGCAGGTCGGCGACCGGCCGCCCGTCCGGCTCCACGACCTTGCCGTACGGCTCCGTGAACCAGGCGAGCCCGCCGAGCACGGCCACCGCCCACACGAGGCCGACGCGCCACCGCCCGTACGCGGCGAGCAGCAGCGCGGCCGCGGCGGGCGCGAGCAGCCACGGCAGGAAGGCGAGGAGCTGGGGCACGGGCGTGACCGCGTCAGTGTCGGCGGCGCGGCAGCCGAGCACGGCGCTCGCCCCGGCGAGCAGCAGGCCCGCCGTCCACGCGGCGACGCGCCAGGACATCGGCCTGCGCGTGTCGGCGTCACCGTCGGCCGTCCGCTCGGGGTCGAGGGGCGGTGCCGTCACGTGCTCCAAGGGGCGGCCTTTCGTCGACGGGGCGGCCCGCCCGCACGGCGCGCTGCCGGGATCCCCCTTGAAGGACGCGGGGGCGGGACGGAAAGTTTCCCGTACGCCTGGGCCCCCCGGGACGCGCAGGGCCACGCCGCACGGCACGTACCCACGGAGAAGCCGTGTCAGCCGCGCCTGCCGTGCCCGCCGGGGTCAGCCGCGCCCACCGGGGTCAGCCGGGGTCAGCCGCGCCCGCCGCGTCAGCCCGGTCAGCCGTGCTCCTCTCCGGCCGGGGCGCGCGGCGTCGGAGGCAGCTCCTCCGGGTCCCCGGCGGGCGCGGCCCGGGACCGCCACGGCAGCGGCCACCACCACGCCGCCACCGCCACCAGGGTGCCCAGCCCCACGAGCACCCAGGCGGTGACGCGCAGGCTCTCGGTCAGCGCGTCGTAGACGGCCCCGGCCGCCGCCCGGGACACGTCCGGCGGCAGGTCGTCCAGGGTCAGGGCGGGGCCCACCGCGACGGCGGCGGCGAGCGCGGCGGCCACCAGCGCGATGCCGAGGGCGGTGGCGAGCTCGGCGCGGCGGCGGCGCGCCGCGAGGAGGACGCCGCCGGCGGCGCAGAGCGCGGCGGCGACGGGCAGCCAGACGCCCGCGGCCTGGAGCATGCGGAACACCTTCCGGTAGTCGCCGAGGTCCTGCGACCGCATGACGGTGACCTCGGTGTGGCGCACCGGGATGCGGTCGGCGAACGGCACGCCCTCGTCGGCGAGTTGCCGCTTGACCTGCTCGGTGAGGGGGGCGAGGTCGATGGTGACCTCGCTGTCGGAGTCGTTCTTCAGGGCCTCCTCCACGGCCGCGTGCGCGGCGCGGTTGGCCGCGTCCCACGCGGTGCGGTAGGCCCGCGTCGTGGTGAAGGAGCCGACCGCGTCCCGTACGAAGGACTCGACGGCGGACTGCAGCGGACCGGCGTCGATCTCCGCGAGTGCCGCGTCGGTGACGGCGTCGGCCACGGCCGCCCGGACCGCCGGGTCCCTCGACAGCGGCGCCATCGTGGCCACGTACCGGTCCGTGTCCTGGATCTCGTACGCCGTCCACGTGGAGACCGCGCCGAGGGGCGCGAGCAGGCACGCGAGGACGAGCAGGACGACTGCCAGGGCGGGGCGGGCGGCGGCGAGGGCGGGGCGGGGGGTGTGCGGGCGGGGGCCGGTGCGCGGGTGGGGATCCACGTCCACCAGGCAAGACCCCGGCCGCGCGGGGCGCGACCGGGGTGACTCCGGATGGCGGATCCGGCGGTGGCAGCGGCCTACTTCCGGCTGTACAGGCGCATCGTGACCGGGCCGAAGACCGCCACGAGGACGCCCGCCCAGCCGAGGGTCCAGGCGATCTCGGCGCTCGGCCGGGCACCGTCCATCAGGCCGCGCACGGCGGAGGCGAGATGGGTGATCGGGTTGTTGTTGACGAACGCCTGGAGCCAGCCGGGCATCGTCTCCGGCTCGACGAAGATGTCGCTGAGGAACGTCAGTGGGAACAGCATCATCATGCTGACGCCCATCACGGACTTCTCCGTGCGCAGCAGCAGCCCGAACATCGTCCACACCCAGGAGAAGGCGAAGGAGAAGACGAGCAGCAGCACCACGCCGAGCAGCACGCCGACGGCGCTGTCCGGGCGGAAGCCGAGGACGAGGCCGACGGCCAGCATCACGGCGGACGCCATGGCGTACCGCAGGGCGTCGCCGAGCAGGTAGCCGACCATCGCGGAGGGCCGCCAGATCGGCAGCGAGCGGAAGCGGTCGAAGACGCCCTTCTCGATGTCGGTGTTGACCGACACGCCCGTGTACATCGTGATCATCACGACGGACATCACGAGGATGCCGGGCAGCAGGTACTGGATGTACTCGCGCGGCGAACCGGCGAGCGCGCCCCCGAAGAGGTACGTGTACATCAGCACCATCATGACCGGGAACGCGGTCACGTCGAAGAGCTGCTCCGGCACGTGCTTGATCTTCAGCACGGCCCGCCAGCCGAACGTCAGGGACGTGGACAGGGCGCTCGGGCGGCGCGGCCGCTCGGTGGAGACGAGCAGCTCGGCGAGGGACTCGGCGCGGACGGGCGCGAGGTCCTGGGTCTCGGTGGGGGTCGTGGTGCTCATCGGGTGGCCTCGGCTTCCGTGCGGCCCGCGTCCGCGCCCGTGCCCGCGGCGGCGGTCCCCGCGGGCTCCGTGAGCGCCGCGGGCGTGGTGAGCGGCTGGTCGGTGAGGGCGAGGAAGACCTCGTCGAGGCTGGGCTGGCCCAGGGCGAAGTTGTCGACGGTGATGCCCGCGCGGGCCAGCTCGGCCAGGGCGCGGGAGGCCTTCTCGGCGGCGGCCTCCCCGCCCGGGGACCCGCCGTCGCCGACGCGGGCGGTGAGCGCCACCGGGTCGGGTTCGAGCTGCACCTGCGTGTCCAGGGTCAGCCGCAGCAGGCGCGCGGCCTCCTCGCGCCGGTCGGCGTCCCGCAGCCGTACGTGCACCGCGCCCGCGCCGACGGACGCCTTCAGCTCGCCCTTGGTGCCCTCGGCGATGACCCGGCCCCGGTCGATGACGGCGATGCGCGACGCGAGCTGGTCGGCCTCGTCCAGGTACTGCGTGGTGAGCAGGACCGTGGTGCCCTGGGCGACGACGGCCCGCACGATGTCCCAGACCTGGTTGCGGCTGCGCGGGTCGAGGCCGGTGGTCGGCTCGTCGAGGAACAGCAGGTCCGGGGTGTTCAGGATGGACGCGGCAATGTCGATGCGACGCCGCATGCCGCCGGAGTAGTTCTTCACCTGCCGTCCGGCGGCCTCGCTCAGGCCGAACGCGGTGAGGAGCTGCTCGGCGCGGGTGCGCGCGGCCTTCCTGCCGTGGCCGGTGAGCCGGGCGAGCAGGACCAGGTTCTCCGTGCCGGTGAGGTCCTCGTCCACGGACGCGTACTGCCCGGTGAGGCTGACGCGGGCGCGGACGGCGTCGGCCTCGCGGACCACGTCGTGGCCGAATACGTGGGCCTCGCCGCCGTCCGGGCGCAACAGCGTGGCGAGCATCTTCACCGTGGTCGTCTTGCCGGCGCCGTTCGGCCCGAGGAGGCCGTAGACGGTGCCCGCGGGGACGGTCAGGTCGACGCCGTCGACCGCGCGGTTGTCCCCGAACGTCTTCACCAGGCCGGCCGTCTCGATGGCCGGGCCGTGTGGCCCGGAGCGCCGGTGGGGGTGTTCGCTGCTCATGTCCTGCGCCTTCCGACGGCGGTGTGTGCTGCTGCGGGTGCGGTGGCGGTGCGTCATGAGGGGAGACCGGGCGCGGTCCGAAAACTCATCGTTCCCCGCCGGGGAGGGGCCGCGCGACCGGGCGCCCGTGGGTGTGCCGGCCGGGCGCCCGTGGGTGTGCCGGGCGCGCGCTCCGGTGGAGCGGGGGCCCGTACGGGTGTTTCCTGGGAGGAGGTTGTTGCTCCTGAGCGGGAAGGAACCGCCATGGCAGTCACCGCACCCGGATCGCACAGGTCCCACAAGCTCCACCTGCCCCACGGGACGCGTGGCTCCCACGGGACGCGTGGCTCCCACGGGAACGCCGGCGCCCGCGCCCTCTCCCGCGTCTGGGCAGCCCCCGCGCTGCTGGCCCTGGTCTACGGCCTGTGGACCGCGACCAACGACCGCCAGGGCGGCCCCGTCACCGCCGGCAACGTCGTGCTCGGCATCGTCTCCGGGGTCGTCCTCGGCGCGCTGTACGTGGCGCTGCGCCGCCTGGCCCCCGCCCTGCCGCGCGAACTGCGCGCCCCCGCCTGGGGCGCCCTCGCGGGCACGGCCGTGGCCTTCCTGTACAGCCTGACCGACGCGAGCGTGCTGCGCGTGGCGGGCCTGGGCCTGGCGGTCACGGCGGGCGTCACGGCGGCGACGTACTACTCCTTCGCCACGCACGAGTGACCCGCATGCGAACGGCCCGCCCGCCCCTGCCGGAGCGGACGGGCCGGGGGCGCGCCGGTCAGAGCGAGCCCAGGTCCACGGCGCGGGCCATGGCCCGGTAGCCGGCGTCGTTGGGGTGCAGGTGGTCGCCGCTGTCGTACGCGGGCCGGATGCGCTCGGGGTCCTGCGGGTCGGCGAGGGCCTTGTCGAAGTCGACGTACCCGTCGTACTCGCCGGAGGTGCGCACCCAGGTGTTGAAGGCGTCGCTGACGGCGGCGGCGTGCTTGCCGTAGTGGTCGGAGCCGCCGAGCGGCAGCAGGGTGGCGCCGACGACCTTCAGGCCCTTGGCGCGGGCGGCGCGGATCAGCTTGCGGTGGCCGTCGATGAGCTCCTCGGCGCTGACCACCGGAGCGGGCTTGTACGTCGGCTTGTCGGTCTCGCTGAAGCCGATGTCGTTGAGGCCCTCCAGGATGACGACGGTCCCGGCGTTCGGCAGGTTCGTGACGTCCCGCGCGAAGCGGGTGGTGCTCTTGTCGCCGAACCACGCCGAGTCGTTGAGGACCATGTTGCCGCCGATGCCCGCGTTGACGACGGGCCGGGGCGTGCCCGCCGCGGCGAGGCGCTCGGCGAGGGCGTCGGACCAGCGGCGGTTGCGGTCGGTGGAGGAGGCGAAGCCGTCGGTGATGGAGTCGCCGAAGAGGACGACGGCGTCCCGCTCGGGCCGCTTCGCGCCGCGTACGTCGACGCCCGCGAGGTAGTACCAGGACTCGGTGGACTCGCGGAAGGCGGCGCCGCCGGTGTCGGCGACGTGGTCGCCCTGGGCGCGGTAGCTGGTGGCGAACGACTGGGCGTGGAAGGTGGCGGGCCCGGTGGTGCGGGCCAGCCGCAGCGTGACCGTCACGGAGTCGAAGCGGTCCAGGCCCAGGGCGGCCGCGTCGCTGGAGAGCTGCTCGCCGGCCGGGACGGTGACGGAGCGCTTGCCGCCGAAGGTCAACCGGCGCAGGGAGCCCTTCTCGACGGCGGCGCCCTTGGCGCCCTCGGTGCGGGCGACGGTGGCGGCCTCGATGTGCAGCGGGGACGCGCCGTAGGCGTTGGAGAGCCGAACGCGGGCTCTGTCGCCGCCCTCGGTCACCCGGACCACCTGGCGCAGGGTCTGGTCGTCGAACCCGGCTTCGGACCAGTTGGGCTTGAAGCCGATGCTGGGGCGTTGGGGTGATGCCGCCCAGGCGGCGGTCCATGGCGCGGCGGCGCGCGCGTTCGTGGCGGGGCGTTCGCCGCCGTCGGCGCGGGCGCCGGTGACGGCGAGGCCCGCGGTGAGGGCCAGCGCGGCGGCCAGGACGACGGACTTGCGGGCGGTGGACTGCCGGGTCTGCGAAGGCATGGCGCATCCTTGGGAGTTGACGGGGCCGGAAGGGGCGCCCGGCCGTGGTGGCCGGGCACGTCCCACGATCCGCCCCCGCCGCTGGCCGATCAACGGCGATCCGTGAAACGATCCCTGCTCCGGGACTTATCGATGCAGGTCAGCGGCTTCGCAGGGGCAGGGGACGGCAGCGGCGGGACGGCCGCGGGGGGAGCCGGGATGGAACGGCAGGAGCTGGAGACCTTTCTGACGCTCGCCGAGGAGCTGCACTTCGGCCGCACGGCGGAGCGGCTGCTCGTCTCGCAGGCGCGCGTGAGCCAGACGGTGAAGAAGCTGGAGCGCAAGATCGGCGCGCCGCTCTTCGAACGCACCAGCCGCGTGGTGTGTCTCGCGCCGCTCGGACGCCAGCTCTACGAGGACCTGGCGCCGCTGCACCGGCGCATGGAGGAGGCCGTCGCCCGCGCCAAGGACGTGGCGCGCGGCGTCACCGGTGAGCTGGGCGTGGGCTTCCTCGGCACCGGCGCCGGCTCCCTCACCCAGCCGATCCTCAAGCTCTTCCGGGAGCGCTGCCCGCGGTGCGAGATCCGGATGCGCGAGACCCAGTTCCAGGACCCGCTCGGGCCGCTGCGCTCCGGCGAGGTGGACGTCCTGTTCACCTGCCTGCCGGTGCGCGAGCCCGACCTGACGGTCGGTCCGGTCGTCATCCGGGAGCCCCGGGCCCTGGCGGTGCCGGCCGGCCACCGCCTGGCGGGCCGCGCCTCCCTGGTCTGGGAGGACCTGGCGGGCGAGACCTGCTTCGCCGTCGTCAACAGCGCCCCGGCCTACTGGTGGGACTTCCACGTCCCGCCCCGCACGCCGAGCGGCCGCGAGATCCGGCGGGGCCAGGCGGTGGCCACGTTCCAGGAGATGATGACCCTGGTCGCCACCGGCCAGGGCGTCTCCCCGGTCATCGCCTCCGTCGAGACGTACTACTCCCGCCCGGACGTCGTCTTCGTACCGGTTACGGACCTGCCGCCGGCGGAGGTGGCCCTGATCCGGCGCGGCGGCACGGCGACCGCCGCCACGGCGGCCTTCGTCCAGGCCGTGCACGACGCACTGGACGCCCACGGCGGCCCCGCGACCTTCTGAGCCGCCGCCGGGGCGGTGTCGGCATCAGCCGGGCAGGCGTGCCTCCAGGCCGTCGAGGATGCAGTTCAGGCCCACCTGGAAGTAGCCCTGCCGGGCGTCCTGCACGTCCCGCCGCGGCTCCAGCTCGTACATCGCCCGCACCCGCGGGTAGGGCCGCACGGCCGTCTCCACCGCGGGCCGGACCGTCTCCATCCAGGCCTGCTCGTCGCGGCCGCTGCGCGCGAGCGTGGTCAGGTAGGCGGCCTCGGTGGTGGCGATGCCGATGACGTAGCCCCAGATGGTCTTGACGGCGATGTCGCAGGACTCCAGGTCGAACCCGCGGGTCTCGAAGAGGGCGAGCATGTCCTCGGTGAGGCGCATCATGTTCGGCCCCAGGTTGGCCATGCCCAGCTCGCCGAGGACGGAGGCGATCCAGATGTGCCGCAGCAGCACCTCGCGGACGTTCTCGCCGAAGCCGAGCGCGGCGGCGCGCCAGTCCTCGTGGGAGGCGGATGCGGGCACCGGCACGTCGATCTCGCCGTACACCCGGTCGACGACGAGCTCGATGATCTCGTCCTTGTTGGAGACGTGCGTGTAGAGGCTGGTGGCGCCGGCGTTCAGCCGGGTGCCCAGCTTGCGCATGCTCAGGGCCTCCAGGCCCTCGGCGTCCAGCAGGGCGAGCGCCTCGGCCACGATCTGCTCGCGGCTGAGCGCGGGCTGATCGCGGCGCTGCCGGCTCGGCCGGGTCCAGACGGACATCGAGGTCGGCTTCTCAGTGCGCATGCGGCCACCCTTCTCTGCACTCCCCTGTTGACCTCACCCTAACCCAGCCACGCACGACGTTCGGCGGTTGCGAACAGTGTGCGGCGTACGTACAGTGTTCGGAGTAAGCGAACGGCGTACTGAGGAGGACCCGATGGACGGGCTCGGACAGCAAGGGAAGGAAGCGGGCGACGCGGCCACGGCACGCGATCCGCGCCGCTGGTGGATTCTGGTCGTGCTCTGCCTGAGCACCCTCGTCCTGGTCGTGGACAACATGGTCCTGACCGTCGCGGTCCCGCCCATCGCCCAGGACATCGAGGCGACCGCGTCCGACATCCAGTGGATCCTCGACTCCTACATGCTGGTCTTCGCGGGCCTGCTGCTGACGTCCGGCTCGCTCTCGGACCGGTTCGGCCGCCGCAAGGTCATGATCATCGGTCTGGTGCTCTTCGGCGGGGCCTCCCTCCTGGCCACCGTCGCGACCAACCCCGAGCAGCTCATCGCGGGCCGCATCCTGATGGGCATCGGCGGCGCGCTGATCATGCCCAGCACCCTGTCGATCCTCATCACCGTCTTCGACGAGCAGGAGCGGCCCAAGGCCATCGCGGCCTGGAGCGCGGTCGCGATGGTCGGCCTGGTCGGCGGCCCGGTGCTCGGCGGCGCCCTGCTCCAGCACTTCTGGTGGGGCTCGGTCTTCCTGATCAACGTGCCCATCGCGGTCGTCGCGATCCTCGCGGCCCTGGCGCTGATGCCCGAGTCCAAGGGGCCCTGGCGCAAGGCCGACCCGCTGGGCATGGTCCTGTCGATGACCGGTATGGCCGCGCTGGTGTGGACGATCACCGAGTGGCCCAAGGACGGCTTCGGCGACCCGAAGGTCTACGTCGCCGCGATCGTCGCCGTGGTCTGCCTCGTCGGCTTCGGCCTGTGGGAGACGCGCATCGAGGAACCGATGATCCCCCTCATGCTGTTCCGCAACCGGGTCTTCACCGGCGCCAGCTTCTCCATCGTCCTGCTGACCTTCGCCAACGGCGGACTGATGCTGGTCCTGACCCAGTACCTCCAGTTCGTGCTGCACTACTCGCCCACGAAGACCGGCTGGGCCTTCGCGCCGCTCGCCGTCGCGGCGCTCGTCTTCAACACCCTGGGCGCCACGCTCGGCCAGAAGTTCGGCAACCGCTTCATGGTCGCCACCGGCCTCGTGATCATCGCCTCCGGCTTCTTCACCCTGACCACGCTGGAGGTCGGTGACGGCTTCGGTGTCGTCGCCGTCGCCATGGTCCTGATGGGCGCCGGCGGTGGCCTCGCGATGCCCGCCGCGCAGGCGGCCCTGATGGGCGCGGTGCCCACCGAGCACGCGGGTGTCGGCTCCGCCCTCAACGACACCGTCCAGCAGGCGGGCGCCGCCCTCGGCGTGGCGGTCCTCGGCTCGATCCTCTCCAGCACCTACTCCCGCTCGATGCCGGACTCCGCCTCGGACACCGCCGACAACTCCATCGTCGACGCCCTCGCCGAGGCCGCCCGCACCGGCAACGAGGCCCTGGCGTCCGCCGCCCGCGACGCCTTCGGCGACGCCATGTCCGCCAGCTTCGTCGTCGGCGCCTCGGGTGTCCTGGTGGCCGCGGCCCTCTCCCTCTTCCTGATGCGGCCCCGGCCCGCGGACGAGGTCCCGGCCGAGGACCAGCCCAAGGAGCCGACGCCGGTCGCCTGACCTACCGGGGCGGGCGCCCCGGACACCGCCTTCGGAGGGGCCCCGCCCCTATCTCCCCTCTCCCCCCGAGGGGCCCCTCCGCAAGACGCCGGACGGGCTGAATCCGCTTCAGCCCGTCCGGCGGTTTTTTCTGTGCCCTGTGTGCTGTGTGCTGGGCGCTGCGTGCTGCGCGCTGGGCCCTCTGGGGCGCGTGCTGTGTCCCGGGTCCCGCGTCACCACGAGGGCCGGGCGCTCACCCCGCCGTCCACCAGCAGGTCCGTCCCGGTGATCCAGCCCGCCGCGCCCGAGGCGAGGAAGACACACGCGGCGCCGATGTCCTCCGGCCGCCCGAGGCGCTCCAGCGGGGCGGCGCGCGTCCACCGCTCCACGCCCTCCGGCCAGTCCTCCGCGAGCCCGGGCCGGTCGACGAGGCCCGGCGAGACGCTGTTCACCCGCACCCCGAGGGGCCCGTACTCCACGGCCGCCGCGCGCGCGAACGCGATGAGCGCGGCCTTCGACACCCCGTAGTGCGCGTGCCCCGGCGCGGGCCTGTGCCCCTCGACCGACGCGATGTGCGTGACGCTGCCGCCCCCGTCCTGGCCGGCCATCACCTCGGCCGCGGCCTGCGTACAGGCGAACGCGCTGGTCACGTTGGCCTCCTGGAGCAGCCGCCAGTCGGCCGCCGCCATGCCGCGCAGGGGCTGCACGGGCTGGATCCCGGCGTTGTTGACGAGCGCGTCGAGCCGTCCGCGCCAGTCGTGCGCGGCCGCCACGAGCCGGCGGCACTCCCGCTCCTCGCTCAGGTCGGCCGGTACGACGACGGCGTGGCCGCCCGCCTTCCCGATCTCCTCGGCCAGCTCCCGGGCCCGGTCGGCCCGTTGGTGGCAGTGCAGGACGACGGCCGCGCCGGCCCGTGCGAACTGCCGCGCGATGCCGCCGCCGACGAGTCCGCTGGCACCGGTGACGAGGGCGACGCGCCCCGCCAGGGACGGCAGTCCGGGGTCGGTCACGCCTTCCGGGTCAGTCACGGCACAGCTCCCTGATGCGCGTGGCCTGCCGCGGGTACGCGGCCGCCAGCGCGGCCGGGTCCCCGCCCTCGTAGTCCCGCTCCATGAACCCGGGCGCCATGGTGGTGCCGAACAGCGACCAGGCGCCGCCGTCCCGGACCCGGGCGCCCATCCAGGTCCCGGCCGGTACGACGACCTGGAACTCGTGGTCGGCGCCGAGCAGGCGCAGTTCGTCGCCGCCGTCCGGGCGCAGCAGGAGCAGTTCCAGCGGGTCGCCCCGGTAGAAGTGCCAGACCTCGTCGATGGGGAGGCGGTGCAGGGCGGAGAAGTCGCCGGGCTCGGCGGTGAGCAGCATGATGATGGCCGAGCCCGCGGGCCGCCCGGTCGCGTCCGGCGGGCCCGCCCAGGTCCGGCGGAACCGCCCGCCCTCGAAGACCAGGGGTTCGAGCCCGTACCGGGCCACCAGCTCCTCAGGGGCCACCAGTTCCTCAGGGGCCACCAGTTCCTCAGGGGTCACCGCGTACTCCCGTTCCGTCGTCCCACCAGTGAGAGCGCCGCCGCGGGCGGGCACCGCCGGACGCCGGGCCTGACCGCGGCGGCTGGGCCTGCTACCGACGCTGTAACCACCACACCACGAAGGAGAACAGGGCGGTACCCGCCGCCGTGCTGGCCCCCTTCGCCACGTTGGCCACCGCCGAACGTCCCCAGCGGTTCCAGTGTTTGCCCGCCACGGCACGGATGACTGTGCCCGTGGAGTCGCTAGACTTCACTTCGAGTGTCCTTTCCTGGATCTGGATGCTCATCCAGGGAGCCCAAGGTCGTTGCTTGCCGGCGGGACCGCGGGCTCCCTCGCCATGCCGTCAGGCGTCGTCTATCGCCTGAAGCGTGCTTCTCTTCGGATATCTGCCGTTTTCCAACCGCTTTTGCCTTTCATGGTGAATTTCCGCGAACTTTGCCTCAAATGCACCCTTGGCAAGTCCTGGCCACGCCTTGATAATTCCCCTGGGTGTCGAAGCGGGGAGGGTGAGTGATGGCGGATGGTTCTCGGTGGCGGAAAAGCTCCTACAGTGGTTCGAGTGAGGAATGCGTAGAAGTGTATTTCGGGACTCTGCTACGTGTCCGGGACTCCAGGTGTATGAGTGCGGGAAACCTGACTTACACCGCTTCGGCGTGGCGGTACTTTCTCGCCGCATTGAAAAGGTCAGAGGAGCAGTGACTCTTCGGTGAGCTCCTTGGCGACACTCCTCTCCACCTTCCAAAAAGCGTCGAGGTAGTCGGCGGGCTGCTTCTTCTTTCCGCCGCTCGGAGTGCGCTCGCTGAGCAGTACCTCACCGTCCGGCGTTTCGAGATAGGC
Source organism: Streptomyces longispororuber (assembly GCF_014656095.1). Lineage (GTDB taxonomy): Bacteria > Actinomycetota > Actinomycetes > Streptomycetales > Streptomycetaceae > Streptomyces > Streptomyces longispororuber. The sequence continues at coordinate 30,197 of NZ_BNBT01000096.1, forward strand.
GACGATGTCGTCATCGCTTCCCTCGAACTCGAACACTGCGTAAGGGGTCCTGAAGAAGGGGTAGATTCCTGCGCTGAACGGCACGTACATGACCGTCACATTCGGCATGTCGTTCGCTGCGAGCAATTGCTCGTGCTGCTGCCGCATGACGGCCTCGCTGCCGATGACGCGGCGCAGGGCCGCTTCGTCAAGGATGAAGAAGAACTGTCCTGACTCCGGCGTGATGACGCGCTGCTGGCGCTCCAGGCGGAGCTGGATACGCGCCTCCATCTCTTCTCGGTCGCCGGACATGCCTCCCTCTTGCGTGAACCCGCCCAGCAGCGCGCGCATGTACGCCTCCGTCTGCAGCAGGCCCGGCATGACGTTCCGCTCGAACGCCCGCACGATGGAGGCCGATCCCTCGTAGGCCAGGTAGGCCTGGAATTCCGGGCTCGCGACCGAGCGGTACGGCCAGTACCACGGCAGTTGGCGGGCGGAACGCGCGAGTTCCAGGAGTGCCTCGTGGTCTTCTTCGTTCACCTGGTACTTCGTGAGGAGAGCCATCACGTCCGTGACGCTCACCCCGATCTTTCCGTTCTCGATCCGGATCAGCTTTGACGGGGACCAGTCAAGATCCTCGGCCACTTGGCGCTGAGTCAAATTCGCTGCTTCGCGGGCCTTCCGCAGCCGGTCACGGAGGCGCTGGCGGAGGAAAAGCGGGTTCTGGCTGGTCGGCATGACATCCCCTTCTCGTCTCGGAAAGGTGATGCTACGGCTAGCTGTCGGCATGCACCTCCGCAATCGTCGATCCAGCCCATCGGCTCCACTCCAATGGGTTGTTGCCGGTCAGCGATATGACGATCGAGCGGTGGCAGAGCGTCCGGCCCCTGACCGGGCGGTGGACCCTCGCCAGACGCCGTCACGCGCCCCGGCAGTGTGCTATCTCGCTTTCAGCATCAAGGCCCGGCTGACCACGCGCAAGACTCAGGAAAGAGATCACGCGAGAGGTGGGGCGGCGGGAAAGCGAACAGGCTGGAGAAACGGATGGTTCCGTAAAATCTTCGGATCACCCGCGGAATCCGGACCCTAGGGGTTGCGGGCCGCCTAACCCGCGGTGCCGTCAGGCGTGAGGAGCGCCGTGAGTGCCGTGTCCACGTCCGTGGTGTGGCCGGTGCGCAGGGCGCGTGCCGAGGCGGCGTCGCCGAGGAGGCGGCGGGTGGCGTCCTCGCAGGCGCGGCGCGCGGCGAGGAGGTCCGGGGAGCCGAGCCGGGGCGAGCCGATGGTCTCCCAGACCTGGTCGGCGACGCCCAGGCAGTGCGCGGCCCGCGCGGCGCGGCCGGAGGCGACGGCGGCGCAGGCCAGCACGTCCAGGGCCATGGCGATGCCGAGGTGGTCGCTGAGGCGGCGCTTGCCCGCGATGGCGGCGCGCGCGTGGGCCGCGGCCGGTTCCGCCCGCTCCTGGCCGAGCGCGGCGAGCGCCTGGAGGTAGTCCGCCCAGGCGCGCAGCCAGATGTCGCCGCGCCGGGCGCACTCGGCGCCGAGCAGGTCGGCGACGGCCGCGGCCTGCGCGTACCGGCCCAGGTGGACGTAGGCGAAGGCCCGGGCGGTCTGGACGAGCCCCCAGGCGGGGACGGAGCGGCTGTGGGCGGGCGGGGGGCCGTGGGCCGCCTCCAGCACCGCGGCGGCTTCCGCGAGGCGGCCCCGGACCGCGTGGATGCCGCCGTCCAGGTGCGCCGCGGCGTACTGCGTGGCCGCCCGGTCCGCGGCGTCCCGCGCGGGCGTCTCGGCCACCGCCGCACGGAAGGCGGCCGCGCAGTGCCGGGCGGCCTCCCCGTCGCCCTGGGCGAGGGCGATGAGGCCGCGGGCCCACACGGCCCGCGCGCGCACGGGCCCGGCCCGGGGCGGCAGGGCGAGCGCCCGGTCCAGGTAGTGGCCGCCCTCCCGGGGCAGGCCGCAGGCGAACCAGACGAACCACAGCGTGCCGCTCAGCTCCTGGGCGGTGCCGCCGTCCTGTTGGACCAGACAGAACTCCAGGGCCGCGCGGAAGTTCGGGTGCTCGGCGGCCGTCCTGCCGTACCAGGCCGTCTGGTCGGGGCCGAACCACGCGGCCTCGGCGGTGCGGGCCAGCGCCCGGTAGTGGTCGCGGTGGCGGCCGCGCACCTCGTGCTCCTCGCCGAGGCCGCGCAGCCAGAACGCCCCGAACTCGCGGATGGTGTCCAGCATCCGGTAGCGCTCACCGGCGCCGGCGGGCTGCCACTCCAGGATGGATCCCTGCGCCAGCAGCGCGAGCAGGCGCGGCACCTCCGCCGCGGGCAGCCGGTCGTCGGCGCACACCGCGCGGGCCGCGTCCACGTCGAAGTGCCCGGCGAACACCGAGAGCCGCGCCCACAGCAGCCGTTGGTCCGGGGTGCAGAGCTGGTGGCTCCAGCCGATGGCGGTGCGCAGCGCCTGGTGCCAGGGCGGGTCCGCCCCGTAGTCCGCCTGCCGGGTCTCGCCGAGCACCGCGAAGCGGTCCGCGAGGCGCCGGTTGAGCGCGGCCGGGGTCATCTCCCGCAGCCGGGCGGCGGCCAGTTCGATGGCCAGCGGCAGCCCTTCGAGGCGGCGGCAGAGCGCCGCCACCTCCCCGGCGTCCGCGCCGGTGAGGCCCACGCCGGTCGCCGCCGCGCGCCGGGCGAGCAGCGCCACCGCGTCCGCCTCGGGCAGCGGGCCGAGGGGGACGACGTCCTCGACGGGCAGGCCGAGCGGGCGGCGGCTGGTGGCGAGGACGCGCAGCCCCGGGGCCACGGTGAGCAGGGTGGCCGCCGCCTCGGCGCAGTCGCGGACCAGGTGCTCGCAGGTGTCCAGGACGAGCAGCAGCCGCCGCCCGGCGACGTACTCCGAGACCACCTCCAGGACGGGCCGGGTGGTGCGGTCCACCAGCGGCAGCGCCTCGGCGACCGCGTACGCGAGCAGCGCCCCGTCCTGGAGCGGGGACAGGTCCACCCACCAGACGCCGTCGGCGAAGCGCGGCAGCAGCTCGGCGGCGGCCCGGCGCGCCAGCCGGGTCTTGCCGACGCCACCCACGCCCGTCAGCGTCACCAGGCGCTGGTGGGCGAGGCGTTCGGTCAGCTCCGCCAGCTCGTCCGTCCGTCCGACCAGCTCGGAGTCCTGCCCGCCGGGCGGGCGGGCCGCCTGCGGGCCGCGGGCCTGCGCCACGTTCGCCCCCTGTGTGTCTCCGCCGAGGCGGTCCGGTCCGTGCGGCGCGCGCCGCGCCGGCCCGCGGGAGCGGGCCGGACCACGGGACTGTGGCGAATCGGCCACGCACCGTCACCGGAGGTGGCACAGTACCCGCACGCAAGGGGTGCGTGGGCGTCATCCGGACTTCGCCTGACGGTTGGGGAGCTGCTGTGGGCACGCGGCACGGACGGGGAACCGCGGCTGTGGGCACGCGGCACGGGCGGGCGGCCGTGGCCGTCGGCACGCGGCACCGACGGGCGGCCGGGGCACCGGCCGGGGCCGTGCG
>NZ_BNBT01000097.1 GCF_014656095.1 Streptomyces longispororuber
CGGGCCGCGGGGCGCCCGCGCCGGAGTGCGGCTGGACGGGCACGCCCTCGGGCACGGGGCGCGGGCGGTGGCCGCCGGGCCCGTCCGGGGCCGTCGACGACTGGGCGTGCTCGCTGCCCGCGTCCTGCTCGCCCGTGCGTGCCTGCGCGGGCAGGGCGTTCACCTCTCCGGCGCCGGGCGCCTCCGGCTCCGGGGTACGCAGCAGCGCCCCGCGGGGGTCCGCGGGGGCGGGTGGCCGGGCCGCTGGTGCCTTACGGCCCTCGTAGGGGCTGAGGTGCTCCGTCACGCGTTTTGAATCCGTCCGTCCGGGGCTGCGCGCCGCGCGCGCCGTCCAAGCGTTGCTCAGCCGCGCCGGCAGTGCAGGAATAGCTGGTGCTCGGGTGGTACGTAGGTGCTCGCCGGGGCGTACGCGTACGACTCCTCGTGGGCGATGTCGAAACCGGCGTCCCGCACGACCTGCCGCAGTTCGTCCCGCAGGTAACCGGATACCCGGATCACGTGCCCCAGGAACGGAATCGCCGCGTCGTCCAGGTCCGCCTCGACCATGGACAGCGCGAGCAGACCGCCGGGCCTGAGCAGTGACCGCAGCAGCCGAAGAGCAGACGGTATCTCCTCCCGGGGCAGCATCAACAGCGCGAAGAAGCACGCGATCGCGTCGAACTGGCCCACAGCGCCCGGTCCTTCGCCGCTGACGCGCAGGTCGGCGAGGTCGAGGCGGCGGAACTCGGCGGCCGGCGACGGCACGTTCACGCGCGCGAGGTCCAGCATTCCGGCTGACAGGTCGACGCCGAGCACGGTGTGCCCCGCCTCGGTGAGCTGACGCGCGGTGGGCAGGCCCGTGCCGCAGCCCACGTCCAAGACCCGCGAGCCGGGCGGCAGTTCTCCGGCGAGCCGGCGGCCCGCCGCGAGCTGGCCGTCCTTGTGCGGGAACGCGACGTCGTACGACGCGCCGATGGCGTCGAAGGCCTCCGCCTGGCCCGTGCGGTCGCGGCGGGCCGGCGCGTCGCTCCGCGCTGCGTAGTCCTCGCTCACGTTCAGCCGCTCCTCGATGACATCCTGTCAGACCGCTCGGGGGCACCAAGAGTTGCTGCTGTGCGCCCTTGCGGAGGACGATCCTACGTTTGCACCACGGGGGCGCATCAAGGGTCTCATGACGACACATGCGCGGGCGTACGGTCCCAGTCACCCGGCAGGGCGGGAACCCGCCACGCCGGGTCCGGGCGCCAGTCCTCCCAGCCGTCCGCGAAGGGGCTGGCCCACGCCTCGACGGCCGCCACCGCCGCGCTCCCCGCCCGGCGCACCGCGTCCGCCTGCGCGGCGTCCATCAGGCCCGCGCGCCGGGCCTGCGCGAACTCGTCCTCGTCGTGCCAGCGCCAGGTGCCGTCCGGGCGTACGGAGATGTCGAGGAAATGGTCCTCGGAGTCGACGCCCCCGGCCCAGCGGACGCGGGGCTCCTCCAGGTTCACGTACCAGTTCTTGAAGCGCCAGCCCGGTTCCCAGAACAGCCACACCGACCAGGGCTCGCCGGGGCGGGCCAGCTTCAGGACGCCGGTGCCGAACCAGTGGTCGCGGCGGGTGGTGCGCGGCTTGGTGTACCGGGTGGCGAGGGGTTCCGCGTGCACGGAGGTGCCGTCGGCGAGCACCGGCTTCACGCACTCCGTGCCCGGGGCCAGCCAGACCGCGAGCAGGTCCTCGGTGTCCCGCACGACGGTGACGGGGCGGCAGATGTGGATGCCGTCGCCGCCGTTGGCGCGGTAGCGCCAGAGGATGGGTGTCCCCGGCGCCCAGCGCCGGGCGTCCGCCTGAGCCGTGGTTCCGTCGTGGTCTGTCATGAACAGATACTAGGGCGCGCGCCCGGGACCCTGCCGGGAGCTCCCCAACCCCACCCCTTCCCGAAACCAGGGGCTGCCGCCCCTGGACCCCGCTTTTTCGGCGCTCCGCGCCTCGTCCTCAATCGCCGGACGGGCTATTTCCAGCCCGTCCGGCGATTGAGGACGAGCGCGCCAGCGCGATATGACCGCGCGGGGCCTACGGCCTGGTCATGCGCAGCACGTCCAGGGCCTCGTCGAGCTGCTCCAGGGTGAGCGCCCCGCGCTCGACGTACCCGCCCTCCAGCACCACCTCCCGAATCGTCCGCCGCTCCGCCAGCGAACGCTTCGCGACCTTCGCCGCCTCCTCGTACCCGATGTACTTGTTCAGCGGCGTGACCACGGAGGGCGACGACTCGGCGTACTCGCGCGCCCGCTCCCGGTGGGCGACCACCCCGTCCACCGTCCGGTCGGCCAGCAGCCGCGCCGCGTTGGCGAGCAGCCGCACCGACTCCAGGACGTTCTTCGCGATGACCGGCAGCATCACGTTCAGCTCGAAGTTGCCCGCGGCCCCGGCGGCCGCGACCGTCGCGTCGTTGCCCGTGACCTGCGCGGCCACCATCAGCACGGCCTCGGGGATCACCGGGTTGACCTTGCCGGGCATGATCGAGGAGCCGGGCTGGAGGTCGGGCAGGCTGATCTCGGCGAGGCCGGTGCGCGGCCCGGACGCCATCCAGCGCAGATCGTTGGCGATCTTCGTGAGGCCGACGGCGACCGTGCGGAGCTGGCCGCTGGTCTCGACGATGCCGTCCCGGGCGCCCTGCGCCTCGAAGTGGTTGCGCGCCTCCGTCAGCGGCAGCCCCGTCGCCCGCGCGACCTCGGCGATCACGGCCGCGGAGAAGCCGGGCGGCGTGTTGATGCCGGTGCCGACGGCGGTCCCGCCGAGCGGCAGTTCGGCCAGGCGCGGCAGGGACGCCCGCAGCCGCTCCACGCCGTAGCGCACCTGCGCCGCGTACCCGCCGAACTCCTGCCCGAGGGTGACGGGCGTCGCGTCCATCAGGTGCGTACGCCCGGACTTCACGACGTCGGCGAACTCCTCGGCCTTGCGCTCCAGGGCGGCGGCCAGGTGCTCCAGGGCCGGCACGAGGTCGCCGGTGACGGCGGCCGTGGCGGCGATGTGGATCGACGAGGGGAAGACGTCGTTGGACGACTGCGAGGCGTTGACGTGGTCGTTCGGGTGCACGTCGCGGCCGAGCCGCTCGGTGGCGAGCGTGGCGAGGACCTCGTTCGTGTTCATGTTGGACGACGTGCCGGAGCCGGTCTGGAAGACGTCCACCGGGAAGTGGTCGTCCCAGCGCCCCTCGGCGACCTCGCGGGCCGCGTCGGCGATCGCGTCGGCGACGTCCCTGTCGAGCACGCCGAGCTCCGCGTTCACCTTCGCCGCGGCCGCCTTGATCTGCGCCAGCGCGGCGATGTGCGCGCGCTCGATGCGCTGCCCCGAGATCGGGAAGTTCTCCACGGCGCGCTGCGTCTGGGCCCGCCACTTGGCGCCCGCGGGCACCCGCACCTCGCCCATGGAGTCGTGCTCGATCCGGTACTCGCCGCTGTCCTTGCCGTCCGTGCCGCCGCTCATGTTCCGACTGTCCTTCCGCTGTGTGGTGCGCGCAACTGCCTCGAAAAAGTGAGCCCTTGTGGTGTGCGGACTATTCCCAAGACCGCTACTGGCCAGTAAAAACCCTGGGTGACTCGAATCCGGGGAGGCGCAATGAAGCGCACGACACGCGTGCGGCACCACGGCAGGGGCCGGCTGCGCGCCACGGCCACCACCGCCACGGCCCTCGCGGCCCTGCTCGGCGGCGCCGTGGCGGCGGGACCCGCCCACGCCGCACCCACCCAACCGAGGAACCCCGCCACGAACGCCGTACCGCTCCCGCCGGAGCTGGAGGAGATCCGCGCCGCCGAGGCGCGGAAGCTGTACGGCGACCCGGCCGAGCGGCCGCTCGCCGAGCGGAAGACCGGGCTGATCTCGCTCGGCGACAGCGAGATCAGCGGCGAGGGCGTCGGCCGCTACGAGCCCGGCACGGACGGCCCCGACAACTGGTGCCACCGCTCGCCGGACGCCGCGATCCACCGCACCGGCATCCCCGCCGACGTGACGTACAACGTCGCCTGCTCCGGGGCGCGGACCGTCAACATCCGCATCGGCGGCGAGAAGCAGTACGCCGACGAGCTGGTGCAGAGCGACAACCTCGCGATCAAGGCCCGCAACACCAGGATCAAGGCGATCATGCTGGTCGTCGGCGCCAACGACGACCTCCAGTTCTCGCCCGTGATGACCGACTGCGTGACCCGCTACCTCACCCTCCAGGGCCCCTGCGAGCCGAAGTACGCGCCGGGCTGGCAGGCCCGCGTGGACGCGCTCGTGCCCAAGGTCGAACAGACGATCCGGGACCTGCGCACCGTCATGGGCCAGGCCGGGTACTCCGGCACGGACTACAAGCTGGTCGTCATGGGCTACCCCAGCCCGATCGGCCCCGACTTCCGCGACAACCCGGACTTCCCGGGCAAGCTCGCCTGCGGCGGCACCGGCTACGACTCCGACACCCGCTGGGGCCGCAACGTCGCCGTGCCCGCCTTCGAGCGCGGCATGCGCACGGCCGCGCGCAACGCCGGCGCGGCCTACCTCGACAACTCCCGCCTCTTCCACGGCCACGAGGTCTGCATGGAGGACACCTGGGCGCGCGGCCTGTACGTCGAGCTGTCCAACCCGTTCCCGCCGGACGCGAACTCCGTGCGCCAGTCCTTCCACCCCAACGCCCGCGGCCACGCCGCCTTCGCGTCCTGCCTGACCCAGCTCTACCGCTCCGGCTGGGACGAGGCCGGGTGCGCCGACCCGGCGAGCACCGGCACCCCGGCGCTCCACAAGGGCGGCTGGGACGACGCCTTCCGGCCCCTGCGCAACGAGGCCACCGGCACCTGCCTCGACGCCGACGCCTCCGAGACCCGCAACGGCACCGCCGTGCGCGGCTGGGACTGCACCGGCAACCGCAACCAGACCTGGTGGTACGACACCGACCGGCAGTCCCTGCACACCGGCCTGACGCACGACCGCTGCGTGGACGTACCCGGGGGCGCCTCCGAGGAAGGCACCGCCGTGACCCTGTGGAACTGCCACGGCGGCGCCAACCAGAAGTTCGTCCGCCAGTCCGGCACCCTGCGCCCCGCCGCGGACACCGGGCTCTGCCTGACCCTGTCGGGGCCGAAGGAGCCGCTGCGGCTCCAGAAGTGCGCGGGGGCGGCGAACCAGCGCTTCGCGTAGCCGGTCCGCGCCCCTGGTGACCCGTCGCGCCAGGGGCACTACGCCAGGCCCGGCCCCCGTACCGGAATGGACGTGAACGTCGGCTCGGGGGCCGGGTTCTGGAAGAAGTCGTTGCCCTTGTCGTCGACCACGACGAACGCAGGGAAGTCCTCGACCTCGATCTTCCAGACGGCCTCCATGCCGAGCTCCTCGTACTCGACGACCTCGACCTTCTTGATGCAGTCCTGCGCGAGGCGCGCGGCCGGGCCGCCGATCGAGCCCAGGTAGAAACCGCCGTGCGCGGCGCACGCGTCGGTGACCTGCTGCGAGCGGTTGCCCTTGGCCAGCATGACCTTCGAGCCGCCCGCCGCCTGGAACTGCGCGACGTAGGAGTCCATGCGCCCGGCGGTGGTCGGGCCGAAGGAGCCGGAGGCGTACCCCTCGGGCGTCTTGGCGGGACCGGCGTAGTACACCGGGTGGTCCTTCAGGTACTGCGGCATCTCCTCGCCCGCGTCGAGCCGCTCCTTGATCTTGGCGTGCGCGATGTCGCGGGCCACGACCAGCGGCCCGGTGAGCGAGAGCCGGGTCTTGACCGGGTACTTGGTCAGCTCGGCGAGGATCGCGTCCATGGGCTGGTTGAGGTCGATCCGCACGACCTCGCCCTCGTCCAGGTGCGCGTCCTCGGTGTCCGGCAGGAAGCGCGCCGGGTCCGTCTCCAACTGCTCCAGGAAGACGCCCTCGGCGGTGATCTTCGCGACGGCCTGGCGGTCGGCCGAGCAGGACACGGCGATGGCGACCGGGCAGGAGGCGCCGTGCCGGGGCAGGCGCACCACGCGCACGTCGTGGCAGAAGTACTTGCCGCCGAACTGCGCGCCGATGCCGATCTTCTGGGTCAGCTCGAAGACCTTCTCCTCCAGGTCCTTGTCCCGGAAGCCGTGGCCGAGCGGGGAGCCCTCGTCGGGCAGCTCGTCCAGGTAGTGCGCGGAGGCGTACTTCGCGGTCTTCAGCGCGTACTCGGCGCTCGTGCCGCCGACCACGATCGCCAGGTGGTACGGCGGGCAGGCCGCCGTGCCGAGCGAACGGATCTTCTCCTCCAGGAACGTCATCATCGAGGCCTCGTTGAGGACGGCCTTCGTCTCCTGGTAGAGGAACGACTTGTTGGCGGAGCCGCCGCCCTTCGCCATGAACAGGAACTTGTACGCGCCGCCGTCGGTCGCGTACAGCTCGATCTGCGCGGGCAGGTTGGAGCCGGTGTTCCTCTCCTCCCACATGGTGAGCGGAGCCATCTGCGAGTAGCGCAGGTTCAGGTTCTTGTACGCGTCGTAGATGCCGCGGGAGAGGGCCTTCTCGTCCTCGCCCGCGGTGAGCACGTTCTGGCCGCGCTTGCCCATGACGATCGCGGTGCCCGTGTCCTGGCACATGGGCAGCACGCCGGCGGCCGCGATGTTCGCGTTCTTCAGCAGGTCCAGGGCGACGAACTTGTCGTTGGCCGAGGCCTCCGGGTCGTCGACGATCTTCCGGAGCTGGGCCAGGTGCGCGGGCCGCAGGAAGTGCTGGATGTCGTGCACGGCCTCCTCGGCCAGCTTGCGCAGCGCCTCCGGCTCGACCTTGAGGAAGGTGCGCCCGTCGGCCTCGAAGGTCGAGACGCCCTCGGTGGTCACCAGCCGGTACGGGGTGGTGTCCTCTCCCAGCGGGAGCAGATCGGAGTACGCAAACTCTGGCATGACGCCCAATTCCTCACTCGGCAGACAGCGGCGCGGCCTCCATTGGCGGCGCCGGTCCAGCGTAGAACCCTCCGGGAGCGCGTCGGCTGTGAGGTAAGGCTCAGTTGCGCGGGGCGGGGCGGCGGGCGGTGCGCGGGCCGGACGCGGGGGAGCTCCAGGCCGGTCGAGGGCGGTCTCCAGGCGCAGCCGGGCGCGCGCCCGCGGGCCGATCCGCACACGCCGGCTACGCGCGAGGGGTAGTCGCGATCTATCGCGTCTGGGTACGCTGCGGTGCGTGGACCTACAGAAGCGTTCCCCAGCACCGTCCGCCGCGGCGCCCCCGCGCCTGCGGGCCTCGGACGCCGACCGCGACCGCGCCGCGGAGATCCTCACGGAGGGGCTCGCCACGGGCCGCCTCGATCCGCAGGAGCACACGGAGCGGCTCGACGGGGTCTACCGCGCCAAGACGCTCGCCGAGATCGAGCCGTACGTGGCGGACCTGCCCGCCCCGGGCGCGAAGCCGCCCGGCCCGGGCCCGGCCCCGGACGGCCCGGCGCCCGGGGCCGTCCCCGAGGCCGCCGGCCGGACGCTGTACGCCGTCCTGGGCGACACCGCCCGCAGGGGCCGCTGGCGCCCGGCCCGCCGCACGCACGCGTACGCCCTCTTCGGTGACGTCGTCGTCGACCTCAGCGAGGCGGAATTCGAGCACCGGCAGATCCTCGTCAGGGGCGTCGCGCTCTTCGGCGAGGTGCGCGTCCGCGTGCCGGAGAACGTCTCCCTGCGCGGCCACGGCACCGCCGTCCTCGGCACCTTCGATGTGGACACCCTCGAATCGGCCGAGCGCGACGCCCCCGTGGTGTTCGTGTCGGGCATGGCGGTCTGCGGCTCCGTCACGGCGCGCCCGAAGCGTGGCAAACGCATCCGTGACCTGCGCGCCCGCCTCCGCAGGCGGCTGGAGGGCTGACCGCGCCCCGGGGTGCCGGCGCGGCCCGCGGTTCCCGGGTGGCGACACGTTTCGGCCAGCGGCCCGGGGTATCAGGAACCGGAACTTCCGTGCATGGGGACTCAGTGCATAGGCCCGCACACAGCGGGTAGAGCTTGGTGCATCGTCTCTCGCTCGCGAAGCCGTCGTCAGGAGTAGACCGTGCTGCAACCGACGCATCAGTCCCTGCAGGTCGCCGCCCCGGCCGAGGGGGCGTCCCCGGTCCGTGCGCAGCCGGGCGCCTGGGGAAGGGTGCCAGTGCGCGAGCGGGACCAGGACAACCCGTGGCACACGGACGCCGTCTGCCGCCGGGACGAGGCCGGTCTGTTCTTCGCTCCCTCCAAGGAGCCCACCGCCGCCCGCCTCTCCCGCGAGGAGGCCGCGAAGCGGGTCTGCGCGCGCTGCCCGGTGATGGTCGAGTGCCGCGAGCACGCCCTGCTGCAGCCCGAGCCGTACGGCGTGTGGGGCGGCCTGACCGCGGCCGAGCGCCGCGTGGTCCTCGCCCGGCGCCGCCGCCGCGACCTGGAGCTGAAGAAGGCGGCCCGCGCGGCGGCGGGCCCGGTCGCCGCCGCGGGCTAGGGCCGCCCGGCCACGGACCACGGCGGCCATCGCCTCCGCCGCGGACCACACGCAGCACGCGGTACCCGTACGACCGTTACGTACGACCCATACGCAAGACGCAGACGTACGGCGCACACGACGCACACGACGCACATGTACGACAACGGGGGCGCTCCCCGCACGGAGCGCCCCCGTCGTCGTGTGCGGGCCGGGGCCCGGGGCCCGAGGCCCCTGGCTACTTGGCCCGGTCGAAGTCGATGGCGCTGTACGCGCGCAGCTTCGCGAGCCGGTGGTCGGAGTCGATCTTCCGGATGGTGCCGGACTTGGACCGCATGACCAGGGACGACGTCGAGGCGGTCTCGGCGCCGTAGCGCACGCCGCGCAGCAGTTCGCCGTCGGTGATGCCGGTAGCGACGAAGAACACGTTGTCGCCGCTGACCAGGTCGTCCGTGACGAGCGTCCGGTCCAGGTCGTGGCCCGCGTCGAGCGCGCGCTGCCGCTCCTCGTCGTCCTTGGGCCACAGCTTGCCCTGGATGACACCGCCCAGGCACTTGATGGCGCAGGCGCTGATGATGCCCTCCGGCGTGCCGCCGATGCCCATGAGGAGGTCGACGCCGGTGCCCTCGCGCACGGCCATGATGGAGCCGGCCACGTCGCCGTCCGAGATGAACTTGATGCGCGCGCCGGTCTCGCGGATCTCCTTGACGACGCCCTCGTGGCGCGGCCGGTCCAGGATGACGACCGTCACGTCCTCGGGGGAGGACTTCTTCGCCTTGGCGACGCGGCGGATGTTCACCGACACCGGGGCGTCGATGTCCACGAAGTCGGCGGCCTCGGGGCCGGTGACCAGCTTGTCCATGTAGAAGACGGCGGACGGGTCGAACATGGCGCCGCGGTCGGCGGCCGCGAGGACGGCGATCGCGTTCGGCATGCCCTTGGCGGTGAGCGTGGTGCCGTCGATCGGGTCGACGGCGATGTCGACCTCGGCGCCGGTGCCGTCGCCGATCCGCTCCCCGTTGAAGAGCATCGGCGCCTCGTCCTTCTCGCCCTCGCCGATGACGACGACACCGTTCATCGACACGGTGTGGACGAGGGTCCGCATGGCGCGGACGGCGGCGCCGTCGGCCCCGTTCTTGTCCCCGCGGCCGACCCAGCGGCCCGCGGCCATGGCGGCGGCCTCGGTGACCCGGACCAGCTCCAGGGCGAGGTTGCGGTCGGGGGCCTCGGGGGAGACCTCCAACTCGGACGGCAGGTGGTGATGCTCGGTCATCGAGGCGCACCTTTCTGATACGGAACAAAGGACCGAGCCCGCGGGGCCTCCCTGCGAGGGGCGGTGGTGGGCGACGGCGGGCGGCCGGATGAGGGTGATGCCGTCGACTCTATCCGCAGGCCGACAAGATGAGCAGAGCGCCCCACGTATGAGCGGGCCGGGGTGTGTGCGGGCGCCGCCGCGGCACCTGCGACGATGGAGGGCGTGGCAGGCAGAACTGGCAAGCAGACCGTGCGGAACATGCTGCTCTCGATGGCCGTCATCGGCATGGTCGTGGCAGTCATCTACGTCTTCATCCCGCACGACGAGTCCAAGGACCCGGTCAAGCGGGTCGACTACCGCGTCGAGCTCCTGACGGCCCGGCGTGCGGCGGCGTACCCGGTGGCGGCCCCCACGGGCCTGCCCGAGACCTGGAAGCCGACGTCGGTCCGGTACGACGGCGCGGCCCACGACAGTTGGCACCTGGGCTTCCTCGACCCGGCCGGCGAGTACGTGGCGATCAAGCAGTCCACCGCGAAGCCGTCGGAGTTCATCGACGAGGCCACGCAGAAGGCCCGGAGGACGGACGCGACCGAGAAGATCGCGGGCAGGACGTGGCAGCGCTACCAGGGCCCGCGCTACGACGCCCTCGTCCACCGGGACAAGGGCGCCACCACCGTGGTCCTCGGCACGGCGTCGTTCGACAAGCTGACGACGATGGCGCAGTCGCTGGAGATGAAGCGCACTCCGGTACCGTCGGCGACGCCGACGAAGTCGGCCGCGGCGGGCTGAGCCGCGCCCCCGCGCGCGGGCACGACCGAGGCCCCCGGCGGCGTGCCGGGGGCCTCGGTCGTGCGTGGTGCCGGGGCGTGCGTCAGACGGTGGTGACGACGTCGTCGTACGCCAGGCGCGGGGAGCGCGGGAACCAGGCGTCGGGGCCCGGCTTGCCGATGTTGACGACCATCAGCGGGGTGTGGTCGCCGTCCAGGAACTCCTTCTGCACGCCGGCCGGGTCGAAGCCGGTCATCGGGCCCGCGGCCAGGCCGGCGGCGCGGATGCCCACGATGAAGTACGCGGCCTGGAGCGCGCCGTTCAGGCCGGCGGCCTGCTCGCGGACCGTGCGCTCCGAGAAGAAGGCGTCCTTGACGCCCGGGGCGTGCGGGAACAGCTCCGGCAGCTCCTCGTGGAACTCGTTGTCCACCGACAGGATCGCGACCAGCGGGGCCGTCAGCGTCTTCGGCCGGTTGCCCTCGGCCATGTGCTGCACCAGGCGCTCACGGGCCTCCTGGCTGCGCACCAGGGTCACGCGCAGCGGCGACTGGTTGAACGCGGTGGGACCGTACTTGACCAGGTCGTAGACGGCCTGGATCTGCTCGTCGGTGACGGGCTCGTCGGTGAAGGTGTTGGCGGTGCGGGCCTCGCGGAAGAGCAGGTCCTGGGCGGCGGGGTCAAGAACGAGAGACATCTTTCAACCTTCTCGATACGTACGTCAGAAGAAGAGGACGCGGTGCGGTCCGGGTGCCGGCGGGGCGGCGCCCCGGGACCAGCGGGTACGACAGTACGCCAGCGAGGTTCAACTTTCAACTAAAGTCTGGGGTGGGGTGATCGACGCGATAGTGGGCGCGGGGTGGGGTGAGGGTACGGGCCGTGGCGGGGGCTGCCAGGTCGTACCGGTCGGTGTGCCGGGCGGCGCCCGGAGGGGCCTACTCCTCCGACAGGGCGGCGTCCAGGCGGGCGCGGGCGCCCTCCAGCCAGCGGCGGCACACGGCCGCCAGCTCCTCGCCCCGCTCCCACAGGGCCAGCGACTCCTCCAGCGTGGTGCCCCCGGCCTCCAGGCGGCGTACCACCTCGATGAGCTCGTCCCGCGCCTGCTCGTAGCCGAGCGCGTTCGCCGTCTCTGCGGTGTCGTCCGTCTTGCTGGTCATGCGCCCACCCTAAAGGTCCACCCGTACGGAGAATTCGCCCTCGGCGACCCGCGCGCGCAGCGCCTCGCCGTCCGTCACCTCGTCCGCCCCGCGGACCACGGAACCGCCCTGCTTCTGCAGCACCGCGTACCCCCGCTGGAGCGTCGCGGCGGGGGAGAGGGCCACCACGCGCGCGTGCGTGTGCGTGAGCTCCGAATCGGCGCGGTCCAGGAGGTGCCCGAGGGTGCGCCGCGCACGGTCCACGTACGCGGTGACCTGCTCCTCGCGCTCCTCCACCATGCGGTGCGGCCGCTCCATGCAGGGCCGGGCCAGCGCGTGGGCGAGGCCGCGCTCCTCGCGCTCCAGGAACGCCTCCACGCAGCGCCGCGCCCGCTCCCCCAGGTGCGCGACCCGCTCCAGCTCCTCGCCCACGTCCGGTACGACCTTCTTGGCGGCGTCCGTCGGCGTCGAGGCGCGCAGGTCGGCCACGTGGTCCAGGAGCGGGTTGTCCGGCTCGTGGCCGATCGCGGACACGACCGGCGTACGGCACGCGGCGACCGCGCGGACGAGCTGCTCGTCCGAGAACGGCAGCAGGTCCTCCACGCTGCCGCCGCCGCGCGCCACGATGATCACGTCGACGTCGGCGAGCCCGTCCAGTTCCTTGACGGCCTGCACCACCTGCGGCACCGCGTGCACGCCCTGCACGGCGACGTTGCGCACCTCGAAGCGGACCGCGGGCCAGCGGTGGCGCGCGTTCTCCAGGACGTCGCGCTCGGCGGCGGAGGCACGGCCGCAGACCAGGCCGATGAGCTGCGGCAGGAACGGCAGCGGCTTCTTGCGGCCGGGGGCGAACAGGCCCTCCGCGGCCAGCGCCTTCTTCAACTGCTCCAGGCGCGCGAGCAGCTCACCGACGCCGACCGGCCTTATCTCCGCCGCACGCAGGGAGAGCTGGCCACGCGGCGCGTACCACTCCGGCTTCGCGTGGACGACGACGCGGGCGCCCTCCGACACGACGTCCGCCACCGCGTCGAACACCTGGCGGTAGCAGGTCACGCTCACGGAGATGTCGTGCGACGGGTCGCGCAGCGTCATGAACACCACGCCCGCGCCGGGGCGCCGGGAGAGCTGCGTGATCTGCCCCTCCACCCACACCGCGCCCAGGCGGTCGATCCAGCCCCCGATGAGGCGGGAGACCTCGCCCACGGGCAGGGGGGTGTCGGCGGACGTGTTGAGACCCATACCGCCCGAGACTAGCCCCAGCCTCCGACAACCGGCCCCGCGCGGCCCGGTGCGGCCGAGCCGCAGGCCCCAGCCTCCGACAACCAGCCCCGCGCGGCCCGGTGGGCCGAGCCGCAGCCACCGCCCGGCGGCACCACCCAGCCCCAGCCCTGCCCACCCGCCCCACAGGCGACAGCTCTACTCCACCCCCACACCTCCCCGCCGCGCCCCCTGAACCGCCAGCACGACGAGCCCCACCGCCAGCCACACCGCCCCCACCACCTGCGCCGTGCCCGAGGCCTCCACGATGACCGCGATCACGATGGCCGCGCCCAGCGCGGGGACCAGCAGGTGGCGCCACCAGCTCACCGGGCCGCCCCGGCGGCGGACCGCGAACCAGCCGACCACGCTCGCGTGCAGCAGCGCGAACGCCGTCAGCGCGCCGATGTCGACGACCGAGACCAAGTGGTCCATGCCGTCGTCGCGCCGCGCCGCCCAGACCGCCGCCACCAGCGTCACCGTGGCCGCGCACAGCAGCGCGACCCGCGGCGTGCCCGACTCCGTACGGGACAGCACCCGCGGCAGCCGCCGCCCGCGGGCCATCGCGAACAGCAGCCGGCCCGCCGCCGCCTGCCCGGCCAGCGCCGCGAACGCCGCGCCGATCGCCTTGCTCACCGCCACCAGGTCGTGCAGCCAGGTGCCGACGGACGCGTCCACGGCGGAGTAGAACGCGGACCCCTGGTTCCCGGGGTTCGCCGCAAGATCGGCGGAGGACACCGGGGTGAGCAGCGCCACCAGGTACGTCTGGGCCACGAACAGCACACCCGTCAGCGCCAGGCAGAACAGCACCGCCCGCGCCACCTTCGCCGAGCCCCCGGTGACCTCCTCCGCGAACGAGGCGATCGCGTCGAAGCCCAGGTAGGACAGGACGGCCACCGACACCGCGCCCAGCACCGCCGAGAGCGCGAACGCGCCCTGCGTACCGTCGCCCGACAGCGGCGACAGCCAGCCCCGCTCGGCGCCGTCACGGACCAGGACCACCACCGCCGACACCACGAACACCAGCAGCACCACGATCTCCAGGGCGAGCACCGCGAAGCCGACCCGCGCGGCGGGCCGTACGCCCCACAGGTTCAGGGCGGTCGTCACCACCACCGCGAGCGCCGTCCACACCCACCGGGACACCTCCGGCACCAGCTCGTGCATGGCGATGCCGGAGAAGAGGTACGCGACGGCGGGGATCAGCAGGTAGTCGAGCATCGCCATCCAGCCCGCGACGAAGCCCGCGCCGTTGCCGAGGCCCACGCGCGCGTACGCGAAGACCGAGCCCGCCTGCGGCACGACCCGCACCATCTGGGCGTAGCTGAAGGCGGTGAACGCCATGGCGACGGTCGCGACGACGTACACCAGCGCGACCGCCCCGTGCGACTTGGCGTCCAGCGTCCCGAAGACGCCGACCGGGGCCATCGGGGCGATGAAGAGGAGTCCGTAGACGACGAGGTCGCGGAAGCCGAGGCGGCGCCGCAGCCCCTGGCCCTCCGTGGCGGCCGCGGCGGGTTCCTCGCCCCCGTCGGACGGCGGGTGCGCGTTCGTGCTGTGGGCGGACATCGTGCCTCCGGGTGCCTGACGCTGGTCGCACACTGGGCTCCCAGTCTCCCCAAACGGGCGATCTTCGGCCTCTCGTACGCGGCCTTACGATGGGCCTATGACTGCAACGCCTGGCTCCCGCCGTGTCCTGCTCGCCGCTCCCCGTGGCTACTGCGCGGGCGTGGACCGTGCCGTGATCGCCGTCGAGAAGGCCCTGGAGCAGTACGGGGCCCCGATCTACGTCCGCCACGAGATCGTCCACAACAAGTACGTCGTACAGACCCTGGAGAAGAAGGGCGCGATCTTCGTCGAGGAGACGGCGGAGGTGCCCGAGGGGTCGATCGTCATGTTCTCCGCGCACGGCGTCGCGCCGACCGTGCACGAGGAGGCCGCCGAGCGGAAGCTCGCCACGATCGACGCGACGTGCCCGCTGGTCACGAAGGTCCACAAGGAAGCGGTCCGGTTCGCCAAGGAGGACTTCGACATCCTCCTGATCGGCCACGAGGGGCACGAGGAAGTCATCGGCACGTCGGGCGAGGCGCCCGACCACATCACGCTGGTCGACGGCCCGGACGACGTCGCGAACGTCGAGGTCCGCGACCCGGACCGGGTCGTCTGGCTCTCCCAGACCACGCTCTCCGTCGACGAGACGATGGAGACGGTCGACGCCCTGAAGAACAAGTTCCCGAACCTGCTCTCGCCGCCCAGCGACGACATCTGCTACGCCACGCAGAACCGCCAGCTCGCCGTCAAGCAGATGGGCGCCGAGGCCGACCTGGTGATCGTCGTCGGCTCCCGGAACTCCTCCAACTCCAAGCGCCTCGTCGAGGTCGCCAAGCTGGCCGGGGCCCGCGCGGCGTACCTGGTCGACTTCGCCGCCGAGATCGACGAGGCGTGGCTGGAGGGCGTGACCACGGTCGGCGTCACCTCCGGCGCCTCGGTGCCCGAGGTGCTCGTCGAGGAGGTCCTGGAGTGGCTCACGCAGCGAGGCTACGAGGACGTGGAGATCGTCAAGGCCGCCGAGGAGTCGATCACGTTCTCGCTGCCGAAGGAGCTCCGCCGGGACCTGCGCGCGGAGGCGGCGGAGCTGGCCGCCAAGGCGGAGAAGGCGGCGGCCGCGGTCGCCGGGGAGTGACGGTCAGCGACCGGCGCCGCTGACGGTCCCGCGGCTGTCGCTGACGTTGTGCCCGGGCCGTTGCGGGCATGCTGGAGGGCATGCAGATCTTCGGTGTGGACATCGGCGGATCAGGAATCAAGGGCGCTCCCGTGGACCTGGACCGTGGAGACCTGGCACAAGAGCGGCACAAGGTGCTCACGCCGCACCCGGCGACGCCCGAGGGCGTGGTCGAGTGCGTGCGCGAGGTCGTCGAGCACTTCGGCTGGACGGGCCCCGTCGGCGCCACCTTCCCCGGCGTCATCACGGACGGTACGGCGCGGTCGGCGGCCAACGTCGACAAGAGCTGGATCGGCACGGACATCCGCAGGCTGGTCTCCGACCGGCTCGGCGGCGCCCCGGTGACGGTCCTGAACGACGCGGACGCGGCGGGCGTCGCCGAGATGCACTTCGGCGCGGGCCGGGGCCGCACCGGCACGGTCATCGTGCTCACCCTCGGCACCGGCATCGGCAGCGCCGTCTTCACCGACGGCCGCCTGGTGCCGAACACGGAGCTCGGCCACCTGGAGCTGGACGGCCACGAGGCGGAGAAGCGGGCCTCGTCCAAGATCCGCGAGGACGAGGACCTGAGCTGGGAGCAGTGGGCGCACCGCCTCCAGAAGTACCTCGCGCACCTGGAGATGCTCTTCACGCCCGAGCTCTTCGTCATCGGCGGCGGCGTCAGCCGCAAAGCCCACAAGTTCCTGCCGCTGATCGAGGGGGTCCGGGCCGAGCTGGTGCCTGCGGCGCTGCAGAACAACGCGGGGATCGTGGGGGCGGCCATGGCCGCGCGGGCTACTGCGTAGGGCTTGAGCGGGGTGGGGCGCGCGGGGCCGGTGCCCCGCGCGCCCCTGCCCCGCCCTTCCGCGCTCTGCGCTCGTCCTCGAACGCCGGACGGGCTGAACGTCCCCGCTTCTCCGGTCGCTACGAGGCGGGTACGCGGTAGCCCGGCGGCGGAGTGGGATCGTCGGGATGGGCAGGGGGACGCGGACGGGCAGGGGGCCCGGCCTGGGGCGGGCGCTGCTGCTGGCGCCGCAGCCGGCGGCGGGTCATCAGGCGCAGCTTGCGTACGGTCACGATCACGCCCGCGACCAGCGTGCCGGCGTACAGCCAGCCCGCGTGCAGGGCCAGGGACGTGAGCAGCCCCATGACGTACCCGCCGAAGCCGTCGGTGCCCTCGGCGATGGGCAGTACTCCGGCCGCGAAGGCGATGGGTACGGAGACGGGCGCCGTCACCAGGTCGGCGGGCCGCACCCACAGCGCGGCGAGCGCGCTCACCGGCAGGAACAGCACGCCGTACGCGACGAGCGAGCCGTCGAAGAGCAGCCGCAGCAGGCACGCGAGCAGGAACATGACGGCGGCCGCGAAGACGCCGCTGCCGAGCCCGGTCAGACGCGGGCCCGACATGCGCCGCAGCGCGCGGTACAGCGGCATCCGGTGCAGGACGCGGTACGCCGTGGTGGCGCGCAGGGCGCGGGTCAGCGGGGTCGACGGGCCGGACGGCCGGGGCGCGGCACGGTAGACCGACTCCGTGGGGCCGCCCTGGCCGGGCAGGGGTGCGCCGGGGCGCACCCGGGCGCGCGGGGGACGGGTCCTGTGTTGCTCCACCGGACCAACGTAGGACCGCGCGGGGGCGGAACGGGGGCTGGGACACGCCCTTTGGCCGAGTTGGTCAGATGATCGGCGCGGAGGCGGTACGCGCGCGGGGCCCGGGGCGCGGCACACCGTAGACTGGTGGATCGTGCCCCAGGCAGTGAGGGGCCGACGAGGGCCCCGGACGCCCCCGGACCCCGGGACGGCGAGCGCGTACAGCCGCACGGCGAACGAGTACCACCGCACGGCGAGCGAGTACGGCCGCTGACCTCCCGGGCCGCCCGGACGGTCCTCGCGCAGCCCCATCCGCCACACCATCCCCGCCCCACTCAGCTCTCACGTACGGGAAGTCGCAACGTGTCGCTCACGATCGGAATCGTCGGTCTGCCCAATGTCGGCAAGTCGACCCTGTTCAACGCCCTGACCAAGAACGACGTCCTTGCGGCCAACTATCCGTTCGCGACGATCGAGCCGAACGTGGGCGTCGTCGGCGTCCCGGACGCCCGGCTGGCCAAGCTCGCCGAGATCTTCGGCTCGCAGAAGATCCTCCCGGCGACCGTGGACTTCGTCGACATCGCGGGCATCGTGCGCGGCGCCAGCGAGGGCGAGGGCCTGGGCAACAAGTTCCTGGCGAACATCCGCGAGTCCGACGCGATCTGCCAGGTCATCCGCGCCTTCAAGGACGAGAACGTCGTCCACGTCGACGGCAAGGTCTCGCCCAAGGACGACATCGAGACGATCAACACCGAGCTGATCCTCGCCGACCTCCAGACCATCGAGAAGGTCCTGCCCCGGCTCCAGAAGGAGTCGCGGATCAAGAAGGACATCGCCCCGAAGGTCGCCGCCGTCGAGGCGGCGAAGGAGATCCTGGAGGGCGGCACGACCCTCTTCGCGGCCGGGTACGCCCAGGGCACGGAGAAGACGGCGCTCCTGCACGACCTGCACCTGCTCACCACCAAGCCCTTCCTCTACGTCTTCAACGTCGACGAGGACGAGCTGACCGACGAGGCCTTCAAGGACGAGCAGCGCGCCCTGGTCGCCCCCGCCGAGGCGATCTTCCTCAACGCCAAGCTGGAGGCGGACCTCGCCGAGCTGGACGAGGAGGACGCCCTGGAGCTCCTCCAGTCCGTCGGCGCCGAGGAGCCCGGCCTCGCCACCCTGGCCCGCGTCGGCTTCGACACCCTCGGCCTCCAGACCTACCTCACGGCAGGCCCCAAGGAGTCCCGCGCCTGGACCATCAAGAAGGGCGCCACGGCCCCCGAGGCGGCCGGTGTCATCCACACCGACTTCCAGAAGGGCTTCATCAAGGCCGAGATCATCTCCTTCGACGACCTGGTCGAAACGGGCTCGGTCGCCGAGGCCCGCGCGAAGGGCAAGGCGCGCATGGAGGGCAAGGACTATGTGATGCAGGACGGGGATGTGGTGGAGTTCCGGTTCAACGTGTGAGCCGGACCATGCCGCGCGCGTGACCGGCCCCCCTGGCCCGGTGTGCCCGTGTCAGAGGTGTCCCTGCGGTGGATGGACGAGGCGGAGCGCCTCGTCCATCCGTGGTCACGGGTGACGCGTTCCTGATCCCTGCGCTGCGACGCCCTCGCTGACCGCCGGCCCTCTCGCGAGGGACTCCTCGTACTGCCCCTCCGGCACGCCGGCCAGCTCCCGGAGCTTGGCGCGCGTCTCGGGATCGGTGGAGAACACCACCGTGCCGAGCATCCCTCGCGTCAGCAGGACCTTGTACGTGTTGCGGATCAGCCGGTCCACGTCCGCGTCGGGGGTCGACTTCTTGAAGACCGGGTCCTTCGACGCCGTGCGGTCGGTGACCCAGTGGTCGTCGCGCCACACCAGGTCGGGGCCGATGATGACGCCGCTCCAGTCGTACTCGAAGCCCTGCGCCGTGTACACACAGCCCACCTGCCCGAAACCGGCCGGGTCGGTCGCCCACAGGGCGGCCGGGGGCGCGCCGCCCACGGCCCGCTCACCGTAGACGTTCCAGGGCCGCGCCCACTCCCCGATGACGACGTCGGCGGGCAGCGCCTGCCCGGGCGGGATCTTCTTCGTCCACTTCCAGCAGTAACCGGCGGACATGCGCGCGCTGTAGCCCTGCGCACGGCGGCTGTCGAGGAACGCCTCCATCTCCTGTGGGCTGTCCGCGACGAGGAGCCGCATCTTGCCGTCGGGCTCCCACGTCACGGGGCCGCCCGGCTCGAGTCCCAGGAGCCGCACCACCCACCGCAGATACGCGTCACTGCCGCCGCACCGGAACTGGCTGTCCAGCGGCACCACCTGACAGCGGAGATCCTTCTTCGCGGCGGCCGCCTCGATCTCCGCGACCGTGCCCATCTCGCCGGGCCGGACGACCTGGTGCTCGTCCAGGAGGAACACCGGGACGCGCGCCGCGTCGATGAGCTCCTCGACCTGGGGCTTGCCGGTGCGGTTCGACGCCGGTGTGTAGCGGTTGGCCGACGTCTCCCGTATGCGGTGGGCCTCGTCGCAGATCAGCACGTCGAGGTTGTTGCGCTCGGCGGTCATGAAGCTGTTGAAGTACTTGAAGAGGTCCTTCACCTCCCGCTTCCGGGAGCCCGCGACCTTCCTCATCGTCGTCGTGAAGGAACTGGAGCCCGTCGCGTGCAGCGCGGTGACGCCCTGCCGGTACAGCTCGCCGAGGAGCGACAGCGCGATGACGCTCTTGCCGGTGCCCGGCCCGCCGGTGACGATCACGACCTCCTTGTGGTCGGACCGCTGGGCACGCCGGACGGCGTTGAGGACCGTACGGTACGCGATTTGCTGCTCGTCCAGCAGCACGAACTGCTCCCGCTCGCGCACCTCCTGGGCGGCCACCGCCATGAGCTGCTTGGACGGGCCGATCTTCCCGTTGACGAGTTCGTCCGCGGCCGAGGCGCCCGACTCGGGCCCCAGCCTCGTACGGAGGAAGTCGATGAACTCCCCGCGCCGCGCCCCGATGAAGAGCTGGCCGTGCTGGTCCTGCTCGACTTCGAACAGTCCGCTGACGCCGAACTCGGTGGCGTTGTGCAGATACGCGGCACCGCTGACGCGTTCCGGGTGCGCGGCCAGTGCACCGTTGAAGGAGATGAGGTACGCGCAGTAGCCGCGTACCTGGTGCACGGGGTTCAGCACCGCCCGGCTGTATCCGTCCAGGCGGCACAGCGACGGGTCGTCGTCGTCCGGCTCCGCGCTGCTCCACTGCTTCAGCTCCACGACGACGTACGACGGCAGGCCGGTTTCGGGGTGCACCCCGGCCAGCACGGCGTCGGCCCGCTTGCTGTTCAGCGGCAGCCCGTACTCCAGGAGCATCTCCACCTGCCCGAGCCCCGCGTCGTTGAGCGCGCTCGCGAGCACGGGGATGCTCCGCTCCCAGGAGCGGACCTCGGACGCACCGGGCCTGTGCCCGTGCACGTGTACGAACTGCTCCGTCAGGCGGAAGAAGAGAGCACCGGAGAGGCACTCGGCGGAGACCGCGGCGGCGGAGTCGCGGAACAGCAAGGAAAGCCCCCCGGGCAGCACGAAGAAAGCCGTGCGGGTGGGGGCGTGTCCATCGGCTCCGGAAGGTGGAGCGGAAGCCCGGCGGGCCGCAACTACAACACGATCCAGGCTACCTGTGGCGTCTGCGGTAGTCGGGGGGTAGCTGGGGCCCCTCGGCGGTCAGCCTCGGCTGGGCACCGTCGTAGTGCTGCATGCCGATGGCGCCCGGGATGAGCCTGCGCAGTTCGTTGTGGGTACGGCGATCGGTCGCGTAGACGACGGTGCCGATGACACCGCGGGTCAGGAGGACGTGGTAGGCGTTACGGACGCACCGGTCGACGACGGAGTCGTCCACCTCGCCCCGGAAGCCGGGGTCGCGGGAGGCGGCCCGATCCACCCTGAACGTCCCGTCGCGGAAGAGCAGGTCCGGGCCGATGATGACGCCGTTCCAGTCGTACTCGAAGGTCTGCGCCGTGTAGACGCAGCCGATCTGGCCGATGCCGCGGGCATCCGTCGACCAGTAGTCCGAGCGAGGCGCGTCGGGAACGCTGTGCGACGGCTTCACGTTCCACGGCCGGCTCCAGTCCTCGATGCGGACGTCGTCGACGAGCCGTCCCTCCTCCGGGTCGCTCCAGGGCCAGCAGAACCCCGCCGTGATGCGCGCCGTGGCTCCCTCGAGGGCCCGTTCCCTGATGAACCGCTCCATCTGCTCCGGGGAGTCGGCGACCGTGAGCGTCATCCGCCCGTCCGGCCGCCAGGCCACCGGGTCGGAGGTGCGCAGTCCCAGCAACTGCTGCACCCAGCCCTGGTACCGCTTGCTGCCGCCCGCGCGGAACGTTCCCTCCAGGTCGGTGACTTCTACCGAGCAACCGATCTCCTCGGCGAGTGCCTTGAGGTAGTCGGCGGTGCCCACCTCGTCCGGGCGAATCGACTGGTGGTCGTCGAGCAGGAAGATGGGCACCCTGGCGGCTCTGATCAACTCGGTCGCCTGCGGCCGGTCGTCGTCGCGCAGTTCCTTGGGCATCCAGCGGTGTGTCGAACTGCGCCGCAAGCGGTGTGCCTCGTCGCAGATGAGGACGTCGATGCTGTCCGGCGGGGTGTCGGTGAAGCTGTTGAAGTACCGGTACAGCTTGTTGGCCGCGGCGCGCTTGGACGACGCCTGCCCCTGGCGTGCCGTACCGAGCATGATGTTGCGCAGCGTTTCGGTGTACGCGTGCGAGCCGCTGGCCAGCACGGCCTCGCGGCCCTTGAGGCCGAGTGAGCGCTGCAGCTCCAAGGCCACGGCGCTCTTTCCGCTGCCTGGCCCGCCTCGCAGGATGTACACGCGTTTGGGGCCGGGCTCCGGTGCGGGACCGGGAGCGGTGTCGGCGTCCTGGAACAGTCCGACGTCGAAGGCGGTGGCGGGCGCGGCCTTCTCCAGATGCCGGGTGATCCGGTCGAAGGCGACGTACTGCTCGTCGAGGAGCGTGAGACCACCGCCCTTGACGGACCGTTGCCGCGCCACGTCGGTGACCTTGCGCAAGGGGTCGCGGCGGGCGTGCTCCAGCGCGTGCGCGGCCTGCTTCCCGGAGGCGGCGGTGAACCTCGAGGTGAGGGCTCGCCGGAAACGCTCCAGGTCGTCGAGCGTGTAGAGGAAACCGTGGTCGCTCTCGGGCAGCTCGAACAGCGCCTCCACGTCCGCGTCCCGCGCGTTGTGCAGCAGCGCCACCCCCATCAACCGGTCGTCGCCCTCCCGGAGGTGGGGCAGATAGCGGACCATGTACTCGCAGTAGCGCTGTATCTGCCGCACCGGGTGCAGCTTGTTCTTGCCGTCCCCGAACCCGAGGTCGACGGCGATCGGGCACCGCGGATCGACCGTGGCGTGGCGTACCTGCTTCAGCTCCACCGCGAGGTACGAATCCGTTTCGGTGCCGGGCCGCCGACCGCACAGCACCAGGTCGACCGCCGAGTTGGTGTGGGGCAGGTCGACCTCGACCTGCACCTCCACCTCGTCGAGACCGCAGTCCAGCAGAGCCCTGACCACCACGGGGATGCTGTTGTCCCAGGAGGCGATGTCGCCTTGCTCGGCCGCCCGTCCCTTGACTTGGACATGCTCGTGGATCAGTCGCTCGGTGAGCGGGAGGTACGCCGAACCGGGCCGGGCAACGATGAGTTGTCCGAGTTCGGCTGCGGAGAGCTGCAGGAGCACGAAGGTTCCCCGGGCACGAGATGACTCGCGCGGGTGGGGGCGTGTCCTTCGTGACTCCACCGAAGCGGAGTGGAAGCCCGTCGGGCCGCGATGACGATGCGTAGGTTAACCCAGGGCCCCGGCGGGGTGAGGGCGGGCCCCCGGAAGGCCCGCCCGCCGCCCGACTCAACCGAGCCGGTGCACCACGGCCTGCACCAGCGCCCACACCAGGTTCGAACCGAACCCCGCCGTGATGCCCACCAGGACCTCACGGACCCACATGCGGCGCTTGGGCGTGTACTCGACGACAGCCATAGGAACGCGTCCCCTTCGATCGTGACCGGTGACGGTCGCCGGACGGCTCCCGCCGGGAGCACTCCATGAGTCACGTCACCGAACCGAAGGGCCTGCGTCACCGCGGGCCGCGCCGCGTACGTCCTCCGGGAAGGCACGCGGTACACGACAACGCTAACTCACGACTGGCCGCGCGCGGTACGGAGTTGATGCCGTCGAAGTCGGTTCTCGCACAGTGCCGCCGAGCCGTCGGCCGAGTACGTGCTGCCTCCGTCCGGCAGGTGGCACGGGCGCCCGGCAGCACGGTGGTGGTCGTGGGTGTGGGTGTGACGAAGACCCGTCCGGTGCGGGCTGTGGACGGCCCGGGCAGCCGTCCGCACCATGGTCCTCCATGGACGACGACGATCTCTGTTTTCCCGGGGCCGGGGAGCTTGCGCGGATGGTGCGGGAGCGGGTGGTGTCCGTGCGGGAGGTGGTGGGGGCTTTTGTGGGGCGGGTCGAGCGGGTGAATGCTGTGGTGAATGCCCTGGTCACGGTGGATGTGGAGGGGGTGGTGGAGGCGGCTGGGCGGGCCGATGAGCGGGTGGCTCGGGGGGAGGGGGTGGGGCCGTTGCACGGGGTGCCTGTGGGGTTCAAGGACACGCATCTGACGCGCGGGATGCGGACCACCCGGGGGTCGCGGGTGTTCGCGGAGTGGGTGCCCGACGAGGACGAGCTGGTGGTGGCGCGGGTGCAGGGGGCGGGGGCGCTGCGGCTGGGGAAGACGAACGTGCCGGAGTTCGGGGCCGGGTCGCACACCTTCAACGCGGTGTTCGGCGCGACGCGGAACCCGTACGACCTCGGGCGCAGCGCGGGTGGCAGCAGCGGGGGAGCGGCGGCCGCGCTCGCGGCGGGGCTGCTGCCCCTCGCGGACGGCAGCGACATGGGCGGCTCGCTGCGCAACCCGGCCTCCTTCTGCAACGTGGTGGGGCTGCGGCCGACACCCGGGCGCGTGCCCTCGTACCCGGCGGTGAACGCGTGGGACACGCTGAGTGTGCCGGGGCCCATGGCGCGCAGCGTCAGCGATGTGGCGCTGCTGCTGTCCGTGATGGCGGGGCCCGACCCGCGCTGCCCGTTGTCCTTGGAGACGCCGTCCGCCGCCTCCTTCCGGGCGCCCCTGGAGCGCGACACCCGCGGGCTGCGGGTCGCGTGGGCGCCCGACCTGGGCGGGCGGGTTCCGGTCGACCCGGACGTACGGGAGGTGCTGGCGCGGCAGGCGGCGGTGTTCGAGGCGCTGGGGTGGCGGGTGGAGGAGGCCTGCCCGGACCTGGACGGGGCGGACGCCGTGTTCCGCGTGCTCCGCGCGCACTCCTTCGCGCTGGCGCTCGGGGCCGTGCTCGACGACCACCGCGCGCTGCTCAAGCCGACCGTGGTCTGGAACATCGAGGAGGGGCGGAAGCTCACCGCGGCCGACCTCGCCGCCGCCACCGCCGAGCACACCCGGATGCTGCATGCCGCCGTGGCGTTCTTCGAGCGGTACGACGTGCTCGTCGCGCCGGTGAGCCAGGTCGCGCCCTTCGCCGTGGAGCGGGAGTACCCGGACGTCGTGGACGGCCGGGCGCAGGAGACGTACATCGACTGGATGCGGTCCGCGTTCTTCGTGTCGCTGCTCGGCGGGCCCGCCCTGGCCGTGCCCGCCGGGTTCACGGAGGCCGGGCTTCCGGTGGGGATCCAGATCGTGGGGCCGCCGCGGGCCGAGCGGGCCGTCCTGGAGGTGGGGGCCGCCTTCGAGGCCGCCACCGGGTGGGGGCGCAGGCGGCCCCCGCTGTGAACGCGTGGGGCCGTCCCCCCCCCCCCCGGGCGCGCGCTTGGGCGGCCGGGGTTGGCGTGCCTGTACGTCAGCCGAGGACGAGCAGCGTGGCGAGGCCGGGGCCGAAGGCGCCGCCGAGCTGGTAGCTGAGGGCGAACAGGCCGATCGCGGTGGGGCGTTGTGCGTCCGTACCGGCCGACGCGGCGTGCACGGAGAGCGTCGCGTTGGCACCCGTCGCCGTGAACGCCGCCGCGCCCGCCGCCAGGAGCAGCAGCGCGCCCGAGGACGCGAACACCGCGGTCATGGCCGCCGCCAGCCCCACCGTGACCAGGACCGCGCGCACCGCCGTGCGCCCCAGGCGCGCCGCGCCCGCCGCGAGCAGCCAGGACGCGGCCGACGCGGTCAGCAGCGTCACCAACTGCCCGGTACCGATCGCGCCGGTGGTCCAGCCCGCCCGGTCCTGGAGCAGCCGCGGCACCGTGAACAGCAGCGTGAAGTACGAGGTCGACAGGGCTGCGCCGAGCACCGCCGAGGTCACGAAGAGCGGGGAGCGCAGCAGCCGGGCCGGGACGAAGCCGTCGGGGCGGCGGCGGATGTGCGCGGCGAGCAGGACGGCGGCGACCAGGGCGCCGGCGAGCGCGGGCAGCGGGACGGTCGGCAGCAGGATCAGGGCGGTGACGAGCGCGATGAGCGCGGCGGCGCCCCGGGCGTCGAACCGGCCCGGGGCGGGCGGCGTCCGCGTCACGTGCCGCGCGACCGCCGGTACGGCGAGGAGGGCGACGGCCGAGACCGCCAGGGCCAGCCGCCACGACACCGCGTCGGTGAGCGTCGCGCCGAGCAGCGGGCCCGCCGCGCCGAGCACGCCGAAGCCGGAGCTGATGACGCCCATGCGGCGGGTGTTCCCCGCGAGGTTCATCGCGAGGGCGACCAGGCCCGCGCCGCCCAGGGACTGCGCGGCGCGCCCGGCCAGGGCGACGGGCAGCCAGGGCGCGGCGGCCACGAGCGCGGTGCCGCCGACGACGAGGCCGGTGCTCAGCCGCAGCACCGGGGCGGGGCCGCGCCGCCGCAGCAGCCCGGCGAGGAGTGGGGTGCCCGCCACCATGGCCCAGGCGAAGGCCGTGACCAGCCAGGTGGCGGTGGCCGTGGACAGGCCTAGGGAGCGCGCCATGTCCGGCAGGATCAGGACCGGGGCGTTGGCCCCGGCGGCGACGGGCGCGGCGAGCAGGGCGAGCCAGCCTATGGGGACGGGGCCGGGCCCGGAGCGGGTGGGCGCGGCGACCTGGGCGAGCGTGCCGGGGCGTGCGCCCTCCCGGGCGTTGGCTGGGGCGAAACCGGACCCGGACCCGGACCCGGCCCCGGGCTCGGAAACGGCCGCAGTGGACGCGGACGTGGCAGACATGGAAACCCCCTGAAGCGAAGCGAAAGATGTACGGCCGGTGGCGGTGGTGGTGGCGGTGGCGCCCGGCCGTCGGAAAGCGGCGCCCGTCGGGCAGTGGCGCCCGTCGGACAGTGGCGTCTCGCCGTCAGACGGTGGTGACGACGTCCGCGTACGGCAGCCGCGGCGCGTGCGGGAACCAGGTGTCGAGCCCGGGCCTGCCGATGTGCACGACCATCAGCGGCTCGTGGCTGGT
This sequence comes from Streptomyces longispororuber, assembly GCF_014656095.1. Taxonomy (GTDB): domain Bacteria; phylum Actinomycetota; class Actinomycetes; order Streptomycetales; family Streptomycetaceae; genus Streptomyces; species Streptomyces longispororuber. The sequence goes on from NZ_BNBT01000097.1 coordinate 26,415, forward strand.
GGCGAGTATCGCGACGAGCGGGGCGGACGCGGTCTTGGCGCGGTTGCCCTCGGTCATGTGCGGTACGAGGGGTGCGCGGGCCTTGGGGGTGCGGACCAGAGGCACGCGCAGGGGTGACTGGTTGAAGGCGGTAGGGCCGTACTTGACGAGGTCGTAGATGGCCTGGACCTGCTCGTCGGTGACGGTGGCGCCGCTGGGGAGTTGGCGGTACGGGCTTCGCGGAAGCGCAGGTCCTGGGCGTTGGGGGAGAGGACGCGACCGGTCGTTGCGGTGTCGTCCCCAAGCCTGGTGTCGTCCCCAACCCCGGCGGCGGCAGCGGAAGTGGCGGAGGTGGTGACGGCGGAAGTGGCGGTGACGGGGACGGTGACGGCGGAAGTGGCGGTGGCGGCGGTGACGGGGGCGGTGACCTCGGCGGGCATGCCTGCTCCTTCAGTTCTCTTCGCGTTCGCTCTCTCCACCTTCGCCTTCTGAGAGGTGAGAGTCTTAACGTTGAGATAAAAACACCCAGGCTCCTTCAACGTCAAGTGTCTTAACATTGAGAAGATGCCCGTTGAGAAGCCGAGTCAGGGAGAGTGGCCCGCATGAGCGACGCCGTGGACGCCATCGTCGAGCAGTGGGAGAAGGAGCGGCCCGAGCTCACCGAGTCCCTGTGGCCGGTGCAGCTCCTGGCCCGTGTGCAGCGCATGCACCGGGTCATGGAGCGCGAGGCGAAGGCCTTCGGCGCGCGCCACGGCGTGGAGAACGGCGAGTTCGACGTGCTCACCACGCTGCGCCGCTCCGGCCCGCCGTACGCCCTGACCGCGGGCGCCTTCCTGAAGGCCGCCATGGTCACCTCGGGCGCGATCACCAACCGGATCGACCGCATGGAGGCCAAGGGTCTGGTCGAGCGGGTCCGGGACGGTGCCGACCGGCGGACCGTGAAGATCCGCCTCACCGACCACGGCAAGGAGCTTACGGACAAGCTGATGGTCGAGCACCTGCGCAACTACGACCGGCTCCTCGACGGCCTCGACCGCGAGGAGGTCGAACGCGCCGCCGAGCTGCTCCGCAAGTTCCTGGAGCTGCACGGCGACACGTCGATCAAGTAACCGCCGGGGCACACCCCGACGGCCCCTCCGCCCACCGGGCGCCCCGCCCCGACCCGAGCCCCGCCGCGATACCCATGCCGTACAAGCGCCGTCGGCTGATCTCGTACGAGGCGTCGTGCGCGACCCAACAGTCCCTCCCGGCCCGGCAGCTCCGGCCGCGCCGCCGTGCGCCATGTGGTTCCGGGCAGAAGGGACAGAGGCAGAAAGGACAGAAGCAGAAAGAACAGAAGCAGCGGGAGGGAGAAGGGCAGGAGGGCAGGAGAAGGCGGCGGCGGGCGCCGCGGGCGCCGCGGGCGCCGCCGCGGGTGCGGTCCGCATGGAGCGCGCCGCGCCCGCCGAGGTCACGCCCGCGGAGCGCGAGCCGCTGACCGGGCTCTTGGGGCGGGGTGCGCCGCCCTGCGGGAGACGGTCCGGCCCGAGGAGGGCCAAAGCGGAGCCGCGGGGCCGCGGAGGCCCGTATACCCGCCACCCCGGCGGCAGCCGTTTTCGGCCATGAACGGGACACGTCAATCGTGTTACGTCCGAACCCGGCCCTTGTGGGTTGTCTGGGGATCCGTCAATCTTTCGACGGCGACAGAGAGTTGAACATTGATCAACTCGGGTCGACATGTCACCTCTGCATTGTCATGCCCCTGTCGCATCCCCCACCGGCGCACCACCGATCGAGGAGGACCCCTCAGATGGCAGTGACGCGTCACCCCCGCCGAAGACTGGCCGGCGTCGGCACCCTCGCCCTGACCGCAGCCACGGCCGTCGCCCTCGGCGTCGTGTCCGCGCTCCCCGCGAGCGCGCAGCCGCAGGCGGCCGAAGGCCGGATCCAGTACGCGGGCGCCCCCGGCGCCGTCGCGAACAGCTACATCGTCACGCTCGACGAGGACGCCGCGAAGGCCGACTCCGCCAAGGGCCGCGCCCTCGCGAAGAAGCACGGGGCGGAGATCGAGCGGACGTACAAGAAGGTGCTCAACGGCTACGAGGTGCATGCCTCCGAGGCCGAGGCGAAGCGCTTCGCCGCGGACCCGGCCGTCGTCTCCGTCGTGCAGAACCGCACCTACACGGTCGCCGCCACCCAGCCCAACCCGCCGTCGTGGGGCCTGGACCGCATCGACCAGCGCAACCTCCCGCTGGACCAGAAGTACACCTACCCGGACAAGGCCGGCGAGGGCGTCAGCGTCTACGTCATCGACACCGGCGTCCGCAAGACCCACCAGGACTTCGGCGGCCGCGCCGTCGACGGCTACGACGCCATCGACAACGACAACACCGCCCAGGACGGCCACGGCCACGGCACGCACGTCGCCGGCACCGTCGGCGGCACCGCGCACGGCGTGGCCAAGAAGGCCCGGATCGTCGGCGTCCGCGTGCTCAACAACCAGGGCTCCGGCACCACCGCCCAGGTGGTCGCGGGCATCGACTGGGTGACGCGCAACGCCACCAAGCCCGCCGTCGCCAACATGAGCCTCGGCGGCCCCGCCGACAGCGCGATCGACACGGCCGTGCGCAACTCGATCGCGGCGGGCATCACCTACGCGGTCGCGGCGGGCAACGAGTCCACCAACGCCTCCACCCGCTCCCCGGCCCGCGTCGGTGAGGCCATCACCGTCGGCGCCACCACCAGCACCGACGCCAAGGCCAGCTACTCCAACTTCGGCACCGTCCTCGACCTGTTCGCGCCGGGCTCGAACATCACCTCGGCGTGGAACACCAGCGACACCGCGACCAGCAGCATCTCCGGTACGTCGATGGCCTCGCCGCACGTGGCGGGCGCCGCCGCGCTGTACGTCGCCGAGAACCCGTCGGCCACCCCGGCGCAGGTCTCCCAGGCGCTGACCTCCGCCGCCACGCCGAACGTGGTCGGCAGCCCGGGCACCGGCTCGCCCAACCGCCTGCTGTACGTCGGCGGGGGCGGCACCAACCCGCCGGGGCCGAAGTTCGAGAACGGCGCGGACTTCTCCATCACCGACAACTCCTCCGTGGAGTCCCCGATCACGGTCTCCGGCGTCCCGGGCAACGCCCCGGCGTCGCTGAGCGTGCCGGTCGCCATCAAGCACACGTACGTCGGTGACCTGAAGATCGAGCTGGTCGCCCCCGACGCCTCCTCGTACGTCCTCAAGGACTTCGGCGCGGGCGGCAGTGCGGACGACATCAACACCTCCTACACCGTCAACGCGTCCTCCGAGATGGCCAACGGCACCTGGAAGCTCCGGGTGACCGACAACGCCGACCGCGACGAGGGCACGCTGGACAGTTGGGGCCTGCAGTTCTGAGCGGACCGACCAGCCGCGCGCCCGGCTGAGTGAGTGACCTCGTCCCCGCGGTACGGCCCCGAGCCGGGCCGCGGGGACGAGGCGTGTCCGAAGGAGCCGCCGGGGAGCCCGGGCGCGGCCCGTCCGCGGCACCGGGGAGCCGGGTCGCGCGGGCGGCGCCCGGCCGGTTCCTGGACCGGGTCGAGAAGGGGCCGGGAGGGCGGAGCGCCAACTCCGCCGAGGCTCAAGGTAGTTGAGCCGTATAGTGCCGGAAACCTCCTGCGTAAAGCCCTGCGGACCGGGAAATCATCACTTCGAGTGATTCCTTGGCCTAGGGTTGCGGCCAACAACCGTCGGTTGCCAGGCTGTTGCTGTCTGTCAACCTGATGGGAGTGGCCAGTGACTTTCGGTGAGCAGCCGGCGTATCTGCGCGTCGCGGGTGATCTCCGCAAGAAGATCGTCGACGGTTCGCTGCCTCCGCACACCCGGCTGCCCTCACAGGCCAGGATCCGCGAGGAGTACGGCGTCTCGGACACGGTCGCGCTGGAGGCCCGCAAGGTCCTGATGGCCGAGGGCCTGGTCGAGGGCCGCTCCGGCTCCGGCACCTATGTGCGCGAGCGCCCCGTCCCGCGCCGCATCGCGCGCACGGGGTTCCGCGGCCCCGGCGCCTCCTCGCCCTTCCGCCAGGAGCAGGCCGCCGACGGCGTCCGCGGCACCTGGGAGTCCCGCAGCGAACAGGCCGAGGCGAGCGGCGCGGTCGCCGAGCGGCTCGGCATTCGCGTCGGCGACCGCGTGATGTGCACCAAGTACGTCTTCCGCGACGCGGGCGAGGCCATGATGCTCTCCACCTCCTGGGAGCCCCTCGCCGTCACCGGCCGCACGCCGGTCATGCTCCCCGAGGAGGGCCCCCTCGGCGGCTGCGGCGTCGTCGACCGCATGGCCGCCATCGACGTGGTCGTGGACAACGTGGCGGAGGAGGTCGGCGCCCGCCCCGGCCTCGCCGAGGAGCTCCTCGCCCTCGGTGGCGTCCCCGGCCACGTCGTCCTCGTCGTGCAGCGGACGTACTACGCCTCCGGCCGCCCCGTCGAGACCGCCGACATCGTCGTGCCCGCCGACCGGTACCGGGTCGCGTACCACCTGCCCGTCCGCTGAGCCCCGGCGCCCGGGCCCGGGCCGGGCGCCGCCGGATTCTGGCCGTTCTCGCCGCAGGTTCCGGCGGTCCGCGCGAGGGTGCCGCCGACCGCCCCGACCGCGCGGGGCGGCGGGGCGCACAACGGCGGGGTGGTTGTGTCAACAGCGTGTAAAGGGAGGGGAGTTACCGCCCGTCGCGGCCGGTCGCAGTCGTGAAAGGGGGCGCATCCGCACGGGTGCGCCCCCTTCGTGCTGGCCGATTGCGTATCTCTTTGTGCAAAGTCGTATCCGCTGCGTAAAGGTCGGGCGTAAGCTCGGGCATATGCGGATTGCGGTTTCCTTACTGATCGAGGCGTGGGGCGCGCCGGGGGCAGGGAGCGGAGGGACGGCATGAACGACGGGACGGTCGTACTGCCCTGGCTCGTGATACGGCAGGACGACAACGGCAACTGCTACCGCGTCGGCAGGTACGCGACCAAGGCCGAGGCCCAGAGGATCGCCGACCGTCTCGACGACCGCGGCCCCAAGCGGCTGTACTGGGTGGAGCGGCTGAACCAGAACGGCGGGCGCTGACGGCCCGGGCGTAGGCTCCGGCGCATGGCTGAGCGGATCATGGTGGTGGGCGCCGCCCTGTACGACGACGCGGGGCGCCTCCTCGCCGCGCGGCGCAGCGCGCCCGTGGACCTCGCCGGGGGCTGGGAGCTGCCCGGCGGCAAGGTGGAGCCCGGTGAGCGGGACGAGGACGCGCTGGCGCGGGAGCTGAAGGAGGAGCTGGGCGTCGACGCGGAGGCCGTGGCCCGCGTCCCCGGGGAGTTCCCCCTCGGCCGCGGCTACGTCATGCGCGTCTGGCGGGCCCGGCTGCTGGCCGGTGAGCCCCGGCCGCTCCAGGACCACGACGCGCTGCGCTGGCTGGAGCCGGATGCCGTGTGGTCGGTGCCGTGGCTGCCCGCGGACGTGCCCGCGGTCCGCGCCCTGGGCGTGCCGCCGGCCTGACCGGCCGCGGTGGCCTGGTGCCCCGCCGCGCCCCGCCGTGCCGTCTGGCGGGCGGCGCCCGGGCGGCCTGGCGCACGGCTTGGCGCACGGCGCCGCGGGACGCCCCGCGTGACCGGGCGCGCCGTCCCTGGGCATGCCCCGCGCGAACCGGCGTGCCGCCTTCCGGAACGCCTCGCCCGGGCGGCGTGCCGTCTTCCGGGCTGCCCTGCCCGACCGGCATGCCGTCTTCCCGAAACGCCTCCGCCTGACCGGCGTGCCGTCTTCCCGAATCGCCCTGTCCGGCCGGCGTGCCGTTCTCCCGAACCGCGCCGCCTGGCTGGCGTGTCGTTTTCTCGGACCGCGCCGCCTGACCTGCGTGCCGTCTCCTGGGGGCCTGCGGGGTCGCGCGCAGGGGCCGGAACGGGCGGGGGCGCGCGGGGTTCGTCAAGGGGGAGTACCCGCGCCGCGTACGCCGTTCGTGCCACAGTGCCCCCCTGAGCACGGTACTCCTGCCGGGATATCGGGTATGTGCCCATTAACCCCATGAAACCGGACATGATTCCGTCGCTCGGCTGGGAAGTGATCGGCGTGCTCGACACCGAAGGCGACTGCGCCGAGTGGGACTTTCCCGCGGACCCCGGCGCGGTGCGCACCGCCCGCGCCGTGGTCCGGCGCCAGCTCGGCGAGTGGGGTCTCGCCCCTCTGGGCGACGTGGCCGTCCTGCTGGTCAGCGAGCTGGTGACCAACTCCCTGCGGTACACGGCGGGCCCCATCGTCGTCCGGCTCGTCCGCCCCACGGGCCCGCTCGGCGTCCTGCTCGTGGAGGTCTCCGACCCGGTGCCCGACCCGCCGCGCGAGCGCGTCGCGGCGCCCGACGACGAGGGCGGCCGGGGCATCCAGCTCGTCGCGAGGTCGTCCAGCCGCTGGGGCACGCGCCCGGGGCGTACGGGGACCGCGGGGAAGACGGTGTGGTTCGAGCTGGCGCTGCCTGGTTAGGAGACAGGGAGCGTCGGTACGTAGTACAAGTGCGCGGGCCGAGCACAAGGTGGTCACGGGCCAAAAAGCGGTGAGACCGTGCTGTGATCGTGAACGGCGTGTGGGGCGGCACCGTAGTGCTGGATACTGCGGGCAGCCACATCCGGTGACCGGTGCCGGACGCGGTGAGCTGGAGGGGACGGTTCGCGTGAGCGAGATACCAGCGAAGGCGACGGGTTCGACGCGGCCGACGGCGTGGACGGGGCAGACATCCCCGTCGGCGACCGGAAGGCCGGGCGGAACCGCGGCGTCGGGCGCGGCCCGCGGTGCGCGTGCCTCCGCGAGCGGCGGGGCGGACGCCCCGGTCGGCGGCCGGGACGGCCACGGCCCCACCCGCGCGGACGCCACCGGATCCGAGCGCTCCGCGGGCACCGCGGGACCCGGGCGTCCCACGGGCGCCACCGGACCCGAGCGCTCCACCGGCACGCCCCAGGGCGCCGCGCGCGACGCGCCCGACGACACCCCCGGGGCCGCCGCGCACCGCGTACCGGAAGAGGCGGGCGGCGCCGCGCGGCCGGACGGCGGCGACGGCG
>NZ_BNBT01000098.1 GCF_014656095.1 Streptomyces longispororuber
CGCGGGCCCGGCCCTGTCCGGTGGGTGGCGGGCGGCCGGGGTCAGCGCCCCCGGGCCCGCAGGCGCCGGGCCCCCACCACCAGGGCTCCGCCGGCGAGGAGGAGGGCGCCGGCGGTGACCCCGAGCCCGCGCAGGAACCGCGGGCCGGTATGGGCGAGTTCGCCGGGGTGCGGCCACGCGGAGCCGCCGTATCCGGCGATGTCGAACGGGTAGTCGTCGGACTCCCCCACCCAGTCGCCGTCGTCGCCGCGGCGCTGCACGACGGCGGCGCTCGCCACGACGCGGTCGGGCGTGGTGTCGGAGGTGAAGGCGAGCCGCACCGGGACGGTCAGCGCCCCGCCGGGCCGGACGGTGAACCCGCCGGTACCGTCGTCGAGCACGCCGACGGTCTCCCCGCGCCCGCCGTCCTCGAAGTCCACCGGGTGCCAGCGGCCCCCGGCGCGGAACTCCAGCCGCACCTGCCCGGGCCGGAGCCTGCCCTTGCGGTCGACGAGGACGACGACGGGGTGGACGCGGTCGCAGGCACGCGCTGCGGTGTTGACGAGCCGGAGCGACCAGCGGCCGTGCCCGCCGCCCGCCTCGTAGAGGCCGGGGCCCTTGCGGACGCGGGCGGCGACGGGGAAGTCGGCCGGGACGAGGGCGGAGCAGGCGGCGTCGCGGCCCGCAGGACCGGCGTGACCGACGTGACCGGCGGGCCGCGCGGAGCCCTGGCCCCGGGCGTGCCCGGGCAGTTCGACGGGCCGGAGGCGTTCCGCCTGCTGCACGCCGGCCCACGGCAGGGGGGTCGCGGCGGCGGCCACGGCCGTGGCGGGGACGAGCGCGGCGGGTACGAGCGCGGCGGTGAGGCCTGTGGCCAGACGGCAGCGAAGTCGCATGCGGGACCTTTGCTGAACAGGGCGGGGCGGGGTGGGCGCGGGTCGAACTCACGCCCGGTCGGGCCCTGTTGCCCCGCCGGGAGGCAACAGGTCGTGGCCGAGACCTTGCCACGCGCGCGCACCGCCGCGCCGCCGCCACCACCCGTGCGGGCCGATTGTCCGCCCGAATACCCCCGAACGGCCCATCGGGCCGCGCACCGCCGACGCGGTCAGGCCCCTCCCGCCCGCCCGAACAGGGGCGCCAGGACCAACTGCGCGGCGCCCTCGGCGACCGAGCGCTCCCCGCCGGGCGCGAGCGCGACGCCGACCTGCGTACGCGCGCCCTCCCGGCGGGTGCGCGCGGCGACGGCGGCCCGGACGCCGCGCACGAAGACGTCCTCGGCCGCGGCCACCGTGCGCCCGCCGAGCAGGACCCGGTCGATGTCGAGGAGCGAGACCAGGTTGCCCGCGCCGGTGCCGAGCACGCGCGCGGCCTCGTCCAGGTCGCCGCGCGCCACGGCGGCCAGGCACAGCGCCTCCAGACAGCCCCGGTCACCGCACTCGCACGCGGGCCCGTCCAGGAGCACCACCTGGTGCCCGAACTCCCCCGCGCCGGTACGGGCACCCCGGTGGAGCCCGCCCCCGAGCACGAGCCCCGCGCCGAGCCCGGTGCCCAGGTGCAGATAGGCGAACGACTCCGCGCCGCCACCGCTCAGCGCGAGCCCGAGCGCGGCGGCGTTGGTGTCCTTGTCCACGACGACGAGCAGCCCGAGCCGCGCCGCGAGCGCGTCCCGCAGGGGGTAGCCGTCCCACGCCGGGTAGCCGGTGACGCGGTGCAGCACACCCCGTACGTGGTCCAGGGGCCCGGGCAGCGCGACCCCGACCCCGAGCACAGCGACCGGAAACCCCTCCACCTGCCCGCCCCCGGACACGTGGACCTCCCGGCCCGCGGCGACGGCTGCCCCCTGGGCGGCACCCATCGGGGCCCCCGCAGCCGGGGCGGCCTCTGCCGGGGCAGTTCCCGCCGGGGTGCCTGGTGCCGGGGCGGCCTCCGCCGGAACATCCTCCGCCGCGGCGCCCGCTACCGGGGTGGTCACCGCCAGGCCGCCCGCCGCCGGGGCACCCTCCGCCCGGGCACCTCCCCCCAAGGCGCCCCCCGCCAGCACCCGCACCTCCCGGGCGACCAGTTCCACCACCGCCTCGACCCCGGCTGCGAAGTCCACCGCCGTGCGCCGTTCGGCCACCACCCTGCCCGCCAGGTCCACCACCACGGCCACCAGCGCGTCCCGCTCCAGGTGGACGCCCACCGCGGCCCCCGCGCCGGGCACGAGGCGCAGTACGGTCGCCGGTTTGCCGCCGGTGGACGCCCGTCGGCCGGCGTCCGTGACCAGGCCCTCCGCCCGCAGCCGCGCCACGATCTTGCTGACGCCCTGCGGGGTCAGCCCGGCCCGCTCCGCGAGCTCGAGGCGGCTCACCCCCTCGTCCCCGGCCACGCGCAGCAGGTCGAGCACGACCGCGGCGTTGCGCCCCCGCGGCGGCCGGGCGCGCACCCCCGCGCCGCCCCCGTCGCCCCTGTCCGAAGCCGTGTCCGGACCCCTGCCCACACCGTTGCCGACACCCCTGTTCACACCCCCATTGTCGTCACCGCTTGCACTTTGGCAACCGCGTTGCCAAAGTGGGTTCCATGACTCAAGGCAAGAACGACCTCCGCGTCGGCCTCATCGGGTACGGCCTCGCGGGCTCCGTCTTCCACGCCCCGCTGATCGCCTCCACCGACGGCCTCGCGCTCGACACGGTCGTCACGTCGAACGCCGACCGCCAGGCCGAGGCGCGCGCGGCGGGCGCCGCGCGCACGGTGGCGTCCGCGGACGAGCTGTGGGACCGCGCCGACGACCTCGACCTCGTCGTGATCGCGTCGCCGAACAAGACGCACGTGCCGCTCGCGACCGCCGCGCTCAAGGCGGGCCTGCCGGTCGTCGTGGACAAGCCGCTCGCGGCCACCGCCGCCGAGGCCAGGGGCCTCGCGGCGCTCGCCGAGGAGCGCGGTCTGCTCCTGTCCGTCTTCCAGAACCGCCGCTGGGACAACGACTTCCGTACGCTGCGCGAGCTGATCGCCGACGGCGAGCTGGGCGAGGTGTGGCGCTTCGAGTCCCGCTTCGAGCGGTGGCGCCCGCGCCCCAAGGGCGGCTGGCGCGAGTCCGGCGACCCCGGGGAGATCGGCGGCCTCCTGTACGACCTGGGCAGCCACGTCGTCGACCAGGCCCTGGTGCTGTTCGGCCCGGCCACGCGCGTGTACGCGGAGGCGGACGTGCGCCGCGCCGGTGCCGAGGCCGACGACGACACCTTCATCGCGGTCACCCACGCGAGCGGCGTCCGCTCCCACCTGTACGTCAGCGCCACGGCCGCCCAGCTCGGCCCCCGCTTCCGTGCCCTCGGCTCGACCGCGGGCTACGTGAAGTACGGCCTCGACCCGCAGGAGGCCGCGCTGCGCGAAGGCCGGCGGCCCGGCGGCGCGGCGGAGTCCTGGGGCACGGAGCCCGAGAGCATGTGGGGCCGCCTCGGCTCCGGCGAGTCCCCGCTGACCGGCGGCGGTCGCCCCGTGCCCACGCTGCCGGGCGACTACCCCGCGTACTACGCGGCGGTGGCCGCGGCCCTGCGCGGCGAGGGCGACAACCCCGTCACCGCGCACGAGGCCGCCGCCGCCCTGGACGTCCTGGAGGCCGCGCGCCGCTCGGCCCGCGAGGGCGTGGCGGTGGACCTGTGACGCGCCCGGCGACGCCCGCCGCCCCCTCCGTCGAGGAACTGGAGGAGCAGGAGCGGCGCCTGACCCTGCCCCGGTTCACGTACGACGACGCGTGGGCGCTCGGCTGCCTCCTGGTGGAGCTGGCCCGCGAGCGCGGCGCGCCGGTCGCGGTCGACATCCGGCGCGGCGGCCAGCAGCTCTTCCACGCGGCGCTGCCCGGCTCGGCCCCGGACAACGACGCGTGGATCGACCGCAAGCGCCGCGTCGTCGAGCGCTACGGCTGCTCGTCGTACCTGGTGGGCAGCAGGTTCCGGGCCAAGGGCACGACGTTCGAGGACTCCTCGCGCCTCGACCCCGACCGGTACGCCGCGCACGGCGGCTCGTTCCCGGTCAGGGTCGAGGGCGCGGGCGTCGTCGGCGCGGTGACCGTCTCGGGCCTGCCCCAGGTCGCGGACCACGCGCTGGTGGTGGAGGCCCTGGAGCGGTTCACCGCGGCCTGACGCCTACGGGCGCAGCCCCGCCCGCCTCACTCGTACCCGCCGGACCGGCGGCGGCGTACCGTCACCACGACCGTGACACCCGCCGCGACCAGCGCCGCCCCGATCCCGCCGACGAGCGCGAGCTCCCCGGACGAGGTACCGGTACGGGCCATCTCGTCGGGGTCCTTCGTCGGCCGCGGGTGCGGATGCGTGGGCGTGTGCGACGGAGTGGGCTTCGGCCCGTCACTGTCCGACGGGGACGGCGACGGCCAGGGGTCGTCGCTGTCGTCGGGCGAGGGCCACGGGTCGTCGCTGTCGTCCGGGGACGGCCACGGGTCGTCGCTGTCGTCGGGCGAAGGCCACGGGTCGTCACTGTCGTCCGGGGACGGCCAGGGGTCGTCGCTGTCATCGGGGGACGGTGAGGGGTCGTCGCTGTCGTCCGGGGAGGGTGACGGGTCGTCACTGTCGTCGGGGGACGGCGAAGGATCGTCGCTGTCGTCCGGGGACGGGGAAGGCTCCGGGTCATCGCTGTCGTCCGGGGACGGGGAAGGCTCCGGGTCATCGCTGTCGTCGGGGGACGGCGACGGCGACGGATCGTCACTCTCATCCGGGGAGGGAGACGGCGACGGCGTCGGGTCGTCGCTCTCATCCGGGGACGGAGACGGCGACGGGTCATCGCTCTCGTCCGGAGACGGCGAAGGCGTCGGCGACGGCGTCGCGCACGACGGCAGGTCCCCGGTGAACGGGTAGTTGTGGAACTCCTGGCCGCCCCCGGCCGCCGAGGTGTGGGTCAGCGAGCCCACGGTGAAGAAGCGCCCGTTCATGCCGGGCATCCGCACGGTCGCGGTGCTGCCCGCCGAGCCCACGAGGACGCTCCCCGCGAACTGCGCGGAGCCGTTGAACTCGACGTCGGAGGCGTCCGGGAAGTTCCACAGGAGCCGCCCGCCCAGGCCGGGGAAACCGTCCACCCACGTGTTGATCTGGCGTACGTCGCCGTAGAGGTTGACCAGGACGGTGGCCCCGGCCGGGATGTCGGTGAAGGTGATGCCCTGCGTACCGCCGCCCGAGCTGGCCAGGTCGCGGTCGACCTCGAAGACCTGGAGCGCGGACGTGCCGTCGCCGTGGAAGACGGTCGCGGCGCTGCTGTAGGTCACGGTGCCGTTGGCCGCCCGGCGCTCGTCCCCCTCGTACGCGTAACAGCGGCTGGCCGCGGTCAGCCGCCCCGGCAGCGCCGCGTACGGGTCGGCGGCGCCCGGGTCCCGGACGGCTCGGGGGATGACCGTGCCGCTGAGGTCGTCCCCGTACTTGACGACGCCGTTGACCGAGCCCTCCTCGGCGAGCAGCCGCTGGCCCGGGGCGACGGTCAGGTCGTCGCCCGCGGTGAGGAAGTCGGAGCCGTTGGGCGGCGGTACGCGGGAGCCGACCCCGGCGACGCCCACGTTGTAGACCTGCGAGGCGCCGGCCCGCTTGTTCATGTCGAAGTCGCCGAGCACGACGACCTTGCCCTCGGCCTCGGCCGCCGCCTCGCGGACGCGCATGTCCTCGCCGACGAAGATGTTGATGTTCTCGTCGCGGCCGGTGACCGGCCCGTTGTTGACTGCCGGGTACCGGTCCGGGCAGGCGGAGCCCTTGCACGGGCCGAGGCCGCCGGGCAGCGGGTCGGCGACACCCTGCCCGGCCGGCCCGCCGACGACTGCCGCGACCGCGACGGCCACGACAGTCGCTAGATACGCTGAGCTTTTTCTTCGCATATACGGAAATATGCGTAATACGGACACGGGGGCCGGGAGACACGCTCGGCACGGCCCCCATTGGGCCGATCGGCGGCGGGCCGGAACGAACCCCCGCGACCCGCTCCCACCGGGCGGCGGCGCCAGGAGGTGCCGGCGCCCGCCGGAGGGAACCTCAGGCCTGCTTCAGCTCCTGCCGCTGCCGCCCGAGCCCCTCGACCTCCAGCTCCACCACGTCCCCGGCCCGCAGGTAGGGCTTGGGCTCCGGGCGGCCGAGGGCGACCCCGGCGGGCGTGCCGGTGTTGATCACGTCGCCCGGGTACAGCGTCATGAACCGGCTGACGTACCGCACCACCTCCGCGACCGGGAAGATCTGCCGGGCCGTCGTGCCGTCCTGCTTCAGCTCGCCGTTGACCCACAGGCGCAGGGACAGGGCCTGCGGGTCCGGCACCTCGTCCGCCGTCACCAGCCAGGGGCCGAGCGGGTTGAACGTCTCGCAGTTCTTGCCCTTGTCCCAGGTCCCGCCGCGCTCGATCTGGAACTCGCGCTCGGACACGTCGTGCGCCACCGCGTAGCCCGCGACGTGCGCGAGGGCCTGCTCGGCCGAGTCCAGGTAGCGCGCGGTCCGCCCGATGACGACCGCGAGCTCGACCTCCCAGTCCGTCTTGGCCGAGCCGCGCGGTACGAGCACCGTGTCGTTCGGCCCCACCACCGTGTCCGCCGCCTTCAGGAAGACGACGGGCTCGGCGGGCGGCTCGGCCCCGGTCTCGGCGGCGTGGTCGTGGTAGTTCAGGCCGATGCACACGACCTTGCCGATCCGCGCTACCGGCGGCCCGATCCGCAGCCCGTCCGCGGCGAGCACGGGCAGGTCCCCGGCGTCGGCGGCGGCGCGGACGCGGGCGAGCGCGGCGTCGTCGGCGAGCAGCGCGCCGTCGATGTCGGCCACGACGCCGGACAGGTCGCGCAGGGTGCCCGCGGCGTCGAGCAGCGCGGGGCGCTCGGCACCCGCCGTACCGACTCGCAGCAGCTTCATGGTGTGTCTCCCTTGGTCGAGCCCGGCCCGGCCGATGGAGGTGCGGCACCATCGGAGGTTCGGCCGATCCTCCAAGCTCACCGTCCGCCCCGCAAGACCCCGTTCATGTACTGGACCGCCACACCCGGCCGGGCGCTACGCCGCGCCGACCGCAGCCCCCGCCGCCCCGTGCGGCATGTCCCGGTACAGCACCGCCCGCTCCACGGCGCTCCAGGTCGTGCTGGTGACGACGTACAGGGCGGCGGCCAGCGGCACGAACGCCACGGTGGCCAGCGTCATGAAGGACAGGAAGGGCATGAACTTGGTCATCGCGGCCATCGCCTCGGCCCCGGGCGCCTGCTCCCCGCCCGCCGGCAGGCCCGTGCCCGCGAGCTGACGCTTCGTACGCCGGTAGTTGAAGGTGGCGACGGCGGCGACGAGCGCGAAGAGCACCAGGTAGACGAGCCCGGCCGGGCCGAGGACCCCGCCGTCGCCGAGCGCGTCGGCCCAGCGCCCGCCGAGCGGGGCGGCGAGCAGCTCGTGGTCGAGGAGCTCGTTGGCCTCGCCGCCGATGCGGGAGCTGGAGAACAGGTGGTAGAGCAGGAAGAAGGCCGGCAACTGGAACAGGCCCGGCAGGCAGCCCGCGAGCGGCGAGACCTTCTCGGCGCGGTGCAGGTCGAGGACGGCCTTCTGGAGCTTCTCCGGGTTCTTGGCGTGCTTCTTGCGCAGCTCGGCGATCTGCGGGGCGAGCCGGGCGCGCGCCTTCTGGCCGCGCGCGGCGGCCCGCGACAGCGGGTGGACGAGCAGGCGTACGCAGGCCGTGACGGCGACGATGGCGGCGGCCATCGCGGAGCCGTGGAAGAGCGGGGCGAACAGGTCGGCGAGGTCCGCGACCAGGTCGGCGAAGAAAGACATGGGTGAGCCCTCCGGGGGTCTCGTCGTGCCGGGGGAAGACGTGCTGATCGGCAGGACGACCCGCGTGGGGGTCCGGAAGGAGGGGTGGAGCCGGGGTCCCTACGCGGCCGTCAGGAGGGGACGGCCGGGTGCTCGCGGACGCGTGCGGCCCCGGGCGTCGGGGGCGCGCTGCGGCAGGAAGGCGGTGCGCCGCTCGCGGTCGCGGATGGCGGTGCGGACCCGGGTGCGGGGCACGGCGGGCGCACAGCGCGCGGCGAGCAGGGAGCACAGGGCGAGGGCGGAGCCCGCGGCGGCGGTCGCGGCGAACGCGACGGCGGCGGTGAGGCTGCCGGTGTCGGCGAGGACGGTCTCGACGAGGAGGACGAACAGCATCAGGGCGGGCCGCAGGGCCGCGCCCCAGCGCTTGACCAGTTCCTTGACCAAGGCCGCCCCCTCCCCGTGCTCGCGTTCCGACTCCCGGCGCCTGTACAGAACCCGTTTACACGCCTGTACAGAACCCGTTTATACAGGATCCGTCGTGAGTGGCTGAAGCAGGCGTCGGGGCGCCAGGAGCGCCCGACTGACCGGATCGCTCGGTTCCGGGTCGAGTCCGGGGCCGGGCAGCATCTCCACGTCCTCCACCGGCACGAGGCCCCCGCAGGCCGGGCACTCCCCCGCGGCCCCCAGCTCCGTACCGCACGCGACGTGCCGGAACAGGCGCAGCGGCGCGGTGCCGCCGAAGGTGTCGAGGCCCCAGGCGCCGAGGGCGCGCAGGGCGGGCCACAGGGCGCGGCCGCGCTCGGTGACGACGTACTCGTGGCGCCGGGGGGCGTCCGCGCAGGGCCGCTTCTCCAGGACGCCCGCCTCGGTCAGCGTCTGGAGGCGGGCGGCGAGGACCGCGCGGGGGATGCCGAGGTGGACGAGGAAGTCGTTGTAGCGCCGGACGCCGTAGAGCGCGTCCCGCACGACGAGCAGCGTCCAGCGCTCCCCGACGACTTCGAGCGCGCGGGCGATGGAGCACTCCTGCGTCGCGTAGTCCTTGCCGAGAGCCATGGCCCCACTGTAGCCACCTTTACCCAGGGCTGGTTCATTCATTGAACTTACTCCTGCTACGGTCGCCGGGCACCGCAAGTTCAATGAACGAACCATCAACGAACCTGACAGGACTCGCCGGCGCGGGCGCCTCACCCCGCGCCTTCCGAAGGGGCACTCACGCATGCCACGCCCAGCCACCTCCACGGCCGTCACACCCACCACACCCGTCACACCCGCCACGGCTTCGGCACCCGCCAGGACCGGCGCCGGCGCCCCGGCCCGCACCCTCGCCCTGACCAGCGCCGCGACCTTCATGGCCCTGATGACCTACACGGCCCCGATGGTCACGCTCTCCGACACCGCCGCCGCGCTCGGCACCTCGCTGTCCGCGCAGGCCTGGCTCCTCAACGGCACCCCGCTCGGCCTCGCCGCGCTGCTCCTCGTCGCCGGGAGCCTCGCCGACGACTACGGGCGCCGCCGCGTCTTCCTGTACGGGACGTACGCGCTCGGCGTCACCACGGCGCTCGGCGCGCTCGCCACGTCCACCTGGATGTTCACGCTGGCCCGCGTCGTCCAGGGCGCCGCGAGCGCCGCCGTCCTCGCGGCCAGCCTCGGCCTGCTCGCCCAGGCCTACCCGGCCGGGCCCGGGCGGATCCGGGCCACCGGCGTCTGGGGCGCGTGCGTCAGCGGGGGCATCGCGCTCTCACCGGTCGTCTCCGGCGCGCTCGCCACGCTCGCCGACTGGCGCCTGCCGTACGCCGTCATGGCCTTGGCCACCCTCGCCGTCGGCGCGCTCGGCCCGCGCGCCCTGACCGAGTCCCGCGCGCCGCGCCCCGGCCGGCCCGACCTCGCGGGCGCGGTGACCTTCGGCCTGGCCCTGGTCGCGCTGCTAGCGGCGCTCACCCTGGGCCGCGACGGCTGGCTGCGGGCCCCGGTGGGCGCCCTGCTCGGCCTGTCCGCCGCCCTCCTGGCCGTGTTCACGTACGTGGAACGCCGGGCGCGCACCCCGATGCTGGACCTGGGCCTGCTGCGCCGCCCGCTGTTCCTCACCTCGACGGCGGGCGGCCTGTTCACCGGCCTGTCGGTGATCGCCCTGTTCAGCTATCTGCCGACGGTGCTGCAGCACACCATGGGCCTGACCGCGATGGGCACGGCCTGGCTGTTCGTGCTCTGGTCGGGGACGGGTTTCCTGGTCGCGCTCCAGGCCCGGCGCCTCGCGGGCCGCGTCAGCGCGCGGCACCAGCTCGCCGCCGGGTTCCTGCTGCACGCCGGCGCGGCCGTGACGATGCTGGGCGCGGCCGCGGGCAGTTGGCCGCGCCTGCTGCCGGGGCTGCTGCTCTCCGGCGTGGGCAGCGGCCTGCTGAACGCCGCCCTGCCGCTGCTCGCCGTCGAGTCGGTGCCGCCGGGGCGTGCCGCGATGGGCTCCGGCGCGGGCAACACCGCCCGGTACATCGGCTCGGCGGCGGGCGTGGCCCTGATGATCGCGGTGTCCACCGCCTCCGGGTCCTCCCCCGCCGCCCTCGCGCACGGCGCGGACGTGGCCCTCGCCGTGTCGGCCGGGCTCGGCGTCCTCGCCGCGCTCACCGTCGTCCTGGCGCGGGACCGGCGCCGCTGACGGCCCCGCGACTCACCGTCGTCGTGCCGCGGGACCGGCGCCGCTGACGGCCCCGCGACTCACCGTCGTCCTGCCTCCGGACCGGCGCCGCTGACGGCCCCGCCCTCCTCCTCCGTCCCGGCCGGATCGCGGGCGAGCACCTCGCCGTCCGGCCGGGGGTCGCGGTCGCCGGGGCCGACGCCCGACACGACCAGGGCGACCGCCAGGTTGACGCCGAGCGCCACGATCCCGGCGTTCATGCCCCACACCGGGTCGCGGTCGGTGAAGACCAGGCCGCACACGACCGCGACCCCCACGACGAGCCCGCTGACGGCTCCGGCGAGCGTCAGGCGCCGCCACACCAGCCCGAGCAGCAGCATGGGGACGAGCTGGGCCATCCCCTCGTACGAGATGAGCGAGAGCCGCACGAGGGTGTTGGGCGTCGCGTACGTCAGGACGAGCGCGAGTGCCCCCGCCGCCACGACGACGCCCTGCGAGGCGAGCTTCTGCCGCGCGGGCGAGCGCCACCGGGGCAGCAGCGACAGCACGCTGCTGCCCCACATCGTTCCGATGACCAGCATGAACACCGCCATCGGCACGATCGACGACAGTGCGGCGGCGACCCCGATGACGCCCACAGCCCAGGCGGGCAGCGAGTCCACCACCAGCTCGAACAGCGCCAGGTTCGACCCGGCCCCGGTCAGCCCCGGCACCACGAACAGCGCCGCGAGACCGAGCAGCATCGGCACGAAGAGCAGGACGTTGTACGCGGGCAGCCAGATGGCGTTGCGGCGCAGGGCGTCCGCGTCGCGGGCGCCGAGGTACCCGGCGACGGTGGTCGGGAAGATCACCACGGTGAGGGCGTTGAGGAAGGAGGTCGTGGCGAACCACGCCTCCCCGTACGGCGAACCGCCGTGCCCCGGCAGCGTGAGCCAGTCGCGCTTCTCGCTCACCACCCGGTCGAGGAAGTCCCCGTACCCGTCGAAGTAGTGCAGCGGCACGTACACCGCGAGGAACGCGAGCGTCCCGATCACGAGTACGTCCTTGAGCACCGAGACCCAGGCGCTGCCGCGCAGCCCGCTCACCACGACGAACCCGGTGGTGACGGCGAACCCGATGAAGTACGCCCAGTTCAGGCTGATGGCCCCGTACGAGATGGTCGACACGACCACCCCCATCCCGGTGATCTGCAACTGGATGTACGGCAGCAGGAACACGGTCACCAGCACCGCGATCCCCGCCCCCAGCCAGGGCCGGCCGAAGCGGTGGGCCACCATGTCGCTGATGCTCACCAGACCGTGCCGCCGCGCGTACTCCCAGAGCAAAGGCCCGACCACGTAGCCCACGGCGTACCCGCACGACATGTACGCGACGACGTACAGGACGGGCGCGCCGAAGTTGTACCCCCAGCCCGCGGCCCCCAGATAGCTGAAGCTGGTGTACCCCTCGCCCGCCATCAGCACCCAGATGAACACCGGCCCGAGCGACCGCCCGCCCACCGACCACTCGGCGAGCCCGCCCTGCCCGCCGCGGCCCTTGACGGCGAGCAGCCCGAGCACGACGGTGCCGACCATGAACACCCCGAAGACGGAAGTGGCGACAGCGGTGTTCACACCCGCCCCTCCCGCCTCTTCCGGTCCCCCCGATAAGTGAGCCAGACGGCGACGGGGGTGAGCAGGGTGGCGGCGAGCAGCCACACGAACAGGAAGGGCAGCCCGAGCACGACGGGCTCGACCCGGTTGGCGAACGGCAGCGCCCCCAGGTACAGCACGAAGGGGACGAGCAGCCAGAGCAGATGCGGCCGACGGCGAATGATCACGAAGAGGCAGCCTACGACGGGGGTGCGGCGTGCCGGGGGCTGGGCGTGGCGCGCTGCGGGCGGGGTGCGGCGCACTGTGGGCGGGGCGTGGCGCGCTGCGGGGCGAGGTCCCCGGCCGGCCCCCAGGGGGCGCACAGCGGAGGAAAGGGCGCGAGGAAGGGCCCGGGCGCGAGGGGTGCGACACCGGACCACACCGGGGCCGCGGCCCATACACCCCACCCCACGAACGGCAGTACGGTGTCACCCATGCGCCCCGACACGCCTGCCGACCACGTCGACCACATCGCCGAAGCGGAGCGCCTGGAGCGCACCGCCGGCCTCTACCCCGAGGACGCGGAGCACCTGCTGCTGCAGGCCGCGGCCCACCTGGAGCTGGCCGACGCCCGCGACCGCGCGACGACGCTCTACGACAAGCTGCTCTCCCCGTCGGCCCCGCACCCGCCGGAGAACCCCACGCTGATCCGCGCGCTCAAGGCGGCGAACCTGTGGGAGTACGGACACGAGGCGGAAGCGCGGGCGATCATAGAGGGCGTACGGGGCTCGCGGCCGGCGGAGGCCGCGCCCTGGGTGATCGTCGCGGAGGCCCTGGAGGCCCACGACGAGCTGGACCAGGCCCACGCGACCTTCTCCGAGGCGCTGGACCGCCTGCTCCCCGACCCGGACCTCGACCCGCCCTACGCGACGCACCCGCTGCTCTACGGCCGCCACCGCGTGCGCCGCCTGCTCGGCGCGCCGCACGACAACTGGGACGAGCGCGCGGACCGCGTGCACCGGGCCCGCGCGGCGGCGGCGGGCCGCACGCCGGTGCCGCTGGACGAGCTCCACGACCCCAAGCGCGTGTGGTCCCTGGGCTCGGAGAACCCGGAGGAGATCCGCGCCGAGATCACCCGCCTCCAGGCCGAACTGGGCACCTACCGCGAGGCCCTGTCCCGCCCCTTCCCGGTGGCGGTCCTCCACTGGCCGGCCCCGGAGCTCACGGAACTCCTCGCGGCGTACCCGGACTTGACATCGGAGTACCCCTCCCACGAGGCCCACCTGGCGACCATAGAGTCCTCCCTCCGCGAACTCGCCGCCTCGGGCACCCCCAACCTGGGCATCGTCACAGGAACAGTCCCGTCCTACGAAGCCTTCGCCGCCTCAGAGGGCACCTCACCTTCGGACGCGACCCTCCTCCCCCAGTACGCCACGACCTTGGCGGCCCGCGGACGAGCGGTGGGGTGGCCGCCTCGGGCTTCGGAGGGGTGCTGGTGTGGGTCGGGGCGGAAGTACGGGGAGTGCCACGGGGCATAGGGCCGGCCGCCGCGCTTCCGTTCGCGCGGAACCCGACCGTACGAGACGAGAAGGTTTCATGAGTACCGCGAAGCCGTCGTCGCCCGGCGTCTCGGCAAGGATGAGTCGCCAGGCCCGTCGAGACACCGCCCCTGAGGTGGCGGTGCGCCGTTTGCTGCACGCCTCGGGCCACCGGTACCGGCTCAACGTGCGGGTACCCGGGATGTCCCGACGAACGATCGACATCGCGTTCACCCGCGCCAAGGTGGCCGTCTTCCTCGACGGATGCTTCTGGCACGGCTGCCCGGAACACGCGACGCGCCCCAAGGCGAACGCGGAGTGGTGGCGACAGAAGCTCGACGGCAACATCGCGCGCGACGCGGAGACGAGCGAACACTTGACCGATGAGGGATGGATCGTTCTACGGTTCTGGGAACACGAGGCACCCGAGAGCGTGGCCGAACGCGTGGCGACCGCCGTCGCACGCCAACGCCGGGCAGGTCGGCGCCAGAACAAGGGAGAACAGTGAGCGGCTTGAGATTCGTGGATGTCTGTTCGGGCGGTGGAGGACTGGCCCTCGGGCTGGAACAGGCCGGCTTCGCACCGGTCCTGCTCCTGGACTCGAATCCGATCGCCTGCCAGACGCTGATGACGAACCGGCCGACATGGAACGTTCTCCAGATGGATCTGCTGGAGTTCAATCCGGTTGATCACCAAGAGACCTACGACGTGGATCTGCTGTCGGCCGGCCTTCCACGAGTGAAGTCCTCAGCGACCGCGAAGCGCATCGAGACCGGTGCCGAGCTGCGCCTCCTCCAGGCCACCGTCTACTTGGCCCACGCCGTGCAGCCGCGTGCTCTCCTGATCGAGAACGTTCCTGGACTCGTCGACAGCGATGCCTTCGACGAGGTGCGTGTGTTCATCCAGCAGGAACTCGAACACCTCGGTTACGGCTTTCACTGGTTCATCCTAAATGCGCAGGATTTCGGCGTCCCACAGGATCGTAAGCAAGGTGTGCTCGTCGCCCTGAAGAACCAGTTCTTCGGCAAGTTTCAGCAGCCGATGCCGACGGTGACACGACACACGACTGTGGGGGAGGCCCTGCACCCGTCCATGTCGGCTCGGGGCTGGGCGGGCGCCGACGACTGGGCGGCGCAGGCGGATCAGGTGGCACCCACTTTGGTCGGCGGCTCCGACAAGCGTGGAGGCGCCGATCTCGGGTTGACCGGATCGAAGAAGGCGTGGGCCCGTATGGGCGTCAACGGAGGCGCACTGGCCGACGAGGTGCCCGGACCGGATGGCGTACAGGAATCGGACAAGTCCGGTTCCCCCCTGAAGAAGCTCACAGTGGATCAAGCTGCCGTCCTGCAGTCCTTCCCCATGGACTGGATTTTCGCCGGGAAGAAGACGGCTCGCTACCGTCAGATCGGTCACGCCTCGCCGCCCCCCGTGGGCAAGGCTCTGGGTTCCGCCATCGCCGATGCCCTGCGGGCCTGACCGGCTCATCGGTTCCCTCACGTCGGCTCTCCCGTACGGACCTGAGCACCATCGGTCGCCGGCTACACTTCAATCCCATGACCCCCGCACCTGACCGATCGCTTCAGCCTGCAGATTTCCGCATCGTGGATCTGTTCGCCGGCCCCGGCGGTCTCGATATCGCCGCCACGGTCCTGGGCGTGGAGTCCATCGGGGTCGAGTGGGACGACCCGACACGCGCCACGCGTGCGGCCGCCCACCTGCTGACCACGGAGGAGAAGGACGTCGCGAATCTCGGCCCGTGCGACGCCGAGGTCGAGAGCGCGAACGTGCTCACCGGCGGTCCGCCGTGCCAGTCGTTCTCCGTCGCCGGGAACCGCGAGGGGCACAAAGCACTGGAGGACGTGAAGCGGCTGGCCACGCGGCTGAGCGGGCACGAGGACGCGGCAGCGTTCGAGGCCGCGTGGAAAGAGGTCAAGGCCGAGACCGACGCCATGTCGGACGATCGCACGGGGCTCGTGCTCCAGCCACTGCGCTGGATCATGGAAGCCAAGCTCAAGCGCGGCAGACCGTACGAGGTCGTCGTTCTGGAGCAGGTACCGACCGTCCTGCCCGTATGGAAGCACTACGTCCACATCCTCCGGGCCGCCGGCTACGCGGCTGACGCCCATGTCCTGCACGCCGAGGAGTTCGGCGTACCCCAGACCCGTCGGCGCGCTGTGCTGATCGCCCGGTACGCCCCTGAGAGCAGCTCCAAGACCGTCGAGTTCCCCCGACCGACCCATCAGCGGTACCGGCCGGGGGCAGAGCGGCTTCCCGAACGGCCGCAGCCGGAGCAGGAGCAGCAAGCCCTCTTCACGGGTTCCGACGACGATCAGTCGGTCGAGCGTTGGACGGCGATGCAGGACGTCCTGTCCGACCGCCCCGCCGACTTCGTGGTGGTTTCCAACTACGGCTCGGGTGGCGACCCCAAGAAGCGTGGTCGCCGCACCTCCCAGGAACCTTCGGCCACAGTCACCGGCAAGATTCGACGTAATCGCGTCTACCGTCTCAAGGAGACGAAATCCGGCGTGAAGGAAATGGGGGAAGAGCTCGAGCGACTGAATTTCCAGGAAGCAGGCCTCCTCCAGTCGTTCCCCGCCGCGTACCCATGGCGATCCACCGATGTGGCTCAACAGATCGGCAACGCCATTCCTCCACGGCTCTCCCTCCACATCCTGAGCTGTGCGCTCGGATTCGGACGGCCGGAACGCGAACTGATCGACAGACTGAGCGGGTGGCGCCCCTCGCCGGGCGCCGACTCCACCGGCGACGACTGAAGCAGTGACGGACCTGGTTCCTCAGTCGCCGATGTCCTCGGTCGCAGGCCGTCCGCGCACCGGCGCGTCGACGAGCAGTTCCGTGAAGTAGTCGGCCAGCGCTTCCACCGAGCCTTCGGGAGCCTGCTCCTCGTCCGGACCTTCCGGGAGCATCCGGCGGGGCACCGGTCCGGCTGTTTCCGCAGCCTCCACCCACTCCTGCACCGGCCGGCCGTCGCGTTCGACATCCGGCGCGACGACGTCGTACATCAGCGTGGCGGCGGACGCGTTGACCGCGCCGGCCAACGCGTTCACTTCGCGACCGGTCGTCACCGTGCCCCGGTCGAGCAGGCGCACCATGGCCTGCGCCGTGGGGCGGTGGTCGATGACATCGAGACGAAGGACGGTATTGATCATGTCCTGGATCGCGCAGGCCCTGGCCACGGGCCGGTAGTCGGAGCCGTTCCGGAAGAGCTCCGCCATCCACCACAACCGCGCAAAAGCCTGGGTGTAATGCGCGCCACGAAAACGGCGGTAGGCCACCTTGGGCGCCTCTCCCGATTTCTCCTTGCCGTTCGGTTCCGGGAGGAATCGCCAGACGACGTAATCCGGCGCGACGCCCAGCGCGAGGAAGTTCCACAGCCTCCGGTCTGCGGCTTCTCTGCGGTTGAGCCGCAGCGTGGCGTGGAGGCGAGGGGCGAGCCAGGCGTCCGCCTTCGTCGGCTTCTCGTCCCGATACTCACACATCGCGTCATCGACGAGTTCCCGCACCGGGGCCAGCGCGGCTCGGGCTCCGTCGTAGGGCAAAGGTTCCACGATCTTGCTGAGTGCTATGGCAGGGACGTCCTCCTTCCCGTTGAGCAGTCCTTCCGTGACGTATTGCGCCGCGTTGAGGTCGGAGAGCAGAGCCAGACGTTCAGGCAGATAGTTTGGTTTATGGGTCACGCGTCCGCCCTTTGTTGAAGTCGGTCCAGGCCGCGGATCGTGGTGGACAAGGCTTTGGGCATCTCGGCCCGCCGCGTGGCGGCGAAATGGATACGGGGCTGGAGATCGATCCATCCGGCTGCCTCGGTGCGTCGCCGGTGCACCTCGCCCAAGGCCTCCTCGAGCGGCCTGCCGGGCATGACGTCCGGCAGCATCTCGCGCAGCACTTCTCCCCTCCAGTCGTGCGGAAAGAGCGGTGTACCGTCCTCCTCGACCTCCAGGTCTCCGACGGCGGCATGAAACACGGCGGTCCACACGTCCGTACACATCTGTGCCAACAACAGATCGCGAACCAGACCCTCGACCCCGGAGCCGCTGCCGGACAGCAGATCCGTGAGACCTTCGAAGTCGGTGTTCACATGTACGGCCGCCACGTCGCCGGAGGTGTCGACGATCCACGGCACCTCCCTGAAGGGACGCCGCCACTGCGGCCCCTCGCGGAAGCCCGCGATGACGACGTCGAGTTCGCGCTGCCGCCTGGGCGCTTCCGCTGACAGGTCGACGATCCATTCGTTCTGCGCAGTGGCGATCACACGCCCGGGAACGCCGTCGGCCCTGGCAACCACATGGACCGACAGGGACGCGCGGTCGCGGTGATCGGCACGCCACACGTCCAGGAAGCCCGTCCACTCCCGCCCGCTCTCCGTCGTGGACTCCAGAGGAACGACGGTCCGGGCGTTGGTGGCCTTCTCCGTCAGGACTGCGACGACCGACACATCGGACCAGCCGCTGTCGGGAGCGGTGGCCTTGCTCGGAATGGTGGCCGACAACTTCAGACGGGCACTCTCCCAATCGTCGAACCCGGTCCCCCCGAGAGCGACGACCTGCTCGACGACCGAAAAGGCCTTGGTGTCGAGCGGTTCTCGGCTCTCACCCGGCACCTTGAGTTCGACGGCTGTCACGCGTAGCGACACGGGACCGGCGAGACGCCTGTACGGATAGGCCTTCACGCCTTGTCCTCCTTACCCGTCCGCAATTCGACGACGAGGCCGCTGAGCGTCGTCCGCACCGGATGGGTCGACACATCGGTGACTCCGCTGAAGGTGGCTCTCCGTGCCCCGCTGGTGAAGTGCAGGGCCCCGTCGATCAGCTCGCAGTTGTGCAGAGCAACGAGCTCCGCCCACGCCAGAACCGGCTTCGGTCCCGATCGCACATCCAGTTTGGCCACCGGGACCAGAGGCCTGGAGTCGCCGCCCTGCGGGATCCTCACCTCGGCGGTGACGCACCAGGCGCCATCCGTGCCGATGTGAGCGTTCAGCTCGTCCAGTGTCGGGATGCCCGTGCCGCCGGAGGCGGCAGGGCGCCCCGTACGTCTGCCGCCGACCGCCAGCCGTTTGCGAAGTCGTTCGGTGCCGGCGCGTCGCTTCTCCTGGGGCACCGCGACAAGGTCGCGTACAGCCTTGTTGGCCTCCCGCGTGAGAGCGGCGATCCGTCGGTACGCCGAGGGCGAGTAGCACGTCCGCAATTCATCCGTCTGCCCCCACTTGTCGTGCTCCGGCGGCTCGGAAGCACGCAGGAAGGCCTCGGCCTCGTCGGCGAACGGCGCCGCGTCACCGGCAGCCCGTCCGGCGAGGAGTACGGCCTGGAACGGATTGGTACCGATCGGCAGGTTCGGGACCGGGCCCACCCTGACCGTCATGCGGTTACCCCTCATCATCGTCAGGGCGTACGGTTCGCCGTCGAGGTCATCGCCGTCCGTCACGAGGAGCACCGCTCGGTGCTCCCCGCCGCTTCCGAACCCCTCACGGCCGGGAACGCGCAACGGCACCGTGGTCATGGCCACTTGGCCCGCCTCAGTCAGGCGATCCACCGTCGCGCCCTCCAGGAAGGCCCGGAAGGCCCGGGTACGCGCAGGTTGCTCGACATCGGGATCGACGTGTCGCTCCGGGATGACCTCCTTGCCGTTTCGGAACGACCGAACAGATGCCTCCAACAACGGCCGACGGCCTCCGCCGGAGGTCATGGCGGCCCAGAAGTTCCGCCCGAGGGCCTCGACCAGTCGCTGATGCATGCGTTGCACGCTGTCGTCATCCACGCCCTCACCTTCGGGCGACGCCGCATCGGCGAGACTCGCGACGTCGTGGGCACCGACGATCAGGAAGGAAGTGCCGGGCTCGCCGCTCTCGCGGGTCAGACGGAGTCGGTCCACCGTTTCCTCGTCGGCCCACCAGGAACGGGCGACGTCATCACCGTCCACGTGAGGGTCGGGCCTGCCGAACCATGCGGGCCCGGCCCATGCCTTGCCGTCCACCTCACGCCACGGCAGATCGAGCCGTCCGATGAGTCGTCGCTCCCTGCGCCCCTCATGCGGTTCGGACAGAGTCGAGTTGATCAGCACCAGGCCGAGTCGACTGGTCGCCCAGAGCGTCGCCTTGCCCAGACCGTACGAACCACCGGCGTCCCTGGCGGTCTTGCGGCTGTCGAGCTGCCGTCGCACGACGGCGGCGAAACGGCCGTCCTCGTAGTCGTCACCGGTCAGGCCGTGTGCGTTGTAGTCGTCGACGCGCAGCAGGACCAGCCGGTCCCGGGTGTACATGTCGCGCAACCCCGCGGAGATGACCTGTCCGACCTTCCGGGTCCGGGACGCCGCGGCCTCGTAGTGGGACGCGAGCTCCTTCCAGTTGATCGCCTCACGGAAGGCGGCCAGAGTCTCCCCCGACAGCTCGTCCAAGGTGTACCGGACGCGTACCGGTTGACCGTTGTCGAGACGCTCGTCGAGGCTGTTCTGCGTCGCTTCACGGGCCAGCACCGAGACATCGGCCTCGAAGGCGAAGGCCGCCGCGTTGCCGAATTCGCGCCCTCCGTCGCGGGGGGCGGGACGGTGGTACCAGGCCACCGGTCGGCCGGCCAAGGTGTCCGTGGTGCGGTTGCGTACGGTGCTGGCGTCCGTACCCAGGGCCGTTGCGATCTTCCTGATCGTTTCGTCCCGTGGTCTCGCGCGCCCGGTGATCCAGGCCGAGACGGCGGCACGCGTCACCCCCACGGAGTCGGCCAACTCCGTCTGCGTCCTGCCGGCCATCCTCAACTGCCGAGCCAGCCAAGGCCCGAAGTCTTCCCCACCGTGCACTGCCGCCACTCCTAGCCGCTGCCAGCATCAGGGTCCCACCCTACCAGGATGGTTTGACAAGTGGCAGCATGTATAACGTTAATTGACACGTCGACCCGCACGACGAGGGGCCGACATGCAGGACCTGCACCATGGGCGAGCTGTGCCCGTTACGCCCCACCCGGTTACCGAACCCCTCGCACTTGCACTCGCGCACAACGCTCCACCCCTCCCCCGCGACAGCATCGAAACCAGCTTTCCCGAATCCCTTACGACGACATCGGATTCCCGCGCCGAACCGAGACCTGCCGCCTCATGGGCATGCCCTACGGAAAGAGCTTCGCCCGTCGAGCAGATACACGTCCGCAGCACGCACCGCTCCCGCGAATTCACCCATTTCATCTCCGACAGGATGAGAATTCCCGTGACTCACGCCTTCGAACACGAGCCGACACTGGAAATGATGCGCGACCTGGTCACCAGGTACGATTCCCTTGGGAGCAAGGAGAGCCGGACGGCGTTCCTGGCCGAACAGGGCGTCACGTACGGAATTCTGCAGACTTACCGCAAGTTGATCGCCATCATCGATGACAGAATGGCTTCCCTCCCGATCTCCTCCGGCGCCTCCAGAACCCGCCGCCGGCGCACGAAGCGCGTCCTGGTGGCTCCGCCCGGGCGACCCGGCACCCGTAGGCGGCCGATCCGAAACCGGCGCGACCGTCGCGTCACTGTCGTCATCACCCTGAGCATCGACATCGAGCTGCCGTAGAGCAATCGCAGATCCGGGGCCGCGCACCCCCCGCAGGCTGCCGGTCGTGTCCGTGAACCGGCACGGCCGGCTCGGCCAACGACGACTCGGTCGATCCGACCTGTCCAGGGCCCGGTGCGCCCATGTGGTCGGGTCGTTGCGCCAGGTCCGCGCTCCGGAAGCGTTCAGGCGGGTGAATGTTCCGGATGTCGACGCCGAGGTTCACGAGTCCGAATCGTCATCGGCCGACCAGGGTGGGAGACCCGCGATGAGCGCACGGAGCGAGGCGCGCTCCTACGTCCCCTGCATCCAGCCGGAGGTGAGCTGGGCATGATGGTGCGTCCCGACCCGGGGCGTACCCGCACAGCCATAGAGAACCCCATCGGATTCAAGCCAAGGGCTCGGCTCCCTTACCGTCGCCCCTCGAGAACAGTTCGGAAGTGAGGCAGGCATGAAGGACGCAAAGGTGCCCGCGGCGGTGATCGCCGCGGGTGGGCTCGTCGGTGGGTATGCCACCGCTCGGTTCACCAAGAAGCGGCCGCTCGGTGGGGTCGTGCTGGCCGTGGCCGGGGGGCTGGCTGCCAAGGAGTGGCAGCGGCGGGCCGGGGGTACGGCCGCTGCCGTGTTGAGCGGGGCGTACGTTGCTGCCTTCGCCGGGTCGCATCCGCTGGCGAAGAGGGTGGGGGCTTGGCCCGCCGTGTTCGGGGTCGCGGGAGCCGTGGGGATCGCCTCGTGGGCCGTGGCCGACCGGCGGCGCTGAAGTCCTGCGAAACGTCCCGCGCCGAGGGCCGCGCCGAACCCCGTAGCACTCCTTGCCGACCGGGGCCGCGGCGAGCCCCGGCAGTACGCCCCGCTGAGGCCGGGACCGCGCGGCACGCCCCGCTGAGGCCGGGACCGTGCCTAGCCCGGCAGCATGCCCCGCTGAGGCCAGGGCCGCGCCGAGCCCCGGCAGCACGCCCCGCTGAGGCCGGGCGGCACACCCCGTCGAGACCGGCGCCGCAGCGCCACGCTTCGGCCCGGTGGGGTCAGCCCGTGAACGCTCGCGACACCGCGTAGATCACCAACCCCGCCAGCGACCCCACCACCGTGCCGTTGATGCGGATGAACTGGAGGTCGCGGCCGATGTGGGCCTCGATCTTCTTCGACGTCTGCTCGGCGTCCCAGCCCGCGACGGTGTCGGTGATCAGGGACGTGATCTCGTCGCGGTACGTCGTCACGACGTACACCGCCGCGCCCTCCACCCAGCCGTCGACCTTCTGCTGGAGGCGGGCGTCGGTCGCCATGCGGGAGCCGAGCGACAGCAGGGCCGCGCGCACGCGCAGGCGCAGTTCGCTGCGCTCGTCCTCGGCCGCGGCCACGATCATCTGGCGGACCGCCGACCAGGCCGACGCGATCAGGTCCTGCACCTCGCCGCGGGCCAGGACCTCGCGCTTGAGGTTCTCCACCCGCGCGCGGGTGTCCGAGTCGGACTGCAGGTCGGCGGCGAAGTCGGTGAGGAAGCGGTCGAGGGCCCCGCGCGCCGGGTGCTCGGGCATGTCGCGCATCTCGGTGACGAAGCGCAGCAGCTCCTTGTAGACCCGCTCGCCGACCTTCTTGTCCACGAAGCGCGGCGTCCAGCCGGGCGCGCCCCCCTGCACCGCGACCATCACCTGGTCCGCGTGCGCGACCAGCCAGTCGTGGGCCCGTACGCACACCAGGTCCACGAACCGCTTGTGGCCGCCGTCCGCGACCACCTTGTCCAGCATCTTCCCCATGCCCGGCGCGATCTCCTGCGCGTCCGCGCGACGCGTGATCGCCTCGCCGACGACCGCCTGGACGTCCGAGTCGCGCAGCACCGTCAGGGCGCCGCGCAGCGCCGTGGCCAGCTCGGCCGTCACGCGGTCGGCGTGCTCCGGCTCGGCCAGCCAGGCGCCCAGGCGGCTGCCGATGCCCACGGCGCGCAGCCGCTGGCGTACGACGGACTCGGAGAGGAAGTTCTCGCCGACGAAGTCCCCCAGGGAGACGCCGAGCTGATCCTTCTTCTTGGGGATGATCGCCGTGTGCGGGATGGGGATGCCCAGTGGGTGCCGGAAGAGGGCCGTGACCGCGAACCAGTCGGCGAGCGCGCCCACCATGCCCGCCTCCGCGGCCGCCGCGACGTACCCGGCCCAGGCGCCCGCGCCCTCGTGCTGCGCCCACTTCGCGAGGACGTACACGACGGCCACGAAGAGCAGCAGCCCCGTCGCGGTCAGCTTCATCCGGCGCACGCCGCGCCGCTTCTCCTCGTCGGCGGCGCTGTACGTGAAACCGGGGAGATCCCCCTTCCCCGCCGCGCCCGGCGTTTCCGGTACCGCGCCCGGCGTTTCCGGTACCGCTCCCGCCGTTTCCGGTACCGCTCCCGCCCTTCCCGGCACCGCTCCCGCCCTTCCCTGCGCCGACTCCGCCCTTCCCTGCGCCGACTCCGCCGGCGCCGACGCCGCCTCCCGTTCCGCCGATCCCACCGGTTCAGCACCTTCCGTACGTTTCATCCCGTAACGCCCCGTCTCGCGTCGTTCGTCGTACGCATTGTCCCCGCCGCGGTCCCTGCCGGGCTTCCTGTCGTCTCCCCGCCGCGCCCCCGTCGAGTCCTCGTCGAGTTCCCTCGCGTCCTCACCAGACCGACTCCTGGAACGGACGGCGAGTTCCCGGCGTCCGAGTGAGCGGAGGGGGGCGGGGTCGGCCTCCTCGCGCGCCATGACGCATCATGGGTTATTCACACCGGAGCCTCGGGCTCCCCCTGCCCGAGGAGACACAGCCCGCATGACCAAGCGTCACGGTTATGCACTGCTGGCCGCCCTGCTCGCGGTCACCGTGGTGGTCTCGGCCGCCATATACGCCGGCGTCACGGGCGCCGACGGCGCGCGGGACCGGATCAGCGCCGGTCCGGGCGCCCCCCGCAACTCCGCCGCCCCCGCCTCCGCGGGTACGTGGGTCGGCACCTGGTCGGCGTCCCCGGCGGGCGCCGAGCCCGGCACGGGGGCGCGCGGGCTGGCGGGCCGCTCCGTACGGAACGTGGTGCACACCAGCGTCGGCGGCGACGGCGCCCGCGTGACCCTGTCCAACCTGTACGGCAGGCAGCCGCTCACCGTCACGCACGCCTCCGTCGCGGTGGCCGCCGCCTCGAACAGCCCGGCCGCGGCCGTCGACACGCTGCGCCGCCTGACCTTCGGCGGCGAGACCTCCGTCGTCATCCCGCCCGGCCGCCACGTCGTCAGCGACACGGCGCGGCTGCGCGTGCCCGCCGACGCGGACCTGCTCGTGACCACGTACGCGCCGACGCCCTCCGGGCCGGTGACGTACCACCCGCACGCCCGCCAGATCTCCTACGTGGCCGACGGCGACCGTACGGAGGACCCGACCGGGGCCGCGTACCGCGAGCAGAGCCCGTACTGGCGCTACGTCTCCGCCGTCGACGTACTGAGCAGCGACACGACCGGCACGGTCGTGGTCATCGGTGACTCCATCACCGACGGCATCACCTCCACCATGGGCGCCAACCGGCGCTGGACGGACGTGCTCGCGGACCGGCTGCGCGAGGAGCCCGGCGCGCCGCGCTACAGCGTCGTGAACCAGGGCATCAGCGGCAACCGCGTCCTGTCCGACGGCAAGCCCGCCCCCTTCCCGGGCGCGCCCGCGGGCAACCCCAGCGCCCTGTCCCGGTTCGACCGCGACGTCCTCGGCCGCAGCGGCGTCAAGGCCGTCGTCGTCGCCCTCGGCATCAACGACATCCTGCGCAACCCGCACCGCGCCGACCCCCGCCGCATCGTGGACGGCCTGCGCGAGCTGACCCGGCGGGCGCACGCCCGGGGCCTGCGCGTCGTCGGCGCCACGCTGATGCCCTTCGGCGGCCACCGGGGCCACACCTCCGCCCTGGAGGCGGTGCGCCGCTCGGTCAACGCCGAGATCCGCTCCGGCGGGGTCTTCGACGACTACGTGGACTTCGACAAGGCCCTCCGCGACCCGTACGACCCCCGCAAGCTCCTCGACCGCTACGACTCCGGCGACAGCCTCCACCCCAGCGACGCGGGCTTCGAGCGCATGGGCGAGACCTTCGACGTGTCGGCGCTGCGGGGGGCGGGGGCCGCGGAGCTCTGAGCCCGCGCCGCCGCCCGGCAGTACACCGCCTCCGGCAGTACACCGCTCTCCGGCGATACGCCGTCCTCCCGCGCCGCCCCGCGACCACCACCACACGGCCTCCGGGTTTCGCGCCGGTGACGGAATACGGTGCGGATCGCCGTTCGGGAATCGCTTTCCTTTCGTACGGCCGACCGTCCGCGCACGAGTCACTCGTCATGACGAAGGAATTCGTTCGCCTGCCCGAGATGCAATCTCAAAGTGTCAAGGAACGGGCGCCGGGCGGCCTTCCCCTGTCGTTCTCCGGCATGTTCCGGTGGAATGCGCCAGAGCCTTCCGCCGGCCTCTTCCCCCTGCATAACCTCCGCGTCACCACGGCACGTCACGCGGTACGGCGCGTCGTGCGGGGAGGGGAGTCGGGATGTCGGACATCGACATGTCTCTGTACGAGGTCATGGCCCTGCCGGGCGCGCGGGGGGCCGCGCTGGTGGACTGGACGTGCGGTCTGGCCCTGGGTTCGGCCGGGGAGTCGCCGCGGGGACAGCCGGAGGCGGCCGCCGTCGAAGCGGCGGAACTGGCGCGGTGCTCCGTGGAGTACGGCACGTTCCGGCCGCCCGAGGACGACGGGCCGGACGGTGCGGGACGCGAGCCGGACGGTGCGGGACGCGAGCCGGGCGGTACGGGACGCGTGCCGGGCGGTACGGGGTTCGAGCCCGGGTCCGGGAGCGCGGGGCTCGGGGGCGACGGGCCGCGCAGGACCGGCGGCACCGGTGTCGAGGACCTGATCGTCACCACCCGCACCGCCTACCACGTGCTGCGCTTCGTCGAGACCGGCCACGACAGCAGCCTCTTCCTGCACCTCTGGCTCGACCGCGACGCGGGGAACCTGGCCGTGGCCCGGATCCGCCTCAAGGAGACCGCCCGAAGGCTGGTCCTGGGATGAGGACGACGGAGCCGCCGCGGGCCGACCCGCCCTCGTCGGCCACCTTGCCGACGCGGCAGTCCATGCTCCTGCGGCTCGCCGCGGAGGGCGCCACCGGCGCGCTGCTGCGCGACACCGGCACGCTGTACCTGCGCGACGGGCAGGTCAGCCACGCCGAGAGCAGCGCCGCGCCGGGCGTCGACGTCCTCCTCACCGCGGGCGGCCGGCTGCCGCGCGCGGTGTGGGACGAGGCCGCCGCGCGTACCGGGCGGCACCGCCGGACCGGGCTCGGCCGGTACCTCGTCACCGAAGGCCTCCTCACGCCCGGGGAGCTGGAGATCTGCCTGCTCACCGCGTTGCACGACGCCGCCCTCTTCGCCCTGGCCCCGGGCGGCGGGCCGACGCGGTTCCGGCACGGGGTCGCGCACGGCCTGCACGCGGCGCGCCCGGTGCCGGCGGCGGCCGTGGAACAGGAGGCCCGGCGCCGCCGACGGCTGCTCGACGACGTCTGGCCGGGCCCCGCCATGGACACGGCGCCACTGGTGCGCCGCCCGGTGCCGCCCGGCAGCAGTGTGCCGGTGCGCCACCGCGCGCTCCTCGACCTCGCCGACGGCCACAGCACACCGGCGGACCTGGCCCGCAGGCTCGGGCGTCCGCTCTTCCACGTCCTGCTCGAAGTGCGCCGGCTCGCCACCGCGGGGCTCCTCGCCCCGCCCCGCCCGCCGCCGCCCGGACCGGCGGCGGGGGCCGACGACGTCCCGCCCCGGGACTCCCCCGCCCCCTCCTGGGCGGCGGAGGGGTTCGTCCCGCCCGACACCGCGCTGCTGCTCCGGGTCCGCGCCGCCTTGGAGGCCCTGTGACACCGGATGTCGCCGTCCCCCGGGCGAGCGCGCCGTGAGGGGTCGGGCAGCACGGCGCCGCGCCTGGAGGAGGCAGCTCATGACGGTGGAACCCGACGTGCTCGACGAACTCGCCCGGCTGCGGGCCCGCGTCCCCCGCCTGACCGGTGCCTTCGCGGCGGGTACCGACGGCCGTGTGCTGGCCGGGGACACCACGGACGCGGCGGCGGCGCACCTCGCCGCCTTCGGCGTGGACGTCCTGGAGGCCGCGCTGCGGCTCTCGGACGCCGCCGGCCAGGGGCTCGCCCACGAGTTCCTGGTCCACGGCGAAGGGGGCTACGTCGCGGCGTACGCCGCGGGCCCCTCCGCCGTCCTCACTCTCCTCGCGGAGCCGCGCGTCAACGTGGGCCGGCTCCACCTGGAAGGCCGCCGGTCCGGCGCGCGAATCGGCGAATTGCTCGGCGGTGCGCTCGAACGACTGGAGAACTCCTGACCATGACCCCTTCCTCAGCCCGCTCCACCAACAGACGAAAAGGAAGTACGAGCCCCATGTTCACCACCGAAACGGCCCTCAAAGAGGCGATGACCGCCATCGACGGCGCGCTCGGCGCCGCCCTCGTCGACTACAGCAGCGGCATGGCCCTGGGCACCCTGGGCGGCAACAAGGAACTCGACCTCAACGTGGCCGCGGCCGGCAACACCGACGTGGTCCGCGCCAAGGTGCGCACCATGGAGATGCTCGGCCTCAAGAGCGAGATCGAGGACGTCCTGATCACGCTGAACGACCAGTACCACCTGATCCGGCTGCTCAAGTCCCGCAACAACAGCGGCCTGTTCCTGTATCTGGCCCTGGACAAGGAGAAGGCCAACCTGGCGATGGCCCGGCACCAGCTCAAGCGGATCGAGGCGGAACTGGACATCTGACGCCGGGGACGGGCGGCGGGGGCCCCGCGCCCCCGCCGTGCCGGACAAGCCGTGCCGGGCAAGCCGTGCAGGGCGGACCGTGCCGGACAAGCCGTACCGGACGGACCGTGCCGGGGCACCCTGACGAGCGGCCCCCGCCGCGGCCCCTAGCTCGCGTCCCCGCCGTGGATGCCGTGGTGGTCGTCCTCCGCGCGGCGGCGGTGGGCGTCGGCGTGGCGGTGGTGGTCCTGTGTGCGGCGGCGGTGGAGTTCGTGGCGGCGTTCGTGTTCCGCGCGGCGGGCCTGCTTGGCCTCCAGTTGGGCGCGGCGGCGCTCCTCCTTGCGGCGCAGGCGTTCCGCCTTGCGGAGCCTGCGTTCGACGCCCACGCCGCCCATCAGGGCGAAGCCGGTGACGGTCACGCGCGGGGAGCCGGGGGTGCCCCGGCCGGTGGCGTCGTCGCCGAAGCCGCCCATGAAGCCGAGGCCCCGGACCGTGACGTCGAGCTCGGGCGGCACGATGACGCCGATGCCGCCCATGACCGTGAAGCAGCGGATGGTGACGTCGCGGTCGGCGAAGTGCGCCTCGCGCAGGTCGATCTCGCCGCCGCCCCACATCGCGAACGAGGTGAAGACCCGCCCCACCGTCCAGCCGCCCTTGCGGCTGAAGCCGCTCCAGAAGGCGAAGGCGCCGCGGGAGGTGGGCTCGGCCCCGGGGTCGACCCGCCGCGACCAGTCGATCTCCGTCGAGGCCGGGTCGTCGTCGAAGGAGCCCTTGGCCAGGGAGACCGCGGGCGCGGTCGCCGTGGGCAGGTCGCGGGTGAGGGGTTCCAGCTCGCCGTACGTACGGGAGCGGTACACCGCGTCCACCCGCTCGTTGAACTCCTCCATGTCGAGGCGGCCCTCGGCCACCGCCTGGCGCAGGACCTCGGCGACCCGCTCCCGGTCGGCGTCGGAAGCCCGCAGGTCGGAGGGGTGCAGCTCGGAAAGCTCCCCCGTGGCGGGCCGCGCCTCGGCGGACTCCCCCGTGGCGGGCCGCGCCTCGGCGGGGTCCGCGTCCGGGGAGCCGGGCGCGGCCGGTGGTACGGCCGGTGTCGGGGCCGGCGGCTTCGGAGACTCGGCGTCCGTCATACCCGAAGCCTACGAGGTCCCCCGGTCGGCGTACATCTTGGCAATCACGGCCTCGATGTCCGGCTCGCGGACGGACAGGTCCACCAGCGGGTAGCGCTCGGCGACCGCCGCGACCAGCGGGGCGGCGGAGGCCGCCGCCGGGAACGCCAGCCACTGCCGGGGCCCCTCCGTGCGCACCACCCGCGCCGACTCGACCTCCAGCGGCGGCAGTTCGCGTTCGAGGTCGACGACGAGCATGCGCTCGCTCTGGCCCACCTCGTGCAGGCCGTCCAGCGGGCCGTCGTACATCAGGCGGCCGTGGTCGATGACCATCACCCGCCGGCAGAGCTGCTCGATGTCGGTGAGGTCGTGGGTGGTGAGCAGCACCGTCGTGCCGGACCCGGCGTTCAGGTCCCGCAGGAAGCCGCGGACCTTGGCCTTGCTGACCACGTCGAGGCCGATGGTGGGCTCGTCCAGGTACAGCACCTCCGGGTCGTGCAGCAGCGCCGCCGCGATGTCGCCGCGCATGCGCTGGCCGAGCGAGAGCTGCCGTACGGGGACCTCCAACAGCGCGGCGAGGTCGAGGAGTTCGACGCAGCGGTCGAGGTTCTCGGCGTACCGGGCGTCCGGGATGCGGTACATGCGGCGCATCAGGCGGTACGAGTCGATGAGCGGCAGGTCCCACCAGAGCGTGGTGCGCTGGCCGAAGACGACGCCGATGTGCCGGGCCAGGCGGGTGCGCTCGCGGGCCGGGTCGATGCCCGCGACCCGCAGCCGGCCGCCGCTGGGGGTGAGGATGCCGGTCAGCATCTTGATCGTGGTCGACTTGCCCGCGCCGTTCGGGCCGATGTAGCCGACCATCTCGCCGCGCGGCACCTGGAAGGTGATGCCGTCGACGGCCCGCACCTGGTGCCGCTCCCGGCGCAGGAAGCCGGTCCTCCTGCGGACGTCGAAGACCTTCTCGACGCCGTCGAGGGTGATGAAGTCACTGGTCACGCGTGCGTCAGCTCCCTGTGCTGCGGTACGAGCGAAGGCCCGCGCGCCAGGCGAGGCCCGCGAGCGCGAGGCAGGCGAAGGCGACCGCCGGCGGGGTGAAGGCGACCCACGCCGGCAGGTCGAGCGGGTACGGGCGGCCCAGGACGTACAGTCCGGGCAGCCAGTTCACGAAGGCGATCGGCACGACGTAGGTGACGCCGCGCACGAGCTCCTGGGCGAAGACGGTCGGCGGGTACTGGAGCAGCGTGTTGCCCCCGTACGTGAAGGAGTTCTGCACCTCGGAGGCGTCCTGGGCGACGAACTGGAAGGCCGCGCCGAGGACGAAGACGGAGGCGAAGATCCCGGTGCCGCTGATCAGCATCAGCGGGATCATCAGGACCTTCAGGGGTGTCCAGTCGATGTCGGTGCTCCCCAGGGCGTACGCGAGGACGAGCAGGCCCTGGGTGACCCGGCCCAGGCGGCGCAGCGCGAAGCGGTCGGCGGCGACCTGCGCGAGCACCGGCACGGGCCGGACCAGGAGGGTGTCGAGCGTGCCGTCGCGCACCCGCCTGCCGAGCCGCTCCATCGAGCCCATGGTGAGGTCGGCGAGGCCGAAGGCGGTGGAGACGGCGCCGTACAGGAAGGCGATCTCGCCGAGGCCGTAGCCGCCCAACCGGTCGACCTGGGAGAACATCAGCAGGATCGCGACGAAGTCGAGGCCGGTGGCCGCGAGGTTCGCGAGGGCCGTCAGGACGAAGGACGTGCGGTACGCCATCGTGGAGCGGATCCACATGGCGGTGATCAGGCCGTAGGCGCGCAGCCCCTCCCGGGCCCGGGCGAGGGGCCCGGCCGGTCCGTCGAACGCGCGCGCCCCGGGGGCCGTCTCCCGGTCCCGCAGCAGCTCAGCCACCCTGGACCACCACCCGGCGGGTCGCGAGGCCCTGGAGCAGCCGTCCCAGGGCCAGCAGCGCGGCCGCCCACGCGGCCTGGAAGGCGTACACGGCGAGCAGCCCGGTGCCCGTGTGCCTGCCGAGGAACACGTCCGCGGGCACCTGGAGCAGCGCCGACCAGGGCAGGGCGCGGGCGGCCTCGCCGAGGGCGCCCGGGAAGACGTGCAGGGGCAGCAGCAGGCCGGAGAAGAAGGTGCCCGCCAGCCAGGAGACCTGGGCCACGCCCGCGCCGTCGAGGAGCCAGAAGGCGCTGAGCGCCACCAGGTAGCGCAGGGCGAAGCTGACCACCACGCCGAGCAGGACCGCGAGCAGCGTCGCGAGCCAGGTCAACGGGTCGTCCGGCAGCGCGAGTTGGAACACGAGCGCCCCGAAGATCATCGGTACCACACCTCGGCCCAGGAGGTGGAACGCCGCCCGGCCCAGGTCGCTCGCGAGCCACCAGGCCTGGAGGTCGGCGGGCCGGTAGAGGTCGACGGCGACGTCGCCGGTGCGGATGCGCTCCATCAGGTCCGTCTCGAAGCCGCCGCCCATCGCCGCCATCGCCATCAGGAGGGCCTGACCGAGCCACACGTACGTCAGCGCCTGCGCCTGGTCGTATCCTCCTAGTCCGGGTCTCTCGTCCCAGAGGGCTATGTAGGTGTAGGCAAGGATCACGCCGAACACGGTGTTGGTGAACACACCCGCCAGGGTCGCCGTGCGGTACGTGGCGAATCTCCGGAAGTTACCTCCGGCGACGGCCGCGTACAGGCGGAACCGTCCTGATCTCACGGACATCCCTTTCAGAGAGCCTCGTCCCGCTCAAGGCCGGGCGCCCGGACCGGTGTGTCCGGACCGAAGCGCAGGAGCCTAATGTGAGCGGACCGTCCGTGCCAGGCAATTTCGCCGCGCGGCGCGTGCCTGGTCAGAAGGGCATGCGGAGACAGTGTGCAATGGGTCGTACGAGGCGTACGACGCGAACTGGGAGTTCCGCGAGACATGAGCAGCGACGAGCCGCAGCAGCAGCGTGGCCCCGGGCGCGGGCCCGCTGACGGGCCCGGGGAGCCCGCCGCCCCCGAGGACGGGCCTGCGGCCAACGCCCCCCGGGGGGCGCACCGTCCGGCCGGGCGGCACCCCGGCGTCCCCGGCGAGGGTGACGGGCCCGCACACCAGGGTGACCGCGCGTCCCGAGGTGGCCGCGCGCCCCGGGGCGAGCGTGCCTCCCGGGGCGACGGTGGGCCTCAGGACGGCCCGTCCCGGGGTGAGCGGGCATCCCAGGGCGACCGCGCGCCCCAGGGCGGGCGGGCGCCGCAGGGAGGCCGGGCGCCGCAGGGTGACCGCGCCGCGCGCCGTCCGTCCCCGGGTGCTCCCGGCCGGCCGGGCGCCGAGGGCGGCCCCTCGGGTGTGCCCGCCCACGACCCCGCCACGCAGAAGATCCGACCCGTCACCGACCGCGACAAGCCTCCGGCCGGGGCGCCCGCGCGCCGGGGCGCGACCGGCTCCCCGCACGAGCCGGGTCCCGCGGCCCCCGCCCAGGACCCTGCCACCCAGCAGATCCGTCCCGTCAAGGACCGTGCCAAGCCCCCGGCGCACGAGCGCGGCACCGCCCGCCGTCAGGGAGCCGGCGCGGCGGGAGCGGCCGGAGCGGCCGCCGCCGGGGCCGG